>JAAZIA010000027.1 GCA_012510445.1 Bacteroidales bacterium
ATTTTGCATGGTTTTGATGAAATATTATTGGCGGGACTTTCAATGGGAGCTAAAGGAGCTGTAGGTAGTACCTATAATTATATTCCCCAAATATATAAAGGAATTATGAGCGCGATGGAAAAGAATGATGTAGCGAAAGCACGCAGATTACAGTATGAATCTGTAAAAATACTAGATGTAGTGATTCAGCATGGTGGGGGTGTGCGTGGAGGTAAAGCACTTATGAAATTAGCAGGAGTCGATTGTGGTCAATGCCGATTCCCAATCTCTCCTATTTCCGATGAAGAATTGAAGAAAATTAAAGCTAAACTTCGAAATACCATGTTTCCTGATATAACAAATACCAAGGTTTAACCAAAAATAATCATTTTGTATGAAAAAACTTATCCATTACTTAATCTTTGCATGCACGTTATTTTTTACGATTAACGTAAATGCTCAGCCCGGAGAGATAACAGGAAGGGTAACCGATATAGCAGGTCAGCCTCTGCAAGGTGTTACTGTACTTCTCTTGGGCACTTCTAACTATACTGTCACAAGCAACGACGGTTATTATACAATTTTTGCTGCTTCAGGACAGACGATTTCATTTAGTGCAATAGGTTTTGTTACTGTTGAAGTAATCGTTGGCAAGCAGAAAGAAGTTAATATAATTATGGAAGAAGAAGTGTTTAATGTAGAAGAACTTTTAGTTGTTGGCTATGGTTCGCAGTCTAAACGAACAGTTACTTCGTCTATTGCCAAAGTGTCGGGAGACGAAGTCCGTAATTCTACAGTAACATTGGCAACAGATGCCTTAAAAGGCAGAGTGGCCGGAGCAAGAATCTTTTCTCAGAACAACACACCCGGGGCAGAGCCAACCATACTAATCAGAGGAGGCTCTTCTATTTCGGGGTCTAATGATCCGCTTATTTTGGTTGATGGAATTGAACGTGATATGTCGGGTATTAATCCTAATGATATTGAATCTATAGAAATCTTAAAAGATGCTGCATCTTCTGCAATTTATGGTTCCAGAGCGTCTAACGGAGTTGTTCTTGTTACAACAAGGAAGGGAGGTGCGAACAAAGCTCCAAGAATTACTTTTGAAGCGAATATGGCAATTTTATCTACAGAGCGTAATATGGAGTATATGGGTTCAGAAGAGGCTATTACCTTAATGAGAAAACGGTTGGTTCAAGGCCCTCACCCAAATTACGCTTATGCAAATAATTATGCATACAGTTCCGGGAACCTGACTTCTTCCAAATATTCTACTCGGATTTTACAACCGGGTGAAAGTATTCCTGAAGGTTACCTATCTATGGATGACCCTATTAATCCAGGAACCACTCTTATTTTTCAGGATAATAGCTGGATTAAAGAATCTTTCAAAACAGCTGTATGGCAAAACTATTATGTAGGGATTGATGGCGGCACAGAAAACATCAAATATCTTGCTAGCGTGGGATATACAAATGATGGAGGTGTCGCGGTAGGAACAAATTTTGACAGACTGAGCGCAAGGACAAATTTGGATGTAAAAATAAGTAAGAAACTTACATTCAAGGGCGGTTTTGATTTTAACAAAATGAATACTAACTATTATGCAAGTCAATATCAGGTGATTACCAGAGGGTTGATGACACCGACAACACAAAAATTGTATTACGACGAAGGAGAATATGCAGGAACACCTACACCGGGTTATAATGCATCTTCACCTACACCGGTCTTTTATGCCTATTATAATGATAATGCGCAATTAGAAAGCAAGCTTGGTGTTAACGGAATACTGGAATATAATATTGTTGAAGGACTAAAGGCAGTAGCGCAGGTATCACTTTTTAATCACTATCGTACAGGTGATACGTTTATGCGAGCCAATATTTTTAATGGGACAAGGCCGTCTTCTTCTATGCTTACAACAAATGAGAGGCAAAAGGTAGAGGTTTATGCATCTTATAACAAATCTATAAAAGACCATTCTTTTGCAGCTCTGGCTGGTTACTCTTATCAAAAATATGATTATAAATACTTGTTGGCAGCAGCCTCTGATGCAACCTCCGACAAGATTCCGACATTGAATGCCGGCCCTACAAAAACTGAAGCCACTACTATTAAAAATGCAGAGGTTATGATTGGGTACTTTGGACGTTTTACATACGATTATAAGAAAAAATATTTATTGGCACTTACTTTCAGAGAAGATGGTTCATCAAAATTCACTGAAGGAAATCAGTGGGGATTCTTCCCGGGGGTATCTGCAGGTTGGGTAATGTCGGAAGAGAATTTCTTTAGAAATATAAAACCGGTCAACAATTTTAAATTAAGAGTTAGTTATGGACAAACCGGTAATAATTATGTAGGATATTACGATGCTTTGGGTAAATATGCTATTTCTACAATGTACATTGGGGAAGCCTCTATTGTTCCTTCTTCGATGCCAAATAAAGGATTGACATGGGAGTCATCTACACAATTGGATTTAGGTTTTGATTTGGGGATGTTTAATAACAGGGTACAGATAACGGCCGATTATTTCAACAAAGTAACAGACAACCTGATTACCAGCAAGGTGCTTCCTAATACATCCGGGTTTTCCAGTATCTTGACCAACCTTGGTAAAGTGCGTTTTTACGGTTTTGATGTAGAAATTAATACAAGAAATATAGTAAAAAACAATTTTTCATGGTCATCAAAACTCGTCTTAAGCCATGTGAAGAACATTGTACTTGAACTGCCGGACAACGGCAGGGACAGAAATCGCATAGGCGGCTATATAGTGACAATGGCAGATGGCTCAAAAAAGGAATTTGGAGGTATAGCAGAGGGAGAGCCTCTAGGACGTTTTTATGGATATATGACAGATTACATCATTACTACCCAAGAACAGGCAAATAATGCTTTATATGATTCACAATCACGTGGCTGGGACTGGACAAAGAAAAATTATGTGACAGGAGCAAGCGGCACCAGTATTGGCAAAAAAGCCATCGGAGATTATGAATGGAAAGATCTTAATGGCGATGGGATCATTGATGGATCAGATATGTTTCTTTTAGGCAATACGATTCCTACTTTTACAGGAGGCTTTGGCAATACCTTTACGTATAAGAATTTCTCGCTATACATATTTATGGACTGGGCAGTTGGTCATTCTATTAGCAACAACTTCTTGCAAAGACAGATGTGTAACTTCTTTGCAAATAACACCAGTCTACCTACTGAAATTAGAAAAGCTTGGGATCCCGAATTGGGACAAGATGTTGCATCAGCTAAATATGCCCGTTTTGGTGGGAATGATTCAGATGATTTGAATAAAAACTTTAGACCGGCATCAAATGTCTTTACTACCAAGGGGGATTATCTTTGTTTGCGTGATGTGACGTTATCGTACGTTTTGTCAAGTGCATCACTAAAGAAGGCAATGATAGACAACATCACGTTTATTTTATCAGGAAATAATTTGCATTATTTTACCTCGGTGATTGGAATGTCTCCGGAAACAGGTACAAGTAATGCTTATAGCGCTACTTTTTACACATACCCTCCAATCCGTAAAATATCTTTTGGATTAAAGGTTACTTTTTAAGATTGATTGAAAATATAAAAAATACAAAACGTATGAAAAAAATATTTTACATAAGCACATTACTAATGTTGACATTGTTGCCAGCATGTCATGGAAGCTTAAACGTTGAACAACCAAGTGAATTTACTTCATTATCAATGTGGACATCAGAAGCAGATGCTGTGAGTGCTTTGAATGGCGCTTTTCATTTGTTGAGAACTACCCTTGCTACTAGTTTGCCTGTGTATGGTGATTATAGATCTGCTTTGTACGGGGGTGGAATGATGAGTATTACAGATTATGATAAAATGGCGGTGAATATACTTGCCCGCGATATGCAAGGCACAGATTGGACACAGTTTTATACTACTATTAATACTAGCAATCTTATTCTCAAGTATACCCCCGATATTGCATTCTCACAGGAGAGTAGAAAAAATGAGGTGTTGGCCAATGCCTATTTTATAAGAGCTTACTGTTACTTTATGATTGCACGCGTTTGGGGTGATGCTCCGCTGTTGACTTCCGGGTTTGAATCGGATAAACAAGAAGATATGTATCCGTTCCGTGCACCTGCGTCGGATATATATGAACAGGTAGAAAAAGACCTCATAATGGCTGAGCAACTAATGCCTGCCGGAGTAAAAGAGAAACACAGAGCTTCTTCAGCATCCATCAATATGCTTTTAGCTGATTATTATTTGTGGAAAGCAAAAATGCTAAATGGAGGAACTGTGGCACTTGAGAGTGCAAAAACGGCAGTCAACAAGGTATTGCATAATGCAAATTACGGACTGGAAGAAGAGTTTGATAAAATATTTGGTGTTCAAAACGAAGGAAGCAAAGAAATTATATTTTCTATCAATTATGAACGTAATGAATATGTGGGTGGATATCCTTCTTATTATTTAGTTCCTGAACAATATGTTGAAAATAAAGAATTTATCAACAACCCACTTCCTGTTGGCAGCCATCAGCAATACGTTTCGATTACAGATGAATACGAAGCATTTTTGAGTGCTGATCTTGCAGATACACGTACTCCTGTTTCTTTTCAAATATTTTCAGATGGTACCATCCGCTGGCGGTGGATTAATAAATTTAAGGGCGAGTGGATTAATGAAACGCGCTTTTTCTCTTCTGATATAATTATTTATAGGTTTGCAGAAGCTGTTCTTATGAAAGCCGAGATAGAAAATGCACTTTCAAATACTAGTAATGCAATTGCAGAATTAATGAAAATTGAGAAACGGGCGTATAAAACGACCTACCGATACAATACAGGCATGAGTAGCCAAGATATTGACAATGCCATCATAGATGAAATGCTGAAGGAGTTTGTATCAGAAGCTAAAAGCTGGTGGATATTGGTACGTATGGGGCAGGCTTTTACCCGTATTGAATCTTTAAAAGGAAGAGAAAATGAAAAAAATATTTTGCTATGGCCCTTGTCTTCTTCCTCTATCAACACCAATCCAAATATTGAAGAATAAAGAATGAGGAAAGTTTTGTTTTATTTGGTTTTGTGCTTTCTGATGGTCTGCACTTGCAGACCATCAGAAAGTTTTTTTTCTGCAAAACTTCACATTCCCGTAGTTCCTATATTATCATATAAACCGACAAATAAAGTTGCACGATTAGATATAGTGAATGCCGATGCAGATCCGTATAAGATAAAGTCTATTGATGTGTTGCTTAAAGGCTCTCATAATTTAAATGATATCACTAAAATAGAAGTATACTATAATGGAAGTGTAATTGGGGCAAATACGCCAGGGCCGGGGAAGAATAAACGTAATATCCCTGTAGTACTCAATTCCCTGTACCAAACCGACTCTTTGAGCCTGGATATTCACTTGACATTGAAAGATACTATTGAATTGGCCAATAAGATTTTTATTGAAAAAATTAAGATAAAAACAACAAAAGGCATTATAGTAGCAACTCCACAAAAGCAAGTTGCTTTACGTGTTGGTATAGCATTGCGTCAGCAAATGCAAGATGGTGTTCACACTTCCCGTATCCCAGGATTGACCACTACTAAAAAAGGAACACTAATAGCGCTATATGATGCCCGAAGAGAAAATGCAGCTGATCTTCAGGGAGATATTGATATTTGTATAAATAGAAGTACCGACGGTGGACGGACCTGGAGTGGTATACAAACAGTATTGGATATGGGCAGTTGGGGTGGTTTGCCGGAGCGTTATAATGGAGTAAGTGATGGTTGTATTTTAGCAGATACGAATACAGGCACTTTATATGTTGTGGGTTTATGGATGCATGGTGTGCTGGATCCAGAAAACGGCAAGTGGGTAGAAAACCTGAATAAAAATTCAACCATATGGAATCATCAATGGAAGAGTTTTGGTTCACAACCAGGGTTTGGCGTGAAGCAAAGTTCTCAATTTTTAATATCTAAAAGCCAGGACGATGGACTCACATGGAGTGAACCGATGAATATCACGCAGCAGGTTAAACCTAAGCATTGGTGGCTTATGGCACCGGCGCCGGGACATGGCATTACACTTAAAGATGGAACTCTGGTTTTTCCTGCCGAGGGACGTACAGAAACAGGATTGCAAATATCTACTATTATTTATAGTAAAGACGGAGGGAACACTTGGTTTTCAGGCAATCCCGCTTATACTAATACGAATGAATGTATGGCTATTCAATTATCTGACGGGAGTATAATGCTTAATATGAGAGAGCGGAGCAATAGAGGCAGAATTGAAAGAAATGGACGCGCAGTGGCCATAACACATGATTTGGGAACTACATGGATAGAGCATCCAACTTCACGAAATGCTCTTATAGAACCTGCTTGTATGGCGTCTCTTCATAAACATAGTTACGTTGATAAAAAAGGACATGCACAAGAGTTGGTGTTTTTCTTTAATCCCAATTCAAAAATAAGTCGGGATAATTTCACACTTAAATGTAGCCTTGATGATGCGCAAACTTGGCCCGTTGTTTATTGGACTTTGATAGATCAAAATAAAGGGTATGGGTATTCTTGCATTACGAGTATTGATAATGAGACAATTGGGATATTATATGAAGGGAGTGGTGCTGATATTGTATTTTTAACAGTAAAAGTTGATGAAATTTTAAATCAATTATGAAAAGAAGTGAAGTAAATGAATATATAACTTATGCGTTGCAATTTATGGCAGAACATAAATTCCATCTTCCACCCTGGGCAACATGGTCACCTTCTGATTGGGAAGGACTAAAAGAACCGTGTAGAGAAATTTTTGAGAACGGATTAGGTTGGGATATAACAGATTTTGGTTCGGGTGATTTTTTAAAAATCGGTCTAACCCTAATAACACTGCGCAATGGTAACCTTGAAAAACCTTCAAAAACGTACTGCGAAAAAATTATGGTGGTAAGAAACAATCAAGTTACGCCTTTGCATTATCATGTGATTAAAACAGAAGACATAATTAACAGAGGAGGCGGTCGCCTTTGCATGAAATTATGGAATAGTACAAAAGAAGGTAGTTTGTCCGACGATTTTTTAGAGGTAAAAATTGATGGTATCCTTAATAAGGTCCGGGCAGGAACGAAAATTTGTTTAGAACCTGGACAGAGCATCTGCTATACGCCTTTTTTATACCACACATTTTGGGCAGAAGAAGGGGACTGCCTGGTAGGAGAAGTGTCTTCTGTGAACGATGACAAAAATGACAATTGCTTCCTGGAAAAAAGAGGACGCTATGCTGAAATAGATGAAGATGCACCTATTCTTCATTATTTATGTAATGAATATTCACAATAATACTGTTTTATGAAAAAGACATTTTTGTTTTTATTTTTAACAGCATTCTTTCATATAAATTTTGGGCAACAAAAAGCGCATATTTTGACCCTGGAAAATAGCGATTCTTTTTCTTATGTGCTTTTGCCCGATGTTCAGAACTATGTTAAATATGATTACAATCAACCCATTCTGGAATTCTTGACAGCGTGGGTGGCAGATAACATTGATAATTTAAACGTTAAAGCTGTTTTATGTACAGGTGACCTGGTTGATCAGAATGAGTGCCTGGTCCCTCCTTTTCCACGTTTTGGCAACCAAACAAGTACACAGCAATGGCAATTTGTATCGCATGCTTTTAAGCGCCTGGATCATCTGGTGCCATATATCATTAGTACAGGGAACCATGACTATGGATATACGCGTGCAGAGACGGCGGATACATATTTTCCTGAATACTTTACGGTAGAAAGAAACAACAAATACAGAAATTGTCTGACGGCTGTATACAACAATAGATTAGGTAAACCGACATTGGAAAATGCTGCTTATGCTTTTGAGGACAAGCATTGGGGAAACTTGTTGGTTATTGCAATGGAGTATGGTGTACGTGATGAGGTGTTACAATGGGCAAAGGAACTATGCGACAGTGAAGAATATTGTGACCATAAGGTTATTGTTCTTGTACATTCTTATATGGGAGCAGGCAATAATGCCCCTCTACTTAAGAAAGACAAATACAAACTAACACCCATTAACGGAGGGGAGGATATTTGGAAAAAGCTTTTGTTTGAAACAAAAAATATAAGGTTGCTAATTTGTGGACACTATGCAGTACCGAATGAAGATTTTGCATCTAACGTTGGGTTTAGAACTGATAAAAACAAAGTTGGAAAAGATGTATTTCAGATGATGTTTAATACACAAGCTTTGGGAGGTGGAATGAGTGGAAATGGAGGTGATGGATGGCTGCGGGTGTTGGAATTTATGCCGGATGGTAAAACGGTTCGTGTAATAACATATTCTCCTTTATTTGCTTTTTCTCCAAGGACAAAACACTTGGCTGAAGATGAAGCTTCATATAATAAGTTCTCCTTTGTGATAGAGTAATTTATGGATATTTTGGATGATTATATAGGTCACCCTTACCAGATGTATGGAGCTGTACCTTATGAACTTACACAAGGAAAGGCTAAGGGGGTAAAGGCAATAGCAGTAAAAAATGGAATAGGATTGGAATTGAATATTTTGGAAGACAGATGTCTTGACATATCTCATCTTTCTTATAAAGGGATAAATCTGTCTTATCTTTCAAAATGTGGAATAGTAGGTCCGGAATATTATAATAAAGAAGGTTATGAATTTCTGCAAAGTTTTTTTGTAGGATTTCTTACTACTTGTGGACTTAGACATATTGGGGATCCTTGTGTTATTGATAATGAGAGCTTTGGCCTTCATGGAAGCATATCAGGTATTCCAGCAGAAGAAACCGTGGCATATATTGACGATACAGGTGAAGACAAAGTGATACGTATTGGAGGAGTCATGAGAGAGGCTAGAATTTTTAGAGAAAACCTTATTTTAAAACGAACTTATGAAATCCCGGTAGGGGAAAAACACTTTTTCATTAAGAGTCAAATTAAAAATTTAGGTTTTGTGGCAGAGCCTTTTATGTTTATGTTGCATATGAACTTTGGGTATCCTTTTCTTGCTCCTGAAGCCATGCTTGTGATACCTTCAAAGGATATTGAACCACGTGATAATGATGCACAGACGGGAGTAGATACATATACATCTATAGAAAAGCCAGTAACAAAATACTGGGAACAAGTATTTACCCATAGACTTAAGGCAAGAGAGGATGGTCAGACGACTGTTGGTATTGTGAACAAAAATCTTAAAATAGGTGTAGCACTTAGTTATTCTATAAGAGATTTCCCCTATACAATTCAGTGGAAACAGTTGGCTAAGAGCGATTATGTACTGGGCATTGAACCTGCCAGTTGTAAATTACAAGGAAGGAGACAGGCTAAAGAAAAAGATGATTTGGACTATCTTATGCCAAGGAAATCTTCTCATTTTGATGTAAGGGTTGATATTCTGGATGGTGACCAAGAGATTGATCAATATATTAATTATGTGAAAAATTTATGAAACGGATACTGTCTTATATACTTTTTTTAGCTCTTTTTAATAATATTTATGCACAAAAACTTGATAAGAAGATGGTGAGTGAAGCAAAACAGTGGTTTAAATCAAAGGTATGGGTTTCTGAAGGGTTGCAATTAGAGGTACACCCATCTGTGGACTATGTCACATTCCAAAAACAATATGAAGCCAACAAGGATTTGTGGGAGCTGGCTTTTGGTGCAATTGCTGGAGCAGATAAAAAACTGTCCGGATTTGCGGAAAACGGAAAATTCGAAATAGTAAAAGACAGGTGCTATATCACCGTATCTGATTATATCCCTAAAGATGTAACTAAGACCCGTTTAGAAGGTCATCAAAACTATATTGATATACAGATAAGTACGGGTACGGTTTTATGGGGAATCAGCACGGTTGACCAATCAGAGGTCATTGTGCCTTATAATTCTGCTACGGACAATACTTTTTATAAGTCAAATAATATTAAAGTAATCAAACAAAAAGCATCAAAACCCTACATTTTTATTTTTTTCCCAGATGACCTTCATGTACCATCATATGCAGATGAGCGAGTACTTTATACGGAGATGCTTAAAAAAGTAGTTGTTAAAATTGAATACGTGCCAATGCCTTAATTTACGGCATTAGTAACTTCTCTCCCGCATCTTTCACTACAGCTTCTTTCCAGCGTTGGTCGTAACCGCCGTATACAGGTGCCGGTGGTATAGAATCTGAATGGCCGTTTGTCATGAAACTGCCGTCGGGGTTTTGTTGTTTACTATTCCCGTCTATGTATTTTACAAGCAGATAAATGTCCAGTTCCTGCCATTGCTTGAATAAGTTGGATGCTGTACGTAATGAATAGTCTGTCAAAAAACGGCGAGCCAGTACGGGGTCTTTTTCCCATAATTCCAAGGCTTGCCGGTCAACCGCAGGGATTTCCCGTATTCGTTCGTTTTCATGTGCATCCAGCACTTCCCGTACTTCGGCACCAATCTGGTTGTAACGTAAGTAGGCAAAGTGAGCTACGCGGTTACACAGCCAGAACATAGAATTGGGAGAGTATGTAATCATGGAAGCTCCTTGTCCCAGTGCGTAATGAGGAGAGACCTCCAGCGAAGAGCTGTACACAGGAGTCAAGGGCGAGGTACCGGCATCGTCCACACCAAACCAAAAAATACCGCCTATATGATTGGGCATACCGCTGCGGGCTTGGCCTACAAACCAAAAGCCGGTTTGCTGAGTGACAATGGCGCGTTCGTTCAAGTATGTTTTTCCGTCCACCTCAAAAGACATGGGACGCCAGCGGTAAGGCAGTTCGTGGCCTCCTGCTCCAATGTCGCAAGTCATGTCCATAGGCGTGTCGTCGTAATGGTCTCGCATCATATCTGCCACCTGTTTGAGCGTGAGCTTTTCTTTGGGTTTAACATATAAAGGCAGAGGGCGGCTCAGATCATGCCCCAGGGCGTATGGAAGGTAAGGGGCCATATCCTCGGCTCCGTGTTTGTTAAAGAAAGCCCAAACACGTGCATCGCAGGAACGGACGGTTCTTCCGCTTGCCGGTCCGTAAGTCTCGGCAAAACTAAAAAGGTTATCGGGGCCTTCATAAAGGCCCATTTCCCGGGCGTGTTCAACAACATCGGGGGCGTACAGGCAATTTTCCGGATCATCCATGGGAAAGGTGCGAATGCGGGCCTGGTTGGCATGAGCGCTGATGGTTCCGTCCGGAAGGCGAATGGCCACCCAGACAATGCCTTTGTTTTTGTTTTCTCCGTTTTCCAGACGCGGAGCTTTGGCTATGACGTCCATGAACCAGATCTCGTTGGGATCTGCAAAAGAAATGGACTCTCCGGAAGAAGCGTACCCGTATTCATTGGCCAGGGTGGTAAAAATTTCAATGGCTTGGCGCGCCGTACGTGCCCTTTGCAGACAAATATACATGAGGGAACCGTAATCTACTTTTCCCTGAGGATCCCTATGAGAAGAAAGTCCGCCCCAGGTGCTTTCACCAATGATTACTTGGTGTTCGTTCATATTGCCTACTACAGAATAAGTTTCCCTTACTTGTGAAATTTTGCCCAAATAACGGTGCGTACCCCATTCGTAAACATCCATAAGAGCACCTGTCGGATACAAAGCTGCCGGATAGAAAGGCAGGCAACCGTAACGGGTATGAGAGTCGGCAGCATAAGTAACTATACAAGAACCGTCGGCAGAGGCTCCTTTGGTGATCAGTAAATTGGTACATGCATGGGCGCGATTACCGGAAATGATAAGCAACGCCGTGAAAAAAAGAAGGGTTTGTTTCATGGTCCAAAGATAATAAAAAAGGCACCTCTGCGGGTGCCTTTTGTTATAGCAATGTTACGCTTTCATTTTAATAACCGGGGTTTTGGTCTTCATCAGAGATCATATTGTTAGAGTCAATTTCTGTTTGCGGAAAAGGGAGTAACATAGCTTTTGTTACAAATTCCATAGTTTCAGGATATTGGATATCGCTGTAGGAAGAGCTGGAAGCTTTAAAATTGTTGGTTGGGTGAGCGTTGTGCTTTTTGATATAATCCAGCAAAAACTCCGGTCCACGTCTTCGCAGGTCGTAAAATTCATGTTGCTCTCCAAGAAGTTCAAAACGCCTTTCCTGCATAATCCTTTCTCTGAATTGTTCCTGTGTCATGCCGGCCCAGTTAGCAGGTTCAGCTGCAGGAGGTGAAACACATTCTCTTGCACGTTTCATGAGCTCGTTTACAAACGTGTATGCGCTTGCCGGACCGTTCACTTCGTTTTCGGCCTCTGCCAACAATAACAACAGGTCTGCATAGCGATAATATATAAAGTTGGCTGTAGAACCACTGGCGGTGTAGGTGTTGTCCAGAAATTTGAGAATGTAAGGAAAAGATTCTTTTGCCCGGTTCGAGGAGGATATAGTGCTATCTACGTCTGGATAGGTAATGGTAACAGATGAACCATCACGTGACGTGTAACTGTTATGAATAAATGACAGGTCAATTCTGGGATCTCCGGGATATTGGGACACAAAGTTGTCGTACAAATATTTTGTGGGGCGGATCCTTCCATAAGGATTGGCAGTGGCCAAAGGGGTATGATTGCTGTTGGCCGGAGCAATCATACGGGTCCAGTAATTGGCCCTACCTCCGGCATTGGTCAGTTGGAATTCCAGAATGGCTTCTTTGGTGTTCCTGTTTTTTACATCATACAATTCCTGAAGAGGAACCAGCTGGTATTTTCCATAGGCTTTTTTCCCTTCTTCCAAAGCCATTTTCCAATAGGATGAACTGTTGTCATTGCCGGCCAAGGTAACATATACTTTAGCAAGCAGCGCATGAGCTGCATATCTGGAAGGACGTCCCTTTACGGGATTTTCTTCGGGCAGCAACGTTTGTGCCTTTTTGAGATCGTCTATAATTACTTCGTAAATTTCTTCTTTAGACGCACGGGGCATGTGAATGGTTTCCGTTGTGGTGGGGGTTGTTCGCAGAGGAACACCGCCTACCAAACGAACCAGGTTAAAATAACAAATAGCCCTCATGATGCGGGACTCTCCTTCTGCACGGTCTTTGACAGCTTGTGATGCGCCTCCGTCCTGAACTTTAGCAATTACACTGTTGCTTCTTACAATAGCAATGTAAATGGCTTCATATGTGTTATTGAGGTATTTGTTAGTAGGAAGGGCTTCCATTTTCAGAATGTCTTTGGAAGAGGAGTGATTTGTAAAAAGTCCTCCGGAAGAGGCAGATACCAGGTTGGGGTAACCGGAAGGAAAATACTCATAATCGCACATGCCTGAATAAACACCTGCTAATGCAGATTCTGTTCCCCCATCCGTTTCATAAACCACATGATCTGAGAGAAAAGATGAAGTATCTTCTTCCAGAAAGCCTGCACATGAAAACGTCAATAACCCTATTGTGCAAATTAAAAAAAACTTGATTGTATTTTTAAATATGGTATTCATTGTGATAAATATTAAAAAGTGAGTGAAAGACCAAAGGAAAAAGATCTGGTAGTGGGGTAACCACCAAAATCAATACCAATTCGAGTAGGGTCATTTGAAAAACTGTTGACCTCCGGATTGAATCCGCTGTATTTTGTAAGTGTAAACAAATTGTGTCCTGTGATGGAAAGATCAATGGAGCTAAGCCAGTTGACTTTTTCAAACAGTATGCGATAAGCCAAAGTCAATGAGCCCATACGGAAAAAACTGCCATCTTCTATAAAACGGTCAGAAACTTCTTGAAAACGGTAACCAATTCTTGGATACGTATTGCTAGGGGCATCCTCGCGCCAAGCTTGCTTGTATGCCTCACGGCGGATGTTGTTGGAAGTATGGGTGCTTGTTTCTTTAATGAGGTTGGCATTAAGCACATCATTGCCATAGGTTCCATAGAAAAACATGTTAAGACTTAGCTGCTTGTAATGTAAGGTGGTGTTCAATCCATAAGTGAAGTTGGGGTTAGGGTCGCCAATGATCACTTTATCCAGTGCGTTTATATCGTTGTCTCCGTTTTGGTCTACAAAACGTACGTCTCCGGCTTTCCTGGGGGTCCCGGAATAGGAGTGTCCTTCTGCTTCTTCATCTGACTGATAAATACCGTCGGTTTCATAGCCCCAGAACAAACCTATGGGGTGACCTTCAATAAAGATGTTGGGTGCAGTGGCCAAATCAGAAGAGCTGGCAATGTTACTTCCTATATAAGCCACCATTTCCTGCGTTCCAAAGACAGAAGGGTTTAGCCCAAGGTGCAGAATCTTATTTCTATTAAAGGAAATGTTACCACCCAGATTCCAGCTAAAATTCCGGGTATTTATAACGTAACCATCTAAACTAAATTCCAGACCTCTATTAGACATGGATCCCAGGTTGACAGCTATTGTCTTAAATCCCGAAGACAGCGGTGCATCTATTTCTTGAAGCATACCGTCGGTAATTTTGTAATAAGCATCTGCAGAAAAATTGATCCTGTTATCAAACAAACTTAAGTCAAGTCCTACGTTTGTTTGCTCTGTTGTTTCCCACATAAGAGCAGTATTAGCAATAGACCCCAAGTACATGGCTACCATAACACCGGCCTCGGGAGTACCATAATAACCGTTGGTATATACATCTTTTGTAAAGAAAGGATCAATGGCTTGGTTACCTGTTTGTCCCCATCCGGCCCTAAGCTTAAAATTATTTATGGCTTTTATATTAGACATGAATGCTTCTTTGTCAATGCGCCAAGCACCGGCTACAGAAGAGAAGAAACTAAATCTGTTTTCTTTAGCAAAACGGCTGCTACCATCCAAACGGCCTGTAAGTGTTAATAGGTATTTGCTTTTGTAAGAATAGTTGAGCCTGCCCAATCCGGAAAACATTTGGTAATTGTAATAATTAGCCCTGTTGGGGAAAGAGTTGTCTCCGTATCCCATACCATAAATACCGAGTGCTTCTGTAAAGAAATTTTCGTTGACCATTCGGTATTGTTTGCTTGTTTTGTAATCATAGGTCACTCCTAAAGTTCCGCTAAAATGGTGCCCACCAAATGTTTTGTCAAAAAACAGCATGGCTTCTGTGTTTATACTTTCTGTCTGAAGCAAAGCAATACCCAGCTGACCGTTTGCCGTAGCTCCTGTATAAGTTTTTTTACCGTACCACCGGGCTCTTTCTTTATTTCTATTGTCGTAACCTCCAAAAACATAAAAAGTAAACACGTCACTTATTTTATAATCAAGGGCTATGGAGGCAATATTCCTGAACTCTGTGCTCTTATCAACATAGTCTGTAATCCATGCTTCCGGCGAATATTTATATTCATCTTCCAGATCATCCAGTGTAAACAGGGGAGGTTGTGTTACCATTTGACGTATCATGCTGGTATTTAACCCTCCGGTATTATCGGTACCTGTGGTCATGTTGTTAATACGTCTTAGAGTATTGTATCTGGCTGTCAATTTGAGTCTGGGGGTAAGGTTGTACGACACATTGGCTCTCAGATCAAACTGGTTAAGTCCCGTAGTTTTTACAATTCCGTCGTTTTGTAAATAACCTCCTGCTATAAAATAGTTAGACTTATCAGTCCTTCCCGAAGCAGAAATCCTGTATTGCTGGCTTAAAGAATTTTTTGTCAGGTATTTTTGCCAATCAACAAAAGAAAGAGAAGAGGGATCGTTGTAACTTGGACCGCTGCTCTTCTGGTTGATGTACTCTACATATTCTTCTCCCGATAATACGGGGATGTATTTGTATATGGTACCCACGTCCAATACAGAACTGAATGTTATTCTTGCTTTGTCTGTAGTCCCTTTTTTGGTGGTAATTAATACCACTCCATTGGTTCCACGTGACCCATAAATGGCTGTTGCAGAAGCGTCTTTCAGAATTTCAATACTTTCTATATCCTGAGGATTTATGGAAGTCAACCCGTTCTGTACTTCTTGACGGGTGCTACTTCCCTGAGTGCCTCCGCTCATGGTGCTTCCTACGTCCTCCATGGCAGAGTCCATGATGACTCCGTCCACTACATAGAGCGGTTCTGCATTGCCGTTCAGGGTTGAAGTTCCTCGAATCCGTACGTTAATGGCTCCTCCCGGAGCAGAGTTACCCGCAGTAACATGTACGCCTGCCGCTTTTCCTCTAAGTAACACATCGGGAGAGGAGAAAAATGCAGATTGATCTTTGTCCAATTTTACAGAAGCAACAGATCCTGTCAGGTCGCTTCTTTTAACGGCTCCGTATCCAATCACAACTATCTCATCTAGTCTTTGTGTGTCTTCTTTAAGGATAACATCTATAACAGGTTTTCCATCTATCCGGATAGTTTGAGTTATAAAACCAATAGACGTAAACTCTATTTCATGGTGGGTATCGGGAACAATGATTGAGTAAAAACCGTCTAAATTGGTTGTTGTGACCGTTTGGGTTTTACTAATACGTACTGTGACTCCTGTAAGAGGAATTCCTTCCGTATCGCGTACTACACCTTTTACGCTAAATTGTGCCAGTAACGTTACGTTACAAGCCAATAAAAAAATGAAGGGAAAAAGATACTTTTTCATTGAATAAAGGTTTATGAAAGTTTGCAACAAATAAAATAGTTTCCACAAGACTTTGATGCCACAATCTTGTCAAGAAATAACAATTCCTTGGAAAGTGTATTGTTTTGCTCTGAAGGAATAAAGGGGCGTTAGAAAGATTACAATATTTTTGCATTAGTATGCAAAAGTTTTGGATAGGGCTATAGGGTATTTATCTTAATTTTGTTTCTTGCAATAAGATTGTAAAGTGAAGAGGCTATTTATCATACTATTGTTATCTGTGATTGCCATCGTAGAAGGCACTGCATTCTCTTTTTTAAATCCTGCAGATATAAATGAACAATTGTCCCATAGTTCTGTATGGGCCATTTTACAAGACAGTCGCGGACTTATGTGGTTTGGCACAAAAGACGGATTGAATCTGTATAACGGTTATGATAATATTGTATACAGTAAGGTACCGGGTGATTCCACTTCTTTAGGTAATAATTTTGTAAGGTGTTTGTTTGAAGATCCTCAGACTTCCCATATTTGGGTAGGTACAGATGACGGAGTATATATTTTTGATGTTAACAGAAAAACCTTTCATCCTTTTGAGGCCAGAACTACCGAGGGGCACTTTTCCGTTTCCGGTCCTGTCAATACCATTATAAAAACAGCAGACGGGCATATTTGGATGGTGGCTTATGGTAAGGGCCTGTTTAAATACAATCCCAGTACAGAGGATTTGGTACGTTACCAAGCACCCCACAAATTAATCTCTGACCACATATGGACCTTAACGCAGGACTCTAAGGGCATTTTATGGGCTTCTACTTTTCAGGGAGGATTTTGCCAATACGACAGCGGTCAGGATGCCTTTGTATTCAGAGGTATTAGTGAAACAAACGATCGTTCTTCTGCATATGACACAAAATGTTTTCTGGACGATCCTTCCAACAATTGTATGTGGATAGGTACTGTGGCTTATGGATTGGTAAGGTATGACAGAAATTCCGGGAAGATGTTCCGGTATATCAATACTCATACAAACATTAGAGTACAAGGGATAAACGTAATAAAAAAACTAAATTCAAACGAGTTGTTGCTGGGGGCTGATAACGGACTTTTTCTGTTCAATATAAGCAGTCGCCATTGCGAACTTTTAGGAGTCCACAGTCATACCACACCGGAAGAGATTCGCTCTATTTTTGCTATTTATAAAGATAAAGAAGAGGGGTTGTGGATAGGCACTTATTATGACGGAGTACATTATCTGAGGCCCGGCTTTAGTTTTTTTAAAACGTTTGTAGTCCCGGAATCAGAAGGTAATGTAGTTTCTTCTATTGAACCTGCAGCAGATAAAAAAAGCATTTGGCTGGGTATGACAAAAAGCGGAGGTTTGTGTCGCTTTCATTTACAAAACAAAACGTTCGACCTATTTACTTCTAAAATCAATTTTACCAACGTTAGAACCATATGTGACTTTGACCGAGAATTATGGTTAGGGTTTTATTCAGACGGGCTACTCCGTTTTGAGCCTGAAACAGGAAAAAAACGTCACTATATATCTGTTGAAGGGGATTCAACAACTCTTTCTCACAGGGCTGTGTATAAAATCTTTAAGACTTCTGACGGGACCATTTATGTGGGTACTTTATGGGGGCTTGATAAATACATACCGGAAAAAGATCATTTTCAAAGAGTAGCACAAGTACGCGGAACACGTATTCACGATATTCTGGAAGACCACCTGGGGCTAATATGGATAGCTACCTATGAGCAAGGGCTGTTCTGTCACGATCCGTTATCGGGTACCTGGACACAGTACACCACCGACACAGATTCAGAAGGTGCGTTGCCGGTCAATAAACTAATCTGTTTGCACCGTGACAAAGAAAACCGTCTGTACATTGGAACGGAAGGGGCCGGTATATGTACCTACAACTATGAAAACCACACATTTTCCAATGTAGTACAAAGAGGATCCTTGCCCAGTAGTATCATCAATGATATACTATCTGATAATGAAGGGAACCTATGGGTTACGGCAAGCAGAGCCCTTTGTCGTATTGATATTGCTACAGGAGAAGTTAAAGTAGTGGACGAAGAAGCCCATACCAAAGGAAGTCAATATAACAACAACGCCGGATGCTCCTTGCCGGACGGCACACTTGTTTATGGACGTACAGGAGGTTTTATTACGCTGATGCCTTCCATGCTCAGGCAGAACGAACTTCCTCCCAACGTTTTTATTACAAACTTGAAAAGCCTAGATGCTTCTTTGCATCCCGATGAAAACGGATGGATTACTATTGGACCTAAACAAAATGCATTTAGGGCAGATTTTGTAGCCCTCAGCTATGTATCACCTCGTCAAAATCAATTTGCCTATTATTTAGAAGGATTGGAAAAGCCTTGGGCCAACTTGGGCTATGAACGTACGGCCATATACAACAGTTTGCCTCCGGGGAAATATGTATTTCATGTAAAAGCATCCAATAATGACGGCCTTTGGAACGAACAGGGATTGTCCATTCCTGTTTACGTAAGAAAACCGTTTGGCAGGCGTCCTTTTATGATGGTCATCTACTTTCTTTTGCTAAGCGGTGCAGCTTACCTGACTTTTGAATTTATAAAACGTATTCAAAGTAGGAAGATGGAAAGTAGCATGCTTCAGTACCAGTTGGATAAGGAAAAAGAACTGTATGAACAGAAAATCAGTTTTTTCACAAACATCATTCACGAAATTCGAACTCCATTGAGTTTGATAAAAGCTCCTTTGGAAAACATCATACATACACTGTCTGCTAACGATCAGTCCAGGGAGAATTTTGATATTATGGAGCGGAATGTAGAGAGGTTGCACATATTGGCAAACCAATTGTTAGATTTTAGAAAAATTGAAGAGAATGTGTTTATTTTCAATTTTGCACCTTCAGATTTAAGCGAAATAGTAAAAAATGCTTCTTACCGGTTTTCTTCTATTTGTAGATTAAGAGGTATTCAATTGGAGGTTACTGTTCCTCATACACCGTGTATAACGGTAGTAGATGCAGAAGCACTAAATAAAATTATGGGGAATTTATTGAACAATGCATTGAAATATGTAAAAAATAAAATCTCTGTAGTGCTTGAACATCAACAAAAAGATTGCATTATTAAAGTAACTAATGACGGTAGTGAGATTCGTCCTGAGTACCTTGAGAAAATATTTGTCCCCTTCTTTCAAATAAACGATGAAAATGCTTTTCATCGTAAAGAAGGTAGTGGCTTGGGCCTGGCTCTGGTCAGACACTTGGTTGAAAAACATAACGGTCGTATTGAAGTGGAAAGTCAAAGCGGTCATACTTGTTTTACAGTGACGTTGCCTTATATAGAAGCTCCGGCAGATAAAGACTCTTTAAAAAAAGATTTACTGAAAGACCCCTTATACAAAACTGAAAACGAATTTGAATATTTGGTTCCCGAACCTGGGCAAGAGTTTGAACATACAGTTCTTGTAGTAGAAGACAACTTGGAGTTGTTGAATTTTCTGACTGTAAATTTGGGTCGGATCTACCATGTAATAACAGCACATAACGGAAAAGAAGCTTTGGAGCGCCTGGAAGAAATGAGAATTATTGATGTTATAATAACGGACATTCTTATGCCGGTAATGGATGGCATTGAACTCTGCCGGGCCGTACGTGCAGAACAGATGTTTTGTCACATTCCCATTGTCTTGCTTACAGCCCAAACAGACTTACGTTCTAAAACGGAAGGCCTGGATTATGGAGCAGATGTTTTTATTGAGAAACCGTTTTCTATGGAGTTTCTAAAAGCTCAGATTGCCAGCATCATAAAAAATAGAAACCAATTAAAAGAAATTTTTACGTCTTCACCGCTCACACCACCACAGAGTATTGCTCGTAATACGGGAGACCTGAGGTTTATTACTAAGGTAAACGAAGTCATTATGGCCAACTTGTCAGAAACAGAGAACTTGATTGAAAGCATTGCTCTGAGTATGGCTATAAGCCGTTCCAGTTTACACAAAAAGATCAAATCCATTTCCGGAATGACTCCTAATGAATATATCCAACTTATAAGGCTGAAAAAAGCGGCAGAGTTGCTAAGTACAGGAGAATACCAAATTAATGAAATTTCTTATTTGGTAGGGTTCAATACTCCTTCTTATTTTTCTAAGTGTTTCCACAACCAATTTGGCTTACTTCCAAGAGATTTTGCAAGTAAGACAAGAGATAAAAACAATTAATATGAAAACAATATTCAAATCCTTTTTACTTATTTCTTTTTTTACGGCAGTAACTGCAATTACAGCCTGTTCTGATGCCTCATCACAAAAACAGATAACACCTCGTAACATTATATACTTGATAGGTGATGGGATGGGCTATGGCCAACTGTCCACATTAATCATGGAGAATGCAGTAAATAAAGAAGAATACGAGCCTTCTCAGGTTAATCGTATAAAACATATGGGCATATCAACCACTTATTCTGCAGACAATAAAGTTACCGATTCTGCAGCGGGAGGTACTGCTTTGGCAACAGGAGAAAAAACAAACAACGGCACCTTGGGTTTGAATCCGCAAGGGGACACCCTTACTAGTGTACTTGTTGAAGCTGCGGAAATGGGTAAATCTACGGGAATAATTGTAAACACATCTATTTTGGATGCTACCCCGGCGGCTTTTTATGCGCATGTTCCTGAGCGTAAACTCTGGGATGATATTGCTTTACAATTGTCCCGGCATACATTTGATATTTTAATGGGGGACGGACTCATGTATTTTAATGATAGGGAAGACAGTCTGGATTTAATTCAGGTTTTCCATAACAAGGGGTATGCTTTTAGCGATTCATGGGAAGAAGCAAGGGACCTGGATATGGAAGATAAAATGTTGGTTCTGACAAATTTCAAATACTTGTTACCCCAAGCCGTAGAAAAAGCGTTGGAGTGGTTGGATCAAAAAGACAATCCCAATGGTTTTTTCTTGATGATTGAACAAGCGCGCATTGATGGGAAAGGACATAACAACGAGATCCAAGGGTTGATTTTTGAAATGGACGTTATGGATCAAGTAATGAAAATAGTTTTGGATTATGCAGATACCCATCCGGAAACATTGGTAGTTATTACAGCAGACCATGAAACAGGTGGTGCTAATATAGGTTACGACGGACGTCCTTTTTTCAGTACTAAAGGACATACAGGCAGTGTAGTTCCTGTTTTTGCTTATGGTTCCGGAGCAGAGTGTTTCACAGGACTTATGGACAATATAGATATTCCCGCCAGGCTCCGTCAACTTATGAGTTACTGATGTTATTGTACAAAAGTTCAGGAAAAATTGATAAATTTGATGCTCCTGATTTTGTATAGTAAGAAAAATGGATGTAAACCGGGTTTGGGAAAATTTTTTACATAAAGAAGACGACCGTTATTTTTCCATTTTATATGATGGGTTTGTAGAGCCGCTTTATTCCTATGGGCTTTATCTTGGGTTTAATGAAGATCAATGTAAGGATGCCATTCAGGATTTGTTTTGTAAATTATATTTTTCAAAAAAGCGCTTATCCCATATAACACATATCACAGCCTATTTGTACCGTGCTTATAAAAACCGTTTGCTGGATATGTATCGCCAATCCTCCCGATACGAAAGCTTAGACAATGTGCGAGATGTCTTTTCCATCAAAGCTACGGTTTTAGAAGATCTTATGGATAAAGAAGAAGCCTTATATCTAGAGGCAAAAATGAATACATTGCTAAACAACCTTACTGCAAAACAAAGAATGGTAATCTATATGAGGTATATGCAGCAACTGAGTTACGCAGAAATAGGAGAAGCTTTGGAAATTAATCCCGATTCTTGTAAAAAAATGGTTTATAGGGCGATTGATAAATTAAGATCTCTTACAAAAAAATCGAAAACTCCGGAATAAACATTTCAGAATTTGTCCACTTTTGTAAAGTACAAACGTCTTAAAATAAAAGACGAAAGTGGACACACCCTATAATTTTCTTAAAGACCCCAATTTTATTGAGTGGAGGCTCTTCAGAACGCATGAGCAAAACAAGTTCTGGAAAGCTTTCAGGGAAAACAACCCGCATCTGGAACCATACCTGAAAGATGCTATTGAACAATTCAGTTCTATAACTATGCAAGATCCGTTTTTGTCTGAAGAGATAAAACAATCTATGCATCGGCAGATTGTGCAAAGAATTCGCAGGCGAAAAACAATCAGACGTCTTTATCTTTATTCATCGGCTGCAGCAGTCCTGATTATGGGGTTGTTTGTGGGTAGGTTCCTTTTGTATGAAAGAACAAGAACCTCTCTCCATACATATGAAGAACAATCCATTGTTGGGCAAGAACTTCCGAAAGAAGAAATTTATATTATTTCCGGAGAACAAAAAACAAGCATTGCCGATAATTCAGACATTCAGTTGACAGGGAAAGCAAAAGCCGTCATTATTGACAGTACAGAGAATAAACAAGAGCTGAAACTGGATGCCGTTGCTATGAACCAACTGATAGTACCCTATGGAAGGCGTTCAAACATAGTCCTTTCAGACGGAACAAGAATTTGTCTTAACTCGGGAACACGGGTTGACTTCCCCTCGGAATTTAAAGGTAAAACAAGAGAAATTAAGGTAGAAGGAGAAGTGTTTGTTGACGTAGTCAACGATGCAAAAAAGCCGTTTATTGTGCATGCCGGCAACGTAGCCATTCAAGTTTTTGGGACAAGCTTTAACGTATCTGCCTATAAAGAAGACCAAGCGGTTACGGTAGTTCTTGTAGAAGGATCCGTAGCGGTAAAGACAGAGGAAGAGCAAGCAGAGCTGCAGCCCGGTCAAAAAGCAGAAATATTAGAAGCTGCCATTACTAAAGAAGACGTGAATGTTTCTGAATACATCAGTTGGGTCAAAGGAGTGTTGGTCTTTGAAGAAACGCCT
The DNA here is from genome assembly GCA_012510445.1 of Bacteroidales bacterium. Classification (GTDB taxonomy): domain Bacteria; phylum Bacteroidota; class Bacteroidia; order Bacteroidales; family UBA932; genus DMER64. The sequence continues at coordinate 23,443 of JAAZIA010000027.1, forward strand.
GTTTTAGAAATACTCAAAAAGGTGGGTAGGTATTACAACATGCAGTTTGAAGGAAGCGCAGACAGTTCTCTAAATGCAAGGACGTGTACCGGAAAGCTGTATCTCTCTTCCAGTGTAGACAGTGTAATGGTTTCCATATCTGCTATTTCTTCAACAGAGTTTCAACGCAATGACAACCATATTTTTATAAGTAATAAAGAGACTGCCTATGAGTTAAAGCCCATAAACGAATAAAAAAAGATCAGCCAATGGTAGCGCATTGACTGATCAACTGAAAAATCAATTAAAGTAACACTCAGTTAAAAGAATTACTAAAACCAACAATTCATTACAAATGTATGGAAGAAATATCTAATTCAAAAGCCATGACGAGGATTTCGTGCCTGATTCTTCTCCTCTTTACGGCAACTTCACTTTTTGCAAAGAATGTCACAACAACAGATGAGCAATTGACGTTGCATGTAAAGAACGTTACTATTAAACAGGCGATCAATCAAATTGAACAGGCCAGTGATTATGTTTTTCTCGTAACGGATGACGCAGTCAGGGAGATGGGAAAAACCACAAGTATTGAAGCAAACGGTGAAGACATCTCTGCCGTTCTGAAAAGTATATTCTCAGAAACAGGATTGTCATTCACCGTTGTAGAAAGACAAGTAACCGTGTACAAAAAGGCACAACCGCCTGTGCCAAAACCTGCACCCGCTCCTGTAAAAGTTGCAGAACAACAGAAAAGAACCATTTCCGGACAGGTTACTGATGAAAAAGGCGAAGCCATTATTGGTGCCAACGTAGTAGAAGCGGGTACTTTGAATGCCGTATCTACAGACTTAAATGGCCATTTTACAATGGGCATAGATGAAAACGCGGTTATCAGGATTTCCTATATTGGATTTATAACACAGGAAATCACAACCGACAGCAGAGCTGTTTATGCCATTGTGCTTGCAGAAGACAGACAAGTTCTTGAAGAAATAGTAGTTATTGGTTACGGAGAGCAAAGAAGGTCTGCTTTTACCGGTTCGGCCTCTGTGGTTTCTTCAGAAACCATTAACCGCAGACCTGTCACTAACGTAATGAGCATTCTGGAAGGAACCTCTGCCGGTGTTCAGATGCAGAGTACTTCAGGAGCTCCCACCTCGAGTCCTTCATTCCGTATTCGTGGGGCCAGCTCTATAAATGCAGGAAGAGACCCGTTGATTGTAGTTGACGGAGTTCCCTATGAATCGGGATGGAACAATATAAACCCGAGCGACATTGAATCAGTCACAGTTCTGAAAGACGCTGCCTCAACAGCCATTTATGGAGCCCGGGGAGGGAACGGTGTTATTTTACTGACTACTAAAAAAACATCCAGAGAAAAAGACCTGGTTGTTACGGTAGATACAAAATTTGCACTTTCCAATATTCGTGCCGATGATTTATACGATGTTATTGATTCCCCCGGAGATTTCTACGAACAACATTACTTGGCGCTATACAATTACTACCAAAACGTAGCGGGGTACAATTCTTTTCAGGCTAATAAAGCCGTTAACGAATCCTGGATGAAGAACAGCGATGAAGGAGGGGTTGGTTACCTGGTGTACACACTACCCGAAGGTGAAATGCTGGTAGGGCATAACGGCAGACTGAATCCCAATGCTGTTTTAGGCAGGACGGTCAAGGGACTGGATGGAAAAGCGTATTACCTCTACCCCGACAACTGGGTAGACGAAACATACAACAAAGGATTCAGACAGGATTACAACATCAACATAAGAGGAGGTACAGAAAAAGTAAGCGTTATGGCCAGCGGTGGATATACCAATGACCAAGGAATTACAGACGCTGCTTATTTTGAGCGATTCACAGGAAGGATCAAAACAGTCCTGAATGCGAAAAAGTGGTTAAGACTGAGCGCTAATGTGGATTTGACAGTTTCTGAATATGTAAACAACACAGACTATAGCGACAACTCTAACAATATATTTTCCAATGCCAATCGTGTGGCTCCTATCTACCCCGTCTTTATAAGAGACGAGAATAAAGATATTTTGTACGACGAAAACGGAAAAGTATATGACTATGGAGACGGGAAGCACAATTTTGGAGTATCCAGACCTATTAACACAGGGTCTAACCGCTTACAAGAAGCTCTTATTCAAACAAGAAAATACGATAACATGAAAGTGGGAGCGCAGGTAGCAGCCGACTTTATAATTACTCAGGATTTGACGGCTACACTAAACGTGTCTTACAGCGAAAGAAACCGTAGGTACATAAGTACCCGGCAGCCTTTCTATGGGACTTCCTTCCCGGGAGGTCAGACTTCTGTGAGTGCTCCAAAAAGCAAAACGTTGAACCTTCAGCAATTGGTTAACTACAAGAAAAAAATAGGTTACCACAACCTTAGAGTTACCCTTTTGCACGAAATTTTCTCTTCTAACTCGTACAGTCTGTCCGGGAGTAAATCAAACATGTTCAACTACTTTGGTAATCAGGAATTGGCCGGGGCCATTACCATCAGCAGTACAAACTCTTATGCCAATAATTACCAGAGCGAAGGATACGGAGGACGTATCTTGTATGATTTTAAAGAGAAATACAACCTGGATGCTTCGTACAGGCGGGATGCTTCTTCGCGTTTTCACCCCGATCACAGATGGGGTAACTTCTTTTCTTTTGGAGGTGCCTACCTGATATCAAAAGAAAATTTCTTTGAAGTCCCCTGGGTAGACGAACTGAAATTTAAAGTTTCTTTTGGACAGAACGGAAACGACCAGATAGGAGATCACCGTTATATAGATACGTATGATATTGAAAACCTGGATGGAGAAATAGCCGTTACCTTCCGCAATAGAGGAAATAAGAAAATCACCTGGGAAACAAGAACGGCCATCAACGCCGGTATTGAGTTTGAGTTGTTCAAGGGACGTTTGAGGGGAGGGGTTGACTACTATAACAATAAGACAACCAACATGCTGGCCTCTATATCTGTTCCTTACTCCTTGGGGTATTCGTCTTATTATGACAACGTGGGAAGCATGAGAAATAGCGGTTTTGAAATTGACTTGCATGCCGATGTAATCAGGACCCGTGATTTTACCTGGAGCCTCTTTTTTAATACCTCGTTAAATAAAAGCCAGGTTTTGCAACTGGCAGAGGAAAGAAAAGGAGAAACTCTGTACGACCAAAGTGGTAACGAAGTAGCCCAAGGATACAGTTCCGGCAGGTATTTCTACGGAGAAGGTCTTGAGTTCAGAACTTGGTATTTAAAGAAATTTGCAGGAGTTGATCAGGAAGGAAATGCCATGTGGTATGTGAGGGATGATAATACCGGAGAAATTTCAACCACTACCGTAAACAGTTCTGCTACTTACTTTGCATGCGGCAGCTCACAACCCAAAATGCACGGTGGTTTTGGAGGTAGTATTTCCTGGAAATCACTGGAACTCTTCTTTACGTTTGTTTACAGACTTGGAGGGTATGGGTATGATTCCGGCTACTCCACTTTAATGACAGCTCCTTATAACGGTCATACAGGGTACAACTTCCATAAGGATGTAAAAAAATCGTGGACTTTGGAAAACCAGACAAACGAATATGCCCGTTGGCAATACGATGACCGTTATTTTACTTCTGCCTCTGACCGTTGGCTTACAAAAGCCGATTACTTGAGCCTGCAGAACATTATGCTTAGCTACCGAATTCCATCAAATGCATCTAAAAAAATTGGGATAAACGGACTTACAGTAGCTGTGGGTGTTGACAACGTTTTTTTCCTGTCTCACAGGAAAGGCTTTGTTCCCAGTCGCAATTTTGATGGCAATGTGGACTTTGGGTACTTCCCAACAATTACCAGGTACATGTTAAATCTTTCCTTTAAGTTTTAAGAAATATTGAAAGACGTATTATGAAAAAGATATTATTTACTTATATATTACCTTGTGTACTGGTGTTCTCCCTTACGGGATGTATAAAAGATTCAATCGCTACCCAGTATGCAACCGGAGATCAGATTGGAGGGTCGGAAAGCGCATTGGAATCTCTGGCTAACAGTACAGCAGCTTTTATGTACAGTTATGATTATTTTGGCACATTGTCCTCACAAGAGTTTGGATATCCGGCCATGATGATCATGCGAGACGCCCTTACGGACTGTCCGTACGTTTCTACGAACTACAATCACTTTAACACGTCTTGGGGGTCGTTGGCAGATTTCAGTTCCAGCAGAACCAAACAACCCTGGCGTTATTATTATCGGATGATCCTGAATGCAAACAACACCATTATTGCCATTGGGGATCCTGAAGAGCATCCGGAACGAATACAACATTTTTACGGGAACGCCCTTGCTTATAGGGCTTTGTCCTACATGGATCTGATGCGTTTGTATGAGTACAAAAAAACCGGAGTCAGCTCTCTGGATGCAGAAGCGGAAAGCAATGATATTATGGGTCTTACTGTAGTGATCATTGACGAAAACTTTGATGTTACCAACGCTCAGGACAATCCCCGGGTTCCTTTTTACCATATGTACCGTTTTATTATGACAGACCTGAACCGTGCAGAAAAATACTTGCAAGAGTACGTACGACCCACAAAAATACGGGCAGATTTGTCTGTTATTCAAGCTCTTAAAGCGCGCATGTGGCTTGAAATAGCTACGCGTTTTCAGAAATACCCGCAAGATTTGCAAACACAACTTGCTCATGATGGTGATGAAGAACTGGACATGTATGACAAACTTGGGGTTAGTTCTGTGGCTGAATGTTATCAGCATGCAGCTCACTATGCCAAACAGGTCATTGGTAAATACGCTCCGTTGTCTGAACAGCAGTGGCACAGCTTAACGAACGGATTTAATGATTCCGGTGTAAACTCCTGGATATTTGCCATAACCATCAACTCTATAGATGCCGTTTACAGCCGTGTAAATAACTTTTACTCTAACTGTGTTACGGAATTTTCCAGAGGCTACAGCCGTTCGCAATACCATTGCTACCGCATGATTGACAAACGTCTGTACGATAAAATTGACGATGATGATTGGCGCAAGGTTACGTGGATAGCTCCGGAAGATGCCGGAAAAATCCCAACTCCGGAAAAATACCATACCCTATTGGGTAGGCTGGACCAGATCAATGGAGATCCGGAAGGTACGGAATGGGCATTGCGCGATGCTTACGTGGGATTCAAATTCCGTCCGCATAACGGTGATGTAACTGATGATTACAAAAATGCATTGCAGGTGGACTACCCCATAATCAGGGTAGAAGAGATGTACTTTATAGAAGCAGAAGCCAAAGCATACACAGAAGGACTAGCTGCAGGAGTAAATGCCCTGGCGGATTTTCTGAATGTGCACAGGTATAAGAATGCTTCCTATTCTGTATCTCCTTCCGATGTAGATGATTTTATTGACAATTATCTGTTAACACAAAAGAGGATTGAACTCTGGGGAGAAGGCCTGTCGTTTTTTGATATCAAAAGAAGGGAGTTGCCTATAGCCAGAGGCTATAAAGGTACCAACTGGATTCCCGGTATACGGTATAATTCCATGCCGGGCCATATTCCGTCCTGGTTGAACCTGTACCTGCCCAATGAAGGCGAAGCTTCATTGAACCATGCCCTCAAATTAAATCCCAACCCCAGCGTATACGATGTATATACTTTGTGGGTAGAATAAACATTAAAGTAAACAGAGATGAATACAGTAAAACATAGAATAACACTTTTGCCACTGCTCATGTGCTTGGTCTTAATGACCATGTCCTGCACCCGGATAGAACCATGGGAACCGGGACCTCTGCCGGCAGCCGACAACCCGGGTGTGTTTTTTGACCAATCCAATCCCAAATTAATAGAAATGGGTGCCAATGCACAAGGCGAGTTAAGCCAAAACTATTTTACCATTACCGTTGGCAGGGATCCCTTTAAAGCTTCCTCTGCCTTGTCGGTTCCTGTTCAGGTGCATTATGCAGATCCCAATTTGACCGTTGCCCGTACCATAGAATTCCCGGCCGGAGAAATCTTCACAGAGCTTGAGGTATCTGTAGGACAGTATGAATTTGGAGTACAGTACAATGTGTCTATGGAAATAGATGAAAAATACTCCAATCCCTATAAGGTTTTTGCTGAAAATGAAAGCAAGGGAAGCAGCCGCATTGACTTGAAAATGGAAGTAGTATGCCTGGCCGGTATTGGAACGTTTACAGCAACGGATTTTTCCGGTTCAACCCCTCCGCAATTTTATCCTTTTGAACATAAAATTTACGATAACCAAGACGGTACGTATACCATTAAAAACTTTTTGTTCAACAATGCCGGGTATGACTTTAGATTTTCCATTGATGCAGATAACAACTTCAGGCCGGCCGAAGATTGCGGATACCACTCTCTGGGTGACGACCGTTGGTATTTCTATGCAGCCAACTCAGATGCCTCTGCCAACAGAATACCTTGTTACATTCCGGGAGCAAATCCGAATGACAATGTGACTTACATATATTTCTACACCGCAGAAAATACTTCCAAATACACAGATTTCTGGTTAGATTTGGAAGGCAAACGCGGTAGAATGATGGGGTATTCCCGTTATTCTGTATCGAGTTCGGGTAGAATAGCTTTTAACATTGTATTAAAATAGATTTCTTTGTGTGGTTTGGGTTTCACAGTCTTGCCCCTTAAGGGGGTAAGACTGTACTTTATCATGCAAACGACGAATCAATAATTCTATGAAAAAAAGCCTTTATATCGCTCCTTTATTGCTTCTCATTCTATTTTTCTCCTGTCAAAAAGAACCAGTGAAAGAAATAAAAGAATACAATGGGGGGCTTGTACAAGAACGAATGGATACGTATGAACCGGGATGGATACGTGTTAAATTTGTAGACAGCGGTACCTATCTGTATTTAGAAGGTCCTGAAATACAAGAAGTTGCTTCCTTCTTGGGAGCTACACAAACAGAACGAGTCTTTAAGGAAGGAGGTAAATTCAGGGAACGAAGGAAAAAATACGGACTCCACTTGTGGTTTGATTTTTATGTAGGTGAAGAACAGCCGCTTACCCGGTCCATGAGCACCCTCATGGAGTGGCCACAAATTGAAGTAGCAGAATTAATTCCTCTTGCCAGACAAACAACAAAAGCAGAAGCTTTTTTCTCGGCTTGGCATCCCAAGTATACTTCTTATGCTCCGGGCAACAGCTCTGTCGGCGGGATCCCATTTAATGATCCGCTGATTATACGTCAATGGCATTATTTTAATGATGGAAGTACTACTTCATCTGTGGCCGGAGCCGATGCCAACATATTGCCGGCATGGGAGGTTACAACCGGTAATCCAAGCGTTATTGTGGCCGTAATAGATGGAGGTATTGATTTTAACCACCCCGATTTAGCTGCCAACATGTGGGTCAATCCTCACGAAATTCCCGGTAATGGAGAAGATGATGATGATAACGGATATGTGGATGATATATACGGATACAGGTTTGGTAAGGATGGGCTAATCAATCCTTCGGGAGAGATATTGCCTATGGACCACGGAAGCCATTGTGCAGGTGTTATTGGAGCGGTTAGCAATAACGGTATGGGTTTGGCCGGAATTGGAGGTGGCAACGGAGATCCGTCCACGGGGGTTCGGTTGATGTCTTGTCAGACATACGTGCCCGACCCGGCGTATCCGGAAGACCCGTACGGCAACTCAAAATCTACAAGTCAGACACCGGATGCCTTTGCTTATGCAGCAGACAACGGGGCAGTCATTGCCAATTGCAGTTTTAGTTATGGGGGAACTTCCCTTTCGGCTGCCTATAAGGCCGGGATTGACTACTTTGTGGACAATGCTGGAACGGATGAAAATGGGAACCAGACAGGTCCTATGCGAGGAGGTTTGATGGTTGCCGCAGCCGGTAATGACGGCCAGGAAATTACAAAATATCCGGCATCGTATGAGAAATGCATTTCTGTGGCTTACAGTATGAGCAACTATTTGGTATCTCCTTCTTCCAATTACGGACCTTATGTAGACATTACGGCACCCGGTGGTGCTACGTCAAGCAGTTATGCACCCGGCAGGGTAGGTGGCGTTTTTAGTACCATTCCTATGCAAAGTCGAAATTACAATGTAGAGCAGGGATATAGTTATAAGAGTGGAACTTCCATGGCAGCTCCTCATGTGGCCGGGATTGCAGCATTGGTTTTGTCTGCTGCTCTGGAAAACGATATCTCCATGAACGTTGAGAAATTAAGGAACATCCTGGAAAGAAGCTGTTGGGATATTTACAGGTATAATGACCAAAAATACGCCGGAGGATTGGGACACGGGCAGATAGATGCAGGGTTTGCTTTGCAGATCCTTTTAGGGGACGATGATCAGCCGGTTGAAACACCACAGAACCTTCAGACCACAACCGGGACATATCAGATACAGGTAAGCTGGCTTGTCCCTCGGGATTATTTTGGGAATCCGGTAGTATCTACAGAGGCTTATATAGGGCTGAGGGACTTGAAAGACGTTGATTTAACAAACTTGCCTGCAGGCATAAAAAAGACAAGCATTCAAAACAACAAGGCTGTTGGAGATACAGAAGAGATGGTGTTTTCTGATTTGAGTCCGGGAACCTCCTATTATTTTGCACTTATAGCCATTGACAGACAAAAACAATGGTCAGAACCTCTGTTCTTCTCTGCCAAGACACAGCCGGCAGACGATCCGTCCGAACCCATAGAAGAGGGAGGATTTACAGTGTACCCTAATCCGGTTAAAGATCATTTGTTTATAAGTTTTGCAGAAAAGTATTTAGGAAAAAAAGTAGAAATTCAAATATTGAATGCCATTGGTCATTGTGTCTATAGCGACGAAATGCAGGGAAGTATAGAACCCTATAAAATAGGAGTGAAAAGAATGGCAGCTGGTGTTTATACAGTAATTCTCAAACATTATGAAGAGGAAAACCACTTTACAATCATTAAGCATTAGAGGACACGTACTCTTTGTGTTGCTTGCTGTCTTACTAAACGTGAGCGCAAACGCTCAAAGCGTTACAGAAACACCGGCAGTCCCATTTCTGGAAATAGACACAGATGCACGGGCAGCGGGCCTGGGAGGAATACCAGGCTTGTTTGATGCCAATGCCTACGGAATTTTTAGTCATCCGGCCTTTGCTCTTTTTTCATCACAGCACTTTGGGCTGGGAACTACTCTTTCTGCACGTAAAAACTTAAAAGACGGAAACTTATATACGTTGGGCAGCTATTACAACCTGAATAAAAACAACGGATTAGCCATAGGGGTTCGTTATTTTTCGCATCCGCAAGTACAAGCGCAATATAAACCGACAGAGGCTGCCATAGATCTGGCGTATTCCAGGCGGATAACAGAACAATTATCCCTTTCGGCGACCTTACGTTATATATACTCAGATTTAGGTGATTCTCAGGACTTTGGGAAGGGCTCCGGTGTAGGAGCCGATGTGGGGATTGTATACAACAATATATTTTCACAGGTAGAAAGGATCCGGTGGAGTACGGGTATAGTAGCATCAAACTTTGGGAGTAAGATGTATTACGGGGCTGAAAGATATACTATGCCTTTTTCTGTCAGATGGGCTAACACATTGCACTTGCCAATATCTGAAAACCATGTTTTTAATCTGGTATTGAATGCAGGTTACAGAATCCTTCCTGTGGGTTTTTCTGCATTTGAAGGGAATGTGGGACTTGAATACAATTTGTATGGTTATGGGGCTTTACGTGCTGGTTACCATATAGGACACCCGGAGAAAGGGTTGGGAAACTTTTTCTCTCTGGGTGCAGGAGTAACGTTTTCCCGATTAAAAATGGATGTGGCTTACCGGATGGGTACAACAGACGAATCCTTTAAAAACATATTGTTTTTGAGTTTAGGTGTCTTTTTCTAATACTATGAAAAAATGCTTGTTATGAAATTTATAAAAAATAAATTTTCTTCTTTGGTAGCAGTTGTTCTTTTGTCATCGACCCTCTTTTTAGTACAATGCCAACAGAAAACCATCATTGAAGGGGTAGGTGACCTGTATGTTTTATATGACGAAAACGAAGGATACAGGATACTGGCAGCCGGGTCTGACGGTGAACTGCTGGACACCTTATTATATACGTCTCTAAAAAGCCTATGGTTCAGGTATATAGCGGCGGACGAACAAACGGAAGTTACGTTTGATTTTCGACTGCACGACAAAAAGAAGCACAGGAAAGAAGAGCGTTTTTCCGTCCCGTGGATACCGGAAAAATTGCTAGTTGTTTCTGATCTACACGGACGCCTGGATGCTTTTGTTGCACTTTTAAAAGGAAATGGTGTAATAGATGACCGGCTGCATTGGAGGTATGGAAAGAATCAGCTTATTTTTATTGGAGACATTCTGGACAGGGGCCGAGACGATAATGGCATAGCCTGGTTGTTGTATAAACTACAGGAAGAAGCTTGGCAAGCCGGAGGAAAAGTGGTTTTCATTCCCGGTAATCACGAAGATCTGGTTCTTAAAAACGACTTAAGGTACGTAAACAAAGAACACTTGGAGTTCGCAGAAAAGACCGGCGTTTCCTATTCAGATTTGTATGGGCCAAATACCGTCTTGGGTCATTGGATTCGTAGCAGTGATCTGATATGGGTGGTTGGAGAAGATTTGTTTGTCCATGCCGGTTTAAGTACGGTGATGGTGGAGAACGACTATAGTATTGAGGAAATCAATCAGTTGGGAAAACAGTTTATAGGGTATTCCACAAAGGAAAAGAAAGAACTGCATCCAAGAAATGAGCTCTTGTTTGGAAGATACGGTCCTCTTTGGTACCGCGGACTAGTTTTTGATACAGAACGCTATCCGCCCATTTCCTCGGAAGACCTGGACATAGTATTGCAATACTATAAGGTAAAGCGGATAATTGTAGGCCACTCAGAGGTAAAAGAAATAGAACAGCGGTATGACGGGCGTGTATTTGCAGTGAACGTAAAACACTACAGAAATTACCCGACAGACAGTACTGCGGCTTTACTGATCAAAAGAGACAGTACTTTTGCCGTTACTTATACCGGAAAAAAGACCCTGCCCAGGCTCTACCCTCCATCCGGATAGGATGCCTCCGTAAAAATAAAAGGTGACGTCAAATACCTTCCGGCTGTTTTGTTCAGTCACGTTATAGCTCTTTGTGACCCCGTAGACTTCTTTAAGTTCGTATTCGCCCAAAACGGGTTCCTGTAGGACGTATTTTTTGATTTGCTCCCGTATGCCATTCATGACCGATTCCTTTTCAAAAGGATTGTCAGACACTTCTGTGCGACCTGTAGCGGCGGGATTTTTCACTCCGGTTGCACGTTGTGCCCTCACACTGTCTGCGTAATGCCTGAATTGGGCACGAACTTCCGGGGAACGAAGTCCCTGTATGGTAAAGATGGCAATGCCTTTGGCTCCGTTGTTCAAGGCGGCATCCATACATTCAAACATTTCGTTCCCGTTTGTGGCCATCATGCCACAAAACAAAGTGGTTGCCGGATTTTTTTGTTTTACGTTGTCTATGGTACAATCTTCAATGAAACTTACATCACCTGTGTAAAAATTATGATATACCATGGGAAACACAAGGTCAAGATTCCATTGGCCCCAATCTTGTCTTACCATGGCTCGTGACATTTGTGGAGTGGGGAAGGGAGATGCTGCCATAACTTTTCCGTGTGCATGAACAACTTTTGCAATTTCATTGGCCACTTCCGTTACCTGATCACAGCGGAACTGAAGCCAGTTCTCGTCTGTTGAGGGATCGTCGGATTGACGAGGGTCATAACCGTATTGTTCTTCAAAAAGGGTTATCATGGCTGGGTGGTATCCGTAATCCCATTCCGGGTATTCACGGTCTTGCAGTACTCCGTAGCGTGGCCAGAGTGTGGTTGGTAGAATCACATCTACAAAACGATGGTAATCTATGGCAATACCGTTGAGTCCTTCTACTCGACAGTAAGCGCTTACTTTTTCTTTGATGTACTCCCTGACTTGCGGGAGGGCAGGGCACATGAATTTGTAATAATCCACATAGGCCTGTGTGTTTGCAAGACTTTCTCCTTTACGGTTAACGCTCAACCATTCCGGATGGTTTTTCAAAATGCTTTCTCTGTCATGTTCCGGGTTTAAGGTCCAGAGCCATGCGTATACTTCCAGACCATACCGGTGTGCAATGGGAATGGCTGTTTTGTAATCCTCCGGGGTGGGAGCATTAAGAATGATACCGTCAAGCCCCGTTTCTTGGATGACGGCGCACAGGGAGTCAAAACTCATGGCAGGACGGTAGTCCAGCCATGTCCAAAACATGGGGTATTCAATGTCTGCTTTCTTTTTCACGTGAGAGCAGGAAAACAGACCCGCTGCCATTGTGAGCAGCAGAACGGTAAGAATGTATTTTCTCATAATTATTTAAATTTTAATTTTCAAACGTAATTTCCCGGCAAGCCATGTAGCCAGGATAATAACCAGGGCAAAACAGAAAGAGTTAACCAAACCCCAAGGGTGATGAGTTAACCAATCCGGTAGAACAATACCTGTTAAATCTGCCAAAGCGTAGGAAACATAGGGCAACAAATAACAGGTAAGGGTGGCTGTTCCGGCCGGGCTTATTAAGCGGAGCCAGCCGGCCAGGTCCTGTTCATTCAGCCAGGTAAGCAGCCCGTAAACGGCAATGGCTATGCCTGTTACGTAAAAAATCCAGGGAGGTGTTGCCGACAGTTTGGATACAATCCAGAAACGATGGGCCGTGAAACCCGCCAGACCGAATACGCCGGCTGCCACTATCGTCAACAGAGCTTTTTTGTGTTTTTTTATGTGTCCATAGCGGGTGGTTAGAAGAGAAAAAATGACACCGCCCATGGTAAAAGCCGGCAAGGCCCCGTTCCCTATGTGGAGGGTGTACAGTATCTGGTGATAAAAATTGGGGAAAGGCAACTGAAGAAGAGTCTCTTTGCCCCATCCTTCCTTCAAGGGGGTATTCAACATGCAGACAACCACAAACGCCATCCAGACGGGAATCAGGTACTTTAGATTGTCGCGTGTGAACACGTAGATGAGGGCACACAGAAGATAAGTCCAGCCGATGGCACCCAAGATACCCCATTGGGCAGAAAACACACCACCTTTGGGATCTCTGAACGTTATGGCCAGAAACAATAAAATACCGGCTCCCAGCCATTGGAACAGAACATACAATTTCTTGCGGATTTTTCCCGGATTGGGCGGGTATTGATTCCAGATGAGAAAGAAAGCGGTTACCATCAAAATCCAGTAAATACCTATGGAATAGGGAACGTCTTCCGATAGCCGGGCCTCTGAATTGGTGATAAAAACACCCATGACCAGCAGGGCCAGTGTTCGTGAAAAAATATGGCCCACAATGTTTTCACCCGGCACACCTTTCCTGAATCTTGCTTCGATGGCAAAAGGAATGGACATGCCCACTACAAAAAGAAAACAAGGGAACACCACGTCTGCCAGTCCCATGAAATCCTGACCAAATCCGGCGTGTTCAAGCCAGGTTGGAACGTCATGTATTTTCCAGAAATCATTGACAAACAGCATGACCAGCATGGTCAATGCCCGCAATAAGTCAATGCCTGTATTACGCTGTGTAAAGTCAGTGGTTCCCATGAATCAGAATTCGGCAATCAAAGAGAACCATTTACAGGCAGAGGAACCCCACACTTCTTTGTAGGTGGCGGTGTTGAACTGAGGCCAGTAAGGGGTGTCTTCGTTAAATCTGGATTGCATACCTACTGGTATTTCTCCTACCGTTTCACCCGGCAGAGCCGTGTACTGTTGCATATAATTGCTGCCTTCTCCCCAGATGAGGGATTGACCAAACGGGTTTTTTCCTACAATCCAGAAAAGTTGTTGTTCTGCTATGTTGAGTAGCTCTTTATCTTCCAAAAACTTGCCGCAAAGAGCTGCCGATTTTCCTGTTGCCAAATGAACGGCTGCATTTCCTTTGAAGGAGAACCATACGGGGAATATCCTAAGGTAATGTTCTTTATCCAGCTTAAAACCATGTTCCAGTTGTTCTTTATAATCTTTTTCTGCTCCATAGCGTATGCCTACTTGAATCTGGTAAAAATTCAAAGAATCCTTTACTTCGTCTACATGATACACCCCGCTTGGCATCATTCCGTAAGGTTTGACGTATTGCATGATCTTTTTCAGATAATCTCCGTGCAATCGGATGGCTTCTGCCCACCTGTTGTAGTCTTTATGATGGGGCTGCGTCCGGCACAAAGCGGTGAGTGCTTGCATAAATACTTGATCCCGTGATTGGTGAGTATAGTGAACAATTGACCTCTTGTTCAGATCCCGGTAAAAGAACCCTTTGATCTTATCTTTATCTTTTAGAGGATCAGTTCTTTGACACTCAAGCGTGTAGTCGATAAAAGCCGAGGCCATGTCTGCGTAATACTGCTTTCCCGTAAGTTGGTACAAAAGGCTGGCGGCAAACGACACATTGGCCATATATTGGCTTTGGCTGGCCATGGCTGCATGGTCGCCTCCACCTCCGGCGCCGTGTAGCTCGGCATAACCGTATTCATTAAAACGTTCCATGGCAAAAGCAAAGTCTTCTTCTGCCACCTTCTGCAGGTATTCCTTCAGCATCAGATCTTTTTCTATGCTCATAGAAGCGTAGGCTTCTATCCCCGCAAATACAAAATTCTCAAACGCCCTGTTATGTACCCGTACCCTCCGGCGTCCCGCGTCATCCATGGTGCCAATGAAACCGTCTGTCCATAGGTTGGTTCCCCAGGTCTGTACCCGATAACCGTCGCCAAAACGTGTTTTTAAAATGTAATCAATGCCCCAAAGAGCTTCTTCCTTCAATCTGAGGTGAAGGTCTATGTTGCCTTTTTCTTTGGCCCTATTGGCTGCTTCCAAGATGGCAAAGGCAATCTCTCCCGTCTGCAGGGTTTGTTGTGACATGTCTGCGGCATCGTGCCACCCACCGTTGACGGTGAAAATTTGTCCTTTATGCTCTCCGTTTAAATCTGTATGGCACACGCCGTGTTTTTCCGGAACGGGATAACCACATCTTTCTACAAACATGAAATTAAGAACACGCCATGCAGAATCGTCCCATACATCCCTGTGGATATAAAAAGGAAGGGTTTCCACGTTGCCCACCTTGAGCGTATACCTTCCTTCTGTTGAGAAAGGAGTGAAATCAACCGTTTGAAATTGACCTATGGGAGTCTTTTCGTTTTGTACGGTTCCTTCGTATACTATGTTCCCGGTTGTGTAATCTTTCAGGCAAAAAGTACCATTAGGGTGTTGTACATTGGTAATAGCAGTTTTTGAACTTTCCGTTCTGTATCCTGTGGTGGAAAAAATAATTCTGTCTTTACCCGGCATCCAGCCGCTAACTACTTCCGGATCTTCTATTTGCTGAAGTTTAACATTGTCAATATCAAAAAGCAAGGAGTCACCCATGGTTCTTTCTCTGCCAAACACTTCAATGGCAAAGGAGAGTTTGGTTACTTTATCCCTGGGCAATTCCGTCATTTCCAGAAAACATTCGTTCCATTGATTGTTAAGCAGGTTGATTTCATGAAAACCTTCTCTTCCATAGCGATCGGGAACTTTTATTTCTCCGTCGTTTTCTATATAAAGATTTAAATAAATGCTGCGTGCCCCTTCGCACGTGGGATAAATCCAGAAATGCAGGCGGTTGTAGTCTTCCCAGTTCTTTCCTCCTACTTCATAGCTTGCCATGCTGGTACCCAGGCCAATTCCCCAGTCTAAAAACTGCGAAACGGTAGTTGGGGCAGCCAGGCGCAAGCTGTGTTGTCCGTCCTTGCTCCGGTCGTTTGTCAAGTACATAGTTCCAATGCCCTTGTGCGACCATTTTTCCAGCTCTTCCATAGAGCATAACGTTACAGATTCAAGAACCTTTTTCTTAATGGCAAAGGTTTCAAAGGCTTTACTGTAATCGAGGGGAAGGGGGCTGTGGACGTATCCGGTATTCCGAATATCTTCTTTTAGTTTTTCATCTACCTGTGCGGACAGGCCGGTGCTGAAACATACAAACAGCAATAAAATACCCGCAAATTTTAATGCACGCATACATCATAGGTTTTAGAGCCACCATAAAGGTGGCTCGTTAATATAATTAATAAAGATACTACAATTTCCTTTGTGACATAGCATGGCGGTAACCTTGAATCTTATTCCAGTTACCACGTGTAAAATCGGGTACACGTACAGGAGCGTTTCCGTTTTCAATAGAAATGCGGCCCAGTGCTCCAACACAGCTCCATTCGGCCAGGTCATATACGTCCATATCTAATGGTAATCCGTTACGCAAACAGTA
>JAAZIA010000028.1 GCA_012510445.1 Bacteroidales bacterium
TACTGCAGATTCGCTGTTTGGCGTTGCTGCTGCAGGTTCGCTGTCTGCTGCTGCTGTTGCAGTTGCGGATTCGGAACTGACCTGTTTTGCAGGTTCGCTATCTGCTGTTGCTGCTGCTGCAGGTTCGCTGTCTGCTGTTGCAGTTGCAGATTCGCCGTTAGCTGCGGTTGCGGATTCGCTGCCGGCTGGTGTTGCGGTTTTAAATACAGCTATTTTTGTGGATGTGGATCCGGGGTTGATTACAAGGATTTGCTTTTCCATAAATTGCGGTTTTAAGTGGGCTAATCTACAAAGTTACCAATTTTCTTTTGTTGTTACGGTGCTGCTGTGGTGTTGATAGGTGCTGCTGCGCAGCTTTAAATAAAATTAGGGGCTGTTTTACAGCCCCTAATGGTATTGTTGCTGATCCGCCGCGCGAACGGGCACCCGATGTTTGCAGTTCAGTTCGCCACGCGAACGGGCAGGCCTGTTCGACAAGCGTGTAGATGGTCACCTGCTGTTTCACCTGCTGTTTCGCTCGCGAACCGGCGGGCGGTTATTTTGCGGTGACGGCGGCTAGGGCGATGGAGTTGAGCTTGGTGTCGGTGGAGTCGGCTCGGCTTGAAAGGACACAAGGGGCCGAGGCACCAACCACTATGGCGGCTTGTTTGGACTCGGGGCTCAATTGACTGAGGCTCTTGTACATCACGTTGGCGCTTTCAATGTTGGGGAAGAGCATGCAATCTACGTCTCCGGCTACAGGGCTCTGTAGTTTTTTGATGGCGACAGCCTCGGCACTTAAGCAAACGTCGAGGGCCAGGGGGCCGTCTGCTACGCATCCGGTGATTTGGTTGCGGTCGACCATTTTAGAGAGGATGGCAGCGTCTACGCAGGCGGGCATGGCCGGGAGCATTTGTTCCGTGGCGGCTACAAAAGCTACTTTGGGTTTAGGGATGCCCAGGGCGTGTGCCGTGTTGACCAAGTATTTGGTTATGGCTGCCTTTTGCTTGAGGTCGGGTGCCGGAATAACGGCTATGTCACTCATAATCAAAAATTTGTGATAGTTGGGGTGCGTTAGCACAGAAACGTGGCTCAATACGGCTTTGGGAGGCAGCAAACCTTTTTCTTTGTTCAGAATAGCGCGCATGTACTTGTCTGTGCTGCATTGCCCTTTCATGAGGATATCACCTTCTCCGTTTCTAACCATTTCAACGGCACGAGCAATGGCTACCAGTTCGTCCTCTATATCCACTATGGTGAAAACGGCCGGATCTATGCTTTCTTCGTGGCAAACAGATACAATTTGCGATTTTTTGCCTACCAGAATGCCTTCTACAATGCCTTTTTCAATGGCTTGGTGAACAGCAGAAATGGTGTGATCGTCAACACCCCAAGCAGCTACCAGTCTTTTCTTTTTCTGTGAGCGAAGCAGCTCAAATATTTCTTCAAATGATTTCATATGTAATGTGTATTATAATTTATTTGGTGAGAGGATTATTTGGTGAGGTTCCAAGTATCGGTTGCAATAACTAGCTCTTCGTCTGTATTGACGACCGCAATTTTAGTGCCCGATCCGTTGGTAGAGAGGATGGCGTCTGTTCCGCGTACGGTGTTGTTTTTCTCTTTGTCAAAGGATACACCCAGGTAACCCAGGCGTGTGCCGATAAGTTCCCGTACATGAGCGTCGTTTTCGCCAATGCCTCCGGTGAATACAATAAGATCTGCTCCGTTCATGGCGGCAGCGTAGGCCCCGATATATTTTAGCACTCTGTAAGAGAAGGTTTTATGGGCCAGTATGGCGCGGGGGTTTCCTTCGCGAACGGCGTTTTCTATGTCTCGGCAATCTGAACTCGGCCCGTAAAGACCTAACAGTCCGCATTTTTTATTCAAAAAGTCGTTGGTTTCTGCTGCTGTCCAGCCTTCTTTTTCTTGCAGGAAGGTCACAATGGAAGGGTCGATGTCGCCAGTGCGTGTACCCATTATCAGGCCTTCTAACGGGGTGAAGCCCATGGAGGTATCTATGGATTTGCCTTCTTTGACGGCAGTAATGGAAGATCCGTTACCTAAGTGGCAGGTGATGACTTTAGCTTTGTTGAAATCCACTCCGGCCAGTTCACAGCCTTTGCGGGCAACAAACTTGTGGCTGGTGCCGTGGAAACCGTACCTGCGGATGTTGTATTTTTCGTACATCTCGTAGGGAACGGCGTACATGTAGGCATAATCGGGCATGGTTTGATGGAAAGCGGTGTCGAAAACGGCTACCTGTTTTGCTTCGGGCAGTAATTTTTCAATAGCTTTAATACCCAGTAAGTTGGCGGGGTTATGAAGCGGTGCCAATTCCGAGAGTTTATCAATATTCTTTTTTACCTGATCATCAACAACTACGCTACTCTTGTAGTAATGGCCTCCCTGAGCTACACGGTGTCCTACCGATTGGATCTGTTCCAGCGATTCCAAGACGCCCCATGTGGGGTCGGTTAGCAGGGTGAGTACTTTTTCAATACCTGCCGTATGGTTAGGAACCGTTTGCTCTACTTTGTATTTTTCTCTGTCGCCGATGAGTCTTTTATGGGTTACGATTCCCATTTCCAGACCGATGCGCTCCAGTATACCTTGTGCTAAAAGGGTATAATCATTTTCCGCCTTCATAGTCAGTACTTTATACTTGATAGAAGAGCTCCCGCAATTTAAAACAAGAATTGTCATAGTTGGTTTTGGTAAGGTTTTTTATTATTTTTGAAACACTAGTAATTGATTCTAAAGAATCGCCAAAATTACTGAAACTATATGTGACTTGCAAGCTTGAGGAGAAGGAAAAATAGCGCGATGTTCCCGCCCGTTGCCGCAGTTCTTTGCGGTACCTTGGGCGGTCTTTATTTTAGAGGTATCCCTTTTTTTGTTTTTGGGCCGAGGTGGCAGCTGTGGGTTTTGGCTTTCCTCACGCTGATGCTCCTGTTGTGCTTCTTCGTGGGCTTGTGGAGTCTTAGGCGTCGCCCCGGATACGTGCATGTATGGAAACGCGGTGCGGGTGTTCGCTCGCGTTCAGATGAGGGTGTTCG
The DNA here is from genome assembly GCA_012510445.1 of Bacteroidales bacterium. Lineage (GTDB taxonomy): Bacteria > Bacteroidota > Bacteroidia > Bacteroidales > UBA932 > DMER64. The sequence continues at coordinate 3,039 of JAAZIA010000028.1, forward strand.
CTCACAAGAACGTGTTTTGGTCTGTTCGCAGGCGCAGCTGCGATATCGCTTTGGACGGCCCCTGTATTGCTTGGGACTGGTTGCTCTTTTTGCAGTTTCTTTTTGGAACGGGCACTTCAGGCAGGAAGCGGAAAGGCAGTATTCGAAGAGGCAGCACGCGGAGAGGCAGCTTTCGAGGATGCAGCGGTCGGAGAGGCAGCTTTCGA
>JAAZIA010000029.1 GCA_012510445.1 Bacteroidales bacterium
AAAGAATTATTATCTGACTAAAATCTTTCTTATCTTCGTAATTATGAAATCTCAAGAGTATATCACATTAGAAGCCGAATACGGGGCTCATAACTACGACCCGCTTCCCGTAGTCTTAACGCGGGGAAAAGGACCTTACGTCTGGGACGTGGACGGAAAAAAATACTTTGATTTCCTTTCTGCGTACTCCGCCGTAAACCAAGGGCATTGCCATCCAAAAATAGTTAAAGCACTTACCGATCAGGCCAAACAATTGTGCCTGACCTCGCGTGCCTTTTACAACGACACACTGGGTCCTTACGAAGAATACGTCACTCGGTTTTTTGGGTACGAAAAAGTACTGGCCATGAACACCGGGGCAGAAGCGGTAGAAACAGCTATCAAATTGGCCCGCCGTTGGGGCTATGACAAAAAGAACATCCCGCAAGACGAGGCTTTGATTGTTTGTTGCGAAGGTAACTTTCACGGACGTACCATCACGGTAATTTCCATGTCAACAGACCCGTCTTCTTACGGTGGGTTTGGTCCTCATACTCCGGGCTTTATTAAAATTCCCTACGACAACATCCCCGAATTGGAAAAAGTATTGAAAGAACACGGCCCCCGCATTGCCGGATTCCTGGTAGAACCCATTCAGGGAGAAGCCGGTGTTCGTATGCCACAAGAGGGGTACCTGAAGAAATGTGCGGCACTTTGTAAAAAGCACAACGTGTTGTTTATGGCAGATGAAGTTCAAACAGGAATTGCGCGTACGGGCAAACGTATATGCTGCGATCACGAAGGCGTGCATCCGGACATCCTCATCTTGGGAAAAGCCATCTCGGGAGGCGTTTTGCCTGTTTCTGCCGTTCTGGCAAACAACAACATTATGCTTACCATAAAACCGGGCGAGCACGGCTCTACTTTTGGCGGTTTCCCGCTGGCTTGTAAAGTGGCTCAGGCTGCTTTGGAAGTAGTAGAAGAAGAAAAACTGGCAGAAAGAGCAGCTTATCTGGGAGAAATAGTACGCAACTTTCTTACGGCTATTCCTTCAGAAAGGATTGAGCTGGTTAGGGGGAAAGGCCTGCTGAATGCAATTGTGATCAAACCTCAAAACGGCACAGAAGCCTGGGACGTTTGTATGGCCATGGCAGAAAACGGAGTGCTGGCTAAACCTACTCACCGTCACATCATACGTCTGGCTCCTCCGCTTATTATTAAAGAATCTCAGCTCTTGCAAGCGTTGGATCTTATTAAAAAATCCATCTTGAGCTTTGATGCATAATTTTTAAAAGTCTTTATGAACAGCACATTATTAATGGTGCGTCCCTGCTGTTTTGGGTACAATCCTCAAACAGCCGTTAACAATACTTTTCAAACTAAAACAGACCTGGATCCTTCTGTTGTACAGAAAAAAGCAGAGGAAGAGTTTGATCATTTTGTTGAATTGCTGCGCCAAAACGGAATAGAAGTTATTGTAGTAAACGATACCCCCCATCCGCATACCCCGGACTCTCTCTTTCCCAACAACTGGGTTTCTTTTCATCCCGGGCAAATGGCCATTTTGTATCCCATGTATGCGCCCAACAGACGTCTGGAAAGAAAAAAGACGGTATTCCGGGCCATCGAGGAGCATGCACCGCGCATCCGCTGGATAGACATGAGCCCTCATGAAAAGCAAAACACCTTCCTGGAAGGTACGGGCAGCATGGTATTTGACAGAGAAAACCGCAGAGCGTACGCCTGCCGTTCTCAAAGAACCGATGAAACTTTGTTCTACCAAGTTTGTGAGACACTGGACTATGAGCCCGTATTGTTCGATGCCATAGATAACGAAACTCCCATATACCATACGAACGTACTCATGTGTATGGCTCGGCAATACGTTGTTATTTGCATGGAAGCCGTTCCACATCAAAAAGACAAAGAGTTACTCATACGTACTTTTGAAAAGGACAAAAAAGAAGTGGTGGAAATCACGGCAGACCAAATGAGAAATTTTGCCGGGAACATGTTCCAAGTCTTTGGCAAGGATAACGAACCTTATCTGGTTATGTCACGCAGGGCTCATGATGCCCTTACCCGGGAACAACTGGATCGATTGAAAACCTTTAACAAGCTAATTGTTCCACCGCTGGACATAATAGAAACGCACGGGGGCGGCTCTGCCCGCTGCATGATAGCAGAAGTAGTGTAAATTACTTAGTAGTATACACTACAAAGCCTCCTCTATTCTGTACAATTTATCCCCCCTGCGCACCCTTTCTTTTACCGGTATGGTACATACGGCTCCCTGTGGTGCCGTATGTGCTTTTAAGGCTGTTTTGTCGTCTGCATCTTCTGCTTCTGAACGTATGTGGATTTCTCTGATCGTATCTTCCAATACGCCGGTTGCCGGTCCTATGATCATAATGCGATCTCCCCTATGCAACGGCACGGCTTCTGTTTTAAGTTCTGCAACGCCTATTTTAGCGTAGTAGTTAACAACTTTGGCCACGTACGTCTTTTTTTCCGTTGCCTGGTTTCCGTACCTGTGGCTCCATTTCCCTAATTTTTCTCCCAGGTAGTAGCCGCCCCAGAACCCGCGATTGAACACCGTTCTCAGGCGCTCCTCCCACGCTTTGGCCCGCTCCGGCGTAAAGCTTCCGTCAACAACGGCTTGTACCGCTTGCTTGTACACAGTAGTAGTAGTCTTTACGTATTCTGCGCTCCGCGCCCTGCCTTCAATTTTTAAGACGTCAATGCCTGCCTCTATGATTTGATCCAGAAAAGCCACCGTACATAAATCCCGCGGCGACATAATGTACTTGTTGTCCACCACCAGTTGCGCTCCTGTTTCATTATCCTGAACAGTATAAGAGCGGCGGCAAATCTGATAACAAGCTCCACGATTGGCCGATTGGTTGTATTCGTGAAGGCTCAGGTAGCACTTGCCTGATACGGCCATACACAACGCCCCGTGGCAAAACAATTCCAGCTTAACCCTCGCACCCGAAGGACCGGTAATGTTACGTTCCCTCACTTGCGCGGCTATTTCTGCTATCTGTGCCAACGTAAGTTCCCGTGCCAAGACTATTACCTGTGCATACTGCGCATAAAAAGTCAGGGCCTGTATGTTGGAAACATTCAGTTGTGTGGATATGTGTACCTCTAGTCCCAGCGAGCGGGCTTCCAAAATGGCAGCCATATCGGAAGCTATAACGGCAGACACACCTGCTTCTTTGGCAAGAAACAACAACTCTTTCAGCTCTTGTAAATCTTGGTTGTAAAAAATGGTGTTTACCGTAAGGTAAGAGTGCATGTTGTGTTTGTTGCAAAACTCCACTATGCGGGGCAGGTCTTCCTTTTTAAAATTATGAGCTGCATGGGCACGCATATTTAGTTCTCCCACCCCAAAATAGACAGATCCGGCTCCCGCTTGTGCCGCTGCCGTAAGACAGCTCCAATTTCCGGCCGGAGCCATAATTTCCGGTATGTTTTTATTTTTTTCTAACATAAGACATTACGTGTTCAACAGTAAGATTTTCCAAACATTCGTGCGTGCCCCTGCGACAAGTCCCTGCTCCGTAAATAGAACAAGGACGGCAGTTCAATGGCAGCTGAATGGCGCCTGCCGGATCTTGTCGGTAGCCGTAAAAACCGGCCTTGGGATGCGTAGCTCCCCAAACAGACAACACAGGGATGCGTAAAGCCGAGGCAAAATGCATGTTGGCAGAATCCATACTTATCATCACCTCCAGCGCAGCCATGGCCGCTAGTTGGCTGCGAAAGCAACCGGGCTCCTCAACGCCCGAGCCCAACTGTATATGGCGATGATCTTTCGTCCATTCCTTCAGTTGTGTAATTTCTTCCGTTCCGCCGCCAAACAAGTAGACAAAAGTACCTTGCTCGGCCAGTCGGCGAGCTATTTCCCGCATCCGCTCGGGAGACCATTGCTTACCCCTGTGACGGGCAAACGGTGCGATCCCTACCTTTTTCCACGGTGCCGGAGGCAGAGGAATGATATCTGTCAGATCGAACGAAGGAGCTGTAAAGCCCAGCTTTTCCAATACGTCTGCATAACGCAAATACATAGGTTTGAGGGTGGCAGGAGCACCGGAGCGAACCGATAAATGAGAAGCCGGCAAGCAACGCGACGGCAAGCGATGTCCCGCCAGCAACCGGCGGCGGGCGCCTCTGCCTTTGTGGAGAAAAGTGACCGGCACCCCCTTGAAAAAAAAGGCCGTTCTGAGCAAAAAGGTACGTAAAACGCTGTGTAAATCGGCAATGTGCGTTGGGTTAACTGTTTTTAATTGCCGCAAAAGGAGGCGAACAGGTTGCTTTCTGTCCAGGGGTAAATACGCCAGGTTAGCCAATCCTTCAAACAACGGAGCCGGTATGGGAGGCCCCGCAAAAGTAAATTGCACCTCTTTATTCTCTTGTGCATACGCCTTAAGTACGACGGCTGCAATGGCTACATCCCCCAATGCAGAAAACCGCAAACACAATACGTGAGTTTGTTTATTTTTTCCTGCCATACAGGACGGGATTAAGAGAAGGGTTGTTGTACATTTTCATTTGCTTGTACAGCTTCATATACTTTCTCCCTGTCTTGAGATCTGCCAACAGCCTGTCAATGGCCCCGGAAAGGTCTTTGCGTTGCACCAGCAGAATTTCCCATTTTTCTCTGCACTCCAATGCCAAAGAACCCTTTTTTCTTTCGGCTTCTATCTGCATGTGGTATATTTTCAATGCCAGAATGGATAACCTGTCAACAGCCCAGGCCGGAGTTTCTGTATTTAGAATAGCCTCGGGCAACCGAGGCACTCCGGAAAATTTGCGATAGAACAGAATATCCAATTTTTCCACCATCTCTGTTCTTTCCTGATTGGATGTATCTATCTTTCGTTTGATCTGCAAAGCTTTTGCAGGATCTATATCGGGATCCCTTATGATATCTTCCAGGTGCCATTGAACCGTATCTATCCAGCACTTTTTATACAACAAATGATCCAAGGAGTGCTCCGGATATGGATTCTTACAGGGAGCCGTCATAGAGTCCTTGGTGTGATAATCCTTTATCACTTTATCAAACACTTTGTTGCAATGATTGCTGAATGAAGAAATGTCCATATTGAATCTTATCTGTTTCTGTTTGTCAAGCCTTTAATAAATTCCGTAAGTGTTCCTGTCCTGGCCTGTGGTATTTCCGGTTTTTCTAAATACTCCAAGGCTGTATCTACGTAAGAGGTTATGGTTTGTTGTGCAATTTTGTCTACTTCCAGTTTGTCGTACAATGCTTTCACCTGTTCCGTTCTATCAGGGATGGTTTTGTCTGCCAACAAGGCATTCAATCGTGCCAGATCATCCCCTGTGGCATTGCGCATAGCATACGTAAGCAGCCATGTCTTTTTGTTGTTTTCGATATCGGCCCCTATGGGTTTCCCAAGTACACCGGAATCTCCGTAAACATCCAGGTAATCGTCTCTGATCTGAAAAGCAAGCCCCAGCGACATACCAGCTTTGTATAAATGCTCAACCGTTTGCGGATCGACCTCGGCACACAAGCCTCCCAGTTCAAAGGAACAAGCCAACAACGCTCCCGTTTTACGGGAAATCATATCAAGATAATCCTCTTCTGTAAGAAAAGCTTGCTTTTCAAAGTTTATATCCATTTGCTGTCCTTCACATACCCATTCTGCCGCCTTGTTAAAAGATTGTAACACACGGGGGAGGATGTCCGGACTGCACCTGCATATGTATTTATAGGCCAACACATACATAGCATCTCCTGCCAGGATGGCTGTATTTACATTCCATTTCTTATGGACTGCCGGGCGGTTCCTTCTTGTATCTGAATTGTCCATTACGTCGTCATGTACCAGCGTAAAATTATGATATACTTCCAAGCCTAAAGCCGGATGCAACACAGAAGTAGGCATGGTATCTGAAAACATATTGTATACAAGTAAAGCCAATATGGGACGCAATCTTTTTCCTCCGGCAGATAAGGCATATTCTACCGGTGCGTGCAATTTGTTGGCTTCGTTTGCTTTAATCAGGTTTTGGATTCCCTGGTTTACAAAACCTTGAATTTCGTTTACTGTAAACATATACAAAGGTACTCTTTTTTCAACATTTTTGTACCTTTGTCCACTTAGCTAAAGAAAAATGCAACTGCAAACCTTTGAAAATGCAACTGTTGTTAAGCAAACAGGCTCTTTATACCGGCTTACTTTTTTGCCCGGATGGGAACCTTTTACGGCCATCCTCAGCGGTAGGCTCAGGCTCAGAGGCAGCAAGCTTACCAATCCGGTAACCGTGGGGGATCAGGTGAGCGGCCATTGGCAGCCGGGCGAGTACAATCAACAAAGAAAAGCAGTTATTACAGATATTCATCCGCGCAAAAATTACCTAATACGCAAAGCAGCCAACTGGTCGCGTCAGGCACATGTAATTGCCGCCAACTTGGACTGGGCCTACGTAGTAGTAAGTGCTACGGAACCGCAAACCCCCTTTCAGTTTATTGACCGTTTTCTAGTTACATGCCAAGCGTACAGCGTACCGGCCGCCATTGTTTTGAATAAAACAGACGAACTGGAATGGGCAGAAGGATACGATCAATCGGCTTTTCACTTAAAAGACGTCTATACACGAGCCGGATATCAGATCTTGGAGGTTTCCGGCAAAACAGGAGCCGGTATGGATGCCTTTGCAGAAAAACTTAAAGGAAAAATATCTCTTTTGTCGGGAATTTCGGGGGTGGGCAAATCTACCCTTGTCAATGCCCTGGATCCCTCTTTGCAACTAAAAACAGCCCCCATTTCTCATGCACACTTAACAGGAAAACATACGACTACATTTTATGAAATGCATCCGCTCCGCACCGGTGGTTTCATTATTGACAGTCCCGGGATCAAGGGATTTGGATTGCTGGACATGACAAAAGAAGAAATATCCCATTATTTTCCGGAAATTTTTGCCCTTTCGCCGGGTTGCCGTTTTAACGGGTGTTTACACGCAGAAGAACCGGATTGTGCCGTCAAAGAAGCCGTTGAAAAAGGAAAAATCTCGGAAGAACGTTACTACAGCTATCTAAGGCTGCTGGAAGATCCCGAAGGGGGAAAATACCGTACATAGCACCAATACCGTACATAGCACCATGAGAAAAAGCCTGAACCGACAAATCCTAAACCTTGCCATACCCAGCATGCTCGCCGGAATTACCATACCTCTGGTAGGCATGGCAGATACAGCCATAGCAGGTCGCCTGGGATCGGCAACAGCCATTGGAGGCATTGCCATAGGCTCTACGTTGTTTGATCTGTTGTACTGGAATTTTGGATTCCTGAGGATTGGGACGGCAGGAATTACGGCCCAAGCCTTTGGCAGAAAGGATGACCGAGATATGGTAAAAACAGGACTTCAGGGTTTGCTGGTGGCTCTGGCTTTCTCTTTGGTGCTTATTCTTATCCAATGGCCCTTTGCCAATCTGGTGTTGTGGCTTTCGCCTTCTTCTGTAGAAGTAGAAGTTCTGGCACGTCAGTATTTCTTTATAAGAATATGGGCGGCCCCGGCTGTACTTTCTCTGTTTGTCTTCAGGGGCTGGTTTATTGGCATGCAGAATACCGTTGCCTCTATGATTATGGACATAGTGATAAATCTGTCCAACATTGGGCTGAGTATTTTTTTGGCTTTTGGACGAGGCATGGGAATCAAGGGTATAGCCCTTGGAACGGTAATGGCTCAGTATATTGGACTGGTATGTGGAGTGGTACTGCTGTTTGCATATTACCGTAAGATGAGCCGTTTTGTAGCCGGTTCCGGCGTATTTAAAAAAGAAGGATGGAGCCGTTTCTTTACCCTTAGTGGGAACTTGTTTGTTCGGTCCGTTTGTATGTTATTGGTTTATACAGGCTTTACTTTTCTTGCAGCCAAGTATGGTGATGTGCTACTGGCTGTGGCTACCATCATGATGAAACTGTTGTTGCTCTTTGCCTATTTTGTAGACGGCTTTGCTTATGCAGGAGAAGCTCTGGTGGGTAAGTTTATTGGAGCCAATGATAAAGAGTCGCTTATGCGCTCCATCAAGTTGCTCTTTATCTGGAGCGCAGGAGTAGGGGTTGCTTCTACCCTTTTTTATATAGTAGGTGACCAATGGTTGCTCAGGCTTATGACTTCAGCCCCCGATGTGATTCAAGCCGCCCGACCGTTCTTACCCTGGCTTTACAGCATGCCTCTGCTTTCCTGCTTGTCTTTCATGTGGGACGGCATTTTTATTGGAGCCACGGCAGGAAGAGCCATGAGAGATGCCATGATTTTCTCTGTCATCGCTTTTTACCTTTCTTATTTTATATTGGAAAAACACCTGGGAATCCAGGCGTTATGGATAGGTTACGCTGCGCACCTGGTAGCTCGCTCACTCGCCCAAACATTTATGGCCCGCAAACACGTATTCCAAGCCATCTAACTCATCACTCCTCACCCTTCCCCCTTCCCCTTCCCTTTCTCTTCGGGAGCTTTTATAGAAACCGGAGCATAGGGAGTAGTAGATGGCAGGGGTTTTTTCTCATCTTTTTTAGACAATTCGGGAGAAACAAGCGTACCGCTTATGCGTACCGTAGGCTCTATAGAAATCTGGTCTGAATGGATTTCCCCTGTGAAAATGCACTTTTCTCTTAAAGAAGCCAGCTCTGTAGATTTTAAAACGCCGTCAAAACTTCCGCTTATATCAACGCTCTTACAGTGTACTTCTCCTTTACATTTGCCCGATTCCCCAATAACAAGTTTTCCTTCCGTCTTTATTTTGCCTTCTAAATAACCGTCAATACGGATATCATGCTGTGTAATTATAGTGCCTGTAATTTTTGTGTCACTACATATACGAGTGACGTGATTCGATTGCGTCGAACCCATATCTTTGGAGTCTCTGTCTGATGCCATAGTCGTAATAGTTTTTTTCCGAAACAAATATAACATTTTATTTTCCTCCCGTCAATTCTTCCAATGCCTTTTCTAATTGGTTATCATCCCTTATCATGCTTTTTAAACGACCTTGTTGGTAATAATACCTGCAACTGATTTCTTCTTCCAGTAAAGGTTGGATTTCTGCCCTATAATGATTCAGATCTGTTGCTTTGTCCGTTACCAAATGTGTTCTAAGCGCTTCTATTTCTTTCTTTAACAGCTGGTCGTATCCTTCTGCACGAGCCGTACGACTAAAAGATTCCAAAAGAATTTCAGTGGCACTTCTATCATCAAATTCTTTGGCAGAAGTCATTTCAACAAAATCCCTATAGTCTTTGTCGCTCATGGTAAAACTTTCTGCCGGAGCAATGGTCTTATGTTGTGTGAAGTAATGAAGCGAATAATCATGCAAGTAATCCCGGGCTACCAATTCCATAGAAATGCGGCTGTATTTAGGGGCTTCAACCGGAACATCGGGGACGATCCCTCCCGCTTGATTGCGCTCGGGAGTTCCGTTCCCGTCTCGTTTTGTATAATCGAGCGACTGAACGCACCTGCCACTGGGTATGTAGTATTTGGCGGTCGTTATTTTAAGGTTGGCATGGTAACTTAAGGGGCGAATGGTTTGGACCAATCCTTTTCCAAAAGTCCTTTCTCCCACAATCAAACCTCTTTGTAAGTCTTGAATAGCCCCTGCCACAATTTCAGAAGAAGAGGCAGAACCGTTGTTTACCAATACTGCCAACGGTGTTTTTGTGTCCAAAGGCTCTTCTTTTGTATGGTATTCCACATCAAACCGCTCTATGCGCCCACGGGCAGATACTACCATGGTGTTGCGGGGTAAGAAGATGGAAAGCAACTTAACCGCCTCGTCCATCAGTCCGCCTCCGTTTCCTCTCAAGTCCAATATAATTCCTTTTACGGGATGGTCTTTTTTCATGGCCTTCAACGTCTTTCTAACGTCTGCGGCTCCGCCTTGCGTAAAACCTGTTACCCTTATGTAAGCAATGCTGTCCCTAAGCATACAAGCCAGTCCCACATCGGAAATGTGTACTTTTTCTCTGGTTACGTGCACAGTAACCGTATCTTGCCCCATCAGTTTTTTGACCAGAAAAACTACTTGAGTACCGGGGGTACCCTTCATTCTGGAGCTGCACTCGTCTGCTTCCAGGTCCAGTACAGACTCTCCGTCAATTTCCAAAATAACATCTCCGGCTATCAGACCGGCCCTTACGGCCGGTGAACCATCGTACGGTTCAGAGACAATGACTCCTTCGCCGGGTCGTTTCTTAATAAGGGCACCTATGCCTCCGTAGCTTCCGGTAGTCATCATTTCAATAGAGTCGTTCTCTTCTTCCGGAATGAATTCCGTATAGGGATCCATAGAAGAAAGCATAGCCTCTATGCCCGTGTAAACCAATTGATCCAAAGCTACCGAATCTACATAGTATAAAGAAACTTCCCTAAGTACAGAGTGAAATATATCCAGGCTCTTAGAGGTATTAAAATTGGCACTTTGTGCTTGCAGCAACAAAGGCATAAGAAGGGCAAGAAGCAAGGCTTTAGGTTTCATTTCACAAGGTTCTAAGAAAGACAAATTTACTATAATTCTTCATATCTTTGCGTATGGAATTGTTATTTGCTACTGCTAACGTACATAAATGTCACGAGGCACAAATTATATTAGGTCCGTCAGTTTCAATAATTATGCCGTCTTCCCTGGGTTTTACAGGAGAAATCCCCGAGACAGGTATGACACTCCAAGAAAACGCACTTCAAAAAGCCATGTTCCTGTGGGAAAAATTCCGTGTACCTTGCTTTGCTGACGATACGGCACTGGAAGTGGATGTACTTAACGGAGCTCCGGGAGTGTTCTCTGCGCGGTATGCAGGCAGCGATTGCCGACCGGAAGAAAACGTAAAAAAACTGCTTCAAGATATGCAGAGCTCCGCCGTAAGAACGGCTCGTTTCCGTTGTGTTATTGCCTTGGTGCTCCACGGGCAACCTCAATTTTTTGAGGGTACCGTGGAAGGATCCATACTTGAACAACCAAGGGGAACCGGTGGTTTTGGTTACGATTCCGTTTTTGTTCCTGCCGGTTATAAAAAGACTTTTGCAGAAATGTGCGAAGCCGACAAAAACACCATATCACACAGAAAAAGGGCACTGGAAAAAATGGCCTCTTTATATACATGATCACACCTTTACAGCTAATTGTTCTTAATGTAAAACCTTACAAAGAAACCAGCTTGCTGGTAAACACCTATACCAATGTACGGGGACGTACCGATTTTGTGGTCAATGGAGTGCGTACAGCACGCAACAGAGCCGCAGCGGCCGTATTTCACCCGCTAAGCATACTGGACACACGCGCTTATTTATCAGAAAAAAGGACTTTGCACCGTCTGAAGGAGTACCAAAAAGCCTTGCCCTTGAATGGGTTGTGTACCAACGTACGGAAAAGTACCATAGGGCTATTTATGGCAGAGTTGGTGTATAAAACAGTTAGAGAATATGAAGAAAACAGTGCGTTGTATCAATTTTTAAAAGAAAGCATTGTTCATTTAGACAAAGCAGAAGAAGAATTACCTGACGTACATCTTTATTTTACCGTCAGGTTGTGTAAATACCTGGGCTATGCTCCCGAACAAAACGATTCAGAAAGCCCGCCCGACAGTTTTAATATTCAAAAAGGTCGTTTTACACGAGGACCCGGAGCGTTTGGGAAAGAAGATTCGCTTTTGTTACACAGGATTTTGTCTGTTCCCCCTCATCAATATGAACCTTTGCCATGTTCAGGAGCAGAACGTTACCATTTCCTGATGAGCATGATGGAGTACTACGGTTACCACATGGGAAAAATACCGCAAATTCAATCACTTACTATACTACACCAGGTATTTCTTTAATATCTTTGTTGCTTATGTCACTAATTAATACAGCCTATCGGTTTTACAATAGAAAACTTTTGAGGGAACTGGATTTCTCTTCCCGTGACCCTTTCCCTTTTCAGCAAGAAACGCTAACGTACCTGTTAAGACAAGGGAAAGACACTCTCTTTGGTAAAGAGCACGGTTTGGACCTGGTCAGAAACGTGAATGAGTACCAACAAAAGGTCCCGCTGAGGGATTACAATGCTTTTGAACCGTACATTCAAAAAATGTTAAAGGGAGAAGAAAACGTATTGTGGAATAAACCTACCTCGTGGTTTGCACTCTCTAGCGGCACCTCGGCTTCGCGATCTAAATTCATTCCCATGAATATGGAGAACCTTAAGTTGTGCCATTACAAAGGCATGCTTACCGTCCTCTCGCAGTACGTCAGGCAATTTCCCAAATCGCACCTGTTCCGGGGCAAATCTTTGGTGTTGGGTGGTAACCGTCACATTGACAAAAGCATTGATACCCGCTGCTGTTTTGGAGATTTGTCTGCTTTTCTGATGATCAACACGCCTCCTTTGGCACGTTTGTTTACAACCCCTTCCCGAAAAATAGGGTTGATCCCCGAATTTGAATTGAAAACAGATTTGGTCAGCCGACAAGTAATCAAACAAAACGTAGTCAGCTTTTCCGGCGTTCCTTCCTGGAATTTGATCCTTATGCGCAAAATATTGGAGCTTTCCGGAAAAGATAGCTTGTCTGAACTTTGGCCCCATATGGAATTGTATATGCACGGAGGAGTCAGTTTTGAACCGTACCGCATACATTTTGAAAAATTGTTCCCTTCTCATACTATGCATTACCTGGAAACGTACAATGCATCGGAAGGTTTCTTTGCTTTCCAAACCGATTTGTCAGACCCGGGAATGTTTTTGCTGCCTAACGTAGGGGTGTTTTATGAGTTTATACCGCTTGAAAAACTGGAAACTGCAGAAAATGGAACGTATACGCAGTTCCTAACCTTGGCAGAAGTGGAAATCAACAAACCTTACGCTCTGGTTATCAGCACCAATTCGGGCTTGTGGCGGTATTCCATTGGAGATACCGTAAGGTTTACCAACCTGTACCCTCACAAGCTGGTGATTACAGGACGTACCAAACTCTTTATTAACACCTTTGGTGAAGAGTTGATGATAGAAAACGCAGAAAAAGCACTCGCTTTGGCTTGTAAAGAAACGGGAGCTACTGTTGTAGAATATACCGTAGCCCCTGTGTTTATGGATAGTAAAAACAGAGGTGCGCATCAATGGCTTATAGAGTTTGAGACTTTTCCTGATTCTATAGAAGATTTTACTGCCATCTTGGATAAAAACCTTATGCAGGTAAATTCAGATTACCATGCCAAGCGGGAAGATACCGGAACTATGGATCCGCCCTGGGTAGTAGTCATGAAAAAGGGCAGCTTTTACCAATGGATGGCGCAAAACAACAAGCTGGGCGGCCAACATAAAGTACCGCGACTGTGGAGCACACGGCAGTACGCAGAATCGTTACTTACCCTGAATGAAAACATGTGACATACTGGAGGTTTTTAGGTTTCAGGTAGCACATACCGCAGTGTATGGCAGGTACGTGGAACTTCTGGGAGTAGATCCGTTACAGGTTACTTCTGCAGATCGTATTCCGTTCCTGCCTATTCGTTTTTTTAAATCGCATACCGTTTATAACGGGGCTCAGCCGCCGGAACACGTCTTTACAAGTTCTGCAACTACAGGCATGGTTCCGTCACGTCACCCGGTGGACAGTCTGGAGCGATACGCTCAAAATGTATTGGATATTTTTCATCTTTTTTACGGTGACCCTTCCCAATACACCATCTTAGCCCTTTTGCCGTCTTATTTGGAAAGGCCGGGGTCGTCGCTAGTGTATATGATGCAAGTTCTTATGGAGAAAAGTTCGGGTAAGGCAGACGGTTTCTACCTTTATGACCACGACAGGTTGTACCAACGCTTGCAGAACCTTGCCCTTAAACAAAAACCGGTCTGGTTGCTTGGTGCTGCTTTTGCTTTACTGGATTTTGCAGAAAACCGTATAATAATTCACCCTCAATTAACCGTAGTGGAAACAGGAGGTATGAAAGGCCGAGGCATGGATCTTTCCAAGGAAAGCCTTCACCAATGCCTGAAAACAAGTTTTCCAAACAGCCCTGTTCACAGCGAATACGGAATGGCCGAGCTGTTTTCCCAGGCATATGCCTGTAAAGAAGATTTTCTCTTTAGCTGCCCGCCTACTATGCAAGTTTTTATCCGTGACCTGCAAGATCCTTTCCGATACGTACCGGACGGAATGCGTGGCGGTATCAACATCATAGACCTGGCCAACGTTCACTCCTGTTCGTTTATTGAAACGGAGGATTTAGGATTCCGTATGCCCGACAAACGTTTTCAGGTGCTAGGCAGGATCCCGGCCGCAGAGCTTAGAGGCTGCAACATGCTTACAGACCCTTGGCCCGTTACTCGTACCTGCTGAATATTTCTTCCAAACGATCTTTATACTCTTGTCCCAATGCCTCGTCTTCATTTAGCATCAAGATGTCGTTCATGTGTACGTACGTGCTGATGGCCGACTCTGCGTCTTGGGCAGACAAGAACCCGCCGCGGTAAGACCCTAAGAAATACTCAATGGCTTTGTATGTTTCTTCCAAAAAGGGAATGGCCAACGCCCTGGCTTTTTCCGGTTGTCCCAAAAGGTAATATAGCTCGATGGCTTCCATAACCCCCACTTCGTTCAAAGAAGGTAGTACTACGTAATTCAGGGGGTATTGATTCATTACTTCCATTCCGCGGTCAATGATTTCCTCGGCTTTCTCCATTTCTCCTTCCAAAATCAAGGCTTTGGCTACTTGGGTATACATTTGGCGTATAGCCTGCTGTACTAAATACAGATACGTTACGTGGTAATCCAACAAGACATCCGGTTGGTCCATACGTCCCCAGCGGTACACGTTCATTAGCAAATCATACATCTTTTCTGTATCCATATACGGCACTTCATTGCCCAGTTCCGTTGTTTTAAAGGGCATGAGCTTGTAGGCCATGCCGTCAAAACGCAGGTAATCCTTAATACCAATGTTCAAATCCCCGCCTCTGGAAACCATGTATATAGGTCTATCCCATTGGTAGTTGGCCAGCAAATCCAGGAACATCATTTCTACCTTTAAAAGGGTATTCTTGTTTTCCGGAATATCTAAGTCCATGTATTCGGGGATAAGATGGGCGTCTTTTTCAGCCACAATCCCACTGGCAAGTGCGTTTTCTTTATGGACGGGAATTCTTAGTTTGCGGGCCGGCAAGTAATTGATCATTGTACCGTCTGCCAATTGTAGCTTAGCCCTGGGATTTCCCATAACACCAACGGCCTGAATGGCAGATACCCGTTCCGATACCCTTTCGTAAATAGGGAGAATTTCGTTAGTGCCGTATAAGTAGGATTCACGGGGAATAGAAAACGTAACGGGAGCAGATTCGTAATTTCTCCACTGCATTTGATCTATGTACCAATCGGTGCCCATTAGGGAAGTGTTCATAACACGTACATCTGTTCGTGAGCCCTCCACTTCTTGCAAGTACCACAAAGGGAAAGTATCGTTATCGCCATGAGTTACTATAATGGCGTTACAATCAGATTCGCAGGAGTTCAAAAAATTGTAGGCAAAATCACGGGCTGCGTACCGACCGCTCCTGTTGTGATCGTCCCAGTTTTGTGATAACATCTGGAACGGAACAAACAGACATAACGCCGTAGCCAAAGAAGAAGCAATGGCCGGTTTCATGACTTTTCTGAGCAAGTGAGCCAGCCACATCACCCCCAACCCCACCCAAATGGAAAAAGCATAAAAAGACCCTGCGTAAGCGTAATCACGTTCTCTGGGCTGGTACGGAGGCTGGTTCAGGTAAACCACAATGGCTAGGCCGGTAAGGAAAAACAACAAGAACGTAATCCAAGCGTTGCGCCTGTCCCTGGAGGTTTGATACAGGAAGCCTGCTATACCCAACAGCAAGGGCAGCATATAGTAATGGTTTTTGGCCTTGTTGTTTTTTAGCATATCGGGAGCTTTGGATTGATCCCCCAAACGTATCTTATCTATAAAACCAATACCGCTTTCCCAATTACCCCGCACGGGGTCCCCCGGATTGGAGCCTTGTATGTCGTTCTGGCGTCCGGCAAAATTCCACATAAAATAACGCCAGTACATATAATGTACCTGGTAGTCAAAAAAGAAAATCAGGTTATCCAGAAAAGTAGGCATACGCTTTCCTTCTGAATTCACCTTTCCTTTACCGGAATGGTAAGCATCATAAAATACCGAATGTGTTTCTCTTTTGCTCCACATGCGCGGAAAAAGCATCTTATCTCTGTCACTGTATACAGGCATCTCGGGCCCTTTCACCCGCTCATACCTATCCCCCATTTTTACGTATTGCGTAGTACTCTTCCAGGTGTCGTAGGGCGAGTTGTATATCCCGTCGTAAATCAAAGGTGACGATCCGTACTGTTCACGGGCCAGGTATTTTTCCAAGGCAAAGGGGTTGTCGGGCTGATTTTCATTGGTAGGAGTCTTGGCAGAAGAGCGAATAACAACCATGGCAAAAGACGAATAACCAATGATCATAACTGTAACACATAGCAGTATGGTGTTCCAGAGCACTTGCCCTTTTCTGTGTGAAGCCCAAACTCCCCAAAATAAAAGAACCAGCAAGCCCACAACAAAAAACAACATACCGCTGTTAAAAGGCAACCGGAACACATTTACAAACAACAGATCAAACCATCCCGATATTTTAGGGACCCAGGGAATGACTCCGTAAAGTACAAAAGCTATGAGAACTCCCGACAAGAGCAGCGTAACAAAAGCTCCTTTCCACGAAAATGGATATTTTTTGTAAAAATAAATGAACACAAGGGCCGGTATGGCCAACAAGTTCAGCAAGTGAACCCCAATGGAAAGTCCCATCAAATAAGCTATCAGCACAATCCATCGGTTGGCATACGGCTGATCGGCTACTTCTTCCCATCGTAACATGGCCCAGAAAACGGCTGCCGTAAAGAAAGATGACATGCCGTACACCTCGGCCTCTACCGCAGAGAACCAGGCCGTATCTGAAAAAGAATATACCAGCGCCCCTACGGCTGCCGCCCCCCAAACGGCAATGGAATGTCCCCAATCCAAAGGGATGCGCCGAGTTTCCAGCAGCCTCCTTCCTAAATGGGAAATGGACCAAAAGAGCAACAAAACGCAAAAGGCCGAGGCAAGGGCGCTCATGGAATTGATGAGCCAAGCCGCTTGCTGACCGCTGCCAAACAAAGAGAACAGCCTGCCAAACAATTGATAGGTCGGGTTCCCCGGAGGATGGCCAACCTCTAGTTTGTAAGAAGAGGCTATAAATTCACCACAATCCCAAAAACTGGCTGTAGGTTCTATACTGGCCAAATAAACGGCTGCTGATATGGCAAAAATTACCCAGCCTATAACCAGGTCAATCTTTTTGAATGTCTTTTTTTCCATATTACAAATGTAGGGTATTTTTTTTACCTTTACCTTTGGATTTGCTTTAAAATTATGGATTACATTGTCCTGGCCCTGATTGTTTCCTTCTGTATCATTCTCATTTTTGCCCGCGATATCTTGTCGATGTTGTTTCCGGAACAAAGCGAAATCCGATTCTCCTACATATACACTTTTACATACCTGTTTGCTTTGGCCGTATTTGCGTATTTTATTGCCGGTCATAATGCATTGCTTTCTCCTTTGCCTTTGGTCATGAAGCACATGACTAAAACGGCTGTATTTTTTACATTACTGGGTTTTTTCTGTGGCTGGGCTTTGCTTAGGTGTGCCCTAATAAAAAGTATTGGATGGGTCATTGACCAAAATGCGTTCACAAACCTTTTGGAACGTACGGGTTCTGATGTTTTTATCCTTACAGGGTTTGCTTTTCTACCAATCTCATTTGTGCTTTCATATACAGGCGCTTCTAATAGCAAAGGAATGATAGTGGCAGCAGGTATTGTGTTTTTTCTTAGCTTTTTGTTCTATGCTTTCAGGGTCCTTAAGCTCTTTCTTTCTGCAAGATTCTCTCTATTTTTCTGGATTTTGTATCTTTGTACACTGGATATAATTCCAATGGGAATATTAATTCATTTTTTAGTAGGGACACGACTATGAAAATCAAGAACATACTTATTTCACAGCCAAAACCAAATGGATATTCCCCCTACGAAGAGATCATTGAAAAATACGGACTGAATATTGACTTCATCCCGTTCATTCGTGTAGAAGGACTATCTGCAAAAGATTTCAGAGCACAACGTATAAATGTGTTGGATCACACGGCCATTATTTTTACGTCACGTTCTGCCATAGACTCCTTTTTTTCTCTGAGTGAAGAAATGCGTATCGCCATCCCGGATACCATGAAGTACTTTTGTTCTACAGAAGCCGTAGCTTTTTACCTGCAAAAATACATAGTGTATAGAAAAAGAAGGATCTTTTTTGGAAAGGGTAACCTGGCATCTATCATAGAGGCTATAGGCTCTAAACATAAGAACGAACGTTTTCTTTTTACGCTGGCCGATTGCTACAACCCCGATCTTCCCCTTGCTTTTGAAAAAGCCGGCCTGACGTTTACAAAAGCCATACTTACGCGTACCCTCACAGAAGATTTATCTAAGGTGGATCTGAAAAAATACCAATTGCTGATATTTTATTCTCCGGCAGAAGTTAGGTCGTTCATGGAAAACTTTCCTGACTTTAAACAAAATTCCACTTTGTTTGGAACTTTTGGAAACGCCACGGCAGCAACGCTGAAAGACGCCAATTTAAAGCCTTGTTTTCAAGCCCCTACACCGGAGGCACCCTCTATAGCCCAGGCCCTCACCAATTACCTGGAAAAAGACAAATAACTATGAAACGGATTTGTGGGCTGTACGTTTTATGCCTACTGGCCCTGACGTCTGCCTCTTGCCAGAAAAACTTTAATCATTACCGAGAACTGATTTATGGCAAGTGGGAGCTTGTCTCTGAAAACGACCGAGTTCCGAAAAATCCTGACCGTTTGTTTTTTAAAACAAGTACAGCCGTTACCCTCAGCCATGAAGGCGTTGACTATGAGGGACAGTATCAGTTTTACTGCAACGTTCTGACAACGCGCTTTGAAAAAAAACAAGACCTCTTTCAAGAATGGCGGGTAGAAACCTTACAAGATTCATTGATGATAGCCGTGGTAGAGTTGTGTACAACAACAGAAGGTGAACAGGAGCCGGGAGCCGTACTGGAATTTAGAAAACTGCCGTAAGAAAACGGCAGAACAGTCACACCCTATGGAACGTCATACTTCATACCGTTTCCCCAAAGCCATGCGTTTAGCTTCAAAAAAGGAAATCGATGCCCTTTTTACTTTGGGAAAGACTTTCTCACACGGGCCTTTTCGTGTGTTTTACCGCTTCTGTGAACCTGCTCACCCCTGCTTGCCCGGGTGCAGCATAGCCGTTACCGTGCCTAAAAAACATTTGAAATCTGCCGTAAAAAGGAATTTGGTCAAACGCAGAATAAGGGAGTCTTTCAGGCTGCAATACCCGCATAAACTGGAACCCGCATTGACTTTGTCGCATACAAGGCTTTTGTTTTTATGCCTATATTTACCTCATGAAGTCAAACCTTGGCATTTCATGGCAGAGAAAATGGAGGGACTCTTGTCGCGTTTTTCTGAGTTATGTGAAAAAAGTGTTGAGCTTCCCGCTGATTCTCTTAATTAAATGCTATCAATGGTGCATTTCTCCTTTTACACCTTCTTCTTGTCGCTTTACTCCCACTTGTTCCAAATACGCCCTGGAAGCCCTTAAAAAGCACGGACCGTTAAAAGGTTTGTATTTATCTGTAAGACGTCTTTTACGTTGCCATCCGTGGGGCGGCAGCGGTTACGATCCTGTACCTTAACTACTCACCCGGTGTTTTGACTATTGCCTGTTTTTGAGAAAAGCAGCAATGGTGTTAGCCAGTTTTTCCGATACCACTTGGGAAAGTTCTTCAGTAGGAGCCTCGGCCATTTTCTTTACACTCCCAAAACGTTTCATTAATTTTTCCATGGTGCGTGGTCCCACCCCGGGAATATCAAGCAACACAGAACGCCTCATGCTTTGGCTTCTTTTTTTTCTATGAAACGTAAGGCTAAAGCGATGGGCCTCGTTCCTCAGTTGCATAAGCAACCGTAACGAAGAGGAGTTTTTTTCTAAAAACAAGGGGGTTTTATCGGTAGCCAGGTAAATTTCTTCCATTTTCTCTGCCAGACCCACTACGGTTATTTTTTCTGCAAGCCCTAACCGGTTAAGAGCATTGTAAACGGTTGATAATTGTCCTTTCCCCCCGTCTACAACTACCAGTTGCGGCAAAGGGTTGCGCTCTTTCATAAGACGCGTATACCTGCGGGTGATTACTTCTGTAAAAGTGGCGTAATCGTCGGGGCCTTCTACGTTTTTAATAGTAAAGAGACGGTATTCTTTTTTGCTGGCCGTACCGTTTCTAAATACTACACAAGCACTCACCGGGTAGCTTCCTTGCAAATTAGAATTATCAAAACACTCTATGTGTACAGGCAATTCTTTCATACGAAGGTCTTCTTTAAGCCGGGTAAGTATTTGTTTTTTTCGTTTTTCTGTGGCAGCCGCCCTGTCACGAACTTCCATAAGGCGCAGCTGCTCTCTTTTGTAATTCCCGGCGTTTCGCAAGCTCAAAGCCACAAGGGTTTGTTTGTCTCCTTTTCTGGGGACACTCACTTTATACCGGCCCGGAACGGCTTCGGGTAAAAACGGAACTACTATTTGATCTGATAATCCCCCCAGTTGTTCTTGCATATCTGCCATAAACAGGCTCAAAACATCTTGGGGTTCTTCTTCTATATTCAACTTGTACTTTACATTCAAAGACTGAACAACAGCACCGCCTGCCACACGCATAAAGTTTCCAAAGGCCATGGAGCTTGCCTGATCCATTACCAAACTAAAAACATCCAGATTAGGTAGACGTGGATTAACTATTACCGATTTTGTCCGGTAGCGGGTAAGTGCTTCCCATTGCTCTTTGTACTTATGTGCCTGCTCAAAGTCCATGGAGCGCGAGGCTTCTTTCATCTGTTCTTCCAGAAGGGCACGCACAGAAGACACATCGCCTTTTAGAATGTTCACTACAGAACGAATATAACCGTCGTATTGTTCCGTGGTTTCTTCCCCCACACACGGCGCCAGACAACGCCCTATATGGGCCTGCAGGCATTTTCTGTACTTTCCCGCTGCAATGGCTTTTGGTGTAAGTACCAACGAACAAGTACGCAACGGATACAAAGTATGAACCAATTGAAGCAACTGTTTGCAATAATAAGCACTCGTATAAGGACCAAAATAGACAGACCCGTCTTTGATTGTTTTTCTAGTTTGGAACACCCTGGGGAAAGGTTCATTCTTTATACAAATCCAGGGAAACGTCTTGTCGTCTCTAAGCAAGATGTTATATCTGGGTTGCAGTGTTTTAATTAAATTGTTTTCCAACAGCAACGCATCGCTTTCCGTCTCAACTACTACATATTCCAGAGAATATATGCGACTGACCATACGTTTTGTCTTAACCGACAAGTTTTTCCCTTTCGAAAAGTATTGAGAAACGCGCTTCTTCAGGTCTTTTGCTTTTCCTACATAAATCACTTTTTTGTCTTTATCCAGAAAACGATAAACACCACAGTCATGCGGTAAAAGAGCCAATTGGTCTGTTATGTTACTCATTACGTTGTAAAATTACATATATTTGCGAAACCATTTATGAAAACTTTAATTAAAACAAGAGACCTGCGGCAGGTTTTTGGTAAAAAAACTATTGTTGGGTTTTTTTTGGCCCCGGTCCTTATGAAGCTTATGAAGCTTGATAAGATTAACAAGCTTTATAGTAAGGTGGCAGATTACCAAGGACGAGAGTGTTTAGAGGCGCTTTTATCGGAAATGAGCGTAAGCTACGATGTTCCCCCCGCAGATTTGGCTAATATTCCCAAAGAAGGTCCTTTTATTACCGTATCAAATCATGCTTACGGAGGATTGGACGGGATTATACTCATGCACTTAGTTTCTGAAGACAGACCCGATTATAAAGTACTTGCTAATTTTCTTCTGTCAAGAATCAAGGCACTAGAAAGCTTTTTTCTACCTGTAAATCCCTTTGATCCAAACGTTTCTAGAAGTTCCAGTATAAAAGGAATACGGATGGCCAAAGAGTTCCTGTCTAAAGGAGGGCCGCTTGGCATTTTCCCTGCCGGGGAAGTATCCCATATAGGACCTTCCGGCCAGGTAGAAGATTTACCTTGGCATTTACCCATTGTCAAATTCATAATGAGCGCCGAGGTTCCTGTTGTCCCCATCTATTTTGACGGACACAACTCCAAAAAATTCCTACGGAAGGCCAAAATTCACCCCTTGTTGCAAACGGCAAGTCTTCCTGCAGAAGTGTTGAATAAAAAAGGAAGCAAAATAGCAGTACGCATAGGCTCTCCCATTAGCGTAATTGAACAACAACGGTATACAAACTTTAAGGACTTGGGAGACTACTTGCGTTCCAGAACATACGCACTGGCTGCCAATATTGAGAAGGAGAATAAGTACAAAGAGCCAATCAATGCGGCCCCTATTGCCCCTCCAAGGCAATATGAGCTGGCCATCAGAGAAGTGGAACAGCTGCCGTCTAAAAGCTGCCTGTTTAAAATCAACAATTTTGCTGCTTATTTTGTTCCGTACGCCTCCGTTCCTCATTTGATGTACGAAATAGGACGTAAAAGAGAAGAAGCATTCCGTACCGTAGGAGAAGGAACGTTCCAGCCCTTGGACCTGGACACCTTTGACAGGAATTACCACCATTTAATCCTTTGGGATACCGATAAAAAGCTGGTAGTTGGCTCTTATAGGATTGGGATGGGAGTAGAGCTGATCAAACGTTTTGGCATTCCCGGGTTTTACAACAGTACCCTCTTTGATTTTAGTGAAAGCTTTATACCTGTTCTGAGCCAAAGTATGGAGCTGGGACGCGCTTTCATTAGTCAGGAATACCGTTACGAGACCATACCCATGATGTTGCTCTTTAAAGGCTTGTTCCATATTATGCTGCGTAACGAAGAGTACAGGTACTTCATTGGTCCGGTAAGCATTTCTTCCTGGGTTCCCAAGTTGTATCAATCCCTCATATTCAAATACATCATGGAAAATCATACCACTACACAATACCAGGGTATGGTTCTTCCCAAGGTCCCTTTTATTCCCGATTTTGGATTGGTTGACCCCAACGTATTGCTGCGTGATGTCCGTACCCCGGAACAGTTGGACAGGCTTCTTATGCGTATGAGTAACCGTCAGTACAGGCTTCCCTCACTCGTTAAAAGGTATTTGAAATTGAATACTAAAGTGCTTGTATTCAACATAGACAAAGAGTTTAACGATTCCCTTGACGGCTTTATTGTCTGCGACGTATACGAAGTATCTAAAGACGAACTGAGGACAGTAACCAAAGACATTACCGATCCTTCCATAATAGAAAAGCGTTTTGGGAAACCCCTTACTCAGTGATAAACAAGATGCTTTTTTCATGCAAAAAGCCCTTGAACAGGCACAGATAGCCTTAGAAAAAGGAGAAGTGCCGGTAGGGGCAGTCATTACATACGGTAAAGAAATTATAGCCCGAGCCCACAACCTCACAGAAACCCTAAACGACCCCACAGCTCACGCAGAAATGCAAGCCATTACTGCCGCATGCCACGCAGTAGGCGGCAAATACCTGGACCAGTGCACTCTGTATGTTACGCTGGAACCCTGCCTTATGTGTGCAGGGGCTATAGGATGGGCACAATTGGGACGGCTTGTGTACGCAGCAAACGATCCTAAAAAAGGATTTACGTTGCATAAGGGAACCGTACTTCATCCAAAAACAAGTATTACCGCCGGAATTATGGCAGAAGAAGGCGGCAGGTTGTTAAAAGATTTTTTTGGAGGAAAACGCTAATATTATATCTTTGCAATCCCAACTGAGCTATGGTGTAATGGTAGCACTACAGATTTTGGTTCTGTCTGTCTAGGTTCGAGTCCTAGTAGCTCAACTCAAAACAATCAGTTAAGTTTGCACAATGAAGAAAAGGCTGATTGTATTTCTAATCCTATTTGGCACACTTACTGGCTTTAGAAATACCCTCTATGCCCAATATTATAAAACGGGAGAGGACCCGGCCCGTTTGCGGTGGAGCCAAGTAAAAACAGGACCTTTTCAAATCATATACCCGCAAGGGATGGACTCTTTGGCTTTCCGTTATGCCTGGCTTTTGGAACAAGTGTCTCCTCCCGTCATGTCTTCTTTGGGTATTTCCTCCCCCTCTGTTCCCATAGTGCTTCATGCATACAATGTAAAAAGCAACGGAACGGTTGCCTGGGCTCCCAAAAGAATAGAAATGATCACCACCCCGCCGTCGGAGGGGCTCACACAAAACTGGGAAAAGCAGTTGGTTCTTCATGAAATACGCCATGTGGGACAAATGCATTTGGCAGGCCGTAATTTTTTTCGTTTTCTTGGTCTGTTGCTGGGAGAGCAATCCACGGGTCTATCGGTAGGACTGTATTTTCCGGCTTGGCTTCTGGAAGGAGATGCCGTGCTTACAGAAACACTGTTTTCACAATCGGGTCGTGGAAGAGAAGCTGCTTTTTTAATGCCGTACAAAGCGTATTTTCTTTCCGGGATATCGTATCCGTATGATAAGTGGCGCTTTGGCTCTTTTCGTCATTATATACCCAACCATTATGCACTGGGGTATATGAAATTATCAGTAGCTCGGTATTATTCCGGGGAGGAAGCGTTGCCGCAAATTTTTGATGATATTACAACATATCCATACTGGCCGTTTATTTACGGCCGCACATTCCGCAAGAATTACGGTTACTATGCCCTCAAATTATGGGAGCCGGCCGCAGAATACTACAAAAATGCGTGGAAAGCACAAGACGCTCTTAAAATGGCGTTTGATCCGGGATTGCAACTAAACAAATCCGTAAAAGACTACGTAAGCTATACGTCTGCCGCCGTCACAGAACAACCCGACGGCGAAACCGGCTTGTACGCCATTAAATCTTCGCTTGCCCAAACAGAAAGGCTCGTTTATTTTCCAAACGAAGGGTCGCAAAAAGAAAAAACAGTGACTTTGCTGGGACAAATCAACTCTTCCGTAAACGCCGGCAGGCATCATTTGTATTGGAGCGAAACGGTGAGTGGTCACCGATGGGCTCATGAGAATTTTTCTGTTATCATGACCTATAATACAGTAACCGGTAAAAAGAAAACACTTTGTTCCGGAACGCGTTATTTTAATCCAAACCCCAGTCACGACGGCCATTTGGTGGCCGCTTGCCACTACCAACCTGCCGGTTCTTCTCAATTACACCTGTTAGATGTGAATACGGGCGAGGTGCGGGAATCTTACGATATTCCGTCAGGACAATACCCCGGAGAAGTAACCTGGTCTGAAGACGACCGTATGTTACACATACTGCTGACCGGCGACGAAGGCACAGGTATCTATACTTTAGAAAGAGGATCGGGAAAGTGGGACACGCTTCTGCTTCCGTCGTTTCACTCGCTGTCAGACATTATGGAATTTGAAAACGTACTGTATTTTAAAACAGACAAATTTCTAAATACAGACAACATCTATAAACTAAACCTGACAGATAAAAGCGTTTGCCAACTTACCGAGGTACGTTTTGGTGCTTTTGATCCTCTGGTAGCCATAAAAGACGGTAAACACTATTTGTACTACTCTCATTATACACCGCAAGGTTATCAACTTTGCAGATTGCCTTTGGAAGACCTTCTTTGCATACCGGTTGATATAAGTCAAGAACGACAAGACTTGCCTTTATTGTCGCCTGGTACCGGCACTACCTTCAACATAGACGCGTTACGTGTGCCGGAGGATCTGGAATACTCCGTCAAAAAATACAGCAAATTGGGGCATGCTTTTAAAATCCATTCCTGGATGCCTTTTTATTTTAATTACAACAGGATAGAGCATTTTACGTTCAAAGAGTATTACAAAACCGTTGCCGCAGGGGCTACTCTTATGACTCAGAACTCCTTAGGCACCTTAAGTTCCCTGCTGGGGTACTCCTACCGTCGAGGGTTCCACGCCGGTCACATAGCCGTAGACTATTCCGGTTGGTTTCCCGTCTTTTCTTTACAGGCAGACATCAATGACCGTGTACGTACGCAGACGTCTCTTGCACCACCGGAGGGTACGCAAGAAAGGAAATGGAAAACAGATACCCTCAGCTCTGTGCACACAGACATTCGCTTAAAAACATACATTCCTTTTACTTTTCATAGTCACGGGTGGAGCCGAGGCCTGGTGCCTTCTGTGCAATACCGTTTTTCCAACAACCTGTATACGCTTCCCGGAACGCAAGACAAACACGTAAGCAATCAATCGCTTCAGTTGGGCGTTCAGTATTACCAAATGACAAACCTGGCCCCGCGGGATATTTTTCCACGCCTGGGCTTTGGCCTGAATGTGCAAGGGCTTTTTGACCCCGGCTACCTCAAATTATTTTCTCATGTGTTTTTTATGCAGGCTTACGGTTATGTACCCGGAGTTATCAGAAACCAAGCATTAAAATGGACGGTAAGCTGGCAGCAACATGCCCTTAAAAACAGGCTCTTTTATTTGGGTACATTTTTACAACCTCTGCGAGGAATCAAAGAAAACCACCATGCACCGGCCACGTTTGCAACCTCTGCCGATTATGCCATTCCCATAGGCATAGGGGACCCTTCCATTCCCGATGTGTTATATATCAAACGTCTGCAATTGATCCCCTTTGGTGAATACCGGCAGTTCCGTCATCCGGAACGGGAGAAAGAGCATGCCTGGTCATGCGGAGCAGATTTGCTTTTTGATTTCCATATATTCCGGATAGGACTCCCTTTAACCGCCGGTCTGCGTTATGCTTATACGTACGAAAAGAAACACCATGTAGAGTTTTTGTTCTCTTTCCCGGCTTTTAATTGATCATCCATGAAATTTTTACGTTTTTTTACCCCGTATGAATGGTTCCTGCTCATCACCATTGTATCGCTCAACTTTGTTGTTTTTGTAGTAACGGGAGAATGGGAAGCTCTTTCCACTATTGCCACTGTGTCGGGGGTGTTGTGTGTTGTTTTGGTTGCCAAGGGACATATGTCCAATTATATTTTCGGGTTGATTCAAGTAAGCTTGTATACATACCTTTCTTGGGGTGTGGGGTATTGGGGAGAAGTAGCCCTTAACGGACTTTATTACGTACCCATGCAGTTTATAGGTTTTTTTATGTGGAGAAAGCGCAGAAAAACAAAAACCACGGTACAGTCCAAAGTGCTCACGCGGCCTCAACGGTGGTTGCTCTTTATTACCTGTGTAGTACTCATCCTCTTGGGCGGCCTGGCTTTGGATTATTTTCAAGACCCGGCCCCCTACCTGGATTCTACAACTACTGTCCTTTCTGTCATAGCCATGTTTCTGATGGTTAAAACGTATGCAGAACAATGGTATTTATGGATTACCGTAAACGTAGCCACCATCATTATGTGGAGTATGGCCTACCTGCGTGAACAAGAAGTGGGGCATTTGATCATTGCCTGCATGTGGGGCGTTTACTTGCTCAACTCTGTTCACGGTCTGTATCTGTGGAAAAAAGCTGCCAAAGAGGCTGCGCTGACAAATTGACAGTCACCCTGCCGTGGCATTGATTTTGTGTTATGTGGGTTCGTTACATGACAAATAGAAACTTTTTATAATCATTAATTAAAATTGACAAAGATGAAAATCAAACCTTTAGCAGATCGAGTAGTCGTTCAGCCGCAGGAAGCGGAAACCAAGACAGCTTCCGGGCTCTATATCCCGGATACCGCCAAAGAAAAACCACAACGCGGAAAAATAGTAGCCGTTGGAGGAGGAAAAAAAGATGAGCCTATGGAATTGAAAGAAGGTGACATCGTATTGTACGGCAAATACGCCGGAACAGAGATAAATATAGATGATCAAGAGTATTTGATTATGCGCCAATCCGATGTGTTGGCCATTATCTGATAATTAACCCTTTAATAAATAAAACAAGCTATGGCAAAAGAAATTAAATATAATATTGAAGCCCGTTCCCTTATGAAAGAAGGGGTTGATGCATTGGCTGATGCAGTAAAAGTTACTTTAGGCCCCAAAGGACGTAACGTAGTTATTGACAAAAAATACGGGTCGCCACAAATTACAAAAGACGGTGTTACCGTTGCCAAGGAAATTGAATTGGAAGATTCCTTTGCAAACATGGGAGCGCAAATTGTAAAAGAAGTGGCCTCTAAAACAAACGACCAAGCAGGAGACGGAACTACAACCGCTACTGTTTTGGCACAATCCATCATTAACGTAGGATTAAAAAACGTAACGGCAGGAGCTAACCCCATGAATTTAAAGCGGGGTATTGACAAAGCCGTGGAAAGTGTAGTAGAGAGCCTTAAAAAGCAAAGTCAGCAAGTAGGTGACGACCTCTCTAAAATAGAGCAGGTTGCCTCTGTTTCTGCCAACAACGATCCCGCTACCGGCAAACTCATTGCAGAAGCCATGTCTAAAGTCAAAAAAGAAGGCGTGGTAACCGTTGAGGAAGGAAAAGGAACAGAAACAGAAGTAAAGGTAGTAGAAGGAATGCAGTTTGACCGCGGTTACATCTCGGCATACTTTATAACCAATTCGGAAAAAATGGAAGCCGTTCTGGAAGATCCGCTGATCCTGATTACCGACAAGAAAATTTCCAATATCCAGGACCTCCTGCCCCTTTTGGAGAAGATCGTCCAAAATGGCAAGCGCCTCCTGATCATTGCCGAGGACGTCGAAGGTGAAGCCCTGTCGACCCTGATCCTCAATAAACTGCGGGGCACCTTCCAGTGTGC
>JAAZIA010000030.1 GCA_012510445.1 Bacteroidales bacterium
GTATTAATTCCTGCTTTAACCGATTGTCCCAATCGCCTCCGTACAGCTGGTGCGTAATGCTGCGGTCTTCCGGCATATTGTCTTCAAAATCTGTATCCAGCAAATACAATGGGGTTTTACCAACCTCTGTTTTCCAAATACGTGCATATACATTTCTCCCGGGGAACGCCACACTCACCATTATCCAATTATCGTGTTCATCCCTTACGGGGCTAACAGGAATTTTTTGAAAATCTACAGCTTCCTTATCGCTTACCTGATCGCCTTGGGCAGTAAGCACCTGACGGAAATAGCCGTAACGGTACAACAACCCTACTCCCGTTATAGGGACGTTCTTGTCAGAGGCTTCTTTCATATAGTCACCGGCCAAGATCCCCAATCCTCCCGAATAAATTTTCAAACTCCAATCCAATCCGTATTCCATACTAAAATAAGCCACGCGTGGTCCGGGTCGTTTTTCTCGCAGCTTCATGTACTCGTTAAAACGGGCCTCCACTTGATCCAGTTTTTCCAAAAAGGCCTTGTTTTCTTCCAGCGCTTTGTATTGTTTGTAAGGTATCCTGTCCAACAAAAGTATGGGGTTCTTTTCCACTTCACGCCACAAATCGGGATCCATACCCGAGAACAATTTTCTCGCATCTCTGTTCCATGACCACCATAGGTTTCTTGATAAAGTATCCAGAAATGCCAACCTGCCCGGCAATTGTTTTTGAATGGTTATCGGAGACCAGGTAGGTGATGATTGCAATCGCGTTCTATAGACAGGAGTACACTCTTCCCACGTCACGGGAAATTTTTCAATGTTATCCATGATCTTTTTCAAGGCAACGGAGTAAGCTTGTTTGTAATACTGCAACTGGTTGTCCCAAAGAGCTATGGCAGAGACATCCAGCGCATTTTCTTTTATTTTTTTATGCTCCTCTGCAGAAAGCAGGCTCATCTTACGAATAATTCCTGCCACTTCGCTTACTACTTGCTTATGGTTACTGTCGTCACGATATACTATCTCTATACCGGGACGAGGTTTTTTGTACATTTTTTCTACCCAAGCTCCAAACCCTGTCAGGGTGGTAGTAACCGTAGGCACACCAAAAGCCAGGCTTTCCAAAGGAGTATAGCCCCAAGGTTCGTAATAGGAAGGGAAAACAGACAAGTCCAAGCCAATCAGCAATTCATAATATGTTTTATCAAGAATGCCGTCGTCTCCGTTTAAATAACTGGGAATGAAAAAGACATGAACGTTGTTTTCTTTATTGTTGTACAGCCCCTGTTCTTTCATAACGTTAAGTACCGGATCGTACTCGGGGTCGTTCAGGTAGTGTGACGTAATGGGATGGTCGTACTCTTTTCTGGGTCCGTTATGGTTTGCCGGAATCATTACAAAAGCAAGAATGGAACGGTCAGCCTGTCCTCTTTCCCTATTCAACAAGGCAAGCGATTCCAGAAATACATCTATGCCTTTGTTTTTGAATTCATAACGTCCGCTAATACCTACCAGAAAAGCCTCTTTGTCCAAATCGCGTTTGAGCATACGCGATGCCATTTGCAATAAAGCCTCCCTAGCTTCTATCCTCTTTTTCTCAAATTCCTCTTTAGGGGGAGTGATGCTTTTTTCGAAGCCGTTAGGAGTAACCAGATCTACTTCTTTTTCCAGAAAATGGCTACATTCTCTGGCTGTAATATCGCTTACCGTTGTAAAAACATCGGCATGGGTTGCCGCTGTTTTTTCCAAGGAATGTTTGGCAATCACGTTGTATTCTCTGGCTTTTTCATCGGCGTTGTACATTTCCATATGATCGTACAAAGGCATCCTGTTCCCGGCAATGGAGCGTCCCATAACGGTTGCATGCGTAGTAAAAGCCGTTGCTATGGGTAAGTTGGCCCATTTCAAATACAACAGCCCCATACCGGTCATCCATTCATGGAATTGAGCTACGCTTTTATGATGTGGCGCTAAATGAAAACGGATAAAACTTTCAATGACAATACCGGCCGCATAACCAAATAAGGCAGCTTCTATATAATCCCATTGTCCGCTAATGGAATCTAGGTTAAATTTTTTCCAAAAATCGGTAAAAACCTGGTCTTTTTCAGCTATATAGGAAGAAAAATCTACCAAAACGGCTATGGGGTTTCCGGGAACATTCCATCTTCCCACCCTAATCCTCAGACCGTCTGCTGCCGCCTTATCCCTCCATGACCTAAGCAGCCTGGAATCTTCTAAAAATTCGGGGTTTTGTTTTGTTTCTCTCCATACATCGGGTCCAATAAGAATATGTCTGTTTTCCATTTCTCTGGACATATGTAATGCTTTTGTAGCAATTACCGTATGGATCCCTCCTACTTTGTTACACACTTCCCAACTTACTTCAAACAGGTAATCGGGGCTCATGTTCAATTGGTTCTTCATTCTTTATTATTTTGGTGTTCGGAGCGTAAGGTCACTCAACACATTCATATAATTGATAAACGCTTCGTACGGAGAATCATAGGGATTAAAGTATTGATGCACATCTCCGTCAGTAAAAAGTTTGGTGCACATATAATAAAAATGATCACTGGCCTGCAAACGTCTGTAATCTCTCTGCAAGTCCGGATCTCGGCTCTGTCTAACCCTATCTTCCAAAGCATATAAATTGTTGAAAGCTTCTTGCTGCATTTCGTTTCCCTGCCAAGCGCTTACGTCTCGCTCTTCGTCGGCCCAGGAAATGGCATAAGGTACGCTCAACGGAGCAATGGGCTGGTGTTTTTCTGCAGCATGGGAAGGAGTGAGCATCTCCAGATGGGTGTGGTTTAAAATCATACCCGGCATGGCTTTTAGAAAATCAAATATCCCGGAAGAGGCCGGTTGATGCTCTCCAAAGCTCTCGTAGTCCATAAAAATATTTACCAACTCGTCTTTTTCCAACGCACCGGCTACCCATCCCGCGTATTTTTCTGCCGTCAAAGGCCAATCTCCCCACCCCTTGTTTGAAAAACGAAACGCAATGTCGTCGCTCAATCTGAAATTTCTGAGCAACAGCTTAAGCTTGGGGTTTAATGCATTTACATACAGATAATTAGGACTCTTCCATCCCAACACATGACGGGCCCCTTCCGTAAGCATGGTAGTAAACCCCATACCGGCTGCTATTTCTCCAATGGTATCTGAATAAATCAGTTCTGTATTCCGGATGACTTTTGGCTTTTGACCAAAGTGTTTCTCTATAGCCTTCAGATGCATTTCTACCTGATTTCTAAACTTCACGGGAGAAACAAGCGAAGAAAGGGAGTGAGAATAGGTCTCGGCAAGAAACTCTACGTGTCCTGTTGCAGCCAATTCTTTAAAAGATTCCAAAGCTTCAGGAGCATATTGTTCCATTTGTTCCAAAGCTATCCCGGTTACAGAAAAAGCTACCTTAAAGGCTCCGTCATATTCTTTTATCAAATCCAACAGCAATCGGTTGGTGGGCACATAACATCTGGAAGCCACCTTGGACATGATGGTTTTATTAGCAAAATCATCAAAATAATAGTGGTTTTTCCCAATGTCAAAAAACCTATATTGCCGGAGTCTGTACGGCTGGTGTACCTGAAAGTACAAACAGATTGTTTTTTTCATAGGGTTATTCTTTTACAATGTTTCTTCCAATACCTCTTCATAAACCTTTTTCACCTTCGCCGACGCATGGTCCCACGTAAGGGCATTTACCTCTTTCAAACCGCACCTTGCAGTCATAGTCGTTAAGGCCGGATAAGTAAGCAATCCGTAAATGGCATCTGCCATGGCATTTACGTCCCAAAAATCCACCTTTATGGCATGGTTCAACACTTCTGCAACTCCGGACTGCTTGCTTATGATCGTAGGTACTCCCGCTCTCATGGCTTCCAAAGGCGAGATTCCAAACGGTTCAGAAACAGAAGGCATAACGTAAACGTCTGAGTAGGCAAACATGTTCTTTACCTCTTCTCCTCGCAGAAAGCCGGTAAAATGGAAATGCGAAGAGATTCCCAATTTGGCCACACGCCTTATAGATCGGTTAAACATATCTCCGCTCCCGGCCATCACAAATCGCACGTTTTTTGTTTTTTGCAACACCTTATAGGCGGCTTCTATGAAATACTCCGGACCTTTTTGGTACGTTATACGTCCCAAAAAAGTGACGATTTTTTCCGGAACGCCTCTGGACACTTCACGGTCTTCTACCGTGCTAAAATCTACAGCGTTATGAACAGTTACTACTTTACGAGGGTCTATGTGGTATTTATTTATAATGGTATTGCGTGTTAGGTCGCTTACGGCTATTATACGATCGGCCGCATCCATGCCTCTTTTTTCCAGTTCATACACTTGTGGATTTACGTTTTCACCGGTTCTGTCAAATTCCGTAGCATGTACATGTATCACAAGGGGTTTCCCGGACATACGCTTGGCAGCTATTCCTGCCATGTTTGTAAGCCAATCGTGTGCATGGATCACATCAAATGTATGTTGACGCGCAATAGAAGAAGCTACCATGGCATAACGCATGACTTCTTCCATAAGGTTGGCTCCGTAGGTACCGGAAAATTTATATTTCTGTCCAAAGGAAATCCTAAAGTCTTTCCATTCTTTTGACTTCTCCAGGTCAATTTGCTCTTCAAATTGATCGGGTCCAAGGTAAGGAATCAAGTTTGAGGTCACTTGTAAAAATTTCACCTTTTCAAAAATCTGCCGAGCCTCTTCTTTCGTATCAAAAACAGCTACGTCGCTTGCGTTGATGATGCGAACCGTACTTTGGTCTTCATCTCCCGAAGCCGAAGGCATCACAAAAAGTACTTCTACCTGATGTGTAGCCAGCCCTTTGGTCAAACCCTCACAGGCCGTACCCAATCCACCCGATATATGAGGAGGAAACTCCCACCCGAACATTAAAATTTTCATGGTTTCTCAAATGTTTCCATAAGTTTCATAATACGTAAAATAGCGGCTACACTTCGTGAACTTGATATGCATCCGTGAGGCCGGTGCGGCGGGTCTCCGTCGTACAATTCGGCAACGGAACCAATGCCGTGCTCCGTCATATCTTCTTCAAAAGCTTCCAAAAGGTCTTTGGCAACAGCTGCAAAATCTTTGCCATGAAGACGGAACTGTGCTTCCAGGTAGTGTCCCAATAACCACGGCCTGGCAGATCCGTTATAATACGCTCGTTCGCGTTTTTCCGGAGTTCCTTCACACCGTCCCTCATACAACGGGTTTTTAGGTGAAAGCGTTCTGAGTGAGCGCGTAGTCAGCAGCTCTTTGCTGCAGGCCTCCAGTACCCTGTTGATGGTTTCGTCTTCCAGAGGAGTATAAGGCAACGAACAGGCAAAGATCTGATGCGCCCTAGTATAAATGTTCTGCTGGTTATGGTAAACAAAGTCTGCCAAATGGGAACGTGTCTGGCACCAGAACGTTGGTAGGAAATTTTCTTTTATCAGGTGAGGGAGGCTTTCAAACTCTTCCAGAAATTCTGCCTGGTTCCTGTCGCGGGCCAAATCCAAAGCAAAGCATACGGCATTATACCACAAGGCACACATTTCTACCAGATACCCGGCTCGGAAAGCAATATGGCCTTCTTCTCCTTCTGTCCACAGCAACCCGTTGGCATGCATGCGAACCTTGTCTGTACCTTGCTTGTATTTTCTAAGAATGGACTTCATCAACGGGCCGTAGGAGTCCCACAACCCTGTCCTATCTGCTGTCAACTCCAGGTATTTTTGTAAGGTCCAGAACAGCCAAAGCGGAGTATCCGGCCTTTGGTAAAGCTCACTTTCATCTTCTGTCAATGTCTGCAACCCTCTGGCAAACAACTTTTCTCTGTCTTGAGCATAAGCTGTCAATCCCGGAAGCGTAAGGGCTGTGTTAAGTACGTTTGCATCTAACCAAGGGTAGCCTTCCATGACATGAAGCTTACCTTCTCTTTCTATTAAAAATTGCGAGGCTGCCATTTTCAGGCACTCTTTGAAAGAATCCCTGGTGGGTCTGCCTGCCAGTTCGTTTTTAAAAGTGGCAGACAGTCGGCCGGGAACAGACGGAGTGAGCGAGGCAGAAAAAAGAACGCTCTGCCCTTCTTTAATGGCACACTCAAAGTATCCCGGAACAAAAAGATCTTCTCTGTAAGAATCTCCTTTTTCTTTTTCCTTTAGGTATTCTATGTTTTTATACCAATCGGGGCACTTTACAAATTCATGTTGTACGTTCAGCTGCATGTACAACCTTGGGAATTCATGGTACAAACGGAATCCTACTCCTTTTTCCACGACCGTATGGAAAGTATCTGCGGCCATATTTGCATACGTTAGGTTATGTATGTTGCGAAACGCTAAAAAAGGCTTCAATCTGAGCGTTGTGGGCGATTGAGCTTCCAAAAGCGTATACCTGATAAGCAGCTGTTCCTTGTTATGCAAAAAAAGGAGCTCTTTTTTAAAAACAGTGCTGCCTATTCTATAAGTCAAGACAGCTATTTTATTCATCTCAAAGTCAACAATATATTTATGACCCCTAGGCTCATAAATTCCAGGATAGCGATGTATTCCCAGGTTGAACGACTGATTATGTTGGATGAGTGTTTCGTCCAAAGAAGACAACAATACGTGTTTCTCTCCTCCCAGCCGGTCTATGGGAAGTACCATAAGACCATGGTACTTTCTTGTATTGCAACAAGTCAGGGTAGTATTCAAATACCCTCCGGCCCTATTCACGGCAAGGATTTCCTTGTTGAGTGAATACTCTAGGTTTCCCAGTTCGTGTTTCTTGAATTGTAAATACGCCATAGTGATTTACTTATACTATAAACTTGCAAGTTACTAAATTATTTTGCAATGAATACCATGCCGGAACGTGCCGGCAAATACAGAAACAGTGTGTTTGTTCCGGGCTGTGGAACGGTGAAATGTTCTGTTCCTTTACGATACCTTGAAAAGCCTCCGTACAGAAGATCATCTGTATTCAAAATACAAGTATATTTACCCGGTTTCACTTCCATTCCATAATCGGTGTAAGAATTTTCGGGGCTCAAGTTGAAAACAAACAGCAAGTTACCACGCATAAATGCCAATACTTGTGACTCTGTATCCTGTACTACCGGTTTGGGCAAATGGTCATACAAAGAATGCTTCTTTGCCATATGGATCATAGCTCTGTCAAAAAGCTCCAATCCTTTATACCGCAGCGCTTTATCGTCTACCAAAGACCATTGCCTGCGGGCATAGTGGTAACTCCACTCGTTTCCCTCCCTGGGAAAATCAATCCATTCAGGGTGACCAAATTCGTTTCCCATAAAATTCAGGTATCCGTCACCGGCAGAAGACAAGGTAAGTAAACGAATGATCTTATGTAGGGCAATCCCTCTATCCACCACCATAGACTCTGTATGCTTACTCATACCGGTGTACATTTCTTTGTCTATAAGCCTAAAAATAATGGTCTTATCACCCACCATGGCCTGGTCGTGGCATTCCGCGTAAGAGATGGTACGCTCGTCGCTCCTTTTGTTGGTAAGCTCGTAAAACATATCTCCCACATGCCATTCCTGGTCTTTTAATTCTTTAATCCATTGAATCCAACGGTCTGCTACCCCCATGCTCATACGAAAATCAAACCCCACACCACCGTACTCGGCAGGATAAGCCAGTGACGGCATGCCGCTTACCTCTTCTGCAATGGTTATGGCGTTGGGGTTACATTCATGAATCAGTTGGTTGGCCAGCCCCAGGTAAGTGAGGGCATCTTCGTCTTGTAATCCATCAAAATAACAACTGTATCCTGTAAAATCACGTTCCAGTCCGTGGTCGTAATAGATCATAGAAGTTACTCCGTCAAAACGGAACCCGTCAAATTTAAATTCTTCAGTCCAGTATTTTAGGTTCGAGAGCAAAAAATGAAGCACTGCCTCTTTGCCGTAATCAAACAAACGTGACGACCACAATGGATGTTCGCCTCTGGAGCCTTTGTGAAAATACAGATCATAAGTCCCGTCAAAACGGCTCAGCCCTTCTATTTCATTTTTAACGGCATGGGAGTGAACTATGTCTAAAACAACGGCTATGCCCCGTGCATGCGCTTGGTCTATCAGGTGTTTCAATTCTTCGGGAGTTCCAAAACGCGAGCTGACTGCAAAAAAATTAGAAACCTGGTATCCAAAAGAACCATAATACGGATGTTCCTGAATGGCCATCAGCTGCAACGTATTGTATCCCAGCCTTTCAATCCTGGGAAGCACTTCTTTTGCAAATTGGTTAAAGCCGGAAACACCCGACTCTTCTGAACTCATACCAATGTGAGCCTCGTAAATAAGAGGATTCTGTACACGTAGAGGCGCCTTATGTTTCCATGGATATGGATGAGGAGGCTCCCATACTTGTGCGCTAAAGATTTTAGTTACGGGATCTTGAACACATCTGCGAGCATAGGCAGGCAACCGTTCTCCAGCTCCTCCCGGCCATTCTATAAACCATTTGTACAACTGCCCATGCCCCAACCCCTTTTTTGGCAAATGCAACTCCCAGTTCCCCGAACCTATGGGAAGAAATGCATAATCGGGATCTTTTTGCCATCCGTTACATTCCCCTATCAAGTACAGGTCGGTAGCGTTGGGAGCCCATTCCCTACAGACCCACCCCTCTTTTGTTTTATGTACTCCGTAATACAAATGGTTATTGACCGCCTTTACCAAATTCTCATGCGCCCCTGTAATCTCTTGCTCCCTAATTTCACGCAGGCTTTGCCTTCTTTGCAAAATAGGCTTGTACGGCTTAAGGTAGGGGTCCGACTCCCATATGTGTTTTCCGTTTGTCATGCACTTTCAAAGTCATCCAGTATGGTATCGGCGTCTTTACGAACCTTGCGCAAATATTCCCTACAAAAAGTAACGAGTTCAAGCGCTCTTTTCACTTTTTTAGAGATTTGCCCCAGATCTGCATCGGGACGCTCCAACTCTTCCACCAACATTTCCAGCTCTTTGCGTGCAGCCGGATACGTCATTCCCGTTTCTTTTTTCATATCATTTCTTTTTTATGGTCTCTACCACAGATTCAAAACTACCTTTGTAAAGCACCGTAGTAGTTGTTTGCCCTTTACTCAATTCCTTAACGTCTAGCAGGGCTTTCTCCCGGGCCAGGGTGATGGAGTACCCTTTTTGCAGTAACGTAAGGGGGTTGTTATTGGTGATCCTTTGTTCCAGTAACTCCAATTGGTGTTCATGCCTGCGAAGGGCCCATGTTACATGGCTTTCTAGGTCTTTTAATAAATATTCCAAAGCCTGTTTCTCGTTGTCTGTTCTGTTATGAACTGCTTTTTCCAAAGCGCGTAATATCAGGATCACCTTCTGCTCTTCTTCTGCCAGTTTGGCGTTCAGAAAGTCGGCCACAGCCGTAGGGGTCTTTAACGCCAGATGGGCCACCCTGTCTGCTATATGAACATCTCTATGATGGCCTATTCCCGTAATTACAGGAATGGGAAACTGGGCAATGTGAGCAGCCAGATCGTAGTTATCGTAACTGTGCAGGTCTGTTGCCGCCCCTCCCCCTCGAATAAGGATAAGCAGATCAAAATCCATACCGTACTCCAATACCTTTTCCATGGCTCGGATGATGCTGGGAGGTGACCCCTCTCCTTGCATAACAGCAGGAAACAGAACCGTCCTAAAGGCAAATCCGCCGGTCTTGATATGGTCTGCAAAGTCTTGATACCCCGCTGCCGCTTTAGAAGAAATAACAGCCAAATGCAGAGGTACGTCCGGGAAAGGCAAATCCCTGTTCATATCTGTAATGCCTTCCCTGTCCAGTCTATCCATGGTTTTTTTACGCTCCAACTCCAATCCGCCCACCGTATAGGAGGGATCGATGTTAGTAGCTACCAGGCTCAGGCCGTAAAGCGGATGCATTCTGGGTTCCACACAAAGGAGTACTTGCAATCCCGCTTCCAGGTTCATGCCGGTAGATGTTTTGAAAAAAGGCTCCAGCAGTGCATAGGTGCTTGCCCAGATCACCGCCTGTGCTTTTGCCAGAAGCCGGTCTGTTTTTTTGTCTTTTTGTACCAACTCCATATGGCAGTGTCCGTTGCTTACAACCAAACGGTTAATCTCTGCACGAATCCAGCACGGTTCTTCAAAAGCATTATGGATGGCATCTTCCAGACGTCTTTGTAAATCAACCAGATCCAATTTTTCCATCATACAAATGTACATTAAAATATCAAAAAAACGTTATCTTAGTCGCATGGAAATTAAAGAAGCTGTACTTCATTCCACCTCTGTAAGAGTAGATGATGGTAAGGGAGAAGTTTTCCAGGAAATCGCTTTCATAGGACGATCAAACGTAGGAAAATCCTCCTTGATAAATATGTTGTGTCAAAAGCAAAAACTGGCCTATACCTCATCTACACCCGGCAAGACACAATGCATTAACCGCTTTCTAATCAACAACAGCTGGATCATTACAGACCTCCCCGGCTACGGGTATGCCAAATTGTCTAAAACAAAAAGAGCCGATCTTCAAACCATGATAAACAACTACATCCGGCGTGCTCCCGGAATGGTTCTTTTGCTGGTTCTGCTTGATTCAAGACATCCCTTGCAAGCTATAGATTTGGATTTTCTTTTAACTCTCGGACAGTGGCAAATCCCTTTTGCTGTGGCACTTACAAAAACAGACAAGCTTTCAAAAACAGCCCTTGAAAAACAAATGGATGGCTTTAAAGAATCTCTTTCTAAGTACTGGGATCCGCTCCCGCCTATGTTTTACACTTCGTCAAAAACAGGAGTGGGAAGAAAAGAGTTGTTGGATTATATAGGTTCCATCCTTATCTTTGTGGCATCTTCTAACCAAAGGGACAATGGATCATCTGCACTTATTTAAAATCTTCTCTTGCCGTGGATCCAGATATCTTGCTGAACGCATTTCCACCCATCTGGGTCTGCCCTTGGGATTATTAACTGTAAACACATTCAGCGACGGGGAATTTCAACCGGCTTTTGATGAGAGCGTAAGAGGCGCAACCATTTTCATCATCCAATCTACATTTCCTCCCGTTGACAACCTGTTTGAGTTATTACTTACCATAGACGCCGCCAAAAGGGCTTCTGCCTATAAAGTAATGGCTGTAATACCTTATTTTGGCTGGGCCCGTCAAGACCGAAAAGACAGGCCACGCGTTTCTATAGGCGCAAAAATGGTAGCCAACCTGTTGCATGCTGTAGGATGTGACCGCGTGATGACCATGGACTTACATGCAGACCAGATACAAGGTTTTTTTGATTTTCCAGTAGATCACGTGTATTCCAGTTCTGTATTTGTACCTTATATCAAGAGCCTGAATCTGGAAAATTTATCGGTAGCTGCTCCCGATATGGGAGGAGCAAAAAGAGCCAACGCGTATGCTAGAAAATTGGAGTGTCCTTTGATTATTTGCCACAAATCCAGAGAAAAAGCAAACGTGGTGGGCAGCATGACAGCCATTGGAGAAGTTAAAGATAGGAACATAATCATCCTGGACGATATGATAGACACCGCGGGAACCATGGTGAAAGCCGCAGAGATGATGATAGATAAGGGAGCACGCAGCGTGCGTGCCATTGCCACACACCCTGTATTGTCCGGACTGGCTTACAACACCCTTGCCAATTCACCTTTGGAAGAAGTGATTGTGACAGATACCATTCCTCTTTGCGACGACCCCAACGTAGATAAAAGCAAGATCAAGGTGTTATCTATAGCACAGGAATTTGCAGACATCATTGAAAAAGTGTACAACTTCCAATCCATCAGCAGTAAATTTACTTTGTAATGAAATCAGCCGGCCAATTGTACGACGTACTTATAGAAGGAATCAGCCGGTTTTTTAAAGAAGCCGGGAAGAAAAAAGCCGTTCTGGGGCTTTCCGGTGGCCTGGATTCTGCTGTAGTTGCCTGCCTTGCGCAGGATGCCCTTGGGAAAAATAACGTACACAGCCTGCTTATGCCCGGTCCATACTCTACCATACACTCCATTACAGACGCACTAAAGTCGTGTTCTTTGAACGAATTAAGCCACCATATTGTGCCCATAGATGCTATTTATCACAAAGCGTTACGGGAATTGTCATCGGTCATGGAACACACAAACTTTGATGTAACAGAAGAGAACGTTCAGGCTCGATTACGGGCAGTTTTTTTGATGGCCTATGCCAATAAACACAATACGCTTTTGCTTTGTACAAGTAATAAAAGCGAACTGGCCATGGGATACGGGACGTTGTACGGAGACTTGGCAGGAGCCTTGATGGTATTGGGAGATGTGTATAAAACACAAGTATATGAACTGGCTGCTTTTCTGAACAAAGACCGGGAACGCATTCCGGCACACACCATAACAAAAGAACCTTCAGCAGAATTACGGATAGACCAAAAAGATACAGACTCCATACCACCCTATCCCATTTTAGATCCCATACTAAAGGCTCTTGTAGAAGAAAACAGAACTCCGGAACAGATTATGGCAGCAGGTTCTCCTCCCGACATTGTTTCCAGGATTGTCCAAAGTCTGGGAAAGTTTTCTTTTAAATACCTGCAGGTTCCTCCCGTTCTTGCTGTTACTCAACATCCGTTGCTTCCGGAAAATAAATGTTATCGGCTCACTTAATGACAGTATTTTTGCTTTCTCTGGGGTTGCTGGCTGTGGGAATAACAGTCATGAGTCTGGTAGTAATTGTCAGAAAAAGAAGTGATTTTTCAAAATTTTCTGTAGGGCACAACCGTTCTATGAAAGACCGTGGCATACAGTGTGCAGGAAAAGAAGAAAAAATGCTTCACAAAAAGGAAAAAAATGGGAATAGTTGCCATTGTGGGACGACCTAATGTAGGGAAGTCCACACTTTTTAACAGATTAATAGGGAAACGTCAGGCTATTGTAGATCATACTTCGGGAGTTACCCGTGACCGTCAATACGGAAAGACGGATTGGAGCGGAAAAGAATTTTCCATTATCGATACGGGAGGATATGCAGAAAAATCCGATGATTTTTTTGAAGAACATATACGCCGGCAGGTACTGATTGCCATTGAAGAATCGGACGTAGTCCTGTTTGTGGTTGATGTTCAAACAGGAATAACAGATTATGACCAGATCATTGCCGGCATCCTCAGAAGATCAGAAAAACAAGTAATTGTTGTGGTAAACAAGGTAGATGACGGAAGTAAAATCTTTGATTCTTACCAATTTCATGCGCTAGGTTTAGGGGACCCCATATCCGTTGCGGCCATAAGTGGAAGCGGCACAGGCGACTTGCTGGATAAAGTGCTGGAATTGCTTCCCGCCAAAGAAGCTTCGGAAGAAACTCATACCATTCCTTACATAGCCATTGTAGGAAGGCCCAATGTGGGTAAATCTTCTCTTACCAATGCTTTCCTTGGTGAAGAAAGAAACATTGTCACTCCTTTGGCCGGAACCACCCGGGATGCTATTGCCACCCGGTACACAAAGTATGGACATGACTTTATGTTGGTAGATACGGCAGGACTGAGAAAAAAAGCAAAAACAAAAGAAGACCTCGAGTTTTATTCTTCCATGCGAGCCATCAGAGCCATTGAACATTCAGACGTTTGTATTTTAATGATAGATGCCGTTTCCGGTATAGAGGCTCAAGATTTAAGCATCTTTAACGTAATCCTGAGAAATAAAAAAGGCTGTGTGATTGTAGTTAACAAATGGGATTTGATAGAAAAAGACACAAATACCATGATCGCTTTTGAAAAGGAAATCAGGCAACGTATCGCTCCTTTTACGGACGTTCCTCTACTCTTTACTTCTGCTATAAAAAAACAGAGGATACATCAAATTTTAGAGGTAGCTGCCCAAGTTTTTGAAAACAGAGCCCGACGCATTACCACCTCACGCCTGAATGAGGTCATGCTGCCGGTAATAGAAAACACCCCTCCTCCGGCTACAAAGGGTAAGCACATAAAGATCAAATACATAACACAACTGCCAACCCCTTCTCCCTCCTTTGTCTTTTTCTGCAATTTACCTCAGTACATAAAAGAGCCTTACAAGAGGTTTCTTGAGAACAAATTACGTGAAAATTTTGATTTTCATGGCGTTCCCATCCAGGTATTCATGAGAAAGAAATAAAAAAAGGACAGATCAATCCCTTTCAATACGCAATTGCTGAAGCTTATGCTCTTCTCTTTGTGACTTTACAAAAAGAATTATCCGAAAACGTTCTCCCCCGGCCAAAAGAGTACCTATGCAATACCGCATGGGCAACGATCCGCTCAAATGGACTATGGTAAAAGACTTTGGGGTATAACGAGAGAAGAAATTCTTCATCAACTGACGTGCCTGGCTTCTGCTGCAAACCCCGGCTGTTCCCAATATATCTACTTCCATATCTTCTGCAAACCATTGTGCAAAAGTAGCCGCATCTCCGCTTTTAAGGTCGTTTCCTAGTGCAGTAAAAAGTATCTTTGATTCTGAATCCTGCGCCCCCGCCAATAAGGGGAAGGACAGAAAAACACTTGTCAAAAGAAGGAAAAGAGTTGTCTTTCTGGTCATAACAAAGGGTTAAAACATGGGCAAGTTACACATAATTTCTTACTTTTGCCCTTGCTCTTTAAAGAAAGAGGCAGTACTTATACCTCTAAGCAAATGTCGTTCCAAATAGGACAAATTATACAAAAATGAAAGTTAAAAACATAGTACAAAAATTATGGGGTTACAGGTACCTGCTGTCCCTGATAGCTGCTGTGCTTCTTTTTGTACTGTCTTTTTTTGAACTCACCTCGTACAATCGGCGCATGCTAAGGCTGGTAGAAGTGGAAAAAACACTTCACCGCAAGCAGCACATCATAGAAGAGATCGCACGTAAAGAACTGGAACAGGAAGGCATGGCAAATCTTATGGAAAAGAATATTCCGGAAGATATGGTAGTGTACAAATACTATAAAGACAGCCTCATCTCGTGGATCAACACATTTCCTATCATTAACGATAGCTACAGTCCCGGCTCCATGTTTCCCGGCTTTTCCTATTTTTCCAGAAATACCATCCTCCATCAACCGCTTTCCGGCGTAGACGGGACAGAGCAATACATGAACCTGGGAAGTGCCTGGTACGTGGTTAGAGCCTACAGCAAAGATTACGTTACCTTAATAACAGGTATCCGAATAAGAACAGATTTCCCATTCAGTAACAATTTTATAGAATCTAAAGTCAACCGTTCGCTCAAGTTGCCTGCCCACTGTTCTATTGTTCCGTTTAATCTGGACGAGGGGTTTGTTGTGTTTGGAAAAGACAACGGTATTCTTTTTACCATTCTCAGCGATACTTCCATGCAAGTCTATTCAGATGCTGTAATCCTCAGGTGGTT
The DNA here is from genome assembly GCA_012510445.1 of Bacteroidales bacterium. Classification (GTDB taxonomy): domain Bacteria; phylum Bacteroidota; class Bacteroidia; order Bacteroidales; family UBA932; genus DMER64. The sequence continues at coordinate 15,344 of JAAZIA010000030.1, forward strand.
ATCTATTGGACTGGCATTCCTCTGGCTTATTTTATGTTACTACAAACGAAAAAAAGCACAGCATGCATTAGGGCTGATAGCGGCACTAGCCCTTCTCAGGGCCCTCACATTCTTCTTTTCCGACTCTCTGCAATTAGATACACTGTTTTTCTCACCCTTACTTTTTGCGGGTGGGTCTATGGAACATTCCTTAGCAGCCATGATCCTCAATACTTGTCTTATCTTTACCGGGGCATGGGCTATTTACCTGGCGCGAGAAGATTTTCAACGAATAAGGAGTTCTCTTAAGAAGCCTTGGCCGGTACTTATAAACATAAGTTTAGGATTGTTTATGGTTGCCTGTGGCTGGCTTACACACCATACCCTAAAAGCGTTGACCATGGACTCCAACATAGTCTTGGAGCTGTTCAAATTAGGCGAGATCACCTGGTACTCTATCTTAGCCTATGTTATTGTTTCTCTTTTACTGATCTCGGCTTTTTTGCTGTTTCGTACCCTCTTGGTAAGCAACAAGGTTCCTTCGCGTTCTTTCTTTTTTAGCAATCGTTTTACGTATTTATATGTCCTCTTTGCAGCCGTTTACAGCCTGATGGCAGTAAGCCACTACGGCTATCAAAAAGAAATAAACCTATACAAGGTCTGGACTCAAAAAATGTCTGTGGAAAGAGACCTTACCTTGGAAATGCAACTTAGGCGTATAGAAGAAAGGATTGCCATTGATCCCATCCTCTCCATCATGATTCAGATGGAGCAAGACCACGATTTGATTCTTTCCCGAATCCGAGAAACGTACTTTGCCGATTTTCTCCAAAAATACCAGATTCAAATCACCATCTGTGAACCGGGCGATGTGTTGGTAGTGGCCGGTTTACCCGGACCGGTTTCCTGTTACCAGTATTTCCACAGCGAATTGTTGAAAAACGGGACGCCTTTGGCAGAAGATTCCAGATTTTACAACATAGATACTAAATTGGGTACCATCAGCTACATAGGGGTCTTTACGTTCTATAGCTACAGCGGTTCTCAAGATTTATACATAGTACTCGATTCGCGATACATCAAAGACGCACTGGGGTACCCTTCCCTGCTCTCTGACAGGTCACAACTGGACCGCTTCAAACTGCCTCACGATTACTCCTATGCCAAGTACATCAATGGGAAGTTAATTTCTAACAGTGGCAAACATGTATATCCCAGCAAGTTAATTTTCATGCCTAAAGAAGGGTTCAGCTTGCGCAAAGAAAACAAGACCCTGCACAGCTATTATACAATAGACAATAAAGTACTTCTTATTACGCGTCCGGTCCGAACTCCGTTACCTTACTTAGTTTCGTTATCGTACCTCTTTCTGTTTTACGGATTGTTTTTTGCCATAACGCTGGGCCTTTTAAGAGAAAGCGACCTTAAGATAGACCTTCCCAGGAATTCATTCCGGCGCAAGATTACTCTTTTACTGGTAGGGCTTCTTTTTGTAGCGCTTGTGCTCATGGCTACAGGCAGCATTGGGTTTGGATTAAAGCTCTACGAATCTACAAATAGCCGACAAATGAGTCAACAGATGGATGCTGCGCGTTCGTCGTTAGAGGAATACATCCGGTTTGCAGACAGATCTACAGACCCCACGGCCAACGTAATTGAGCTTATAAATACCATAAACCGTTTGTCTTCCAACATACAGATTCACGTAAACCTGTTTGATCCGCACGGCAGATTGCTACGCTCTTCGCAACCGGAAATATTTGAACGTCACTTAATAAGTGCCCGAATGAACGGCCAGGCGTTCCGCCAGATGAAGCATAACGAAGAACCTGAATTCATCCAAAAAGAGCGGATTGGTTCTCTTGTATACTACTCTATGTACGCCCCCTTATACCACACCAATGGAGAACTGGCCGCATACATTAATATCCCTTACCTTTCCGGTCAGACAGACGTAAAAAGAGACACGTCTGCCATCATAGCCGCCATTGTTAACTTGTACCTGCTTTTGCTTCTGGGAACCGTCTTTGTAAGTTATGCCGTTTCTAACCAAATCACCAGACCCTTGGCAGAGATGGGAGAAAAAATAAGCCGTCTGGACGTAACGCGCGAACCGGAACACATACATTATACTTCCGATGACGAACTGGGGCTGTTGGCGAAAGCGTACAATAAAATGGCCGACGACCTGAATGAAAGTACCCGACGTTTGGCGCAGTCAGAAAGAGAACAAGCCTGGAGAGAAATGGCACAACAAATCGCACACGAAATAAAGAATCCTCTCACTCCCATGCGTTTAAGCATACAACACCTCATCAGACTTAAACAAGAAAGTTCCCCAAAATGGCTAGATCATTTCGATAAAATTGTAGTTTCCCTTTTAGAGCAAATTGATATTTTATCGAATGCAGCTTCTGAATTTTCTAATTTTTCCCGGTTTAACACAGAAGCCCCGGTAGAAGTAGAGTTAAACGCGCTCATTAAAGAACAGATGGTACTATTCTCTACGTCTGAGCATATTAAGATACACTTTGAATCGGACGTTCCACAAGCCCGTATAAACGTAAGACGAACCCAATGGGTAAGCCTGTTGGTAAACTTATTGTCAAACGCCGTACAATCTGTAGAAGAACAGGCCATTGGCGTCATTAGTATACACCTGGCAGACGAAGGAGATACGTACCTGATACGCGTGGCAGACAACGGCCCCGGAGTGCCGGAAGAAAACCGTCACAAGCTCTTCCATCCCAATTTTACTACAAAAAGCAGCGGAACAGGACTGGGTCTTGCCATTTGCAGAGGCATAGTGGAACAATACCGCGGTGAAATATTCTATACGTCTTCTGAATGGGGAGGTGCCAGCTTTAATGTGAGGATTCCAAAAACTTCCGTTATTTAAACAGAGGCTCTGCATACGCCTTCACGTCTTCTTCTTCAATAGTTCCTCCCTTGGATAAAATGATAAGCCGTTCAATAACGTTCCTCAACTCACGTACATTCCCCGTCCAATTGAGCTTCTGCAACTCTTCCAATGCTTGAGGGGTAATTTCTCTGACGGCTGTTCCATACTCCATGCAAATTTGTTCTATGAAATACTCGGCAAGCAGAGGAATATCTTCTTTGCGCTCCGCCAAAGGCGGCACGTGAATAAGGATAACGCTCAGGCGGTGGTACAAGTCTTCCCGGAACGTGCCTTTATTGATTTCTTGGACCAAGTCTTTGTTGGTTGCCGTAATCACCCTTACGTTCACATGAATGTCTTTGTCCGACCCCACCCTGGAAATTTTATTCTCTTGCAACACGCGCAGGACTTTCGCCTGAGCAGCCAAAGACATGTCTCCTATCTCGTCAAGAAACAACGTCCCTCCGTCTGCCTGCTCAAATTTTCCTTTGTGCTGCCTGATGGCAGAGGTAAAAGAACCTTTTTCGTGTCCAAAAAGCTCGCTTTCAATAAGTTCCCCCGGTATAGCAGCGCAGTTCACCTCTACAAATGGCATGTTTGAACGGTTGCTTTTTTCGTGAAGCCACCTGGCTACCAGTTCTTTTCCCGTACCGTTTGAACCTGTAATCAACACTCTGGCATCGGTAGCCGCCACGCGGTCAATCATATCCCAAATGCGGTTGATCGCCTCTGATTTTCCGATAAGAGGAGGTACCTTTCCTTCCTTTCTTCTTAGCTTTTTATTTTCTTGTACCAGGGTAGTCCTGTCGTTGGCATTTCTTATGGTAATGAGTATCCTATTCAGGTCCAAAGGTTTTTCAATAAAATCGTAGGCTCCTTTTTTAATGCACTCAACGGCTGTATCTATATTCCCGTGACCCGAAATCATGATCACCGGCACATCAAGCCTCATTTCCTGAACCTTTTCCAGCACCTCTATACCGTCTATACCGGGCATCTTGATATCACAAAACACCGTATCTATCGGCTCTTTCCCGTTTTCTAAAACTGCTAGGCCCTGCTCGCCGTTCTCGGCAAGCACCACCTTGTACCCTTCATACTCCAGGATCTCTTTAAGTGTATTACGAATGCTTTTTTCGTCGTCAATAATCAATATGTTCATACTTCCCTCTTTTCAAATGCAAAGATAACGCGAATTTCAGAAATAGCAGATTTTCGTTACTTTTGAAAGAGATTATGAAAAAAATGATCATTGCCATTGACGGACACTCTTCCACGGGAAAGAGTACTTTTGCCAAAGCCATTGCCAAAGTTATGAGTTATACGTACCTAGACTCGGGAGCGTTGTACAGAGGGGTTACTTTATACGCTCTGGAAGAAGGCCTGTTTTGTAAGAACGGACGTCCTCGTACCCGGGAACTCATTCGCCAACTGAATAACATTCAGCTAACGTTCCGTAAGGACCCCGTCTCTGGGGAAAACCGTACGTACTTGAACGGTAAAGACGTAGAACATAACATCAGAAGCCTGGAAGTATCCGACAAGGTCAGTCCCGTATCTGAAATCCCCGAGGTTAGGGATTTTGTAGATAAACTGCTGGTGCAATGGGGCGAAAAAAAAGGAATCGTTATGGATGGTCGAGATATTGGAACGGCTGTTTTTCCAAAAGCCGAGGTAAAAATCTTCATGACGGCACCGGCAGAAATCCGAGCCCAAAGGCGTCTTGATGAACTGCTGTCGCAAGGCCGGCCTGCCACGTATGAAGACGTACTTGACAACATCCGCAAACGAGACCACATAGATTCCAGCCGCACAAAACACCCGCTCAAACAAGCCTCGGACGCCCTGCTGCTGGACAACGGCAACATGAGTGTAGAAGAACAAATGGATTGGTTTAAAAAACTAATGAAAGAGACATGGGATATCACGTTACCATAGATAAAAAATCGGGATTCTGCTCCGGTGTTATTCGAGCCATACGGTGTGCAGAAAAAGCCCTAGAAGGAAACAAAAAAGTGTATTCATTGGGAGCCATTGTACACAACAACGAAGAATTACGAAGGTTGCAAGAGAAAGGCCTCAACGTTATCAAACATATAGACTTGTCCACCCTGCCTAAAGACGCCACCGTACTCGTTAGGGCCCATGGCGAACCTCCTGCTACGTACGCACAAATTGAGCAACACGGGTTGCATTTGCTGGAATGTACGTGCCCCGTTGTACTCAAACTGCAAAAAAAGATCAAACAAGAATACACCCGCATTAAGCCTAAAGACGGACAAATCATCCTCTTTGGAAAAAAAGGACATGCAGAGGTGGATGGCCTCATTGGCCAAGTAGGTGGAGACGCCGTAGTTATTGAAAACCAAACAGAAGTAAAAGACATCGAATTTACAGGCGGCCCCGTATCTCTTTTTTCTCAAACCACAAAGAACCCGGTGGAGTACAAGGCGACGGCCCTTGAGCTGAAAGAAACCATGAAAAGCCGAGGCCTCGACCCCTCTCTTTTAAAAACATTCAACACCATTTGTGCTCAAGTGGACAGCAGGCATGAAGAATTGGCTCGTTTTGCACGCAGCCACTCCCTCATCCTTTTTGTGGCCGGCAAAGAAAGCTCCAACGGCAAGGTCCTTTTTCAAACGTGCAAAGAAGCCAACCCGCGCAGCTATGCCATAGAAAACCCCGGAGACATTTCTCCCCAATGGTTTACCCCCGGCGATACCGTAGGTGTTTGCGGTGCCACCTCCACTCCCTTCTGGCTTATGGAAGAAGTAGCAGAAACCGTACATAATATGCGGTGAACAATATGCACGGAACGAATTATGCCAGGAACAAACTATGCACAGAACAAACTATGCGATGAAAGACACGTATGCGCACATACTTTTTCCTTTGGCTTTGGATAGTGAATTTACTTACCGGATCCCCCCGGAACTTGCCCCGGCAGCCGCGCCGGGAAAACAAGTAACGGCCCCGGTGGGCAATCGCATCCAAACAGGAATTATCACGTACATTTTTGACACTCCGCACACCCTTGACGCTCCACACAGCCATGACGCTGCACCCACTTTGGATGCTAAGCGCACCTTGAGCGTTGCGCCCATCTCTGACATGGCACCCGTTCTTGAAAAAGAGCTTGAACTGCTTTCCAGAAGCGACATAAAGAACATCCTGAGCATAGAGGAAAAGTTACCTGTTGTTCCGGAAAAAACACTCCGTTTCTGGCATTGGATAGCCTCCTACTACCTCTGCCCCACAGGCCTAGTCGCCAAAATGGCCTCTTCCTCCTGGAAATTCAAACGCCGCGCACCCGCCCTGGAAGAAACTTCAGAAGAAGCTTTGGCCAACGCTTCGGAAGAAACTCCGGCACAAGCTCCGGAAGAAGCTTCGGCCAACGCTTCGGCAAGCACTTCGCTCCCTCTTCCTTCAGCAGAGCTTCCGCTTTACCTGCAACTCGGCAAACGCACAGAAATTTATAAAAAAGAAATTCTGGCAGCTATTCATACCGGAAAACAATGCCTGGTTTTATGCCCCGATATGGTTTCCTGCGAAGCCCTTTACAATGCTCTGTTGCCGGGGTTGGAAGACCGGCTGTTTTGTTTCCATTCCAAAAGAACAGCCAAGGAACTGGGCAGGGCCAGAAGGGAATTGTATGCGGGTTACCCTTGCGCAGTGGTAGGCATGCACCAGGCGCTTTTGTTGCCATTTACTCACCCGGAACTTATCATTGTTGAACGCGAAGAACATCCCGGCCACAAGAAAACAGACGCCCTTCCTTTACTTCACGGCAGAGACACAGCTTTAATGCTGGGACATATGTTTGCATCTCGTGTGATTTTGGGCTCTGCCTCGCCTTCCCTAGAAACGTTGTACAACCTTTACCTCGGCAAGTACAAGATGTATCCCGACATTCCTACGCCCGAGCTTTCTTTCCAACAAGTAACCGTCATCAATACTTCCCTATCTTACCCGGCTGTCTCTGCAGCCAAACCCATAGATTTCCGTACCCGGGAAAAGATAGACCAATGCAAAGCAGAAGGCAGGGAGGTATTGCTAATCCAGGGTGATCCCTCTTTATGGGAGGAATTCTCGGAAGAAGAAAACATCACAGGGTGCCGCCCCTTCCAAACACACCATCATCTGAAACCAAACATTGGGCTCATTTGTTTTTTGGGCATGGATATCTTTCTGTCCGCTAAGAATTTTCGCGCGGCAGAACAAGCCTTCCACCTGATGGCAGATATCCTCTGTTGGGTAGCCGCACAACCTACCGCTGATCCTGACTCCACATCTGCTACTGACCCCACATCTATTCCTAAAGCTGCTCCTGAAGCTGCACCAGTTACTGAACTCATTTCTGTTCCCGAATCTTCCCCTGTTACTATTTGTGTCCAGACTGCTAACGTGGAGCATCCATTTTTTGAATACCTGCAAACAGGGAAGATGGAAAGCACTTTTTCCTCTTTATTGCAAGAAAGGCAAATGTTCCGTTACCCGCCTTATACACGCCTGATCCATATTACCGTATGGCATCACAATAAAACAGTAGCAGAAGAAAAAATAAAACAGTTGCATTCGCAGCTTCTAAAAGCCGGCACAGGCATACGTATAGAAGGCCCGTTCGTACCTACTGTATGGCGCTCCCTCCATTTCACCTATCGCCTGCAATACACCTTACCCAAAACCTCTAAAGCTCAGGACATCAAAAACACCATTGCCGCTGTCATCAAAGACACCTCCCTAGCCCCCGCCAGATACAGAGTAGATGTAGATCCCGGGTAGCTACATATTAGTGCGTCGCACTAAGCAGTCAACCTCCTGTACCATAGCCAATTATCGAAAACGTCCCCCAGGGGCACGTTTTAAGTAACATGCAGTAGTTCAGCAGATTAACCTCCGAGTGCGACGCACTCAATTAAATTCTTATATTTACGTAGTAAAACCTCATGTTATGAAGAAAATTTTATTTGCTTTACTTGCGTTTGCACTATTCTATTCCTGTACCCCACAAGAAGTTCCTATTTTTACTTTTACGGACAGCCGTGACGGGAAGGAATACAAGATGGTAAAAATCGGCACACAAATCTGGATGGCAGAAAACTTGGCATTTATGCCTTATGTCACAAATCTTAGTGAAGAGGTTACAACAAAGAAGCAATACTTTGTATACGATTATGACGGTGGAGACTTGGCTGCAGCCAAAGCAACGGAAAATTACGAAACATATGGTGCACTGTACAATTGGCATGCGGCTCTGACTGCTTGTCCGGACGGCTGGCATTTGCCCACACATGAGGAATGGAAGCAATTGGCCGGTCATGTTAAAAATAATGTAGGAGGCAGATTAAAAGCCATTACCCACTGGAAAGAACCGAACATCAACGCCAACAACAGAAGCGGGTTTTCAGCCCTTCCGGGAGGAGCGCTTTCGCATCCGTTACAATATCGAGATATAGGGGAAGCAGGGTATTGGTGGACGGCTACAGCTGATGATCAAGAAAATGCACGTTGTCTTGAGTTAAGTTATCAACACAATGTGGGTCTGGAGACGCAAACTTTTAAAGCAGACGGGCTTTCTGTACGATGTGTAAGAAATTGATAAGACTAAGACGAATAATTATGAAAAAAATGATGTTTCTCTTATTTGCAGGAATTATGTTGCAAACATGTATTCCTAATGACGCTTTGGATATAGATGGTGTTTTTGGAGTGTGTATTGATACCAGGGATGGCAATGTGTACAAGACAGTAAACATTGGAGGACAAACCTGGATGGCTAGGAATTTAGCTTACTTGCCCACCGTAACAAGTCAAAGCATGAAATCCACAAAAATCCCTTGTTACTATGTATATGGATACAGCGGAACAGATGTAAAAGAAGCCAAGAAAAATTCCAATTACCGTAAACTTGGGGTTTTGTATAACTGGCAGGCAGCCAAGATTGCTTGTCCTTCCGGGTGGCATTTGCCTAATGATTATGAATGGGAACAATTGCAGGGTTATTTGCTGAACAATGGATACAATTTCGATGGTACGTCAGGAGATGAAGATCAAAAAATTGCTAAATCCATGGCTGACAGCAAGGAGTGGAAATATTCCTCGGTTGAGGGAGCTGTTGGCAATAGCGATTATCCCGATTTTATAAATAAATCGGGTTTTTCTGCTTTACCGGGAGGTTATTATAGTTTTCTCAAAGACTTTAAAGGTGTTGAAACCGATGCTTTTTGGTGGGGATCCATTTTTCTTGTCAATGTCACAGCTCGAGCTTGGTATTTGTTTTACGATTCTCCAAAATTGCACAATTACGTAGATACCTCAGATCACGGTTTTTCAGTACGTTGTATAAAAGACTAACATTGTCATGGTCGCTAGATTGAATCTAGCGCGCCAAAGCACCCGGAAATTAGTGCGTCGCACTAAGCAGTTAACCCCCTGTGTCATAGCTGATTATTGAAAACGTCCCCCGGGGGCACGTTTTGAGTAACATGCAGTAGTTCAATAGATTAACCCCCGAGTGCGACGCACTCAATTGCTAGCACACAAAAAAAAGAAAGAAGGAGCTGCGAAGCAGCGCTTTAAAATGCGCCAAAATCCAAGAGCACTGGGTAAGAAACTACAGCTTGCGGACTTTAAGCTTCTGGCCGGGGTAGATACGGGAGTTGTTTCCCATGCCGTTTAGTCCTCGGATGCCTTGTACGGTCAGTCCCAGCTTGTTGGCGATGTCCCACAGGCTGTCGCCTGTTTTTACCGTATAATATTCAAAGTCACTGTCGTGTGACGTAGAGATGGTGGCAGAGGTGTAGATCTTTAAGGAGCTTCCGGCATAAATGGTGTTGTTTCGCATATTGTTCCAGGAGCGGATGTTGGCTGCGCTCACTTTATATCTTTCTGCAATGCCGCCCAGCGTTTCTCCTTTCTGTACACGGTGTGTGATCAAATTGCCTTGTGGCTGGGCAGCAGACTGTGCCTGCCCCGCAGAGCTTGCCGAGGCTTGTGTCTGGCGGGCAGGGGCTGCTGCACGGTTGGTGTAAATGATCAACCGCTGGTTGGTTACAATCCTGTCTGAACGTAGGCCGTTCCAGTATTTAATGTCGGCAATTCTGGCACCGTACCGGTAGGCAATGTGGCTGAGCGTTTCTCCGGAACGTACCCTGTGGGTAATTTGAGTGTCAGAGGCTGTGGCACGCGTACTCAGAATAAGCGGGCTAAAGTAAACACTGTCCTTAAACGCGTATATGGTATCTTGTAACGCCGCAAAATCTCCGCTGTATTCAAAAGGAATGCGTAAAATATAGGGACGTTCCACACCGGGAACTACGTCTTTGGTGTATTGAGGATTCAAATCCCTTAGCTGGTCAATGGAAATATCAATCAAAGAAGTCACTTGCTCAAAGTGCAACATCTTATTGATTTCAAACGTGTCTACATGTGCCGGCATTTCAACGGGCAAAGGCCTTATCTGGTGCTCAGCATAGTACCTCATGGTATATAACGCTGCTACAAAAGCAGGTACGTATCCACGTGTTTCGCGTGGCAAGAAAGGATAGATCTCCCAAAACTCTTTAGATCCCCCGGACCTTCGTATGGCTTTGTTCACGTTTCCGGCTCCACAATTGTAAGAGGCTATAGCCAATATCCAATCGTCAAAAATCCGGTACGAATCCATCAGGTACCGTGCTGCTGCATCGCCTGATACCATAGGGTCTAACCGCTCATCTACATAAGAATTAATAGTCAAGTTATAGTTCAGTGCCGTTCTGTACATAAACTGCCACATACCCGTAGCCCTTGCCCTGGACACGGCCCTGGGATTGAGTGCAGATTCAATCACTGCCATGGCTTTCAGTTCCAGCGGCATATCGTACGCATGGAAAATCTCTTCAAACAAAGGCATGTAGTATTGTGCTAAACCCAATATAGTAGGAATGCGGTCGGGCATCTTTTGTGTGTAGTGAATGATATGGTTTTTGACAATGTTGTTGTAAGGCAGCTTAATGAAAGAATTCATTCTGGTAAGCCTTTCAATATATACAGAATCCGGTATGTTAGAGGTGAGAATGGCCGTATCCAACGTTTCCAGCGTCATAGCCGATTGCCTCTGGTTCAGCTGATTCTGGTGGTAGTACAAACTTAAACGTTGCTCTGTACTCAAAGAATCTGTATCAGGTAAGGTAAAGTTCCCAAAATTAAGGGTGCCGGATGCGTTGTCAAAACCTCCTTCATTGATTTCATTTTCTATAAAAAGTGTATCTATGGCCGGTATGTCCAAGCTTTGTAAGGCTTGTTGCAACGAGTCTGTAAGTCTTAACAGAGAATCTACTTTTTGTGTCAATTCTTTTTTGGTGGGTTTTCTTAAAATCTGTGCATTAGCAGTAGTAGCAAAAAGCACAATAGATAAAACAAAAAAGCAAAAAATCTTACGCCTCATCATAAATGGATTACGTTTTATAAATGGGTTAGGTTTCATAAATGGAGCCAAATTTAAAAGGTAAGTTTCATATGTATCCCTGCAACCTGAGGTAACGTACCGGAGTATGCCACATGGTGAATAAAACCGGGTTCGATACGGAGGGTCAGGTCGTCACTTATATCAAAATCTTGAAAATGTGCAAATACGTTAGCGTCTATTATATTTAGTGCATACACCAGCACTGTGGCAAGAATGGAATAATCTCTAAAGCGTCTGAACGTGTCTCGGTACCATTTTAAATCTTCCGGTCTCATCCATCCGTCGTATCGGGGAGGGTTGGCCATGGCATGGTTATACATGGTTTTGTAACGCTTGTACTGCAAGCCGTTGTATTGCCAAAAATACCCACAGGCAATAAGCCCCCCGTAGACGATGGGAACCTTCCAGTAATCTCCGTTGTAAATTTGCCCCAAACCGGGGAGCAAAGCCGAGTAAAGTGTAGCACGAGCCGGGAGAACAGGCTTATCATGTTTGAATTGCATCACCCCATCTAAAAGGCTTCCCCAATAGAACAAACCTGCCCCCACGTAACACAAATTTCTGTACAGCTCAAACGCATCGTCTTCTGTAGCTCTAAATTTTGTATGAAAGTGGCGGCCCATATAAATACCGGCCCCAATACCTGCATAGGTAATGGGTATTTTCCAATATTCCCGGTGGTATGCCTGGGCATATCCCGGCAACACAACTGCTCCTGAGAAAACGCGCCCCAACTTGAGCGTATCTTTTCCGGCCAAAGCCGTAAAATACGTTTTCAAGCGAAATGCTTCTTTTGCCTGTACCGTTGTATCTTGTGTGCTTGGTCTGCCTCCCTCTCCCATATCTACGGCAAATTGACCGTACGCTGCAGGAACGGAAAACAGTACACACAACAAAGGAATCAGGATACGTTTCACGTGTATAAAACCGGCTAAATATTATTTTTTTCCAAGGCTTCCAGGAAAGATTCCATTTCTTTATCGCTGGAACAGTAAATGGTAAAGACGCCTTCTCCTTTCTCATTTCTTTTCACACTGATCTTGTGATTGAAGTACCTGCCTATTTTTTCCAACACGCGGTAATATACGTCAGGCAGCTCTTTCGGCTCTTCTACCTTGTCTGTGCTTTTTTCCTTTTGGGCATGGGCAGACCTAACTCTTTCTTCTACCTGTCTTACCGACAGATCTTTTTCTACAATGGTTTTTGCCAGATCTAAGCGTAAGGTATTGTCGTCTAAAGAAAGTAACGCTCTGGCGTGCCCCATAGACAATGCGCCGGCCCGTATGAGCAACTGAATTTGAGCCGGTAATTGAATCAATCTAAGGTAATTGGCCACCGTCGCCCTTTTTTTCCCAACCCTTTCTGCCAATTGTTCTTGTGTTAACTTACATTCTTCAATCAACCGTTGAAACCCAAAAGCAATTTCCATGGCGTCCAAGTTTTCACGTTGAATGTTTTCTACCAGCGCCATTTCCAGCAGTTCGCCATCTTCTACTTGCCTTATGTAAGCAGGAATCTTTGTGAGGCCGGCCATTTTAGCTGCTCTCAACCGCCTTTCTCCACTTACCAACTGATACTTTCCGGCTGTCTGCTTGCGGAGCGTAATGGGCTGAATGAGCCCCAATGTTTTGATAGAGGCTGCCAGCTCGGCCAACAATTCTTCATTAAACTCTTTCCGCGGTTGCTCCGGATTCACTTCTATGAAATTCATATCTACTAAAGAAGTGCCTTCCATTTGCGGAAGTACTACGGGCGTTCTTGGTTTCCAATCTCCAAGCGAAGGCGTTTCAGATATCAAGGCTCCCAGCCCTTTACCTAAAGCCGGTTTCTTAGTCATGTTGATTTTTCTTTAAAAACTCCCTAGCCAAGTTCAAGTAATTATTGCTGCCTACACAAGTGGCATCGTACAGTATGACAGGCTTTCCGTGAGAGGGAGACTCACTCAATCGCACGTTACGCTGTATAACCGTCTGAAATACCATATCTTGAAAATGATGCCTCACCTCTTCCACAATCTGATTGTGTGAACGCAAACGAACATCATACATGGTGAGCAAGAAGCCCTCAATGGCCAGGTCGGGGTTCAGCCTGCTTTGAACAATCTTGATGGTATTAAGCAGTTTACCCAGTCCCTCCAACGAAAAAAATTCACATTGAACGGGAATAATAACAGAGTCTGCTGCAGTAAGCGCATTCACCGTAATCAGACCTAGAGATGGAGAGCAATCAATGAAAATATAATCAAAATGTTGCCGAATGGTATCCAAGTTTTGCTTTATTACCTTTTCCCGTTCGGGAACAGATAACAACTCTATTTCAGCCCCAACCAAATCTATATGCGAAGGAATTAGTTTCAATCCTTCAATTTCTGTCTGAATGATGGTGTTTTCAATAGGGGTCTTTCCAATAAGACAATCGTACAAAGTATCGCCACTGCTTGCATTGGGATCAAAACAAAGACCCGAGGTAGTGTTTGCCTGCGGATCTGCATCTATCAGAAGCACATTCTTTTCCATTACGGCCAAGGAAGCTGCCAGATTGATGGCAGTAGTCGTTTTTCCCACACCCCCTTTCTGATTGGCAATAGCAATTACTTTACCCATAAGTATGTCTTTTTCGTTTAAGTCTGGCAAATATACATTAAATACAACAATTATTCTTAATTTTGATTTCTCATCTCAAAATCAATGATATGTCTTCTTCAAGATGGATGATCATACTCAATCCGGTAGCCGGTGGAGGAAGAACTGCTGTCATGTGGCCTCATATTTCAAAGCATTTCCTAGAGCACGGATTGAACTTTGAATGTGTGTTTACAAGACACAAGTACCATGCCGTAACCATAACATTGGAAGCGGTACAGGAAGGGTTCCGAAATTTTATTGTGATTGGCGGGGACGGCACACTCCATGAAGTGGCTAACGGGATATTTTACCAGAAAGACGTATCTACACAACTCATAACCTTGGGAGTCATCCCTATTGGTACAGGAAACGATTTTGTAAGAGCCTACAACATCCCAACAGATTACGCTCAGGCCATGGAAACCATCCTTACTAACAAAGCCATATTCACCGATGTGGGAATGGTGTCTTTTCAGGATTTTGGCATTGAACGTACGCGTTACTTTGTCAATGCGGCGGGTATGGGGCTGGATGCTGCCGTAATCAGGCATTATGAAAGGCAGTTAGAAATGGCAAACGGCAAAAGAAAACCGCAGTACATGTCCAGTCTGCTGCATCAATTTCTTTTATACCGTTCTGCAGATTTGCGTATTCTTGTAGACGGCAATATGTTCTATGAAGGCCCGGTACTTACCTGCAGCGTAGGCATGGGAACGTGCATAGGAAACGGTATGAGAGCCCTACCGCTGTCTATACCGGACGACGGCTTGTTTGATATCACTCTGGTGGAGCCCATGAGCAAAGTAAAACTGGCTGTTAGAATCAAAGATTTTGTAGAGGGTAACGTATATGCTTTTAAGGAGGCCCACCACGGCAGAGGCAAAAAAATAGAGGTCCTTCCGGGCACCAAAAGAACAACTCACCTGGAAACAGACGGTGAACTTATGGGTACCCCTCCGTACACCTTCACCATCCTTCCCAGTGCTCTGAAATTACTGGCAGGAAAAGATTTTGTCCCTCATATCAGAAACGTACTCTGATTTGAATCTTGCCATCAAAAGAAACCGTTTCTTTCCACTGACAGGCCATTTTAAACCATACCTCAAAAAAAGAAAAAGGCGTGTATTTTATATTCAAGTAGCTTCTTACGCCTTTCCCATATAAGGCCGGAATGGAGAAACCGTACAGCACATCCCTTTCGTAAAAATAAATTCTGCTATCCCAAGATCCCGTATAAAATACAGACAAACGCAAAGAACCTCTTAAGGTACTTTTCTTATTGTCGTACCCAAGTTCGGCATAGGCAGCTCCTCCCATCTGATAGTTGGTACTATCGTTCAGTTGACTGTACGTACCGTCTGAACGTAACCAAAGTGTAAGATTGGGAGACAAAGAAAAGCCTGTTCGCAAAGAGAGTAACGTTTTATCCAAAGTTCCTTTGTCTGATAAAGACCTTTGTTGGCGCAACTGCAGGTGGTGATCTTTTTTATGCAACTGCACCCGTGTATCCCATCCGTACGAAGGCATACGGCACAAGTACCTGGGCCGGGGAAAATGGTACATCCATACACTGCCTTCTATTTTCCATCGGCTAGGTAGCGGCTGTGTAGTAGTCAACTGCACACTCATTTCATTGGAAGAGGTACTGTTACGCCCTAAGGGCGCACCGTAAGCCGTCGTATAACGTGGAGAAAACAACCGCAACAACAAGCCGGACTTACTACCGTTTTTACCGTAATGGATAGCGCCTGCCACAACGGCCGGAGCCCCTCCCAAATCAATGGCCAGCTCGGAGAAAAAACGCAGCGAACGCAGCCTTACCATCATATCTGCAGACACTCCGCCAAATGGTAAGGTCCTATTTTTATGCACGTTGTAATAAGTAATGGTTCCGGCATCGGGTTTATCGTACCCGTATCCCAACAGTGTAACCCCCACTTTCCAATCGTTCCTTTTGTAGGAAAAGTTCATCCCGGCTACCTGGGCTTGTAATGTATTTTTCTTCTCCAACTCTAAGGGAGTTCTGTGGTACCCGGTAGTAACCAAAGAAGTAAATCCCTCTTCTGTTACACGGGCATCTATGGGACAATAAGAGAAGAGAACGGTAAGATTCAGGTTTTTATGATTGAAGTGAGCACCTGCACCCCGGAAAAACTTATTTTCGTCTCGCGAAGCATACGCAGTCAAGCCCATTTCTTTGTTGCACAACGTACCCGTAGAAGAAGCTTTCCCAAACAGCATACCGTTCCACAGCAACAATCCCTGTCCAAAACGAGCACGGTAATCCCCCACCACAAGTGTTTTCAGCACGCCCATGTCTTTTGCTTGCACATGAACAGATATAAAATCTGCCGGAGCCTTCTCTCCGGCGTCACTTTCTAAAACAAAACCGCATTGCAACTTGTTTTTTAAACGGTAATCGTAACGAGCATACCTATACCAAGGTTTGCCCAGGTACCGGGAATTGGGACGCTTAAGGTATTCCTGCTCTGTTATGGGGCTGTATTCCGTTCCTCTGGGAAAGAACGTTCTCGTCTGCATCATTAATGTATTTCTCCCTTGCTTAAGAAGCGAACGCCACGTAATTTTCTCGGCTTTTTTCACTTCTTCCAGCGTGAAAAACAATTGTAAAAGAGCAGTATCTTCTTTTGAAAATCCCGGAATAAGAAGCACTTCTTGCCATGTAAAAAAAGTGCCGTATCTTTTTTGATAATCCAGAAGCGAGGCTACCTGATACGGAGAAAGAAAACCCAGATGCTCCAGGTCCTCGCGCGTTGCTGCGTTCAGATTGCTACGCGTTTGCATCCATTCTTCCAGATCATACGCAGAAAAACCTTCGTTTTGTACCAGATCTTCTAAATAAGTCTCTGCATTTTGTGCATGTACCGCATAAAATGTCATGCTGAAAAACAGCACAGTAAAAACAATTCTCATATTTTCTTCCCTTCGTGCGCTCCCCTCTGATGAGCACTGTTCAACTTATGGTTAATTTACTTTAAATGGGTATTTGATGTCTTTTACAGAATCGTTGGCCTCTACTATTTTCTGAGCCATTGACTTTTGAAAATCCTCTGCTTTTTTTGCCAGTTTTTTATCGGCCAACGCTAAAATGCGTAACGCAAAAATAGCGGCATTTCTGGCACCATTCAATGCCATGGTAGCTACGGGAATCCCCGACGGCATTTGTAGAATAGATAAAATAGAATCCAGCCCGGCCACCGACTGTGCAGATTTTACAGGGACCCCAATGACCGGCACCCTTGTATAAGCAGCTATAACGCCCGGCAAGTGAGCTGCCCCTCCTGCTCCTGCAATAATTACCTTAACTCCTCTTTGTTTGGCTTCTTTGGCATACGCTGCTACCCGCTCCGGAGTACGATGTGCCGAAAGTGCAAACACCTCGAAAGGGATTTCCATTTGGTCCAAAAAAAGAGCTGCTTCTTCCATTATAGGCATGTCTGATAAACTGCCCATTATGATACTAACTTGAGGATTCATGATTATCTCTGTTATAAATTCAAATTTAATAATTAATTTTGTTCAATGGAACGTATAACCCTTCAAAATAAAACTTTTCGGACCTATATTCCGTACAAAGATATTGAAAAAGCCATCGGGCGCGTAGCTAAAGAGATAAACAGGGACTTAAAAGAAGAGGAGAACCCGGTTTTTATTGGTATCCTGAACGGTTCTTTTATGTTTATTGCAGACCTAATGAAACAGATCCGACTGGACAGCGTAGTCACTTTTGTTAAACTGGCTTCGTACAGCGGAACAGAAAGTACGGGAAAGGTAGTGGAAGTATTAGGGTTGTGCCATGATATTACCAACAGAACCGTTGTTATTGTAGAAGACGTGGTGGATAGTGGCAATACCATTGTTAAGCTAAAAGAGGATTTAAGCAAAAGGAATCCCAAACGTATTTTAGTTTGCACCTTGTTATTCAAACCCCAAGCATACCAACAGCAATCTGCCATTGATTACGTATGCTTTAGTATACCTAACGATTTTGTAGTAGGTTACGGTTTAGACTACAACCATCTGGGAAGGCAATTAAAAGACATTTATGTAATAGATTAAACCATGCTTAATATTATAGTAGCCGGACCTCCCGGATCCGGAAAAGGAACCTTGGCCAAAACTTTGGCAGAAAAATACGACTTAATCCATTTTTCCACAGGAGATATGCTCAGAAAAGAAGTAGAACAAAAAACACCCTTGGGGCAAAAAGTAGCTCCCATCCTGGAAAGAGGCGACCTAGTTTCTGACAACATTGTTATATCCATGATTTCTTCCAGCCTGGACGAACATCCTCAAATGCACGGTTTTCTTTTTGACGGATTTCCTCGCACACAGGCACAAGCCGAGGCGTTAGACCGCCTTCTGGAAGATAAGGGCGAACCGCTGAACTTAATGATCCTGCTAAACCTATCAGACGATGTTTGTGCAGCCCGCATATTACGCCGTGGTACCCTTGAAAACAGATCCGACGACACAGATATAAGCAAAGTAAAGCACCGCCTTACCACCTATCACACCCTCACAAAACCCATTGTTGATCATTATAAAAAACAAGATAAATTTGTAGCTGTTGACAGTTCCCAAACTCCGGAACATACTTTCAATCAAGTAAAACAATGTCTCAATCAAATTTTGTAGACTATGTAAAAATCTTTTGTGCTTCGGGGGACGGAGGAGCCGGTTCTGCCCATCTGATGCGGGCTAAATTTGTACCCAAGGGAGGACCCGACGGAGGCGACGGAGGCCGAGGAGGTCACGTGATATTGAAAGTAAATCCTCAGTTCTGGACGCTGATCCATTTAAAGTACAAAAAACACATTCGGGCGGAACACGGAGAACCGGGCAGAAGAAATTGTGCCACAGGGGCCGACGGCAAAGACGCTTGGATTGAGGTTCCTCAAGGAACGGTAGTAAAACGTGCAGGCAGCGACAAAACACTTATTGAACTTACAGAACCGGGGCAAGAATACACGTTATGTACAGGCGGAAAAGGAGGTCTGGGAAACACGCATTTTAAGTCTGCCACGCGGCAAACTCCCAGGTATGCACAACCGGGGCTAAAAGGAGAAGAGGGATGGTTTATCCTGGAATTGAAGCTGCTGGCAGACGTAGGACTGGTTGGTTTTCCCAACGCCGGAAAGTCTACGTTGCTCTCTGTCGTATCTGCAGCACGTCCCAAAATAGCCGATTATCCGTTCACTACGCTTACTCCGCAACTGGGCATAGTGGAGTTATCTGATCACAGGTCTTTTGTAATGGCAGACATACCCGGTATTATAGAAGGTGCACACAAAGGGAAAGGACTGGGCACAAGGTTTCTTAGACACATTGAGCGCAACTCTATGTTACTGTTTATGGTTCCTTCAGACAGTTCCAACATAGCCAAAGAATATAAGGTATTGCTTGAAGAACTTAGAAAATACAAACCCGAGCTGATGGATAAAGAACGCATACTTGCTGTAACAAAAGCAGATCTGCTGGATGAAGAAAGTGAAAAAGAAGTGGCAAAGCATGTACCGGATTCTTTACCCGTACTCTTTATTTCTTCCGTTACCGGTAAAAACATCACACAACTGAAAGAAAGCATATGGAATCTGCTCTACGAACCTTAGTGGAATTGGATCACGCTCTTTTCTTTACTCTGAATGGAGCACACTGCAAGTTCCTGGATCCCATTATGAAATTTCTCTCTAATATCTATGTCTGGATCCCCATGTACCTGATCCTTTTAGGTTGTCTGTTCTATGTATTTCCCCGTAAAAAAGCCCTCTTTGCCTTACTGGCCGTCTTGCTTACCTTCCTAGTAACAGACAGGCTGTCTGCCTCTTTACTAAAAGAAGGAGTACAGCGTTTGCGTCCGTCGCATATGCCCGGCTGGGAAGGCACTTTTCGTCTGCTGGAAGGAAAAGGCGGCTTGTATTCTTTTGTTTCTTCGCACGCAGCCAACGTATTTGGACTGGCAACGGTAACCGGCCGGTTGTTTCGCAGAAAAAGATATTCGTTTTTTATTTTCTTATGGGCCACCCTGGTATCGTACAGCCGTATTTATGTGGGCAAACATTTTCCGCTGGACGTGGTGTGCGGAGCCCTTTTGGGTTTAATTACAGGCCTGTTGGTCTTTTGGTTATACAAATGGGTTATCAAAAAATCAGAACAACATGCGATGCATCGTAGACTACACCACTGATCCTTATCAAAATCTGGCCACAGAAGAATACTTGCTCACTACGCAGACAGAGCCTGTTTTCCGTTTGTGGAGGAATGCCCGAGCCGTTATTGTGGGAAGAAACCAGAATACACTTTCAGAGATTAACAGAGCCTATATAAAGAAGCATGATATTCCTGTAGTACGCCGCTTGAGCGGGGGCGGTGCCGTATTTCACGACTTGGGCAATATCAATTATACATTTATAGACCGGTATGTGCCCGGCATGGATACAGCAGGTGCCTTTGCTCGTTTTACACGTCCCATCCTGGAGGTATTAAACACCTTGGGTGTAAAAGCAGCACTGGAAGGGCGTAACGACCTGGTAACAGACGGTCGTAAGTTTTCCGGAAATGCCATAGCACGGTACAAAGACCGTATTTTGATGCACGGAACCCTACTGTTCAGCGCTTCTATGGAAGATTTGTCACAGGCCCTGCAAGTGAAAGACCGAGGAAAAACACGCGGAGTGGCCAGTCGGCCTCGTAAAGTGTGCAATCTGTCTGAGTTTTTACCGGCACAGATGACTCCCTTGCATTTTATGGAATTGATAAAAGAACATGTAACCGGCTCCTTGACCGGAAGTTGGTCAGACAAACCCTTACAACCGCAAGAACAAGAGGGAATTGATACTTTGCATAACAAAAAATACCAAACTTTTGCCTGGAACTACAGCCGGCAATACCAATGGGAAGCGGTCAGAAAAGAACGTTTCCCGGGAGGCAATATTGAAGTATGCTTCAACGCCCCGCAGGGCAAGATTGAAAAGATAAAAATCTATGGAGATTATTTTTTCTTTTCTCCCACAGAAGAAATAGAAGAGGCCTTACTGGGATGCCCTCTTACCCGGGAAGACATTGCACAACGTCTGTCTCCTTTTGTGTGGGATGACTATTTTCGCAACGTCCCCCCGGAAGGGCTCTATCAACTCTTCTTGTGATTGAGCTATTCTTGTGATTGCTGCTCCAACAACTCCAACATACTCACGGCACATTGCGATACCGAAGTTCCCGGTCCAAAGACGGCTACGGCTCCGGCATCGTATAATTCCTGATAATCCTGAGCAGGAATCACACCGCCCACAATCACTAAAATGTCTTCACGCCCCATTTCTTTAAGGGCATTAACAACCTGGGGCACCAATGTCTTATGACCTGCAGCCAAAGAAGATACACCAATAATGTGTACGTCGTTTTCTACGGCTTGGCGGGCTGCTTCTTCCGGTGTCTGGAACAAAGGTCCCACATCCACGTCAAACCCTATGTCTGCATAACCCGTAGCCACAACTTTGGCACCGCGGTCGTGGCCGTCTTGACCCAGTTTGGCGACCATAATTCTGGGTTGACGTCCTTCGCGTTCTGCAAAGCGGCTTGCCATTTCACTGGCTTGTACAAAGTAAGAATCGTCTTTTGATGCCGCTGAATATACACCTTTGTTCATACGTATTACAGCTTTATAGCGTCCTGCAACTTCTTCACAGGCATCTGAGATCTCGCCAAGCGTTGCCCTGTGGCGGGCTGCTTCTACGGCAAGTTCCAACAAATTACCTGAATCTTCTGCAGCCGCTTTGGTAAGTGCTTGCAATGCTTCTTTTACTTTTTGAGAATCCCTGTTCTTCTTCAGTTCTTCCAGTCTTTTTATCTGTGACAACCTAACCTTGGTATTGTCTACGTCTAAAATCTCTATGGGATCTTCTTTTTCCAGCCTGTATTTGTTTACTCCTACTACTACCTGCTCTCCCGCGTCTATCTTAGCCTGAGTACGAGCTGCCGCCTCTTCTATCCGTAACTTGGGAATCCCTGTTTCTATAGCCTTGGCCATACCGCCCAAGTCTTCAATTTCCTGAATCAATTCCCAGGCTTTATGAGCCATCTGATGGGTGAGGCTTTCTACATAGTACGAACCTGCCCAGGGGTCTATACCGCGGCAGATCTCCGTCTCATCTTGCAGGTATAGCTGCGTGTTACGCGCAATCCTTGCAGAAAAATCCGTGGGCAACGCAATGGCCTCGTCCAGGGCGTTGGTATGTAAACTCTGCGTATGGCCCAGAGCCGCTGCCATAGCTTCTGTACACGTACGGGCTACGTTGTTATAGGGGTCCTGTTCTGTAAGTGTCCAGCCGGAAGTCTGACTATGCGTTCTTAAAGATAACGATTTTGGGTTTTTGGGATTAAAGCTTTTCACAATTTTAGCCCAAATCATCCGTGCCGCACGCATTTTGGCAATCTCTTTAAAGTGATCCATGCCAATGGCCCAGAAAAAAGAAATTCTGGGAGCAAAATCATCTATATCCATGCCGGCTCTAATGCCTGTACGTAAGTATTCCAGACCGTCTGCCAAGGTATAAGCCATTTCTATCTCGCTGGTAGCTCCTGCTTCTTGCATATGGTAACCCGATACGGAAATAGAATTAAACTTGGGCATGTTGCGTGCCGTATAGGCAAAAATATCTCCAATGATACGCATAGAAAATTCGGGCGGATAAATGTATGTATTCCGCACCATGAATTCTTTTAATATATCGTTCTGGATGGTTCCCGTAAGCTCTTCCAAAGTAGCCCCTTGTTCCTGTCCTGCTACTATATAGAATGCCATGATGGGCAATACGGCTCCGTTCATGGTCATGGAAACAGACATCCGGTTTAGCGGGATCTGATCAAACAACACCTTCATATCTTCTACGGAACATATGCTAACCCCGGCTTTTCCTACGTCTCCCACTACACGCGGATGGTCTGCATCGTACCCTCGATGGGTGGCCAGATCAAAGGCTACCGATAAGCCTCTTTGACCGGCTGCCAGGTTTCTACGATAAAAAGCATTCGACTCTTCTGCGGTGGAAAAACCAGCATACTGCCTAATGGTCCATCGCCTAAGAAGGTACATGGTGCTGTAGGGGCCCCTCAGGTAGGGAGGAATACCTGCTGCGTAATTCAGGTGTTCCATGTTTTCAAGGTCTTTGGCTGTATAATATGTTTTCATAATCCCAGTTCGTTTTGATATTGAAGTAGCGTTTCCAACAAGTTGCTGCGAACGCTTATAAAGTGATTGACTCCTTGTGCCTTCAGGTCTTCTTTGCAAGCCGGTTCACCGGCTACCGTTACGATGGCCTCTTTACCCAATGCCCGGGCAATCTGAGGAACTCCTTGTGCATATTCTTCGTCAGAAGAACAAGCCACTACTACGTGTGCCCCTTGTTTGCGGGCTGCTTGAATGCCTTCCTCAACAGAAGCAAACCTGTTGTTGTCTATTATTTTAAATCCGGCTACCCCAAAAAAGTTGGTGGCAAATTGAGCCCTGGCTCGGCACATGCCCAAATTTCCAAAAGTCAGCAGAAAAACTACCGGCGTTTCTTTGGCCTGCTCTGTTTTTAATCGCATTCTTTCAAACTCGGCAGAAGCCCTCTCCCACTTCTCTTCCGGCAATGTTGCCAGGCCTTCCGGTGCCTTACCCAACGGATCGGGGTACTTGTTGATTCCTACCATCACTTCCCTTCCCGAGGCCAGTCTTTCCAAACGTCTTTGGCGTGTAGCTTTTATTTGTTCACGCACCCACTCAGCGGCTTGTTTGTTGGAAAAGCCTCCCTTTGCAAGGATTTCGTCTGCCAGCTTTTGTGCTTCTTTCTGTACAGAGTCTGTAATGCTTTCTACGTAATAAGATCCGGCAGCAGGGTCTGTCACCTTATGGAATCCGGCTTCTTCTTTCAATATGATTTGTATGTTACGCGCTAAACGGTAACTGTGCGGTGTTCCTTCTGAAAGTACGCAGTCAAAGGGCAATACCTCCAGAGAGTCTACCCCTGCAATTGCTGCAGACATAGCACCGGTAGTGCCTCGTAACAAGTTTACATACATATCGTAAGCCGTCTGGTCCCAAAAACCGGTAGTAGCGTGTACGCTAGCCGGCAAACCACATATACCGTCCCATAATACCCGTAACGCTCTAAATTTGGCAATCTCCAGAAAATACTGCAGACCAATGCCCATATGAAAATGAATAGAACCGGCTGCTTCTTCCGGGGACATACCGTCCTCTGTCAAAAGATTTATGTATTCTTTTCCCAGAGCCAGGCTGCAACCCAGCTCTTGCACTATACCGGAACCCATGTTCTGCCATTGGTAACCCGGAACAGAAACTACGCGTATTCCGGGGTACGGACGGCTTGCTTTTACCAGCTCTTTCCAAGCATCAAGTACTTCTTTCCCGGCTTGGATGCCGTTGAAAAAAGCATCTCCCAGCGGATCAAATTCAAAACGAACTCTCAGTCCATTTGCCTCCGTCCCTTGTTCTTTCACGTATTCTAAAAACGCATACAGCACATGGGGGTTTGTACAGGACGCTCCGGAAAAAGCCAATTCAACCGTTGTCAAAGGCACCTGATCCAGCAATACAGCCATATCTTGTTTTGTAAGTTTCCGTCCGGCGTCCGTTCGGAACCCCACCGACTCAACGCCTCGGCTTAACGCTTCCAGCACCAAGGCATTTACCTCTTTCAAGTGGTCTGTCATTGCAAACGTTTGCCTTACCAACCAGTTGTTGTCTGTCTTTGTACCCCTCAGGTAAGGTTTTTCACCCGGAAGGGAGTCTATATAAGGCAATCCTTCCAAGTCTTCTGCCCTGTAGTAAGGGCGAACGGCAACCCCATCGGGGATTTTCCAAACCAGTTTCTTTTCATAATCGGCTCCTTTCAGATCTTTTTCAATCTGTTCCTCCCACTGTTGAGTAGGTACCGGTGGAAAATCTTTGAATAATTTTTCAGTCATAATTATTGTGAAGAATAAATATCATTTATTGCATGTAAAACGGTGGGATCTGCCAGAGAAGGTACGGTTACTTTTAATAAGGGTTCTTCTTCCATAGCACGCTCCAAGGCTGCCAAAGCCCCTTCGTTTCTGGCCCAGGCACGCCGGGCAATACCGTTGTTTACATCCCAGGAGAGCATGCTTTTGATTTGCTCATTGGACTTCTCGCTTCCGTCTATGACCAACCCAAAGCCGCCGTTAATTACTTCTCCCCAACCCACTCCTCCTCCGTTGTGCAAAGATACCCACGTAGCTCCGCGGAACGCATCTCCAATGACGTTATGTACGGCCATATCTGCTGTTAACGCAGACCCGTCGTATATGTTAGATGTTTCTCTAAAAGGAGAATCCGTTCCGGACACATCGTGGTGATCCCTTCCCAGAACGATAGGTGCTTTAATACGTCCTTCTTTTATGGCGCGATTCAAGGCCAAGGCAATCTTTACCCGGCCTTTGGCATCGGCATATAAAATCCGTGCCTGAGAACCCACTACCAATTGGTTTTCCTCTGCCCGGTAAATCCAATGCAGATTGTCTTTCAACTGGCTTTGGATATCGTTAGGAGCTTCTGCCAACAGTTCCTCCAAGACTTGGGCTGCTATGTTGTCTGATTCTCTTAAGTCTTCCGATAAAGAAGAAGTACAAACCCAACGGAAGGGTCCAAACCCATAATCAAAAAACAGAGGCCCCATGATATCCTGCACGTACGACGGATACCTGAACTCCCCATTTTCCTTCAAGATATCGGCTCCGGAACGGGACGCTTCCAATAAAAACGCATTCCCGTAGTCAAAGAAATACATGCCTTTCTCTGCCAACGTGTTGATGGCTGTCACCTGCCTTCGCAAGCTCTTTCTCACTTCTTCCGCAAAACGTTCGGGCTCGGCAGCCAGCATCTCCCTGGAGCGTTCCAATGAATACCCTGCCGGGTAATACCCTCCCGAGAAAGGATTGTGCAGGCTCGTTTGATCCGACCCCATCTCTACCTGTATATCAGAGGCTGCCAGGTATTCCCACAAATCTACCACATTGCCTTGGTAAGCCAACGAAACGGCTTCGCCTGTCTCTTTGGCCTTACGTATCCTTTGGGCCAGCAATTCCAGGTCTTCATATACTTCATCTACCCAACCTTGTTCATACCTTTTTGAAGTGGCTCCGGGATCAATTTCAGCTACCACTCCCACCACTCCGGCAATCCGAGCAGCTTTGGGTTGTGCACCCGACATACCGCCCAAGCCGCTGGAAACAAATAGCAAAGAGCCTTTTCCTTCCTTCTTAAACTTCCTGGCCGCATTCATTATGGTGATGGTTGTTCCATGCACAATTCCCTGTGGACCAATATACATAAAAGAGCCCGCTGTCATTTGTCCGTACTGGGATACTCCCAGAGCGTTTAGCTTCTCCCAATGGTCACGGGAAGAATAGTTGGGAATTACCATTCCGTTAGTAACCACCAACCGGGGGGCTTCTTTAGAAGACGGAAAAAGTCCCAGCGGATGACCGGAATAGAGTACCAGCGTTTGCTCCTCTGTCATTTCCATCAAGTACTGCATACAAAGCCTGTACTGCGCCCAATTTTGGAAAACAGCGCCGTTGCCTCCGTACGTTATCAATTCATAAGGATGTTGTGCCACCGCTCTGTCAAGGTTGTTGTTGATCATTAGCATGATGGCTGCTGCTTGGCGGCACTTTGCCGGATAATCCTCTATATTTCCTGCCGTAATAGGGTCTTTCGGTCGATACCGATACATATAAATGCGTCCGTACTCTTTCAACTCCTTTGCAAATTCCGGGGCCAGCTGAGTGTGTTGCTCTTTGGGAAAATAGCGCAAAGCATTGGCCAGCGCCAGTTTTTTTTCTTCAACCGTTAAAATGTCTTTTCTTACTGGTGCACGAGTAACACCCTTATCAAAAGGCAGTGCCGGCGGAATGCTGGAAGGAATGCCTTCAATTTTCATGATTTGGATAAATTTAACGAAATTAACATGCAAATATACGGGATAAGCTTTGATTTACCATTTTTTTGTATACTTTTGCAGCCCATAACAAAAGGAGGTGTCTGTAATTACATGATCATTGTACCTGTAAAAGAAGGTGAAAATATAGAACGAGCTTTAAAGAAATTCAAGCGAAAATTTGAAAAGACAGGAATCGTTCGTGAACTCCGTTCCCGTCAGGCTTTCCATAAACCATCCGTAATCAGAAGGGAGCAAAGAAAAAAAGCCATCTACAAACAACGCTTACAAGATAACGAGGATTAATCCTCGTTTTTTTGTATATTTGTTTACCATGCAAAGGACCCAATTCATAACGTTTTTAAGGGTGCAAAAACGGTACTCCGAAAGAACGCAAACCATTTATTATCAGGCCATTTCACACTTTTATGAATTTATGGGTTTTACAGAAGAAGGCAACCCTATGGAACGAGTGGAACTGGCAGATGTACGCGCCTACACAGGTTCGCTGCTGGAAAGCGGATTAAGCCCGGCTACCATATACCAAAGGCTCTCTGCGCTCAGTTCTTTTAGTCAATATCTGGTAAGCAAAGGGTTACTTAAAGACAACGTGCTCAAACTGCTTGTAAGACCCAAAAAAGGGCACAACATTCCCGAATTTTATACAGAACAAAAAATAAACGTATGGATGGATCATCATGAGCGTCCGCTTTCGCAACCTCTTATGATGATTCATTTGTTATATGCCACCGGCATCCGTCGTGCCGAGCTTGCCGGAATTCGCATGGAAGACATTGATTTTCAAAGATCTGTATTGCGTGTAAGAGGTAAAGGCAACAAAGAACGTCAAGTTCCGTTACACGAAAACTTGGTCCAAGATTTGCAGTCTTTCATAAAAAGCAGGAGCGTTCCTTCGCCTTGGTTGTTTTGCAAAAAAAATGGAGAACAACTGCCTTTGACAACAATCAGTAAGATGGTACATAAAGAGCTGTCCCGGGAGCCCGGTTTTACCGGTCAAAAAAGTCCGCACATCCTGCGACACTCTCTAGCTACCCATTTGTTAAACAGAGGGGCAGACCTGAACAGTATTAAGGAATTGTTGGGTCATTCTTCGCTGGCTGCAACTCAGGTATATACTCACAATACTTTTGAAACATTAAAGAAAGCTTATAAAAAAGCACACCCCAGGGCCTGACACCCGGTCCCGGAGTTTATTTATAAATACTAAAAATGGAGGGTAATCATGAACATTAGAGTGGAATCCGTAAAATTTGATGCCGACAAAAAACTACTGGACTTTATCCATGAAAAAGTAGGAAAACTGGAACGTTTTTTTGATGCCATCATTGGAATTGATGTCACACTTTCACTTGTGCCCGGTCATGAAAACAAGAAGGCCGCCATTCGTGTACGTCTCCCAGGAAACGATCTGCTGGTAGAGCGAAACTATACTACTTTTGAAGAAGCCGTAGCCACAGGTGTAGATATATTGAAAGAAAATCTGGTAAAAACCAAAGAGAAAATGCGCGGCGCATAACCCCCACTTTTATTATTATCTGACAGATCCCGATACAATATCCAGGATCTCTGCCGTAATGGCTTGCTGGCGGCTTTTGTTATATTGAAGCTTTAGATCCTTTATCAGATCTTCCGCATTTTCAGAAGCCGCTTTCATGGCTATGGTACGGGCTGCATGTTCAGAAGCGTTGGCATCTAACACAGATTTGTAAAAATTGTATTGGATTACACGCAAAAGCAATGCTTCTAACAGTTCTTCCCCGTTGGGCTCGGTAAGGTATCCTTCCACATCATCCGGGCCAAGAACGCGGGTCTGGTGCTCCTGGGGAATAAAAACGCCATGCTTGCCTTTTGGTTCCGTATCGGGCATACGCACTTCCACTCCTTCCGGTATGGCTTGAAAGGGCAGTAACACATCCCTTCTGATAACTTGAGAAGCCATACTCCTAAAATGATAAAACACAAACTCTGTTTTATCCGACAGGCCGTTTTTGTATTCTTCTATGAGTGTATTGGCAAACAACTCTACAGAAGAGAAAGACAAATGGGTCATCAGATCCACAAACGTATCGTTTATCGGATGCTCGGTTTTTTTAGCGGTCTCTAGCATCTTCTGTCCAATGGGATACAATGTAACGTGGTCTGCAGGTAACCCGGCATATTCTTCCACAACCTCAAACAACTTCCTTTCCATATTGGAATTATAGGCACCGCACAAGCCGGTATCGGATGCGACAAACACCAAAGAAACCTTGTTTACGGCGCGGGCATCTGTTACAGCCGTTTGTAACATTTCATTTCGTAAAAAAAGGCTGCCATCTTTACAGGAAATACATCCTTCGTGTACAAAAGTCAAAAGTATATTCCTAAGGCGTACTTCATACGGGAGTACATACCCCAGTAACGTCTGTGCCTTATGAAGTTTGGCAGAAGCTACTTTTTGCATAGCCTGCGTAATCTTCTGCGTTTTTTGTACAGAACCAATCCTCCTTCTTATTTCACGTAAAGATCCCATCGTTTATCCGGCCACTTGCTCTGCCACGTTTTCTATAATGGTTGTTATTTCCCGGTTAATCTCTCCTTTATTGAGCGGTTGCAAAACCGTATGGTTGTGTTTTGTTTCCAAGACATTTAGGAACTTTTCTTCAAACACAAGTATTTTGTCTGCCGGTACCCTTCCCAGCAACCCTTTGGTTCCGCAATAGAGCAACGCTATCTGTTTTCCCACCGGCAGCGGGTGGTACTGTTTCTGAACCAGCAGCAAAGAGTTTTTCTGTCCTTTATCCAGAATTTGCAACGTCATGGCGTCCATTTCTCCTCCAAACCTTGAAAACGACTCTAGTTCTCTGTATTGCGCCTGGTCAATTTTCAACGTTCCGGCCACTTGTTTCATAGCTTCCAATTGAGCATTCCCCCCAACACGCGATACAGAAATCCCTACGTTAACGGCGGGGCGGTACCCTTGGTTAAACAAATCGGTATCCAAGAAAATCTGACCGTCCGTAATAGAAATCACGTTGGTAGGAATGTAAGCCGAGACGTCTCCCGCCTGGGTTTCAATGATGGGCAGTGCCGTCAGGGACCCACCGCCTTTCACTCTCCCTTTAAGAGAGGGCGGTATGTCGTTCATTTGTTTCGCAATCTGGTCTTGGTCAATGATTCTGGCAGCACGCTCCAACAATCGCGAGTGCAGGTAAAACACATCGCCCGGGTAAGCTTCCCTACCGGAAGGCCTTCTTAGGATGAGTGATACTTCCCTGTAAGAGACGGCCTGTTTAGACAAATCGTCGTATATGACCAAGGCGTGTCTTCCCGTATCTCTAAAGTACTCCCCAATAGCTGCTCCTGCAAAAGGGGCAAAGTATTGCAGTGCAGCCGGATCGCCGGCCGTAGCCGATACTATGACCGTATAGTCCATGGCCCCGTGCTTTTCCAAAACATTGACAATAGAAGCTACCGTAGAACCTTTTTGTCCAATAGCTACGTATATGCAATAAACAGGATCCCCATCCAGGTAATTGTTCCGCTGATTGATAATGGTATCTATAGCAATGGCTGTTTTTCCCGTCTGCCTGTCACCAATAATCAGTTCTCGCTGTCCCCTTCCAATAGGGATCATGGCATCAATAGACTTTATACCGGTTTGCAGAGGCTCAGAAACGGGTTGACGGAATATCACACCGGGAGCTTTCCGCTCCAGGGGCATCTCATAGACAGGACCGGCTATAGGCCCCTTACCGTCCAACGGATTCCCTAACGGGTCTATGACCCTACCCATCATTTTTTCACTAACAGGGATAGAAGCAATGGTTCCCGTCCTTTTCACTTTATCTCCTTCCCGTATCATGCTGGTGGGTCCCAGCAGTACAGCCCCTACGTTATCTTCTTCCAGGTTCATGACAATGGCCATAATTCCATTGTCAAAGGCAAGCAATTCATTGGCCTCTGCCTGATGTAGTCCGTAAATACGAACTACCCCGTCACTCACCTGAAGCACAACGCCTTTCTCTTCATAGACAGGTCTGTTGTCCAATCCTTCCAGCTGCATTCTAAGTATATCTGTTACTTCTGCAGGTTTAATCAAATCTGACATAACAAAATCAATAAGTCTCTTTTAATCCGTAAGACGCCCGTAATTCCTTCAAACGAGTTCTTATAGAAGCGTCCCATTCATTCATTCCCAGCGTTAAGGTAACCCCCCCTATCAGCCCGGGATCACTCTTCCAGTCCAGTTCCACATTTTCCGGCTGATCCGGTTTTAACGCCTTTTTTATTTTCCCCATAAGCTCCTCTCCCGGAGGGACTACCGTTGTAAGTACTCCGTAAAGAATGCCGTGCAAGTTTCTGTACTTCTCTACGTATTGCATAGCTACAGAGTGCATAAGGCTTTCTCTTTTGTGTCTTATAAGCAAGTCTAAAAAACCGGATAATACGTGCAAGGCATCGGAATGGTACTCCGGGAAAAGGTCTAAAAAAAGTGCTTTCCTTTGCTCCTTGAGCAAGGTCCTGTTAGAAAAGGCTATTTCCAGATCCGGTATGGCCCAATAGCAATCGTCCACCTGCTTCATCATACGATACAGGTGAAAATCTGCTTTACACCCTGTTGCATATTGCAGCAGAGCGTTCGCATAACGCGATGCTATCAGTCCTCTATTCATACACAGCCTTACTTACAGGTTATGCCTGTGGTGTTAACGATTCGTCCAGTAAACGATCAATAAGTTCGCGCTGACTGGTTTCTTTTGTCAACTGTTGTCGCAGTAATTTTTCTGCAATCTCTATAGAAAGAGCAGCTACTTGTATACGAATCTCTTGCATAGCCACTTCTTTTTCCAATTGCAATTGCTCTCTTCCCTTCTCTATCAGTATTTTACTTTCCTTTTCTGCGGCTGCTTTCGCTTCTTCAATCAATTGTTGACGCAAAGCCCGGGTTTGCTCCAGTAATTTTTCCTGTTCTTCTCTGGATTGTTGCAGGATTCTTTCTTCCTGCAATTTTAACGTGGCCAGCAGCTGCCGGGCAGCCGCCGCATCTGAGAGTGCTTTGTCTATCCTTTCGTTACGACGTTCCACCATTCCGGTAATCGCGGGCCAGCCAAAGCGAGCCAATATCAAAAACAGGATGCCAAACGCAATGAGCATCCAGAACAACAGTCCGGAATCGGGGATCATCAAGTCCATAACAAATACAATTTTACAGGGCTACCAACAAGCAAACAATAATAGAGAAAAGGGAAACCCCTTCTACCAAAGCCCCAATGATAATCATGGACATCCTGATCCCGTCAGCAGCTTCGGGCTGGCGCGCAATGGCTTCCATGGCAGAAATTCCAATTTTACTGAGGCCAAACGAGGCACCCATTACAATAACAGCTGCGCCAAAAACGGCACCTAATTTGGTAAATACGGTATATAAACCGTTGGCTTGTAAAATAGTTAAGAGTAACATAATTAATTATTTTTTTAATCGGTTTTCAATAGGTAATTCCGGTTTTTTGACCGGTATGGGTTCTTTACGGGAAAGCCCTATAAAGATAGCAGAAAGCATGGTAAATACATAAGCCTGTATATAAGCTACCAGCAATTCCAGTACCAGCATAAGAGCAGAAAACAACACAGAAACCACGCTCATAGAGGCATTGATGGCAGGCCCCATAGCCACCGTAAGGAACACCAGCGAAGTAAGTGCTAAAATAATGATATGCCCGGCAAAAATGTTGGCAAAAAGACGAATCATCAATGCCATGGGTTTGGTTATGATCCCAAAAAGTTCAATCACCTGCATAATGGGTATAGGAGCCTTCATAAAGATGGGAACATCGGGCCACAATATCTCTTTCCAATACTCTTTATTTCCAAAAACATTAATGGCCACCATGGTACAAAGCGCCAACCCCATGGTCACGGCTATGTTCCCCGTAAGGTTGGCTCCTGCCGGGAAGATAGGGATCAACCCCAATATGTTGTTTAGGAAAATAAAGAAAAAAAGCGTGAGCAGGTAGGGCGAATAACGTTGGTAGTCTTTTCCCACACAACTTTTTACCACGCCGTCATGAACGCTCATAATGAACCATTCCAAAGCCCCTTTAATGCCCCCGGGAACGGCGTTATGGTTCCCTTCTTTTTCTTGCTTGGTGTACCATCGGGAAAGGCTAAGTACAATAACCATTAGTAACAGGCACGAGAAAAAAAGCGCTACTACGTTTTTAGTAATCGAAATATCAAACGGCCTTACGGTTTCTCCCATACTGTTTGTTTCTACTACTTTCCCCGCTGTTTTCTCTTCTGTAGAAAGCGTAAACCCTTTATATCCTTCTTCTTCATGCAAACGTGCAGAAGAAAAGACAAACCAACCGCGCTCTTTGCTACGAACAATAATGGGCAAAGGAAGGGCTATTTCTTTTTCGCCCATAGTAAAGAAATGCCAGCTGTAACTGTCTTTCAGATGCCCCAGCAGCAGTTCCCGGATATCTACCGGCGGTCTTTCCTTTTTCTCTGCGGCCCGGGCCACGTTAGAAGACAACGGGAAAACTACTAAAAACAACCAAACACAAAGTACACGCTTCATCATACTATATCATTTCAGCCTTTGCTTTTTGCGAAGCTCTGCATAAAGACTAAAAATAGTCAGCAACATATAGATCAAAAACAACCCCATAAAACTGACCAAAAGGGACAGTTTGGGGGGATGAGCCAATAGTACCAAAAGGATGAGGGTAGCCAAAAGGACTCCCCAACGTACCAAGCGCTGAGCAATCAAACTGTTCATCCATTTTTGATCTTTCTTGTCATCTGTTGTTATCCATATATTCTCAAAAACACATATTACTATAAAGGATGCAGGTATGGCCGCATAAGCAGGAAACCACCAGGAAGGAATGAAAAAATACATTACCAAGCCCCAAAGAATTCCTACCAGCAACAGTACCGTTAAAAAAACCAATGATTTTTGTTTTTTCATACTACCTCTTTATTATGGATCTATGCAAGCATACACCCTGTTCTTTCTCACCTGCACAAAACCGCCCGAAATGGGTATTTTCTTTTTACCGTATTCCCCTTCAAACGTAATCACTCCTTTTTCCAGCAAAGACACAATGGGGGCATGGTCCTTCAGTACCACAAAAGGAGCCTTCTTCCCGGGGAACCTGACAATAGTAACGTTTCCCTTAAACAAGGTCTTTTCCGGAGATATAATCTGAAGAAAGATATGCGGTTTCATGTAGTGTTTTTTCCTTTTTCTATAGCCTCTTCAATCGTTCCCACATTAAGGAAAGCATTTTCCGGAACATCGTCAACCTTTCCATCCAAAATCATATTGAACCCTTTGATACAATCTTCTATGGAAACCATTACACCCGGAATTCCCGTAAATTGCTGTGCAACCGTAAAAGGTTGAGAAAGAAACCTCTGAACCTTTCTAGCACGAAGTACTGTCATGCGGTCTTCCTGTGATAGCTCTTCCATTCCCAGGATGGAAATGACATCCTGTAATTCTTTGTTGCGCTGTAAAATCTGTTTCACCCTCTGTGCCGTATTGTAATGCTCTTCCCCTACAATGGCCGGATCTAAGATCCTGGAAGTAGACTCCAACGGGTCCACAGCCGGGTAAATTCCCATTTCCGTAATTTTTCTGGACAGCACAGTAGTGGCATCCAAGTGCGAGAAAGTAGTAGCCGGCGCCGGGTCTGTTAAATCGTCTGCCGGCACATACACCGCCTGCACAGAAGTAATGGAACCGTTACGTGTAGAAGCAATCCTCTCTTGCATAATTCCCATTTCCGTGGCCAATGTGGGTTGATACCCCACGGCAGACGGCATCCTGCCCAACAAAGCAGACACTTCCGAACCGGCCTGAGTAAACCTAAAGATGTTGTCAATAAACAACAGGATATCCTTTACTTGGTCGTCTTCGTCGCGTATGGCTTCTGCTACGGTAAGTCCGCTCAGTGCCACAGAAGCTCTGGCTCCCGGGGGTTCGTTCATCTGACCAAAAATTAAGGTTGCCTGCGATTTGGCCAGTTCGTCATAATCTACTTTTGACAAATCCCACTCGCCTTTTTCCATACTTTCCATAAAAGCGTTGCCGTAGCGAATAACGCCCGATTGGATCATCTCGCGCAACAAGTCGTTTCCTTCGCGGGTGCGTTCTCCCACTCCGGCAAAGACAGAAAACCCTTTATGTCTTTTGGCAATGTTGTTGATCAATTCCATAATGATCACTGTCTTTCCTACACCGGCACCTCCAAAAAGGCCAATCTTACCTCCTTTCAAATAAGGTTCCAGCAGGTCAATCACCTTAATGCCTGTAAACAAGACTTCTTCAGACGTAGTCAAGTCTTCAAACTTAGGCGGAGCCTTATGTATGGGATGCGCCCCAATCGTTTTGTCTAAAGGGCGTAAACCGTCAATGGTCTCGCCTGTAACGTTCATCAAACGTCCTTTTACGGGATCGCCTACAGGCATGGTAATGGGTCCTTTCGTAACTTGTACGTCAAGTCCCCTGGACAGTCCGTCTGTAGTATCCATGGCTACCGTACGTACCGTATTGTCTCCAATGTGCTGTTGCACTTCCAGAACCACTTTCTTGTTGTCGGGACGTATTACTTCCAATGCATGGTATATTCCGGGCAACCGTAGGGTTTTTTTACCGGCAGACGAAAATACCACGTCCACCACAGGGCCGATGATTTGAGAAATCCTTCCCTTCATATCAATAGTTTGTGAATTTTGTTATTTTTATACAATTTACAAATGTAATCATAAATTAAATAAATAACTTCCACAGGAATTTTTATCTTTGTGCCCTTATGTCAGAAATCAAGTCAACGTATACAGAAAAAGATTTTCAAACCCTTGCATGGAATGAGCATATCAGGCTCAGACCGGGTATGTATATAGGGAAATCCGGTGACGGAAGTACTCCGGACGACGGACTTTACGTACTCCTTAAAGAGGTGGTTGACAACTCGGTAGACGAATATGCCATGGGCCACGGGAAAGTGATAGAGGTCACCATCAACGATAAAAAAGTCACAGTACGTGACTATGGGCGAGGCATACCTTTTGGCAAAGTCATAGAAGCTGCCAACAAAATGAATACAGGGGCCAAGTACGACAACAAGACCTTCCAGAAAGCCGTGGGATTGAACGGCGTAGGACTGAAAGCCGTCAACGCCACCTCGATTGATTTTCACATAGCTTCTTTCAGAAACGGAGAAAGTCAGTTTGGACGCTTTTCCAAAGGCCATTTACAAAAAGAAGGAAAGGTAACTTCCCAAGAAAAAAACGGTACGCTCGTAAGTTTTACACCCGACCCTGAACTTTTCCCCGATTATTCCATACAACTGGAATTTGTAGAAGAAATGCTTAAGCATTATGCCTACCTGAACAAAGGGCTTACCCTTACGCTCAATGGCAAAGTCTTTGCTTCAAAAAACGGGCTGTTGGATCTGGTCAATGAAAATATGGCAGAAGAAACCTTGT
This sequence comes from Bacteroidales bacterium, assembly GCA_012510445.1. Taxonomy (GTDB): domain Bacteria; phylum Bacteroidota; class Bacteroidia; order Bacteroidales; family UBA932; genus DMER64. The sequence goes on from JAAZIA010000030.1 coordinate 51,782, forward strand.
ATCCTCCCATTCACCTTATGGGGCACGACATTGAAATGGTCATTACTCATACAAACGATACGGGAGAAAGCATCATGTCGTTTGCCAACGGGCAAAACACGTCTCAAGGCGGTACCCACCTATCTGTATTTAGAGAGGCCGTAGCAAAGACCATCAAAGATTTTCTGAAAAGAGATTTTGAACTTTCAGACATCCGTCAATCCATTGTGGGAGCCATAAGCATACGGCTTATAGAACCCAAGTTTGCCAATCAAACAAAAACCATACTCGATTCCAGAGAAATAGCATCGGGCGGACCTACTGTCCGCAGTTTTATATTTGATTTTGTTAAAGAACAACTGGACAACTACCTGCACAAAAACCCTCAAACGGCAGACATCCTGCTCAAAAAAATTACGGAAAACGAGAAAGAACGGAAGGCTGTTAGTGTAGTACGCAGAAAATCAAGAGAAACTGCCAAAAAAATCAGCTTGCATAATAAAAAATTGCGCGACTGCCGTGTCCATTTTACAGACAAAGGTCCCCTAGCAGAGCTGAGCACCCTTTTTATAACAGAAGGTGATTCGGCAAGCGGTTCCATTACCAAAAGCAGGGATCCGAACACCCAGGCTGTATTCAGCTTGCGCGGAAAACCGGAAAACACCTACGGGCAAAATAAACAAGTAATCTATACAAACGAAGAATTCAACTTGTTACAAGCAGCCCTAAACATAGAAGAAGACCTGGACAACCTCCGGTACAACAAAATAGTCATTGCCACAGATGCCGACCCCGACGGAATGCATATACGAATGTTGCTGCTTAGCTTCTTCCTGCAATTTTTCCCGGAACTTGTAAGGCACGGCCACATTTACATTTTACAAACTCCGCTTTTTAGGGTGAGAAATAAAAAAGAAACGCATTACTGTTATTCAGAAACAGAAAAAGACCAAGCCGTAAACAAGCTGGGTACTCATCCGGAAATCACTCGCTTCAAAGGCCTTGGAGAAATATCACCGGAAGAATTCAAGGAATTTATTGGAGAAGACATACGGTTAGACAAAGTACGGTTAGGTAAAGATGACAGGCTCCCCGAACTGCTCAGATTCTATATGGGAGATAACACTCCGCAAAGAAGGGATTTTATTGTCAACAATTTAAGAATGACGGGGAATTAGCATATGATGAGTGAAGAGCAACTAAAGTATTTGCACATTCTGGGTGAAGAAGGGGACAAAAAATACCGGCTTACCGGTATGTTCAAAGATTGGTTTTTGGAATATTCTTCTTACGTAATCCTGGAACGTGCCGTACCTCACATTACAGACGGTTTAAAACCCGTTCAAAGAAGGATCCTACACTCGATGAAAAGAATGGAGGACGGGCGTTACAACAAAGTAGCTAATATCATAGGCCATACCATGCAGTTCCACCCTCACGGAGACGCTTCTATTGGAGATGCCTTGGTTCAGCTGGGACAAAAAAATCTTTTGATTGATACGCAAGGCAACTGGGGAAACGTACTTACGGGTGATCCGGCGGCGGCACCGCGTTACATAGAAGCCCGCCTGAGCACCTTTGCGCTGGATGTAGTATTTAACCCAAAAACAACGTCTTGGACGCCTTCTTATGACGGCAGAAACAAAGAACCGGAAGCCCTGCCCGTAAAATTCCCTCTCTTATTGGCTCAAGGGGCCGAGGGAATAGCTGTAGGACTTTCTACCCGCATTTTGCCTCACAACTTTAACGAACTGATAGACGCCTCTATTGCCCACCTTAAAGACAAGCCTTTTGTACTTTACCCCGATTTTATAACGGGTGGCCTGGTAGATTGCAGCAATTACAACGGTGGGGTTGGAAGACTTACCAGCCGCGTAAAAGTAAGGGCCAGAATCAACAAACTGGACAGAAGAACGCTGTCCATTACAGAGATTCCCTACGGACAGACTACAGAAAGCCTTATTCGTTCCATCCTTTCTGCCAACGAAAAAGGCAAGATAAGAATCAGGAAAATAGATGATAACACAGCAGAACAGGCAGAAATCCTGATCCACTTGGCAGGCGACGTATCGCCCGACAAAACCATAGATGCGTTGTACGCCTTTACGCGGTGTGAAGTAACGCTTTCGCCGGATGCCTGTGTGATTTTAGACGGCAAACCGTTTGTCATTGCCGTGGAAAACATGCTCCGCTACAGCACAGACAGAACACGCAATTTGCTAAAAACAGAACTGGAAATACGCCTTGCAGAACTGGAAGACCAATGGCACATTTCCTCCTTGGAAAAAATATTCTTTGAAGAAAAAGTGTACCGCATCTTAGAAAACGATGCCAAGTCGTGGAAAGACCAGCTTACAGAAGTAGAAAAGAAAATGCTCCTGTACCAAGACCGTTTGCGAAGGCCTGTCATTTTTGAAGAAATAGAGAAGCTGGTAGAAAAGCCGGTAAGAAAAATCTCGAAATTTGACATAAAAAAAGCCGAGGAGCACATTCGCTCGCTTGACAAAGAGATGGCCACGGTTAAAAACAACCTGAAACACCTGACCCGCTACACCATCAAATACTTTGAAGACTTAAAAAAGAAATACGGAAGCTTATTCCCCAGAAAAACAGAAATTGCAGATTTCGAAACTATTGTTGCCTCTAAAGTTATCCTGGCCAACAGCAAACTGTACGTTAGCAAAGAGTTGGGATTTGTAGGAACAGACCTAAAAAGAGACGACAACGCCACCTTTGTTTGTGAGTGTTCTCAATTGGACGAGTTCATTGTTTTCTTAAAAGACGGCACCTATTCTGTCCGGAAAGTAGAAGACAAACAATACGTAGGCAAAGACATCATTTATACAGGGATCATCAAGAAAAAAGACGAAAGAACCATTTATAACGTAGCCTATCGCGATGGAAAAAAGGGGAAGGTTTATGTAAAACGTTTTCCTGTAAGCAGCTATACCCGCGACAGAGAGTACACCCTTACGCAAGGAAAGCCGGGTTCAGAAGTATTGTGGTTTACCGTAAATCCCAACGGAGAAGCAGAGACCATCAAAGTATTTTTAAAAGCCAGACCCAAAGTAAGAAAAACAGTCTTTGAATATTCGTTTTTAGACATGGCCATCAGGAGCCGCAACACCCGCGGAAACATCCTAAGCCACCACCCCGTTCAGAAAATCACTCTAAAAGAAAAAGGCGTGGCCACTATGGGAGGCCAAAAAATATGGTTCGATAAAGACGTCCAAAGGCTTAATCATGACGAACGAGGTATATACCTGGGGGAATTTACAGCAGAAGATTGCCTGCTGGCTGTCAACCGCAAAGGAAAATTCTTTACAACCAACTTTGACCTAAGCAACCGTTACCAAGAAGAAGTCTTGATCATAGAAAAGTTAAATCCGGAAAAAACATTCTGTGCCATTTATTACCTGGCAGAAGCCGGTGCTTTCTATATAAAGCGATTTTACTTTGAACCTTCTGAAAACGCACCACAGTCTTTTATTGGAGACGCAGAAGAGTCTTACCTTGTTGCCATTACCGATGATATATACCCCAAGGTTCAAGTTACTTTTGGTGGAAAACATGCAAAAAGAGAACCGCTCCTTATAGAGGCAGAAGAATTCATAGGCGAGAAAAGCTTTCGTGCCAAAGGCAAGAGGGTAACCACCCTGGAAGTAAAAGAAATAGAATTCATAGAACAGGAACCAGAACTGGAACTGGAACTGGAAACAGAAACGGAAATAGACATTGAACCGGAAACGAAAACAAAAATTGAGCCGACACCGGAAATAGAAATTGAACTGGAAATGGAACCGGAACCGAAGCCGGAACCGAAGCCTAAAGCTGAACCCAAAGCTGAACCCGACAAGAAGGCCGATGCCGTCCAGATGAAGCTTCTCTAATAATTCCTCCAATATGGGTCTTACTTTCTACATAGGATTTATGGGATGTGGTAAAAGTACCTTGGGTCGCTTGCATGCTGCCGAACAAGGCAAGAGATTTGTAGACCTGGATGCTGTTTTTTTGCAGGAAACGGGAAAAACGCCGGCCATTTATCTTACCCATAAAGGAGAACCTGCTTTTAGAAAAGAGGAGCAGAAAGTGTTGCACAAAACAGTAGCACAATGGATGGCAGACGGCAGACCCGCTCAAATCATTGCTTGCGGAGGAGGAACTCCCTGTTTCTTTGACAACCTGCAGTTTATGAAAGAACACGGCCATGTAGTTTTCATAGACACCCCTCTGGCAACCATTCTGGATAGGCTTATGCGCCAACCGGAAAGATGGCCCCTCGCTCAAAAGCAAGCACCGCAAATACTTTATAAAGAAAGAAGAAAATGGTATGAACAGGCCCACGAACGCCTGGTCCCCTAGACAATAACTTCCCTGGCCTTAATGTCTTTAATACGCAATTGCAAGTTGGCAATCCCACGGTAATAATTTTCTGCCACAGAATAACAGATATCTACCGGGTTTCCGTTGTGTAAATGCTCAAAATGCAAACTCTGGTTAAAAGCAATCGCAGAGATGGCCCTGTACGGCTCGTCTTCCTGAATCAACTCCAGCTTAAGGTGCCCTGCATCCGATCCTACCAAACGTCCGTTTCCGTTATCATACACATCTTCCGTCACAAACACGGGAGATTCGTTCCCGGGACCAAAAGGTTGAAATTGCTTTAACAGGCGGAAGAACTTGGGAGTAATCTGTCTAAAATCCAGATACGTATCTACTTGAACCTGCGGAGTAAGCATATGGTCAGAAATATTTTTAAAAGCAATACCTTCGAACATACGTTCAAACTCTTCAAAACGTTCCTCCATCAAGGTCAAACCGGCTGCGTACATATGCCCTCCAAAATTTTCCAACAAATGGCTGCAACTTTCTATAGCCTCGTACAGATCAAAGCCGGGAATGCTGCGTGCAGAACCGGTAATCACCCCGTTTGATTTGGTCAACACAATGGTAGGACGGTAGTACTGTTCAACCAAACGAGAAGCCACAATACCCACTACCCCTTTATGCCATTTGGGATTGTATAGCACAATGGATTTTCTCTGTTTCATGTCCGGCATATTCCTTACCATATCCAAAGCTTCTCTGGTAGTCTTGCGATCTATGTTTTTACGATCGTCGTTGTGATCGTTTATGGTATGACCAATTTGTGATGCCGCGTCGTCTGTACGGGAAATGAGCAAATCAACGGCCATTTTGCCGGATTCCATACGTCCGGCCGCATTGATCCTGGGACCTATCTTAAACACAATATCATCCATGGTAATCTGATGTTTTTCCAGACCGGCCAGTTTAATGATGGAATGAAGCCCTTTACTGGGGGCTTCGTTTAGCTGTTTAAGGCCATAATGCGCCAAAATTCTGTTTTCTCCCGTAATAGAAACCAGGTCTGCGGCAATGCTTACTACAAGCAAATCTAAAAACGGATACAATTTCGTAAGTGGAATGCGGTTTCTGATGCAATAGGCCTGCATAAATTTAAAGCCTACCCCACATCCGCTCAGCTCGTCAAAAGGGTAATGGCAATCGTTTCTTTTGGGATTCAACACGGCAGCTGCCTGCGGCAATTCGCCTGCCGGAAGGTGGTGGTCACAAATGATAAAATCAATTCCTTTTTGCTTGGCATAAGCCACTTTTTCTATGGCTTTGATCCCGCAATCCAGAGCTATAATGAGTGTACACCCTTCGTTGAGCGCCTGGTCTATACCCACATAAGATATTCCGTACCCTTCTGTGTAACGGTCCGGGATGTAATAAGAAACCATAGGTGTCTCTTTCCGTAAAAAAGAGTAGACCAGCGCTACGGCCGTAGTACCGTCTACGTCGTAATCTCCGTACACCAGTATCTTTTCACTTTCAGTAATGGCTTTGCCAAGGCGGCGAACGGCCTTGTCCATGTCTTTCATTAAGAAAGGATCGTGCAAGTCTTCCAATTGAGGTCTAAAAAAAGATTTAGCAAGAGTAAAGTTTGTGATGTTTCTTTGAACCAAAAGATTGGCCAAAGACTGGTCTACGCCCAACTCTGTGGCTAAGCTTCTTACCAGTGCCGGATTTCCCGGTTCTTTCACAATCCACTTTTTATCTAAAGCCATAGTAATCTTGTAAAGGTAGGCATTTTATCCTTAATCGAGTAAAAAAATGCTTACTTTTGTGGGTTAAGAAATCTCAAACAATATGGACAATACGTATATCAGTGAACAGGAACAAGTGCGTCGCAACGCCTTACAAGAACTCATGCAATTGGGTATAGATCCTTATCCTGCCCAAAAATTTCCGGTAGATACTACAGCCAACGAAATTTTAGAAAAATACGACCCGGAAAAGAAAAATTTTCAGGAAATAACCGTAGCCGGAAGGATCATGGGAAGAAGAATTATGGGGGCCGCCTCTTTTATGGTCCTGCAAGACCATACGGGAAAGATTCAGGTGTACGTAAAACGGGACGAGATTTGTCCCACAGAAGATAAAACCCAGTACAATACGGTTTTTAAAAAACTGATGGACATAGGCGACATTGTAGGTGTGAAAGGATATGCATTTATAACCAAAACGGGAGAAATATCTGTTCACGCCCAAGAATTGACGTTGTTGAGCAAGTCCCTTAGGGTACTTCCCATTGTCAAAGAAAAAGAAGACCGCGTGTACGACGCTTTTACTGACCCCGAACAACGTTACAGGATGCGTTACGTAGACCTTATAGTAAACCCGCATGTGAGAGACACGTTTGTAAGTCGGACAAAAATGATCAACGTCATGCGAGATTTTTTCAACAGCTTTGGTTACCTAGAAGTAGAAACCCCCATCTTACAGCCCATACCGGGAGGAGCCAACGCCCGACCTTTCAAAACGCATCACAATGCACTTGACATTCCTTTGTATTTAAGAATAGCCAACGAATTGTATTTGAAAAAATTGATTGTGGGAGGGTTCCCGGGAGTATATGAGTTTGCAAAAGATTTCCGGAACGAGGGAATGGACCGTACACACAATCCGGAATTTACCGTGTTGGAAATCTACGTAGCTTATAAAGATTATTTTTGGATGATGGACTTCACAGAGCAACTGGTAGAAAAAGTAGCACTTACACTTCACGGGACTACCAAAGTACCCATGGGGGACAAAGTCATAGATTGGAAAAGGCCGTTCCGGCGCATTACCATGCTGGATGCCATAAAGGAATATGCGGGGGTAGACGTTTCCGGTATGAACGAAGAAGAGCTGCGCAAAACGTGTTCGGAACTGAAAGTTCCCATCACCCCCATTATGGGCAAAGGCAAACTGATAGATGCTCTGTTTGGCACCTACTGTGAAAAACACCTGATCCAACCTACGTTTATCACAGATTACCCCATAGCTACTTCTCCACTTACTAAAAAACACCGCACCCACCCGGAACTGACAGAACGTTTTGAATTGTTTGTTAACGGAAAAGAGCTGGCCAATTCCTACTCGGAACTGAACGATCCCATAGATCAACTGGATCGCTTTAGAGAACAGTTGAAACTAAAAGAAAAAGGAGACGACGAGGCCATGTTCATAGATATGGATTTTATAAGGGCACTGGAATTTGGCATGCCTCCCACAGCAGGCATGGGCATTGGCATTGACCGTCTGTGCATGTTGATGACCAATTCCCACAGCATACAAGACGTACTGTTTTTCCCTCAGATGCGCCCGGAATAGATCGGAAAAAGCAAAGCAATGATAACCTCGCCCCGGAACCCAAAGGTAAAACACCTGCGTCTGCTTATGGAAAAATCACGCTTACGGCAGGAAGAAGGCCTGTTTGTGATTGAAGGAGTACGCGAACTGCATGTGGCTTTAACGTGCGGTTTTACCATGCATACCCTTTTTCTTTGTCCGCACATCTTTACAGACACAGGTAAAGCAGATCATTTCAAAAAACACGCTCCCCTTACCCAAGAATTGGACGAAGACGTGTACAGAAAGACAGCCTACCGAGGTACTACAGAGGGAGTATTGGCCATCATGCATGCAAAGCACCTCACCCCGGAACAAGTACGTTTACCGGAAAACCCCTTGGTTCTTGTGCTGGAAGCCGTAGAAAAACCGGGCAACCTGGGGGCCGTTTTAAGAACGGCAGATGCCTGCGGAATCAACGCAGTTGTTGTGTGCGACCCCCGTACAGATCTGTACAACCCCAATACCGTAAGGGCTTCGCTCGGGTCGCTCTTTAGCGTGCCTGTACTGGCATGCTCGTCGCAAGAAGCTTACGACTGGTTGGTCTCTCACAAGATGCAAATAGTAGCTGCCACCAGCCGTGCCGCCACCCCGTACCATACATGCTTGTACCATACACCTACAGCCTTTGTTCTAGGTTCCGAAGAAAAAGGGCTGGGTGTTTTCTGGAAAGAAAAGGCGCATTGCCGGGTGAAAATACCTATGAAAGGAATTATAGATTCGCTCAATGTTTCTGTAAGTGCGGCCGTCCTGTGCTTCGAAGCCGTTAGGCAGCGTAATGCCTTAAAAAACGATGCCTTGTAAAACGTTATGCATATGAACAGAGAAACTTTTGCCATCATAGGAAATCCGGTAGGAAAAAGCATGAGCCCGCAGCTTTTTCAGACCGCTTACCCTCAATTTTCGCAAGGCTCATACCTGCTTTTAGAAACAGACGATTGCCAAAAAGCCATGGAGCTGCTGAAAGTACTTCGTATTAAAGCGGCCAACGTTACCATGCCTTTGAAAGCAGCCTGCCTGCCAATGGCAGAAAAAATTTCTGAAGAAGTTCGGCAAACAAACGCAACCAATTTACTGAGGAGAGAAAAAAACGAAACCTGGTCTGCCTGGAATACAGATGTGTATGGTGTAAGGGAAAGTTTTTTGGCTGCAGGCGTTCCCATACAAGGGAAGTACGCCCTGGTAGTAGGTGCCGGAGGGGCAGGACGCGCAGCAGCTTTGGCACTTACACAAGCCGGAGCCCGTGTTTCCGTAGCCAACAGATCGGTACGCGAAGGATTGTTCCCCCTGGATGCTATTCCTCGCCTGCTCACTACTTGTTCCCTGGTGGTTTATACACTCCCGGTGAAAAAAGAAGACCACTTGTTCCTCACCCTCACAAAAGACCATACCGTTCTGGATGCTTCTTACGCTCTGGCTCCGCTCCGGCAGGCTGCCGAACGTGCCGGAGCCTGTTACTTAAACGGTTATCATTGGTTATACCATCAAGCCGTAGAAGGATTTAGGCTTATGACCGATTTGCCCCCTAATACGGCCGCTATGCGCCAATGGTTGGGTTTAGAAAAAAGATAGTACCTTTACAAAGAATGTAAAAAATCAAATTATACTGCTATGCTTAATAAAGTCATGTTAATTGGAAATGTGGGAAAAGATCCGGAAATCCGTCATTTGGAAGGAGGAGTATCAGTAGCTACCCTTACCCTGGCTACGTCTGAGCGTTACAGAGATCGGAATGGAGAAATGCAAGAACAAACAGAATGGCATAACGTGGTATTGTGGCGAGGTCTTGCAGACGTTGCAGAACGCTATGTCCGCAAAGGAACCCAGGTTTATATAGAAGGTAAAATTCGTACACGCAGCTGGGAAGACCAATCGGGACAAAAAAGATACACCACAGAAATATTGGCAAACAGCCTGCAGCTGTTAGGGAAAAAAAGTGACAATCCTGCCACTTCTTCTCCCCTTTCTCCAAAGCCGGCCGGAACAACTGCTGCCTCGGTGGCAACACCGTCTGCATCGCAAAGCAATTTGTCTGCAAACCTAACGGCAGATGACGTAGATGACCTGCCGTTCTAATCCAATCATTTAACTTTATTGGGAGTGTCCAATTTCAATTCCGGATGACTGTCGGAAGAGTGGCTTAGTATCACAGATACAGCTATAGCCACCAGTGCCAATCCAATAAACAGTATCTCTGAATAAACAGCCCCTTTTACACCTTTATTGTTCTCAATAATGCGTCCTACAAAAATGGGTACCAACAGCATACCCATATTTTGTATCCAGTAAATGAGCGAATAGGCCGTACCCAGGTTTTTGTCGGGAATGATTTTAGGTACCGAGGGCCACATGGCTGCAGGTACCAGAGAGTATCCAACACCCAGAATGGCTATTCCAACGTATCCAAAAACAGGAAGACCGGGAGCAAATCCAATGATCAGATGCGCTATAAGTACCAGGAAAGATCCTAGGATCATCCATTTGGTACCCTTTCCTTTAAAGTCAACCAACGACCCAAAAATGGGGGTGAAGATGATGGTGGTAAAAGGTATGAGCGACACCATTAAAGAAGCCAGATCGCTTTCTATTCCAAACCGGGGGATGATGATGGAAGTAGCAAAGCGCCGGAAAGAAATGATACAGGCATAAAAGAATACACACAGGAGTGCCACTAGAATAAAATGCTTATTTCCCAGCACTTTAAACAAATCGGAAAACTTAAACTTGTCATCTTTTTCTGTACTTTCTCCACGGTGTTCGGCCAAAGCCGCTTCCTGCACATCCAACTTCTTGTCAAAAGCCAGGAAAACGCTCCATACAAGCAGCCCGCACACCAGAAGTACAAACCCGGCGAGAGCCGGTTTGCTGGTTTCTGAAAAAGGTATGTAATCTAGGTTCAAGTTTACAATCCGCGGTACTACCAGTAAGGCCGCAGCCGTTCCCAAACGGGCCAACGCCAACTGAAGCCCCATAGCCAAGGCCATTTCCTTACCTCTAAACCATTTGGCTATAGAGCGTGTAACAGCCACTCCGGCTATTTCACTGCCCAGTCCAAAGAGCGCACAACCCGCATAGGCCAATGCCAAAGAAGGCTTGCCAAAGAAGCGGTCCATAAAATGAAACAATGCACTGTCATGGAAAGCAGACGAGATGCCATACATTACAACGGCAGCCCCTACCACCATTAGCAATACAAACAAGGTTCCGGTAATGCGTACTCCCCACTTATCCAGTAACATGCCGCAAACTACCAAACCTCCCCATACGCAAAGGAGCGAGTAGGCTCCTCCGTACAAGCCGTAATCTGCAGAAGACCAGGATAAATCAAGGATCTCGGGGTTTTTAAAAATATGGCCTATGGTCGTAAACTGGTCGTCGAAAAAATACGAGGCAAACATGACCAGCGAAAGGAATAAAAGGACTGCCCACCTGGCCCGGCGGGAGTCCTTTAAAAAAGCAATATGTTTATTCATCTTTTATTTTTTGGTAATATTTGGCATTTCCAGCCCGTATCCTTTGGCACGGTCTTCTGCCTTAAGCCATATTCCCAGAAAAAAGGCGAGTACCCCAAGCGAGGCAAAAATAAGCATAGGCACTGTATAATTATACTCCAGCGGATTGGACACTCCTACGTTTGTTCTGTCCAAGGCTACTCCTATCAGCAGCGGGAACGCCCACAACCCAATGTTCTGTATCCAGAAAATCACCGAGTAGGCAGAGCCTAGGTAACGCTCTTCCACCAATTTTGGTACAGACGGCCAAAGAGCAGCAGGAACCAAGGAAAAGCTAACACCCAATATGATGATGGCCGTATAAGCAATTCCTCTGGAGAAATAGGCTTCCGGTACAAGAGCAAACGTCAAATGGCACAAACACATAAGTACCGCACCTATTATAAGCATGGTGGCACCTTTCCCTTTATTGTCCAGGTAGGCTCCCAGCAGCGGTGTCAACAACATGGCTCCGATAGGAAACCAAGAGAAAATATCACTGGCTTCCTTAGCCGGAATCTGTAACCGACACTCCAACATATTGGCTGCGTATTTCTGAAACGGGAAAATAGCCGAATAGTACAGAACACATAAGCCGGATACAATAAGGAAAGCCTTGCTTGTAAACAGTTTTCCCAGGTCGCTGATCTTGAATTCTTCTTCCTTCTCATCACCCAGCAGACCCATTTGATTTTCCAGTTTTTTATCAAAGAAGAAGTACACGGAAAACGCCAGCAACCCTATGAGCAAAAGCACCATGGATATTAAAACGGGAGCTCCTACGTTGCCCATGTTGTCAGCTATTCTGGGTGATATCCTGAACACGGCAAAAACTCCCAGCCGGGCAATGGCCATTTCTATACCCATAGCCAGTGCCAGCTCTTTGCCTTTAAACCATTTGACAATTCCTTTAGAAACGGTAACTCCGGCCATCTCTACCCCACAACCAAATATCATAAACCCAACAGAAGCCAGTTTGGCAGAAGCCGGCAGCGTAGTCCACCAAGAATTCAACCAAACCTCCAGCCCCGATCCCACGAAGGCATCGGTAAGGGCATAATACTTGATGGCGGCTCCCACCAACATAACCACAGCAGAAAGAAGGGCCGTGAAACGAACTCCCATTTTATCCAGAATGATTCCGGCAAAAATCAGAAAAAAAGCAAAAACGTTTAGAAAATATTCAGAACCTGTTACTATACCAAAATTTTCTGAAGTCCATCCTTGTGTTTCTTCCAGTAAGCTTTTCAGGGGCGAAAGCACATCCATGAACATATAGGCAAAAAACATCATGGAGGCCAGAAGAATAAGTACGCCCCATCTGACAAGTACTTTATCCTTCAGCAATTTCTCAACTTTATTCATATATTGGTCATTAGTTTAAAAGAAGATCGAAGATAGGATAATAAGTCAAGTATGCAAAATTTGTAGTAGTTTTGTAAAGCTGTTTTACCTTTTAAAAGATATATTAACCACTATGAACGTAGACGTAGTTCTTGGACTGCAATGGGGCGATGAAGGAAAAGGCAAGATTGTAGATTATTTGGCCTCGCAATATCCCGTTATTGCTCGTTTTCAAGGAGGACCCAATGCAGGTCACTCGCTTCATTTTGATAAATCTGCATACATCCTTCATTCCGTACCCTCGGGCATTTTCCGTGAAAACACTCAAAACCTTGTTGGAAACGGTATGGTGATAGATCCCATCATTTTTGAAAAAGAGTGCCGGGCGTTGGAAAACGTGGGCATACCGGTTAAAGACCGATTGATGATTTCTAAAAGAGCCCATTTGATTCTACCTACACATAGAATCATTGATGCAGCCAGTGAGCACGCCAAGGGAGCTTCAAAAATTGGATCTACCCTAAAGGGCATCGGGCCAACCTATATGGACAAAACGGGAAGAAACGGTTTGAGGGCCGGCGATATTCTGGCACCCGACTTCACAGATCGCTTTCATGCACTCAAATCAAAACACCTTGTCTTTCTTAAGCAATTTGACTATCCGTTCTGTGCAGAAGAGGAAGAAGAAGCTTGGTTCAAGGCCATTGATTATATGAGAGGCTTTCAGCTGATACAGGCAGAATACTACATCAACGATTGCCTTTCCCAAGGGAAACGCGTTCTGGCAGAAGGAGCCCAGGGAGCTCTGTTAGACATTGACTTTGGAACATATCCCTTTGTTACTTCTTCTTCCACCACTTGTGCAGGAGCTTGTGCCGGTTTAGGGTTCCCGCCCTCCAAAATAGACAGAGTATATGGTATATTCAAGGCATATTGTACCCGTGTGGGCAGCGGACCTTTTCCAACAGAACTTTTTGACAAAGACGGAGAAGCCCTAAGGGACCAAGGAAAAGAATTTGGTTCTACCACCGGAAGGGCTCGCCGCACCGGATGGCTAGATATAGTAGCCCTAAAGTACGCCATTACTTTAAATGGAGTAACAGATCTGATTATGATGAAATCGGATGTATTGGATGGTTTTGACACTGTTAAAGCAGCCGTCTCTTACGATATTAATGGCCGGGATACGCAATGTTTCCCTTACGATGCACACGTACCTGTGACTCCTATATATAAAGAATTCAAAGGGTGGGATAAAGACCTTTCCGTTATCCGCAAAGAAGAAGAATTGCCTGCCGAGTTTTTAACCTTTGTAAGGTTCATTGAAGAAAGCGTAGGTCTTCCCATTAAAATTCTATCTGTAGGTCCCGACAGAGAACAAACCCTTGTTAGAGAAATTTTTAACTATGGCCAGTCTTATTGATACCATCAACAACCCGCAAGACCTAAAAAAACTTGCACCGGAACAACTGCCTGCTCTATGTGATGAAATCAGGCAATATATTACAGAGTGCTGTGCGCGCAACCCAGGACACCTGGGAGCCAGCCTGGGAACGGTAGAACTTACCGTTGCCTTGCATTACGTATACGACACTCCGGTAGATAAGATTGTATGGGACGTAGGTCATCAGGCATACGCTCATAAAATATTGACAGGACGCCGGGAAGCTTTTCTTAAAAACAGATGTTACAACGGACTTAGCGGTTTTCCCAGAATGGACGAAAGCCCGTACGATGCTTTTGGTACCGGTCACTCGTCAACTTCTATTTCTGCAGCCTTGGGCTATGCCACGGCAGCGGCCATGCGTGGCAGCCCGGAAAAAGCCATAGCCGTTATAGGAGACGGTTCCATGACGGCAGGACTGGCGTACGAAGGACTGAATAACGCCGGAGCCGGAGATTCAGACTTACTTATTGTTCTGAACGACAACAAAATGGCCATTGAACCCAACGTGGGAGGTTTGCACAATTCGCTCCTTAAGCTTACCACCTCTAGGCGGTACAACAAATTAAAACAAAGAACGTGGAAGGCTTTGGGTACAAGCGCTATCCGTGACTCTGTACAAAGGATGGTAAAAGCAGGAAAACGTCTTTTTGTAAAAGAAAGTACCTTATTTCAGCCTTTGGGCATCCGATATTTTGGCCCGGTAGACGGGCACGATGTCATCCATCTTATCCATACGCTTAAAAGACTAAAAAGACTAAAAGGTCCTCGGCTCTTACACGTACTTACCATAAAAGGGAAAGGATTTGCTCCGGCAGAAAACGATCAGGCCGCATGGCATGCTCCCGGTTTGTTTGATGTAGAAACAGGAAACAAGCTGAGTGAATGTGCCAACCCCACAGAAAAGAAGGTTAAATTTCAGGAAGTCTTTGGCCATACGCTTTTGGAACTGGCACGTACCAACCCCAATATTGTAGGCATTACGCCGGCCATGCCCAGCGGTTGTTCCCTTAATATTATGATGAAAGAAATGCCGGAACGGTGCTTTGATGTGGGCATTGCCGAACAGCACGCCGTTACTTTTTCTGCCGGACTGGCTGCTGCGGGACTGCTTCCCTACTGCAACATATATTCTACGTTTATGCAGCGTGCTTACGACTCTGTAATACATGACGTAGCCATTCAGGGACTTAAAGTTGTATTCTGTCTGGACCGCGGAGGGCTGGTAGGAGAAGACGGACCTACCCACCACGGTTCCTTTGACCTGGCTTATTTCAACTGCATACCCGGCCTGTACGTTGCAGCGCCCATGGACGAAGAAGAACTCAGAAATATGATGTATTCTGCCCAGGATAAAAAATACATCACTACCAGCATCCGTTACCCCAGGGGGTCGGGAACGGGGGCCAAAGACTGGAAGAAACCTTTCCGGTTTATAGAACCGGGTAAGGCACGTCTTTTGAGCGAAGGTAAAGACGTAGCCTTGTTAAGCCTGGGTGCAGCAGGTATTATGGGAGCAAAAGCCGTTGCTCTGGTGGCAGAGAAAGGCATTTCGATACAACATTACGACATGCGTTTTCTAAAACCGGCAGACCAAGAGGTTCTGGATTACGTAACCCGCACCTTTTCCAAAGTAGTTACCCTGGAAGACGGTTGCCTTATAGGAGGCTTACATAGTACTGTAAGTGCATATGCTGCCGGACGTAAGGAAGCCATCAGCCGGGTGGTAGGACTGGGAATACCTGACCGTTTTATACAGCACGGAAAAGTGCAGGAGCTGTACCAAGCATGCGGGTACGATACGGCAAGCATTGCTCGTGCCCTTGAAGACCTTGCAGTTGCATGATTTTTTTGCTGTTTTTTTTTGGTAGTTTAAGGAAATCGTTTATCTTTGCCGCTCCAAAATGCAGGGATGTTTTTGCCGATGTAGCTCAGTTGGTCAGAGCAGCTGATTTGTAATCAGCAGGTCGTGGGTTCGAATCCCTCTATCGGCTCACCAGTTATTTGACAGAATGTATTATATTAGGGGAGGGTACCAAAGTGGCCAAATGGGGCAGACTGTAAATCTGCTGACGAACGTCTTCGTAGGTTCGAATCCTGCCCCTCCCACCATGCGGAAGTAGCTCAGTTGGTAGAGCATCAGCCTTCCAAGCTGAGGGTCGCGAGTTCGAACCTCGTCTTCCGCTCTTTTTGTGCACCAAAAGCCAGTGTAGCTCAGGGGTAGAGCGCTTCCTTGGTAAGGAAGAGGTCATGAGTTCAAATCTCATCACCGGCTCTGAATTTCATTATAGAGTTATTATAAATTATTAAATTATGGCAAAAGAAACCTTTAAAAGGGATAAACCCCACGTAAACATCGGGACTATAGGTCACGTTGACCATGGAAAAACTACTCTGACAGCCGCCATCACGCAGGTATTGGCCAAAAGAGGTCTGTCCGAAATACGTTCATTTGATTCCATTGATAACGCTCCTGAAGAGAAAGAACGCGGTATCACCATCAATACATCACACGTTGAATACCAAACGGCAGAACGTCACTATGCACACGTTGACTGCCCCGGTCACGCAGACTACGTTAAAAACATGGTTACCGGTGCCGCCCAGATGGACGGTTCCATTCTGGTAGTTGCTGCCACTGACGGCCCCATGCCTCAGACAAACGAACACGTTCTGCTGGCACGCCAGGTAAACGTTCCCAGGATTGTGGTTTTCTTGAACAAATGCGACATGGTGGACGACGAGGAAATGCTTGATTTGGTAGAACTGGAAGTTCGCGATCTTTTGTCAAAATACAACTTTGACGGTGACAACGTACCCGTAGTACGCGGTTCTGCTTTAGGTGCTCTTAACGGAGAAACCGAGTGGGAAGACAAAATTATGGAACTGATGGACCATGTAGACACGTACATTCCCATCCCCCTTCGTGATAACGAAAAACCGTTCATTCTGCCTGTAGAAGACATTTTCTCCATTACAGGACGTGGTACTGTAGCTACCGGACGTATTGAAACCGGTGTTATTAAAACAGGTGACCAGGTAGAAATTGTAGGATTGGGCGAAAAACCCAGAACAAGCGTTGTAACCGGTGTGGAAATGTTCCGCAAAATCTTAGACAGAGGAGAAGCCGGTGATAACGTAGGACTCTTGCTCCGTGGTGTAGACAAGAAAGAAGTAAAACGCGGACAAGTTATCTGCCGTCCAGGAACCATCACCCCGTACAAGAGCTTTTCTGCAGAAATTTACGTTCTGAAGAAAGACGAAGGTGGCCGTCATACGCCCTTCCACAACAAGTATCGTCCTCAGTTCTTCCTGCGTACATTGGACGTTACCGGTGAAGTACATCTTCCGGAAGGAGTGGAAATGGTCATGCCGGGCGACAACGTCTCTATCAATGTAGAGTTGATCTACCCCGTAGCCTTGAACGAAGGTCTCCGTTTTGCCATCCGCGAAGGAGGCCGTACGGTAGGTGCCGGTCAGATTACAAAAGTAGGCGACTAATTACGGCCTGTTTATTGTATATACTTTTCACAGGTTTAGCTCTTGTATGGCTAAACCTGTGTATTCCAGGGGCATAGTTTAAGGGTAGAATAGCGGTCTCCAAAACCGTTGATGGGCGTTCGAATCGCTCTGCCCCTGCCAGTACGGGATGTGTTACGACCCCGTATGTAAAAATCCAACAACAGGAGAGGCTTCCACCTCCATTTGTTGCAAACGAACAAAACATGAGCAAAATCGGAATGTATTTCAAAGACTCCTACAACGAGCTGGTTCATAAAGTGAGCTGGCCCTCCTGGAGTCAACTGCAAAACAGTGCTATTATAGTAATGGTAGCTTCTGTTATTTTTGCCTTGGTAATTTTTGCTATGGATTTCACTTTTAGGAATTTGATGGAGTTTCTCTACAAAGCTTTGTACTAATAGCATAAATTTAGGAAGAGAAATGACAACAGAGGATGCTAAAAAGTGGTACGTTGTAAGAGCGGCCGGAGGCAAAGAAAAGAAAGCCAAAGAATATATAGAAAACGAGGTGAAAAGATTGAACCTCCAAGATCATGTATCTCAGGTGCTCATCCCTACTGAAAAAATTTACCAGGTAAAAAACGGTAAAAAAATCAGTAAGGAACGTATCTTTTATCCCGGCTACATTCTTATAGAAGTAGCACTTACCGCTGAAATTCAGCATATGATCACTAGTCTTCCCCATGTATCCGGTTTTTTGGGAGCTGTCAAAGGTGGGGTACCCGTTCCCATTCGTGTGGCAGAGATCAATAGGATCCTGGGAAGAGTAGATGAGCAAGCAGAAAGAGACGAAGAAAACATTACCCCTTACCTGGTTGGAGAAGCCGTAAAAGTAATTGACGGTCCCTTTAATGGTTTTATTGGAACCGTTGAAGAAGTGCTGGAGGAAAAGAAAAAGCTTAAGGTAATGGTTAAAATCTTTGGAAGAAGAACGTTGCTTGAGCTCGGTTTTGTTCAGGTTGAAAAAGAATAATTAATCAATCATTTATGGCTAAAGAAATTGCCGGATTAATCAAATTACAGATTAAAGGCGGTGCTGCCAACCCTTCTCCCCCGGTAGGTCCGGCTCTGGGTTCCAAGGGTGTAAACATAATGGATTTCTGCAAAAGATTTAATGCGCAGACACAAGACAGGGCAGGCAAAGTGCTGCCGGTCATCATTACCGTTTACAGTGATAAATCATTTTCATTTATCGTTAAGCAGCCCCCCATTGCTGTTCAATTGAAAGAAGCTGCCAAAATTGCAGGAGGATCTCCGGAACCAAACCGTAAAAAAGTAGCTTCCGTTACCTGGAATCAGGTTCGTACCATAGCAGAAGGCAAGATGGAGGACATGAATGCCTTTACCTTAAAATCTGCCATGAGTATGGTAGCCGGTACCGCACGTAGTATGGGTATAACCGTACGCGGTAACTTTCCCGAAGACGTTAACTAAACTTCTATGTAGAAATGAGTAAACTAACTAAAAAACAAAAAGAAGTATACGCCAAGGTAGAGCCTGAAAAAGTATACAAGCTTTCAGAGGCTTGTGAACTTGTAGGTCAAACCAGCATTACCAAGTTTGATGCTTCTGTGGAAATGGCAGTTCGTTTGAACGTTGATCCCAGAAAAGCAAACGAGATGGTACGTGGCGTGGTGACTCTTCCGCATGGAACGGGAAAAGACGTTCGTGTTCTGGTACTTTGCACTCCCGATAAAGAGGAAGAAGCCAAGAGTGCCGGTGCAGATCACGTAGGACTTGATGAGTATATAGAAAAAATAAAGAAAGGCTGGACAGACGTGGACGTTATTATTTGTACTCCCTCTGTGATGGCCAAAGTAGGTCCTGTAGGCCGTATTTTAGGCCCCCGCGGGCTTATGCCCAACCCCAAATCGGGAACAGTGACTATGGACGTTGGAAAAGCAGTGGCAGAGGTTAAAGCCGGTAAAATAGACTTTAAAGTGGACAAAACCGGAATCATTCATGCCGCTATTGGGAAAGTATCCTTTGATCCCAAGAAGCTCTACGAAAACGCTTACGAATTTCTAACTACTATTATTAAGCTTAAACCTCAGGCACTTAAAGGAACTTACGTGAGAAGCATATACATGTCTTCTACCATGGGACCCGGTATTTCAGTAGATACCAGAGCCGGGACAGCTACAGAATAAGAATAGTGTATTATGAAGAAAGAACTAAAAGAACGCATTGTAGACGGTTTGGTAGCTCAGCTTAAAGAAACCCCGGATTTCTATCTTGTGAACATAGAGGGGCTCAATGCCAAGAAAACCTCGGAACTCCGCAGAGAGTGTTTTGAACAAGAGATTAAACTGGTAGTAGTTAAAAATACGCTGCTAAAACGTACACTCGAACAAGTAGCTGCAGAAGAAATGGACTTGTTGTTCCCCCTGCTGGAAGGTTCAACAGCCATTATGTTCACCCGGAGCGTCAATGCTCCTGCCAAATTGATTAAATCGTTTGGTAAGAAGCACGGCAAACCCGTTTTGAAAGGAGCCCTTGTTCAAGAAAGTGCCTACCTTGGAGAAGACCAATTGGATACACTCCTACATATCAAATCCCGTGAAGAACTCATTGGAGATATTGCAGGTCTTATCTTATCCCCTGCCCAAAGACTCGTATCTGCTATACAGTCTTCCGGCAGCAATGTAGCCGGTATTGTTAAAACACTGGCAGAACGTGAATAATTGTAAACAGGTAAATCAAATTTTAATTTATAAACAACCATGGCAGAATTGAAACAAATGGCAGAAGCCATTGCTAATCTTACCATTAAAGAAGCTATTGAATTAGCAAATATCTTAAAAGACGAATACGGAATTGAGCCGGCCGCAGCAGCCGTTGCCGCAGTAGCTGCTCCCGGAGCAGAAGGTCCTGCTGCCGAAGCCGAACAAACTCAATTTGATGTTATACTTGTCTCCGCAGGGCAGGCAAAACTGCAAGTCATTAAGACTGTTAAAGACATTACAGGCCTTGGCTTGAAAGAGTCAAAAGAGCTTGTTGACAACGCTCCTAAAGCTTTGAAAGAGAAAACCAGCAAAGCCGAAGCAGAACAAATAAAAGCCCAAATTGAAGAAGCCGGCGGAGAAGTTGAAATTAAATAAACTCACTTCCCGCCCGGAGCGGGAACGGTACCAGGTTTAGGACCCCGGTGGGGTTCTAAGCCTTTTTGTCGTTAAAAACGTTTATTTTCAACAAATCCTTAGATAATGCCGCAAAAAGCTAATATTCAGCGAATTAACTTCGCAAAATCAAAAACCCTCCTAGATCATCCCGATTTTTTGGAGGTACAATTAAAATCATTCCAGGACTTTTTCCAACTGGAAACAACGCAGGAGAACAGGAAAAACGAAGGATTGTACAAGGTATTTCAAGAGAATTTTCCCATTACAGATACCCGTAACAACTTTGTACTTGAATTCATTGATTACTTTATTGATCCGCCGCGTTACTCCATTGAAGAATGTCTGGACAGAGGCCTTACTTTTAGTGTTCCGCTAAAAGCAAAGCTCAAACTGTACTGTACAGACGAGGAACACGAAGACTTTGAAACGGTTATCCAGGACGTTTACCTGGGAACCATCCCCTACATGACCCCCCGGGGAACTTTTGTTATCAACGGTTCTGAACGCATTGTTGTCTCTCAACTGCACCGGTCCCCCGGCGTATTTTTTGGACAAAGCATTCACGCCAACGGAACAAAGCTATACTCTGCAAGGATCATTCCTTTTAAAGGTTCCTGGATTGAATTTGCCACAGACATCAACAACGTGATGTATGCCTATATTGACAGGAAGAAAAAACTGCCTGTCACTACGCTGCTTAGAGCCATTGGCTATGAAAGCGATAAAGACATCCTGGAAATTTTTGGATTGGCTAACGAAGTTAAAGTAACTAAAACAGGGCTCAAGAAAAACCTGGGCAGACAGCTGGCCGCCCGCGTACTAAAGTCCTGGATAGAAGACTTTGTAGACGAAGACACCGGTGAAGTAGTATCTATTGAACGTAACGAAGTAGTGTTGGACAGGAACACCGTTCTGGAGGAAGACCACATAGAACTGATCATAGATTCCGGTACTGCCACCATTCTGTTGCATAAAGAGGATGCCAACATTGGAGATTATGCTATCATCCACAACACGTTGCAAAAAGACCCCTGCAATTCGGCCAAAGAAGCCGTCATATATATTTACAGGCAACTTCGTAATTCAGAACCACCAGACGAGGCAACTGCCAACGATGTTATAGACAAACTGTTTTTCTCTTCTAAGCGTTACGACTTGGGAGACGTGGGACGTTACCGCCTGAACCGCAAATTGGGTCTTACCACTTCTGCAGATACCAAGGTATTGACAAAAGAAGATATCATTGCCATTATCAGCCACCTGATTCAGCTCATCAATTCCAAGGCTATAGTAGACGACATTGACCACCTGAGCAACCGTCGTATCCGTACGGTTGGAGAACAGCTGGCCAACCAATTTAGCGTTGGGCTTTCCAGGATGGCAAGAACCATCCGCGAAAGGATGAACGTTAGGGACAACGAGGTATTTACTCCCATTGATTTGATCAACGCCAAAACGTTATCGTCAGTCATCAACTCATTCTTTGGAACGTCTCAACTGTCTCAATTTATGGACCAGACAAACCCTCTGGCAGAGATGACCCACAAGCGTCGTTTGTCTGCACTGGGCCCCGGCGGTCTGTCAAGAGACAGAGCAGGTTTTGAAGTCCGCGACGTTCATTACACGCATTACGGAAGGCTTTGTCCCATTGAAACACCGGAAGGTCCCAACATTGGGCTTATCTCTTCCCTTTGTGTTTATGCCCGTATCAACGAACTGGGTTTCATAGAAACACCGTACAGAAAAGTATGTGAAGGCCAGGTAGACCTTTCCGACAAAGGCTACGTGTATATGAGTGCCGAGGAAGAAGAAGAACGTATGGTGGCACAAGCGAACGTAAACCTGGACAATCAGGGTCACATCACAGACGAGAGGATCAAATGCCGGTACGAGGCAGACTACCCTGTAGTATCCAAAGAAGAAGTCCAACTGATGGACGTAGCTCCTAACCAGATTGCCTCTATTGCCGCCTCGCTCATTCCCTTCCTGGAACACGACGATGCCAACCGTGCCTTAATGGGCTCTAACATGATGCGTCAGGCCGTTCCCCTTATTCAGCCGGAAGCACCCATCATTGGCACCGGATTGGAAGATACCGTAGTCCGCGACAGCAGGACGCAAATTACGGCAGAAGGGAAAGGAGAAGTAGTCTATGTAGATGCTAATGAAATACACATCCGTTACGAAAAGAGCGAAGATGAAAAATTCATCAGCTTCTTCCCGGAAGTGACTGTTTACAAGTTGCCCATCTACAGAAAAACAAACCAGAACACGGCTGTAAACTTAAAGCCCATTGTAAGAAAAGGTGAAAAAGTAAAGGCCGGCCAACTCCTTACAGACGGTTACGCCACAAAGAACGGAGAACTGGCTTTGGGCCGCAATTTGAAAGTGGCCTTTATGCCCTGGAAAGGATACAACTTTGAAGACGCTATAGTGCTGTCCGAGAGGATGCTTCGCGAAGACGTATTTACTTCTATCCACGTAGACGAGTACATTATGGAAGTACGCGACACAAAACGCGGTATGGAAGAACTCACCAGCGACATCCCCAACGTATCGGAAGAAGCCACCAAAGATTTGGATGAAAACGGTATCATCCGTATTGGTGCCCACGTAGAGCCGGGAGACATATTGATTGGAAAAATCACTCCCAAAGGCGAAAGTGACCCGTCTCCGGAAGAAAAACTTCTGAGAGCCATTTTTGGGGACAAGGCAGGAGATGTAAAAGATGCTTCTTTGAAAGCTTCGCCTTCTCTTTACGGTACTGTTATTGAAAAACGCCTTTTTTCAAGAGTCACTAAAGAAGGTTCCAAGAAAGCAAAACCCATTGCCAAAATACAGGTGCAACAAGCCGATGAACGCTATAAGAAGCGTTTTGATGACTTAAAAGAGCTGTTCCTGGACAAAATGGAAATCTTGCTTAAAGGAAAACGTTCTTCAGGCATTAACAACCTCTACGGAGAATTGACCATTGAAAAAGACGTTGCCTTTACACGGGAACTTCTGGACGGTATCAACTACGAGAACATCAACCCCACCAAGTGGACCGGTGACAAACATACGAACAACCTTATTAAAAAGCTCATAAGCCATTACCTGCTAAACCACAAAGAGCTGGATGCAGAGCTTAAGAGGGTAAAATACAGCCTGACCATTGGGGACGAACTTCCCACGGGCATCATGCAGCTTGCCAAAGTGTATATTGCCAAAAAACGCAAAATCCGCGTAGGCGACAAGATGGCAGGACGTCACGGAAATAAAGGTATTGTAGCCAAAGTGGTACGTGACGAAGACATGCCCTTCCTGGACGACGGCTCTATTGTAGATATTGTATTGAATCCTCTGGGAGTACCCTCCCGAATGAACCTGGGACAAATTTATGAAACGGTACTGGGTTGGGCAGGAGAAGAACTGGGACTCAGTTTCTCATCGCCCATATTTGACGGTGCCTCTCTGGAAGAAATTACAAAGTATACAGAAAAGGCAAAGATCCCCAAATACGGTAAAACATTCCTGCGTGACGGAGGAACCGGTCAATACTTTGACCAACCTGCCACAGTAGGTATCATATACATGCTCAAACTGGGGCATATGGTAGATGATAAGATGCATGCTCGTTCCATTGGACCGTATTCATTGATTACACAGCAACCTCTGGGTGGAAAAGCCCAATTTGGAGGCCAGCGTTTTGGAGAAATGGAGGTCTGGGCTTTAGAAGCCTTTGGAGCGGCTAACATTCTTCAGGAAATCCTTACCGTAAAGTCAGACGACGTAACGGGACGTTCGCGTGCCTATGAATCCATTGTAAAAGGCGATCCCATGCCCAAACCGGGCATTCCGGAGTCCCTAAACGTACTGATTCATGAATTACGTGGTCTGGGTCTTAGCGTTCACCTGAAATAAAAAATGTATCATGGTATATAGAAAAGATAACAAGTTAAAAAGCGATTTCAAACAAATCACAATAGGTCTGGCATCCCCGGAACAAATCCTGGATATGTCGCACGGTGAAGTGTTAAAGCCGGAAACGGTCAACTACCGTACGTACAAACCGGAACGTGACGGATTGTTCTGTGAGCGTATTTTTGGTCCTTCCAAAGATTACGAATGTCACTGCGGAAAGTACAAACGTATCCGCTACCGTGGGATTACCTGCGATCGTTGCGGTGTAGAAGTTACTGAAAAGAAAGTACGCCGGGAACGCATTGGCCACATAGCACTTGTTGTACCTGTAGCACACATTTGGTTTTTTCGCTCTACCCCCAATAAGATTGGGTACTTACTGGGTATCCCCGGTAAGAAACTGGAGTCCATCATATATTATGAACGTTATGTGGTTATCCAGCCGGGTATTGCCAAAGAGAGCGGTATAAACTACCTTGATTTTCTTACAGAAGAAGAATACCTGAACCTGCTGGATTCCCTTCCCAAAGAGAACCAGATGCTGGACGATATGGATCCCAATAAGTTTCTTGCCGGCATGGGAGCAGAGGCCATTTATCAAATGTTGATACGTCTGGACCTGGACCAGCTTTCTTATGACCTGCGCCATAAAGCAGATGTAGAAACGTCTCAGCAAAGAAAGGCAGACGCCCTAAAAAGGCTAAACATAGTGGAAGCTTTCAGAGAATCTGCACACATCAACAGACCGGAGTGGATGATCATGAAAGTAGTCCCGGTCATTCCCCCCGATCTGCGTCCGCTCGTTCCCTTGGACGGCGGCCGGTTTGCCACCTCGGATCTGAACGATCTTTATCGCAGGGTAATCATCAGGAACAACAGGCTTAAACGCCTAATAGAGATCAAGGCACCCGAAGTCATTCTTAGAAACGAAAAAAGAATGCTCCAAGAGTCTGTAGACTCTCTATTTGATAACTCCAGAAAATCAAGCGCCGTAAAGACAGAAGCCAACAGAGCGCTCAAATCCCTCTCGGACAGCCTGAAAGGGAAACAAGGCCGCTTCCGTCAAAACCTCCTTGGAAAACGAGTCGACTACTCGGCACGTTCCGTTATTGTGGTAGGGCCTGAACTGAGTATGAACGAATGTGGTCTGCCTAAAGACATGGCTGCAGAACTTTACAAACCGTTCATTATCAGAAAGCTCATAGAAAGAGGCATTGTTAAAACCGTTAAGTCGGCCAAGAAGATTGTAGATCGTAAAGATCCCATGATCTGGGACATCCTGGAAAACGTAATGAAGGGTCACCCTGTATTGCTTAACAGGGCTCCTACCCTGCACCGTTTAGGTATCCAGGCATTCCAGCCCAGGCTTATTGAAGGAAAAGCCATCCAGTTGCACCCGCTGGCCTGTACGGCCTTTAACGCAGACTTTGACGGAGACCAGATGGCTGTGCACTTGCCGCTGGGCAACGCCGCCATACTAGAAGCACAGTTGCTTATGCTGGGCTCTCATAACATTCTTAACCCGGCCAACGGTGCTCCCATTACCGTTCCTTCACAAGACATGGTACTGGGACTGTACTACCTTACCAAATTAAGAAAGAAAGCCAAAGGAGAAGGCATGACATTCTACAGCCCGGAAGAGGTAATCATTGCCTACAACGAACAAGTAGTTGACATGCATGCCCGCATCAAACTGCGTTTGAACAAAATAAAAGTTCGAAGCCTTAAAAACGAGAACAACCCCTCGGAAGGTTCCGTGCTTTTTGAAGCAGATCCTGCCAAAGGAAACCATATTATTGAAACGTCTGTAGGACGTGTACTCTTTAATCAGGTAGTTCCTGAACAAGTAGGGTACATCAATGAACTCCTTACCAAAAGGTCCCTGCGCGATATCATTAATCTTATCTTGAAAACAACAGGAATAGCGCAAACGGTTAAATTCCTGGACAGCATAAAAGACATAGGATACGATATGGCTTACAAAGGCGGCCTGTCCTTTAATTTGGACGACGTTATTGTACCCAAAGAAAAAGCCCAATTGATCAAAAAAGGGTACGCAGATGTAGAAGCCGTAATGGCCAACTACAATATGGGTCTTTTAGCCAACAACGAAAGGTACAACCAAATCATTGACATTTGGTCAACCGTAAACGTACGTCTTACAGACATTCTGGAAAAGCAATTAAAAGAAGACAAGGAAGGCTTCAACCCCATATACATGATGTTAGACTCGGGAGCTCGGGGCTCCAAGGCGCAAATCCGCCAGTTATCGGGTATGCGAGGTCTTATGAACAAGCCGCAAAAATCGGGAGCCACAACGGCAGAAATTATTGAAAACCCCATTTTGGCCAACTTGCAAGAAGGGCTTTCTGTACTGGAATACTTTATTTCCACCCACGGTGCGCGTAAAGGATTGGCAGACACGGCCCTTAAAACGGCAGACGCCGGGTACCTCACACGCCGTCTGGTAGACGTATCGCACGATGTGATCATTAACGAAGAAGATTGCGGTACGCTCAGAGGGTTGGTGGCTACGGCCATCAAAAAGAAAGACCAAGTAGTAGAGTCTCTTTATGACAGAATCCTTGGCCGTACCAGCGTACACGACGTGTTTGATCCGCTCACCGGAAATCTGGTGGTAGAATCGGGAGATGAAATCACAGAAGAAATTGCAGCGGAAATTGCAAAACTACCTATAGAACAGGTGGAAATACGCAGCGTATTGACATGCGAGTCAAGCAAAGGTGTTTGTGCCAAATGCTACGGAAGAAACCTGGCCACGGGAAGACCCGTAGAGCAAGGAGAAGTAGTAGGCGTAATTGCAGCACAGTCCATTGGGGAACCGGGTACACAGTTGACCCTGCGTACGTTCCATGAAGGAGGTACTGCCCATACCATAAGCTCGGAAAGCTCTATAGTATCCAGGTACAACGGGATGTTGGAAATTGATGAATTAAGGACGCTCGAAAAAGTTACCGATACAGGAGAAACGCAAACCATCGTCATAGGCCGTACCGCAGAAATGCGTATTGTAGACAGCAACACCCGTATTCCGTTCTCTTCTTACAACATTCCTTACGGTGCTACGCTCTATTTTAAGCACGGCGACAAAGTAAAAGAGAAAGAAGTGATTTGTGAGTGGGACTCCTACAACGCCGTTACCATTGCAGAATTTGACGGAACCATTGCTTTTGACAGCTTAGTAGAAGGGGTGACTTTTAGAGAAGAAGCCACCGATGAATTTTCTCAGCACAGAGATAAAGTGATCATAGAAAGCCGGGATAAATCTCGCAACCCCACGCTGAAGATCATGAAGGGCAAAGAAGAGATGAAACAGTACAACCTGCCCGTAGGTGCTCACATTATGGTGAGTGAAGACCAACAGATCAAAGCCGGCGATATTTTAGTAAAAATTCCGCGGGCCATAGGTAAGTCGGGAGACATTACCGGAGGTCTGCCCAGGGTAACGGAACTGTTTGAAGCACGTAACCCTTCCAACCCGGCCGTTGTCTCTGAAATTGACGGAGAAGTAAGCATGGGCAGGATTAAGAGAGGGAACCGTGAAATCATTGTCACGGCTAAAACAGGGGAAGAGAAAAAATACCTGGTCCCCCTTTCCAAACAAATCCTGGTACAAGAGAACGATTACGTAAGGGCCGGTATGTCTTTATCCGAGGGAGCCATTTCTCCTACAGACATCCTGCTGATCCAGGGACCTACCAAAGTTCAGGAATACATTGTGAATGAAATTCAGAGTGTATACCGTAACCAGGGGGTAAAAATCAACGACAAGCATTTTGAAGTCATTGTACGTCAAATGATGCGTAAGGTAGAGATTGTTGATCCGGGCGACACCCGTTTCCTTCCCGAACAACTGGTTGATAAATGGGAGTTCATGCAGGAAAACGATACCATCTTTGATAAAAAGATAGTAACAGACGCCGGAGACTCGGAAGATCTCAAAGCCGGACAAGTAATTACCGTCCGCAGGCTTAGAGACGAAAATTCAACCCTTAAGCGAAAAGACATGAAACCGGTAGAAGCACGCGATGCCATCCCGGCTACCTCTAACCAGATATTGCAAGGGATTACCCGTGCTGCTCTGCGTACCACAAGCTTTATGTCTGCTGCATCGTTCCAGGAAACAACCAAAGTACTTTCAGAGGCTGCCATTTTTGGCAAAACAGACACGCTGGAAGGACTAAAAGAAAACGTTATCTGCGGACATTTGATTCCTGCAGGTACGGGACAAAGGCAATTTGAAGACATTTTAGTAGCTTCTAAGTCTGAATACAACAAAATGCTTGAAGAAAGGTCTGTATCAAAAAAATGACTTTTACTTACACATTTTAATAATAAGGGCACTTTGCCCTTATTATTTTTTATATCTTTGTGGATTAAACTTTTAATTAACTACCATTATAATTTACTATGCCGCATAAAGTAATCGATGTCCAAGATGTTGTCATTCGCTTTACAGGCGACTCAGGAGATGGAATGCAGTTGACCGGCTCTTTATTTGCCGATACTGCAGCCTTTTTTGGAAATGACATTACTACTTTTCCCGATTTCCCGGCCGAGATAAGAGCTCCACAGGGCACATTATCCGGCGTATCGGGGTATCAGGTTCACATTGGAAGCAGCGCAGTATACACCCCCGGTGATTATTGCGATGTCCTTGTAGCCATGAACCCCGCTGCACTTAAGTCTAACGTTAAGTGGCTGAAACCAAACGCCACCATAATCGTAGACATAGATACCTTTGATGAAAAAGGTCTTAAAAAAGCAGGATTCAAAACTGACGACGCTTTTAAAGAGTTGAAAATTACCCATCACAACATTATTGCTCCTCCCATTACTTCACTTACTGCAGAAAGTGCTGCTATTGTTGGTCTTGATCCCAAATCGGGCGTTCGTTGTAAAAACATGTTTGCCTTGGGTATTTGTTACTTCCTGTACAACATGTCTATGGATCACACCATAAATTTCATTCAAAAGAAATTTGTAAAAGACCAGGCACTCATTAACATGAACCTGAAGGTCCTGAAAGACGGGTACAACTATGCCGGCACCGTTGAAGCCATTGCAGACACATACATTGTGAAGCCTTCCAAGCAAGAACCGGGAATTTACCGCAACATTAACGGTAACATAGCGGTAGCCTGGGGACTTATGGCTGCTTCGGAGAAATCGGGCAGACCGCTCTTCTGCGGATCGTATCCCATTACTCCTGCTACTGCCATTTTGGAAGAGCTGGCACTTCATAAAGACTTGGGAGTAAAAACACTCCAATGCGAAGACGAAATTGCAGGAATTTGTACTTCCATTGGTGCTTCTTATGCGGGATCGTTGGCCGTAACCACTACCTCGGGTCCGGGACTTTCTTTAAAATCAGAAGCGCTGGGGTTAGCCGTTATTGCCGAATTGCCTTTAGTATTGGTAAACGTGCAACGTGGCGGACCTTCCACGGGTATCCCCACCAAAACAGAACAAACAGACTTGAACCAGGCACTGTACGGCCGTAACGGAGAGTGTCCCGTAGCCATCATAGCTCCCCACTCCCCTTCACATTGTTTCCAGGCGGCTTTCTATGCAGCCAAACACGCACTGGAACATATGGTACCGGTTATCTTACTTTCGGAAGGATTCCTTGGTAACGGATCAGAGCCCTGGAAAATCCCCGATATGAAAGATTTTCCCACCATTAACCCGCCCCTTGCAGAAAAGCTGGACGACAATGAACCTTACTTCTACCCGTTCCGCAGGGATCCGGAAACCTTGGTCCGTCGCTGGGCCCTTCCCGGCACACCCAACCTGGAACACCGCGTAGGCGGTTTGGAAAAGAACCACCAGGGCGCCGTTTCTTCAGACCCGCACGTTCACGAACAAATGGTACACGAGCGCGCAGAAAAAATAGCCCGTATAGCTCACGTAATTCCTCCGCAGGAAGTGATAGGAGAACAGGAAGGAGACATTTTGATGGTCAGCTGGGGAGGCACGTATGGCCATATGCTTAGTGCAGAAAGCCAGCTGCGTGCAGACAAAATAAAAGTGGGATTGGCTCATTTTGATTACATCAACCCCCTACCGCTCAATACAGAAGAGATATTTAAACGCTTTAAAAAGATCATAGTCTTTGAACTCAACAGCGGTCATTTTGTAAACTACCTGAGGGCAAAATTCCCTCAGTTTACCTATATGCAGTATAACAAGATACAAGGACAGCCCTTTATCGTAGCAGAAATTGTAGAAGCCATAAATAAAATAGTAACATGAAATTCACTCCTCAAGACTTTAAATCAGATCAAGAAGTGAAATGGTGTCCCGGTTGTGGGGACCACGCTGTTCTGGCTGCCATTCAGCGCGCTTTGCCGGAAATCAGCGAAGAACTGGGATATTCCCGCGAAAGATATGTGTTTGTTTCGGGGATAGGCTGTTCTTCACGCTTTCCTTATTATATGAAAACTTATGGGTTCCATGGCATACACGGTCGTGCCGCTGCTATAGCCACCGGAATGAAAGTAGCCAACCCCACCCTCTCAGTTTGGGAAATGACCGGGGACGGAGACTCGCTGGCCATTGGAGGGAACCACTTGATCCATGCCATACGCAGAAATATTGACATCAATATAGTGCTGTTCAACAACCGCATTTATGGCCTTACCAAAGGACAATATTCCCCCACCTCGCAATGGGGATCCGTTACCAGAACTTCACCGTACGGCACGGTAGAACACCCCTTTAATCCGGGAGCACTGTCTATGGGTGCCCGCGGTACGTTCTTTGCTCGTACCCTGGATATGGAATTGCAGCTCACCCGCGAGCTTATGATAGAAGCCGCCAGGCACGACGGTACCTCCCTGGTGGAAGTACTTCAAAACTGCGTTATCTTTAATGATAAAACCCACTCCATCATCTCTAACAGAGAAGTAAGGGCAGATCGCACCATCGTACTGCGCCATGGAGAACCTATGATTTATGGCAAGGACAAAGACAAAGGCCTTATCCTGGACGGCATAAAGCTAAAAGCCGTTACTATAGGAAAAGACGGAATCACCAAAGACGATATACTTGTCCACAACGCAGAAGAGCAGGATCACGGCGTTCATATGATGCTTTGTGAAATGCAATGGCCCGAGTTTCCCGTTGCTTTGGGAGTCATCCGC
Organism: Bacteroidales bacterium; assembly: GCA_012510445.1. Taxonomy (GTDB): domain Bacteria; phylum Bacteroidota; class Bacteroidia; order Bacteroidales; family UBA932; genus DMER64. The sequence goes on from JAAZIA010000030.1 coordinate 83,453, forward strand.
CGTGTAAAAGACCGTACGTACGACGATATGGTACGCGATCAGCTCACAGAAGTAGCCAACAAATCACAAATCCGCTGCATGAACGACATGCTCCGTAGCGGAGATACGTGGGTAGTAGAATAAAACACATACAACAAACATTTAATTTTAAATTATTACAATGAAAGTACAAGAAGTAATGGAACGCCTCCAGTCCAAATACGGACATGAGAAGGAGTATCTGCAAGCCGTTCAAGAAGTGTTGGAAAGTATTGAAGAAGTGTACAACCAACACCCCGAGTTTAAACAAGCAAACATCGTTGACCGCATTGTAGAACCCGACAGGATCTTTACCTTCAGGGTTACCTGGGTAAACGACAAAGGTGAAGTAGAAGTGAACACCGGCTACCGTGTACAGTTCAACAACGCCATTGGCCCGTACAAGGGAGGCATTCGTTTTCATCCTTCGGTAAACCCCTCCAGCCTCAAATTCCTTGGATTTGAGCAAACTTTTAAAAACGCGCTTACCTCGCTGCCTATGGGTGGTGGAAAAGGCGGTTCCGATTTTAATCCCCGCGGCCGCTCTGCCAACGAAATGATGCGTTTCTGTCAAGCCTACATAACGGAACTGTGGAGACATTTAGGTCCCTACACAGACGTTCCTGCCGGAGATATTGGCGTAGGTAAAAGAGAAGTAGGCTATATGTACGGCTGGTACAAGAAACTGGCCCAAGAGCATACCGGTACCTTTACAGGCAAAGGCCTTACCTGGGGAGGTTCCCTGATTCGTCCCGAGGCCACCGGTTACGGAGCCGTCTACTTTGTAGAGCACATGCTCCAGACCCTCAATGAAGAAATCAAAGGCAAAACCGTAGCCATATCGGGCTTTGGTAACGTTGCCTGGGGTGCTGCTCAAAAGGCTACGGAACTGGGAGCTAAAGTAGTGACCATTTCGGGACCCGACGGATACATTTACGATGAGAACGGTCTGAACGAAGAAAAAATTGCTTACATGTTGGAACTGCGCGCCAGCGGTAACGACATTGTTGCTCCTTACACAGACAAGTTCCCCGGTTCTGTATTCCATGCCGGTAAAAAACCGTGGGAAGTGAAAGTAGACATTGCCATGCCTTGTGCCATCCAAAACGAACTGAACGGAAACGACGCAGCACAGCTGGTAGCCAACCAAGTATTTATGGTAGCAGAAGTCTCTAACATGGGATGTACCCCCGAGGCTATTGAAGCATTCCAAAAAGCCAAAGTAAACTTTGCCCCGGGTAAAGCCGTCAACGCCGGCGGTGTAGCTACTTCGGGACTGGAAATGAGTCAGAACGCCTCACACCTTAGCTGGACAGAGGAAGAAGTAGATGCTAAATTGCACCAAATCATGTCAAGCATCCACGAAGCTTGTGTCACATACGGCAAACAAGATGACGGGCATATTAACTACGTAAAAGGTGCCAACATTGCCGGGTTTATGAAAGTAGCCCGCGCCATGCTGGAACAAGGAGTTATCTAACCATGTATAAACTGGGCCTGGATTTTGGTTCAACATTAACTAAAATGGCTCTTGTTAAGTCGGGGGTAAAGGACAGTCCTTTACCCCTGGCTGTTTTTAAATACAAAACGAATGACAACTTAGGGGATTTCTACGAAGCCCTGGCGGCTTTCCTGAACAAAGAAAACATTCCCCTACATTCCATAAAAAGTATTTCTGCCACAGGAACACATTCCAACCTGGTAAAGAAAACCCTCTTTGGAATTCCCGTCACCGTTGTCCCCGAGGTTGACTCTATTGGCCAAGGTGGCCTTCTGCTCTCGGGTCTGGACCGGGCGCTGATAGTCAACATGGGTACGGGGACAACGTACGTAGAGGCCACCCCGGAAGAAATCCGCCACTTGGGCGGAACGGGAATGGGTGGGGGAACGCTCACCGGATTGGGACAGTGCATTCTGGGAACAAGCTCTGTAAGTGAGATCGTTCGCAAGGCTTCTCATGGAAACCTGGAACGTGTAGACTTACTGATTCGCGACATTACCCAACAGAAACTCGATTTTCTACCTCCCAACCTGACGGCTGCCAATTTTGGAAAAATTGGTCATTCTCTTTATACCCAAGAGGCACAACAAGCTACAAAAGAAGACTTGGCTCTGGCCATCATCAATCTGGTATTCCAAGCGATAGGGAGTATGGCCGTTATGGTTTGTAAGAGCTGCCACAAAAAAAACGTAGTATTTGTAGGCACCCTTACACGCATTCCGCAAATTGAGAAAATTTATTCCGTATTCTCGAAAGTGTACGGTCTCCAATTTATCGTTCCTCCCTTTGCCGTATACGGTACGGCCTTGGGAAGCATAGAAGTATCTAAGCAAGAAGTATAATACAAATCTTCGCCCGGTGGGCTTTGTTTCTCTGCCAACCTCCCTTTTTCTGAAAGTAAAAACCGAACGCGCCGGGCTACTGCAGGGGCCGGATCTACAATGGTAACACCGGGCCCGGCAATTTTGCGTATGACCGGTACCAAAAACGGGTAATGTGTACACCCCAGCACCAGATGGTCTGCTCCTGCCGTAAGCATGGGATCTATCACTTCTCTCACCTTTTCTTCTGTAGCCGGCGTATCAAACTCTCCACGCTCTACGGCTTCTACCCAGCCTTCTGCATGCGCCTCTAAAACCCTGACCGGTCCTGCAAAAGCTGCCAACGTAGTATTGTATAAAGGCCCCCGGAACGTTCCTCGCGTAGCCAAGACCCCAACTACTCCGCTTTTCGTATGCAAAATGGCCGGCTTAACAGCCGGTTCCATGCCTACAATCAGCTCTTGGGGAAAAAGAGACCGCAACGTATGTATAGCCGCCGCCGTAGCCGTATTGCAAGCTACTACCACCAGCTTACAACCTTGCTCTAATAAAAAACGCGTGAGTAAGAGAGACCTTTCCCGTATAATTTCTACCGGCTTGGTACCGTAAGGGCAGTAGGCGGTATCTGCCACATAAATAAGGCGCTCCTTGGGGAGAAGCGCCTTAATATGAGCATGAACGGAAAGGCCTCCAATACCGGAGTCCAATACACCAATGGCTGCCCCGCTCATCATGTACCTTTTATTCTTCCATACCCGGCAACTGAGTAGGAGCTACTTTTTCTGCCGGAATGCCCAGTACCGTTTTGGCTAATGGAAGCACATCTATACTTACGTCTTCGTTAAAGAAGATAACACCCCCTGCAGACAAGTCAAAGATAAAAGTAAACCCTTGTTCTTTGGCTACTTTTTCTATGGCCTCGTTGGCTTTCTGGAATACAGGAGAGAACAGAATTTGTTGCATTTGCTGATATTCTTGTTGGGCTCCCTGGCTAAACTGTTCTAAACGCTGTTGCAACTCAATGAGTTCACGCTGTTTAGACTCCAGTACGGCTGCAGACCACGTGGCCTGCCTCTGTTGGTAGGTGTTGTATTTTGTCTGGTATTCTTGTTGCATTTCTGCAATGGTTTCCTCCAGCTCGTTTGTATAGTTCTGTAGTTTTATAAGTGCAGAATCCCTTTCCGGCATCAGGCCAATGAGTTCTTGAGAATTGATGTGCCCAAATTTCAAACTCTGTGCAAAGGTGGTACCCAGAACACAAGTCAACACAACAAGGAGGGTGGCAATACGTTTCATATGTTTTTTTGGTTTATAAAGAATACAAATGTACAAAAAATTTACCGGACATGCTGCAACCTTTCTTTAACCAGATGGCTGATGTCTATCCCGGGAGCGTAGTGAAGGATCCCCATCCCGGCAGAAACGTCAAGCACCAGGCTGTATCCGTTTTGCTCTGCCACATGCCTTATGGCCTCCTGCAATTTTTGCTGAATGGGCTTGAACAATGCTTCAGACACTTTGGTCATGGTACCTTCCTGTCCAAAATATTGTTCTTGCATTTCTTTCACTTCTTTTTCCCGGTTTATGATCTGCTGTTCCCTTATTTTTCTTTGTTCGGGGGTAAGGGCACCTTTATCGCTTTGGTATTTTTGGAACAAGGCCTCCAACAGGTCATATTCCTTTTGCAATTTCTCTGTGTATTGCTCCTGCATACTTGAGATCTGCTCTTGTGCAGCCGTATACTCGGGCAATGCTTCCAATATTTTTTCCGTATCTACTATGGCATATTTCTGTGCCGGCAGGCTGGCTGCCATCAGACTTGCCAGTAAAAACAAAACCACTCTTTTCATAACCGTTACTTTTAAAATGTTTGTCCAATCATAAAGTGGAAGTTTGATCCGCCTTTTTTGCCACTAAAATCTGTATCAAATCCGTACCCCCAATCAATGCCCAACAAGCCTATCATGGGGAGGAATACCCTAACCCCTACTCCCGTGGCGCGTTTTATTGTAAAGGGGTTAAAGTTCTTTATATCGCTCCAACAATTGCCTCCTTCCAGAAAAACAAGGGCGTAGATGGTAGATTGCGGCTGAAGAATAACGGGGTACCTAAGTTCTACCGTGTACCTTGTATATACACGCCCCGTATAGGCATCGTCTTTGGTTGGGGTGAGCGAATAGTTAGAATAACCGCGTTGTGAAATGATATCTGCACCATACGTATTGTAGCCGCTCATCCCGTCTCCACCCAGCATAAAGCCCTCAAACGGAGAATAACCCAAGTTCCTGTTGTAATACCCCAGGTACCCAAAATTAGCTCGGGTCATAAGTACCAGGTCTCCCACAATGCGTGTAAACAAGCTGGCATCAAAGGTCCACTTATGGTACTCAATCCAGCGGTACCTCTGGGCAGAAGTCATAGAGGCATAATCTGTGTTTTTATCGCGGAACAACGAATAAGGCGGCGTTACCTGCAATCCAAATTTCAAATCGGATCCCTGGCGCGGATAAATGATCTGGTCTGTTGAATTGCGTTGCAAATTGATGGTATAGTCAATGATGTTTGACTGACCGTCGGTAAACATAAAGTAATACCCCCAATCTTGCAGGTTGTATCGTTTTACGTCCAGCTGGTTGTAAAACACAAAATAATTGTCGGGCCATTTTAGCCTCGTTCCCAACCCTATCCCAAGACCATAAACTTCCATAAACTGATCGTTGGTCAGGTAGTAGTACGTAGAGGCCGTCTGCCTTGTATAATAGATGCTTGTACTGAACGAGGTAGGCTTTTTCCCGGTAAGCCAGGGTTCTACAAACGTAGAGCTCAAGGCCATATAATACGTACCGTTTGTCTGGAACCGGAGCGAGAGCGTTTGGCCGTCACCCAGCGGAACCGGTCTCCATGCTTGTTTGTCAAAAAACCTTCTTATGGAAAAGTTATTGAAACTGATACCTACCGTCCCCACAAACGTATTGCCGCCCCAGCCTCCGGCAATTTCAAACTGGCTGTCGGGTTTTTCTGTTACGTTGTACAAAACGTCCACCGTATTGTTTACTTGATTGGGGACTATGTTAAACCCGCTGCCCATTTGCATAATGGCTTCCTGGTCAAAGTGCCCCATAGAAGCAATTTCCCGGATGGAACGCTCCAGCTCTGTTTGACTAAACAGATACCCGGGGCGCGTAAACACTTGACGACGAACAATTTTTTCATTAGAAACGTTGTTCCCGTTAATGATGATTCTGTTGTACGTGGCCGGTTTTCCTTCAAAAATACGCATCTCTACGTCTACGGAATCTTTTTCTATGGTCACCTCTACGGGAATTACCCTAAAAAACAAATACCCCTGGTCTTTGTATATCTGAGAAATATTGGACTGCTGCATTTTGCCGCCACCAAAAAGTCGCTCTTCCATGGTGACCACATCGTACACATCGCCTTTTTGAATGCGAAGTACAGAGTTAAGCATCTCTCCGGAATACTGAGTATTTCCCGTCCAGGTTATGTTTCTGAAAAAATACTTTTGCCCTTGGTCAATCTCTATATCAATTTGTAAGTTCTTTGGATCAAGATGATACACCGTGTCCCTTACAATACGGGCATCGCGGTAGCCCAATTCATGAAACTTCTGTAACAAAAGCTGCTTGTCGTTCCGGAACTCTTTTTCGTCAAATTTCTTGCTAAAAAAGAAGTTGTAGAAACGTTTGTCTTTCGTTTTTTTCATGGCAAAGCGCATTTTCAACAAAGACAATTCTTCACTACCCAGGAAGTTAATCTGTTTAACGCGTACTTTTTCTTTTTTATCTACATGGAACGTAACCCGTACTGCATTTTTAATGACCGTATCTTCCTGATGGCTGGCAGTCACCTGTGCATTCAGAAATCCTTTTTCTATGTAGTACCTGCGAATAATGTCGCTGGAAGATTTGATGATGTAATCGGAAAGCTCGCTTCCCCGTCTAAGGCGAACCCGTTCTTCGATGTCAGTTTTTTCTCCTTTTTTTACCCCTTCGTAGTTCCATTGAGAAACACGCGGTCGTTCTACAATGTTGATGTTCAAGTAAGCGCGGTCGTTAACCAAACTGTCCACATACACGGCCACGTCTGAAAAAAAGCGTTGCATAAAAAGCCGCTTTACAATGCTTTGCAATTCTTCTCCGGGAATACTTATGGTATCGCCTATGGCCAAACCGGTAAGGGAAAGAATCTGATCTGCGTTCAGGTAGTTTACGCCCGTAACCGTTAAACCGGCTATGGCGCATTTACGCGGCTTGGAATAGTCTATAACAACAGAGCTTTGCTCTACCTGTGCCAAAAGAGGAAGTACTGTAAAGAATAAAGTGATACAAAAAAACAGACGCTTCATGCAAGGGATATTAATTTGATTCTTCAATTTTTCCAAACCTGCGCTTCCTGTTATTATAGGCTTTTAGGGCAGCTTCAAAATCTGGTTTGCGAAAATCGGGCCAAAGAACAGAGGTGAAATACAGTTCTGTATAGGCCATTTGCCATAACATAAAGTTACTGATTCTAATCTCTCCACTCGTTCTTATCATTAAATCCGGATCGGGAATTCCTACTGTAGTCAGGTATCCGGAAAAAGATTCGTAAGACAGAGGCAGCTCCGGTGTAGGCGTTGTTTCTAACAGGCGGTTAACGGCTTGCAAGACATCCCATTTTCCGCTGTAATTCACAAAGATAATGAGTGTCATCCCCGTATTGTTTCCGGTAGTTTCCATACACGCATCCATACGCTCTACCACTCCCGAACTCAAGTTGTTACGGTCGCCCAGAAACACACAGCGGATGTTGTTTTTCATAAGGTTAGGGGTTTCTTTGCGTATGTATTCCAATATCAAGGTCATAAGTGCTTCTGTTTCTTGTTTGGGACGCCCCCAGTTTTCTTCAGAAAAAGCAAACAGGCTCAGGTAAGCAATACCAAGCTCGGCCGCGTATTCTGTAACGGCACGTACTGCCTCGGCTCCCTGACGGTGCCCGTCGTTTCGCTTAAGCCCGTGTGCCAGGGCCCAACGCCCGTTCCCATCCATAATAATGCATACGTGTTCCGGCAATTTTTCCTTCCCGTTACTCATAACCTTCTCCTCCGTTTCTTTTATCAAAGCCCATCATCAGTTTTTCCCTTAACGTAGTAATGAAATCGTTTCCGGCAAAAGACAAACTGGTCAAGTGAAAATCGGCTTTTTTCACTTGAAAACTGTAAGGCAGGTTCACTACACGGCACCTGTTGTCCAAATGCAGGTGGGCATGGGGAACTCGGCTTTTCACCTGAATTTCCAAAAGGTCGTGATCCGGAAACACAATGGGCCTCACGTTCAGGTTGTGCGGGGCTATGGGAGACAAAACAAGTACACCCGAGCGGGGAAATACTATGGGGCCTCCCACGCTTAACGAATAAGCGGTAGAACCTGTGGGAGTAGCTACTATGATACCGTCTCCGCGGTAGGTAGCCACCGGTTTTTCGTTCATTTTAACATCCACTTCCAGCATAGCAGAACCTAACCTTTGTATGCAAACTTCATTCATTGCATAAGGGTACATTTCAGAAGATCCCTCTTCTTCTATAAGGTGTAATACCGTATGGTTGGTCGTTGAAAAGTCCTTTTCTTTAACAGAATCAAACATATACCCCATAAAATCGGGGCCACAGCCTGTTAGAAAGCCCAGCCTTCCAAAATTGACACCGGCTATGGGAACACCGGTATCTTTAACAATCTCAAGGGCTTCCAGAAAAGTGCCGTCTCCTCCAATCGTAACCAAAAGGTCGGTCCCGGGCGGCAATTTCCGGTCGTCCCCCAGCATCTGGAAAGTCATGTCACTCCGCTTGGGGAGGTGCCAGTCCTTTTTTAAATCCTTCCCGTAAAAAACGACCTTCATATTTGTATTGCCAATCAATTGGCTTACTTTTGCAACAAAGATAACCAATAATGACAAAACTGAGCGTTAATGTAAACAAATTTGCCACTTTGCGAAACGCAAGGGGTGGCAACATGCCGGATGTACTACAAGCCGTAAAAGATTGTGAGCGTTTTGGAGCGCAAGGCATTACGGTACACCCCCGCCCCGATGAGCGTCACATCCGTTACCAAGACGTACGTGATATCAGCCCATTGGTAACTACAGAATTCAACATAGAAGGGAACCCTATTCCGTCCTTTATAGACCTGGTACTGGAAGTCATGCCTGTTCAGGTAACCTTGGTACCCGATGCACACGATGTCATTACATCAAACGCCGGATGGGATACCGTTACTCATGCTAAAGAATTGAAAGAGTGGATCCGAATTTTCAAAGAAGCCGGTATCCGCACCTCTCTGTTTATAGACCCTAATCCGGAAATGATCCGTTCCGCAGCCCAAACGGGTACAGACCGGGTAGAGCTTTATACAGAAGCCTATGCCATAGGCTATGAAGAAAACCGTGAAAAAGCCATTGAACCTTATATTGTGGCAGCTCAAGCGGCGGCAGAGTGCGGGTTGGGACTGAATGCAGGTCACGACCTAAACATGCACAACGTAGGCTATTTTCAAAAGAACATTCCCCACTTGCTGGAAGTATCTATAGGTCACGCCATCATATGCGAATCTATATACTTGGGCCTGGAAAATACCTTAGGTATATACCTAAGGGAACTCTCTAATTTTTAACTATATTTGCACGTTTTTTATTGCTAACTTATTATGAAGAAAACCTCACTGATAATCACCGTTTTATTGACCGTAGGCCTTGCGGTCCTATACGTATTACACTTTACGGGAACCGGCGGCAAATCCGGCATTGCAGACAAGCCGGAGCGTGAACCGGGAGAAATTTCTGTAAGCAACATAGTCTTTGTTCGTATAGACTCACTACTCAATACGTACGATTTATTTCTTGACCTTCAAGCAGACCTCTCTGCCAAAGCCCGCATTGTGGAAGACGACCTCACAAAAAAGGGACGTGCTTTTGAAAACGATGTAAATAACTTTCAGGAAAAAGTACAGAAAGGACTTATTACCAGGTCTCAGGCAGAAACACAACAGAACCAACTGGCAGCCCGTCAGCAGGAATTGGAGCAATATGCCCAGCAAAAACAAATGGAACTGGCAGAAGAAAATCAAGTGATGCTAAACCGCGTATTGGATGCCCTCAAAACTTTCCTGGCAGAATACCGCGTACTGCACAACTACGACCTTATCCTTACCACAGACGAAAGCAGCAATACCATCATAGAGGCAGACAGATCCTTTGACATCACAAAAGAAGTGGTAGAAGGTTTGAACAGAGAATATGCCAAGAGCCGTAAGTAGGCAGGTCCATGGACTCACTTATTAGAACACAATTTCATTTCCCCGGTCAAACCAGTTATTACTCCGGGAAAGTACGGGATGTGTACACTATCAAAGATTCCCTCTTGGTAATGGTCACCACAGACCGCATCTCTGCGTTCGACCAAGTATTTCCCAAAGGTGTACCCTATAAAGGTCAGGTTTTGAATGCTATTGCCGGTCACTTTTTGGATCTCACCCGGGACATTCTGCCTAACTGGAAAATTGCCATACCGCATCCCATGGTAACGGTAGGATACCGTTGCCAACCGTTCCCCATAGAAATGATTGTAAGAGCACACCTTACCGGCAGCGCCTGGCGTGCCTACAAAAACGGAGAAAGAACCTTGTGCGGCATCCCCCTTCCGGAAGGCATGAAAGAGCACCAGGCTTTCCCCACCCCCATCTTAACGCCTACCACAAAAGCCGAGGCGGGATTCCACGACCAGAACATCAGCCGGGAAGAAATCATCGCACAAGGCTTGGTAAAAGAAGAAGATTACGTGCAATTGGAATCTTACGCTTTGGCCCTTTTTGAGCGCGGCCGGAAGTATGCTGCCAAAAAAGGACTTACGTTGATAGATACTAAATACGAATTTGGGAAATTGGGAGACCGTATTTTTTTGATTGATGAAATCCACACTCCGGATTCGTCCCGGTATTTTTACCAAGAGAGGCAACTGTCAAAGGAGTTTGTAAGAGAGTGGCTTATGGAAAATGGTTTTAGCGGCCTTCCCGGACAAATGATGCCCCCGCTTACAGACGCTGTACTGCAGAACATATCTAACCGGTACATAGAACTGTACCGGCACCTTACAGGCATGGCTTTTGTTCCCATAACCTACGACAACGCCTTGTACGAAAATATAGAAGGCTGTGTCTGCAATATGCTTGCCCGTTTATGAAAATTCGCAAACTGTTATCGGTCGTTCTCCTGTTTCTTTGCCTTGGGCTTTTGGCACAGGATCAACAATACATAAGGCATAAAGTACGCTGGATGGAAACGCTGTATTCCATTGCCAGAAAATACAAGACAGACCCCAAGGAGATTGCCCTTTTGAACAACCTCACTACTGGAGAAATTTCCCGAGGGCAAATCCTGCTTATTCCACAACAAAAAGAAGAGGAAAAAAAACACGTTATGGAAGAAACGGCTCCCCGTAGCGATACCGTCCTCTTCGAAGACCTCTTCCGCCCCCAACAAAAAGAAATCCCACCTTGCCGAGAGTTTGTACCAACAAGCGCTTATAATCCCATAATTTCTGTGCTGCTGCCCTTTAAAGAATCTGACAGAAACACAGGCTTTATTGAATTTTACCAAGGGCTGTTGCTGGCGGTAGAAAAAATGAAAGAAGAAGGTATGCAGGCCGTCCTGCAAGTCTTTGATTGGGACGAAGACAATCCCGATGCGTTGCTTTCTTCTGACCTGCTGGGCAAAAGCCAGGTAATCATTGGACCCGTCTATGCTAACGATATTGGTAGCACGCTGGCTTATTTCCGGAACAGCCCCACAAAAATCGTTTCTCCATTGGACAGTAAATCAAACGTATGGGTAAGTTCGTTTTCTAATTTCTTTCAGGTACAACCGGGACCGGAAGTACAACAAGAAGCCCTCTTAAAATACTTAGACCCGCACCGAGCCGCCTTATGGGTTATTTCTGAAGAAGGAGAACAGCAAGTAGCCCCCGGTATAAGAAAATTACTGGACAACCACTTGATCCCTTACCGTAATTTTTCATACGACGTACTGGAAGGGCGCATAGTTACAGAACAATTAAAAACCTTGCTGGAAGTACACCCCGCTAACCAGATTATCATAGCCTCGGAAAACGAAGCATTTGTATCGGACGCCGTCCGCAACCTGCACCTACTGCTGGCTTATGAAAACATCCCTATAGAGCTGTTTGGGATGTCGCGTTGGCACGGGTTCAGAACGTTAGATTTAACGGCCTTACACCAACTGCAGGTAGTGCTTCCCCTCTCTGCCTATGTAGACTATTCCCAACCTATAGTCAATGAATTTGTGGCTACGTACCGCCGGTTATACCATAGCGAACCTACTCCCTTTTCTTTCCAAGGATACGACGTAGCGTACTATTTCCTACAAGCACTGTTCTTGTACGGTCCTCATTTTGAAGACTGCATTGAATCGCTTCGCTTGCCTTCATTACAAACGCATTTTTCTTTTGTCAGGAAATCACCGGAACACGGTTTTTCCAATACGGGAGTGCGGGTAATACATTACCTGCCCAACTTTTCAATATCTTTAAAATAAGCTATTGTTTCCGGCCTTAGCATAGAAGCAGCATCATTGTCGCACACCAGAATGGCTTTGGGGTGCATCTGAAGTGCCGTAACGGTCCACCAATGAGAAATGGCTCCTTCCACAGCCTGCTGCAACGCTTTTGCTTTGGAAGCTCCGCTAATTACAAGAACTACTTGGTCTGCATCCATAATGGTCCCCACTCCCACAGTAATGGCCGTTTTGGGAACCAGCTCCACGTTGTTATCAAAAAACCGGGCATTAGCCAGAACGGTATCAGTAGTGAGGGTCTTAATCCTTGTTCTGGAGGTTAGGGAAGAACCGGGTTCGTTAAACGCTATGTGTCCGTCTGTCCCCACTCCGCCCAAAAACAGGCGGATGCCTCCGGCCTGCCGGATGGCTTGTTCATAGGCCAGACATTCTGCCGTAAGATCGGTTGCCTTTCCGTTGGGGATGTGGGTATTCTTGGGTTGTATATCTATGTGCTTGAAAAAATGTTCCTGCATAAAATAGCGGAACGATTGCGGATGGTCTCCGGACAGTCCCACGTACTCGTCCATATTGAACGTTACCACGTTTTGGAAAGAAAGGGTCCCCTCTTTTACATAGGAAATCAAATTTTTATACGTGCCCATAGGAGAAGAACCGGTAGGCAAGCCCAAAACAAACGGGCGGTCCTGTGCCGGGGCAAAGGCTTGTATGGTGTCTGCCACATAACGCGCCGTCCAGGCAGAAATGCTTTCGTAATCTTCTAAAATAATAACTCTCATAATGCTTTGTTTAATAATTCCCTGGCATTTTCCATGGCGGCCTGAGTAACTACAGAGCCGCTCAACATTCCGGCTATTTCCAACACTCTGTCTTCTTTGCAGAGCTTTAGAATGTTGGTTTGTGTCGTATTGCCTATCATTTCTTTTTTTACCAGATAATGTGTTTTGCCTTTGGCTGCCACTTGCGGTAAGTGCGTAATGGCCATCACCTGCATATGTTCGGAAAGTTCATGAATCATATCTCCCATACTGTCGGCAATTTTCCCCGACACCCCCATATCTACCTCGTCAAAAATAATGGTACTCAATCCGGCGCTTCGTGCCATGATCCATTTTACACACAACATCAGGCGCGACATCTCTCCCCCCGATGCAATGCTACTCAACTCTTTGGGAGCCACATCTTTATTGGCAGAGAACAAGACTTCCAGACGGCTGTTCCCCAACGGCCCGTAATGCGGTAACGTTTGCAAATCAAAAGAGAGTTGCGCATGCGGCATACCTAAAAGTACCAGGCGGGAGCAGAGCAGTGCAGACAGTTTGTCCAACACCTCGGCTCGTTTTTTATGCAATGTGTCTGCCAGCCGGTTTCTTTCTGCCGTGCTTGTTTCCAGCTGCTTTTCCAATGTTACTAATAAGGTAGAATCGTTCTCTACCTCTTGCAGTTGCTGTTCAAAAGACTCTTGGAGGACCAGCAGCTCTTCTACGGTATGTACGTTGTGCTTGCGCTCCAACGTATAGAGCGTATCCAGCCTTTGGCTCAGTTGTTCCCTCTTGCCCGGTTGGTCACTGACCGCTTGCAAAGCCCCCGTACATTCCTGTGCCAGGTCTTTCAGTTCAATGCGTACCTCTTCCAGTCTTTCTCCAATTTGTTGGTAAAGCGGATTGTGTTCTGCCACAGAGCGGGCCAGGCGTACCGTCTCTCTTATATCGGTAAGCACAGGTGTTTGTCCTTCTTCCAGTACATAGGCAATCTGATACAACGCCTGCCGTATTTCTGCAGCATGCTCCAGCAATTTCAGTTCTTGTTCCAACTCTGTCTGTTCTCCTTCGATCAGTTGGGCTTGCTCCAATTCTGTATATTGGTATTGCAAATACTCTAGGTCTTGCTGTTTCTTTTCATACGCCGCACGTAGGGACTGCACCCGCGTGATGAGAGCCATTGTTTCTCTGTGAGAAGCCTTGTATTGTTGGGTAAGGGGTTCCAGACCGGCAAAAGCATCGGCTACTTTCAGCAAATAGTCTTTGTCTGCCAACAATAAATTTTCATGTTGGGAATGAATGTCTATGAGTAAGGTTCCCAATTGCTTGAGTAACGGCAAATTGGCCGGCTGATCATTTACAAAAGCCCGGCTTTTCCCCGTAGGGTACACCACACGTCTGATGATAAGTTCTTGAGAAGCATCCAGCCCGTTGTCCTCTAAGAGTTGTTCCAGGTCATGATCTGCGGCCGGAACCTGAAAACAGGCTTCTACTACGGCATTGGTGTTGGGATCTCTTAAGTAATTAACGTCTGCCCTTTCCCCTAAAAGAAGAGACAACGCTCCCAGCATAATGGACTTGCCGGCACCTGTTTCTCCGGTCAGGATGGTAAGTCCCTCAGAAAAGTTGACTTCCAAAACATTGATGAGGGCAAAGTTAGATATGCTCAGGGAGTACAGCAAAGTTATTCTTGTGGCTCTTCTGCCTTTTTGTAAAACGTCTCTCCGTCTTCAAATTCTCGTATAGCAACCAAGGTAGGTTTGGGCTGACGTTCGTAATAACGTGAAATTTCAATCTGTTCGCGGTTCTCAAAAGTTTCTTCCAGCGTATCTGTAAACGTAGAAAATTCTTCCAGACGGGCGTTCAATTCTTTTTTCACTTCTGTAGAAATCTGGTTGGCCCTTTGTGCAATGATCATGACCGTTTGGTAGATGTTTCCTGTTTCTTCAGACAATTGGTTGATATCACGTGTAACAGTTGTATTGGGGGTAGGTTGCTTTTTGCTATCCATAGTATGTTTCTTTTATTCTAAATTGCTTTTTTTAGTAGTAAATTGTTGTGCTCTTCTAAACATGTTCTCCACTTCCCGGGTGTGTTTAGAATCTGGGAATTCGCTTATAAAGTTGTAGTATTCGTCTATCAGGTTCAAGAATCGTTCTCGCTGAAGTTCCGGCATACTGTTGGCCGCATACTGGTACTGTGCGGCTACAATATAATACATTATTTCTTCTCTGTACCGGCTTTCCGGATTTTCTTTAAGGGTTTCTTTCAATGCGTGCGTAGCCGCTTTATAGTCTTCAATGGTGTAGTACAGTTTGGCAGATTCGAACGACTTTTTCTCTAACCTATGGTACAAATCATCCAGCATGGAATGACAAGCCTCCCTGTACTCACTCTGTGGGTAGTCGTACAGGAATTCTTCAATGGCGGCAATGGTGGCATGGCTGGGCTGTTGATCCAGCTCGTACCGGTATGTATTTTGGTACATGCAGTCGAGCCTTAAAAAACGGGCCGATTTGGTAAACGGGCTGCGTGGAAAGATCTCTACAAATTGCCTGAAATTTTCTTCTGCCGTAACGTAGTCGAACAAATGGTAATTGCTCAGTCCCAAGTAAAACTGCAGCGTATCGTCTTGTTGGGTTCCTCTATAGACCATCTGCAATTGTTCCAGCAAAGGCTGTGAGCGGGAGTACCGTCGGGCCTCGAAATATTCAATGGCTTTTCTGAATTTTAATTGGTAATCTGTACTGCGCATAAGGGCTTCGAACTGGTTTACGCACGAAGCAGCCAATACGGTGGTACAGAATAGTAATGTTAAGAATTTTCTTTTCATGAGCGGCACCATTAGGCAAATATACGACAGTTTAGCAAATTACAGGCCGCTTTTCATAGACAGGTAGCGTTCTACGTCCATAGCCGCCATACAACCGCTACCGGCTGCCGTAACGGCCTGGCGGTACCTGGGGTCTTGCACGTCACCGGCTGCAAATACGCCTTCTATATTGGTTTCTGTTGTTTTGCCTTTGGTTACTATGTATCCGTCCTTATCTACTTCTATCCAGGGTTGGAAAGGCTCTGTGTTGGGGTGGTGTCCTATGGCCAGGAAGAACCCGGGGAGTTCCAGGATCCGTTCTTTGCCCGATTTGTGTACCAACCGTACGCCTGTAACGCCTGTTTCGTCTCCCAGTACTTCTTTTGTCTGGTGCTCCCACAACACTTCTATATTGGGGGTGTTAAGCACTCTTTCCTGCATAACTTTTGAGGCTCTGAACACATTACGCCTAACAATCATATACACCTTACGGCATAGGGCTGCTAAATACAGGGCTTCTTCACAGGCCGTGTCTCCTCCGCCTACTATGGCTACGTCTTTCCCTCGGTAGAAGAATCCGTCACACGTGGCACAGGCAGATACTCCGCGGCCTTTGAAGGCTGCTTCCGAGGGCAGGCCCAAGTACCGTGCCGTGGCTCCCGTGGCAATGATTATGGTTTCTGCCTTTACTTTTTTACCGCAGTCCAGCGTAAGTACAAAAGGCCTTGTATCTAATTGGCTCTCTACTACAATGCCCGTCCTAAATTGCGTTCCAAAACGTGCTGCTTGTTGCCTTAAATCTTCCATCAGTTGGAATCCGTTGATCCCTTCCGGATACCCGGGGAAGTTCTCAATGTCTGTAGTAGTGGTCAGTTGTCCGCCTCTTAATACTCCTTCGTACAATACGGGTTGCAGATTGGCCCGGGCAGCGTAGATGGCTGCTGTGTA
>JAAZIA010000031.1 GCA_012510445.1 Bacteroidales bacterium
CGCCCGCTTCGCTGCCGGAGCTGCTCCCACTACCAGAATTGCCAGAATTACCGACGGTGGTGCTGCCGCCCGCTTCGCACAGCACACTTTTCAGAAGGCGGCCGTCCTGGCCTATAAAGTTGAATTGTAAAGCCTCGCCACTCAAAACAACAACCAGGCTATCGCTACAGATCTTGCAACTTTGCAACAGCGGCAGGGCATCCAGCCCTTCTCGTTTCTGTGCCACAGAACTGTGAGCCAGCCTTTCCGTTACTTCTATACCGTAAGCTGCCCCGCTTTCAAGCGCGCGGTACACCCCTTCGGGGCTTTTCAAAAGACCTTCGGGGCTTTTCAAAAGACCTTCGGGGCCTTCTAAAAGACCTTCGGGGCTTTTCAAAAGACCTTCGGGGCCTTCTAAAAGATCTTCGGGATCTTCCAAAAGAGAGTCGGTCATTCCGGCAAAAATCATAGTGAGATCTCGGGCCAGATCTGTTTGTTTAAAAACATTATGGGCATCGTCTCCTGCAATAAGCAGAGCCGGTCGTCCGGCAGAAAGTGCCACATCCCACAATTCCTCTGAAATCCAAAAATCATTGAGTACTTCAAAAAGGTCGTACCCGGTAAGCGAGCGCATATCTTTTTTGCTATATCCGCCCATCCAGGCAGGATGATGAAGCACCACCAGTCGGGATTTTTCTTTTAACTTTCTTATTATGTGCTGTTTTTGCGACCAAGTCTGAGGCAGAATATAATCGTTCCAATACACCTTACGCGCTCCAATGGCTCCCTGATGCGTTTTCATTACGTTATATCCGTGCTCATACACAGGAACAAACAGCCTGCCCCGGGGAGTACCCGCAGCATCGCCTGCCGCAAAGGGGTTAGTTATACGGTGATAATCAGAAATCCCTATAATATCATACCCCAGAGAGTCGTATTTGCAAACGATGTCTTCTACTGTGTTTTTTCGGCCGCTTGTCACAAACCCCCAAGCATTGGAATGGGCATGAAAGTTAGCCCGTAACCATTGCCCTCCGGGATGTACCTCTTGGTAAGGGTTGTACCAATAGGGTCCTTCAAATGGAATGGCCCCGGTCGGTTTGTACAACGGCAACTGACGCAGCCACAGAAAAAGCAGCAACAAGCCTGCTACCCAGAGCCATCGACAACGTTTTTGCGACTTGTCTTTTCCCTTCATGGAGCAAAAATACAAATTTACCATACGATTTGCTCCCTTTTTTGCCGTACATTTGCATTGTGGGCAAATACATAAAATTTATTACAGGACGAGGCAGGCAATGGAAACGCTTGAAAAATACTTTCGGAAACCAGGCTGTCCCCGTACGACCTTTTTGGATGCATTGCGCATCTTTAGGTGAATTTGAGCAAGGACAACCTTTGCTCCGTGCCATAAGAGAGCAGTATCCCGACAAAAAAATTCTGGTGACTTTCTTTTCTTCCTCGGGGTACGAGGTTAAAAAAAACACCTCGTGGGCAGACTTTGTTTTTTACCTACCCCTGGACACTCCCTTTAATGCTCGGCGGTTTTTGAATTGGGTACAACCTTCTGCAGCCGTATTTGTGAAATACGAATTCTGGTATTTTTACTTAACAGGCCTTAAAAAAAGGAATATCCCCACGTACCTTATCTCGGCAAAGTTCAGGCCGGATCAAATATTTTTTAAGAGGTACGGAGTGCTGTTTCGTCACATGCTCACCTGCTTTACACATATTTTTGTACAAGACGAGCGCTCGCGTCAATTGCTGAAATCTCTACCGGTGACTGTTGCGGGAGACACGCGCTTTGATAGAGTAGTTGCAGACGTAAAAGGGGAGGACCTTCCGGAAAGCCTTACCGGGTTGCTCAGGCCTCTGGTTTTAATTGCAGGCAGCACTTGGCCCAAAGATTACGCTTATTTAAAGCGCCTTGCAGAAGATTTGCCTTTGCTGCAATTGGTATTGGTTCCGCACGAAACAGATCCCGCTCAATTGCGCGCAATCAGGCGACTTTTCCATTCCCCTATTCCGGTTTTCTACTCAGAAGCAGTACGGGAAAAGAATCCGGCTCCTCCCAGAATACTGGTGGTGGACAGCGTGGGCTATCTCTCCCGGCTTTACCGTTATGCTACGCTTTGCTACGTGGGCGGAGGCTTCAATGTTTCCGGCATTCACAACATCCTGGAACCGGCTGTTTACGCCAAACCCGTACTTTTTGGTCCGAACCACAAAAAATTTCAAGAGGCCGGCTGTTTGATTTCACAGCAAGCCGCCGTAAGTTTTAAAGATTACAATACCCTTTTTGCTGCCGTTAAACGATGGATAGACAACCCGGCATTACGGAAAAAGGCGGGAGATGCGGCAAGTACTTATGTACAGAAAAACACCGGGGCTACCCGTTTAATTCTTCAAAAGATGGCTGACCGGGTGCCGTAGCACCTTCCCGTTCCGGGGCTGCGTACACAAATGGATAGCCGTTACGTAAAGCATGGCACCGAGCCCTGAGTGCATCGTCTCCCATAATCATCACGGTCACACGATACCTGCCGTCAGCCGGTACGCGATAGCTGCCATCAGCCGGTACACTGTCCTTTGCCTGACCGGACAACTGAACGCCCCGGGTGTTTTGCTTATCGCACCAGGCAAGTAACGTGTCTGATTCTTGCCGAGACCGGGTATGCACCGCAACTTTCAAGAAATCAGCCCCGGAAGAAAAAGCCTTTTTTGCCAAAGCATCCAACTCTGCCGGCGAAGGAACAGCAGAAGCAGCAGCAACTGCTGCTTTACCAGCAGTAGCAATAGCTTCACCAACAGGAGCACCTGCATTGCCCCAAAAATGAGCGGAACGGATGATTTGCGCTCCGTGTTGTCGGGCTAACACCATAAGCTCCTTGGCGTAGTCTGCCGGCGCTTCTAACGGAACGTCCACCCACCCTACGCCCCAGGAAATCACTTCTGCAAGCACCTCCGGAACGAGCGCCTGGCTCTCAGATGGAACTGCTGATTGAGCTGATTGATCAGATGTTGCCGGCTGATCAGATGCTACCGGCTGATTAGATGCTACCGACTGATCAAATGCCACGGCCGCAGGCCGGGCGCTGCCCAAATGCGTAAGCATAAGGCGGTGTTCTTTTCCCATGCATTGCATGCGGAAAGCCAGCAACGCCACGGGAGACAATGCCGGCATCAGATCCAGGCGCAATTCTACCCAGGGAGCACGGTCAATCCAGTCCGGAAAGTCCCGAACGGCAGAAACTCCCAAGCATACGCCGGGGTTTCGTGCGCGGTTCTCCCATAGAATGATAGGTTCTTTGAAAAATACGTATTGTCCTATTCGGGAAAGAAGAACCAATGGCAACTCTGCGCCTCGTCTTTTTTTATCGTGTAACATGAACGGGATGATGTCCCTTTCCGGGTAGGGAAGCGTCACCTCCAGCCCACAGTCGGTCAACAGTTGCAACAATTCGTCGTGTTCTGCCGGGGAAAGAAAAACTTGCGATCCGGAGCGTAACAGGCCTTGCTCCACAGAAGAATGCAGGCCTTGCTCCACAGAAGAATGCAGGCCTTGCTCCACAGAAGAATGCAGGCCTTGCTCCGCAGAAGAATGCAGGCCTTGCTCCACAGAAGAATGCAGGCCTTGCTCCGCAGAAGAATGCAGGCCTTGCTCCGCAGAAAAGTGACGAGTTTGCTCTGCGGAAAGGCGCCGGCCTTGCTCCACCGAGTAGGCGGCTGCCAGCGCCATTCCGTATGATATGGCTTGGCCGTGGCGCATGGATGGGTAACGAGCAGCTATGGCATGCCCAAAAGTATGTCCAAAATTAAGGGCTTTGCGCACCCCTTCTTCCAACAGGTCTTCTTCCACAATCCCCATCTTGATTTCGTGCGACCCCTGTATCAGTTGCCTAAGTGCAGGAAGAGGCATTTGGTGAAAATCTTTGCCGGAAAATGTATCGGACTCTTTACAAGAGGCTACCAGCTCTTTTATAAAAGAAAAATAAGACGCACTGGCAATGGCTCCGTGTTTGATACATTCTGCCAGGCCGCACCGGAACTCTTCTATGGGAAGCGTTTCCAGTACCCGTGGGTTGCACAAAACCCAACGAGGAAGTACCGTACACCCAATGATGTTTTTGTAACATCCAAAATGGATGCCGTTTTTCCCTCCCAATGCAGCATCTACCTGAGCCAGCAAAGTGGTAGGTACCAGCCCAAAAGCCAACCCCCTCATATATACAGAGCCTATAAAGCCGGCAAAGTCACAAACGGTACCGCCTCCCATGCCTATCAGGAACCAAGAGCGATTAATGTCTCGCTTCAGAAAAGTTTCTACAATTTTTTCTACGCAGTTCCACTGTTTCAGGTCCTCTCCTGCCTCTAAAGGAAATACTTCCCAACCGGGGTCAACCATCTGTTTCATCCACGTTTCTATATGGCTATCATACAACACAACTACCCGGCTGTTTTCCGGCACCAATTTACGCAATCTGCCAAAATCCTCGGAAAGGATTACCTGCCCTTCTTTTTCAGATCTATTCATTCCTGATGATTTTCTCTTGACGTTTTATGGCCTCCTGATGAATGGCTTTATAGACTTCTTCTATAAAAGGTTCTCCCAGACCTTTTTCCACAGCCTGCTCCCGCGTTCTGTCAGACACTTGGTTCCATCGCTCAATCTGCACAATCCCTATCTTCCCTCGTTTTTTCACCTCTCCAATATGGTCCACCAACTCCATGCGTTTGGCCAGTACATTCACCAGATCGTCGTCCAATACGTCTATGCGTGTGCGAATGGCATCTATCAAAATTTTCTCCTCTGCCAGCGGGTCTTCAGAAGGAAGAGATTTGCGCCAAGACAAGGTATGCATCAAGCTTTTGAAAGTCTTTGGAGTCAATTGCTGAGGCCCGTCACAAAGAGCTTGCGACGGATGGTGATGTACCTCCAGCATAAGCCCGTCAAAATTCAAATCCAGTGCCCTTTGTGCCAGATCGGGAATAAAGTCTGTATGTCCCGAAAGATGCGACGGATCACACAACAAAGGAATATCCGGCATTTGTACTTTAAATTCTATAGGAACCCGCCATAAGGGTGCATTCCGCAGTTGCCCCGTATGGTAGTCGCTAAACCCCCTGTGAATGGCGTATACGTTTTCAGGATGGTGCCGTAAAATGCGTTGTACAGCACCTAACCATAAATTTAGATCGGGATTTATGGGGTTCTTAACAAAAATATGAAGAGGCGTTCCTTCAAGCGCCTTGGCAATCTCTTCTACAAGAAATGGATTGGCTGTGGTACGGGTACCCAGCCAAACAGCAGAAAGACCGACTTTCAAAACCTCTTCTGCGTGATAAGCCGAGGCCACTTCTGTGCAAGTTTGTAAGCCTGTGCTTTCCTGAATATCTTTGAGCCAAAGCAAGCCTTCTTTGCCCACACCTTCAAAAGTGCCGGGGCGTGTTCTTGGTTTCCAGGCCCCTGAGCGAAAAAATGTAATCCCTCTGCCTCCTGCTGTCTGCGGAAGTCTGAAGTCTTTTAATTCTACTGCTGCCTGCCTTACCTGTTCCTGCGATTCAGCTGCACAAGGGCCGGCTATAATTATCGGATGGTTCATCAGTCCGGGTCCTGAATACGTTGACGAATTTCTTGTTTAACGGCTTTCCATCGCGGGATATCCAGCTTGGGTCCTATAACCTCCACTACTCGGGCCGCAATCATAGACCCAATGTCACCGCATTTCTGAGGAGAAAGCCCCAGGGAATGGGCATACAAGAAACCGGCAGCGTACAAATCTCCTGCTCCCGTAGCATCTTTTGCTATTCCGGGCCAGGCTTTTATTCTATATGTTTTGTTGTCACTCCTTACAAGCGACCCCTCCTTACCCAATTTTACTACCGCCATATCGCAGGTCTCTGCAATGGCACGTAGGGCATCTTCCGGCTCTTTTCCCGTATAGGAAAAAGCCTCTGTCTCGTTAGCAAAAACTATATGAACGTAATTTTCCACAATGTTGTGCAGAAATGAATTGTTGCTCTCCACCACATTGTAGCTGGCCATATCTAAAGAGATGATCATACCTTCTTCTCTGGCCAGCTTAACGGCTTTACGGACCAAATGCTGGTTCTGTACCAAGTAACCTTCCATATGGAAATAATCGTACCCTCGGAACATTTCCGGGGTCAAATCTTCCGGTCCCAGTTCCAAGGCTGCTCCCAGGTACACGGCAAAGGTGCGGTCGGCATCGGGGCCCGTAACAAAAACCATGGCCCTCCCCGAGGCATGTTTTCCTTTAAGCAAGCAGGATTTGATGCCGTTGCGATGTTGATCTGCATAGAAAAGCGAACCCAATTCGTCGTCTCCTACTTTGCCCACAAACCCGGAAGGCATACCCAGTACGGCTGTGCCTGTAATGGTGTTTGCGGCAGATCCTCCCGCCACATATTGTACCCCAAGAGGCTTTAAGTCGCGCCATATAGTATCGGCCGTTTTGGCATCTACATGCTGCATACTCCCGTGAGGAAGATGAAATTTTTCCAGCAAGGAATCGTCGGGCAATAAGGCTAAAATGTCTGTTAGGGCATTCCCCATCCCCAAAATAGATTTCATACGGTTTTACTTTACTACAAATGTAACGTAAATTTTCCGATTGTCCTTTTTTCGTACCTTTACGCGGCTATGAAGTGGAAAAAAATCCTGAGGGTCGTATTCTTTGCCATCCTAGCCTTGATCCTCCTCTATTTTTCTTTCAGAGGTATACATTGGGGAGAGTTCCTGGAAGGATTGCGGGCAGCCAATTACTTTTGGGTGTTGATGTCTGTCTTAGTGGGTGCTCTTTCTTTTTACATACGAGCCGCCCGCTGGCGCATCCTCCTGCTGGGATTGGGTAAACCGGTCAAGCGAATAGACACGTTCAACGGAGTGGGGATTGCCTATTTGGCCAATTTTGCCTTGCCCAAAGCAGGGGAAGTGGCTCGTTGCGGGGTCGTTTCCCAACGTACCGGATTGGGGTTTGACAAAGTCGTGGGAACAGTTGTGTTGGAAAGAACATTTGATATGATATGCCTTCTGATCATAACCGTAGCCGTAGCCTTACTCAGGATGGATGTGTTTGGGGATTTTTTGGTCCGGTATATCTGGACTCCGATTACGAAATGGTTTGACGGTTCTGCCATATGGGTCATTATCCTAGCCGCAGCCCTGCTTATACTGCCCGTATTGTTTTGGATTGTCTTCCGCAAAAAACTAAAAAAATACAAGGCCGTTCATAAAGTTACCGGTTTCTTCAAGGGTATGTGGAAGGGCCTGGTTGAAAGCTTTAAAATGCCCCACAAGGGAATGTTTTTCTTTCTTACCGTCCTCCTGTGGTTCCTCTACGTTTGCACCGCTTATTGCATCATCCTGGCAACCCCTCTGCGGTATTCACTCTCATTTACAGACGCTGTATTTCTGATGGTGGTTGGCAGTTTTGGCTGGGTGGTTCCGGTACAAGGAGGCTTTGGGGCGTTTCATTTTATAGTCTCATTGGCCTTGACGGCCGTTTACGATTTATCGCATACCATGGGAATGGTATTTGCCACCATAAGTCACGAATCACAGGCCGTCACCATGCTGCTGACCGGGCTCTTTGCCGTCATCCACATGAGCGTATCCAAAAAGAACAAACCCAAAGAAAGCCAGAAACAATATTAAGAGTTCCCAAAAGTTCTTATAATCGTATTTTTTGTATAAATAGGGCTATTAAAACACCCTTATTCTGCACAATTTTGTCACTTTAAGCATTTTTACTACCTTTGTTACGTCTAAAACACATGTGGTATGAGTCAACTTAGTAGTCAGTTAAAAGAGCAGCTCCTCAAAAGGATGTCCATAGACAATCCTTGGTGGTTGTCCGGAATGATAGCAGACGATTATAAGAACATGCCGCTAAGGCCCTATTCTCACCTATTCTACCCGTTAGTTGCAGATACCACTGTCAGACGTGCAACTATATTGATGGGACCTCGGCGCGTTGGCAAAACAGTTATGCTGTATCATACAATAAACAAACTCATAGCAGACGGTGTTAACCCTCAAAAAATCATCTATTTATCAATCGACACTCCCATATACAACAACATCTCACTTGAGGAGCTTTTTCATTATGCCTGCCAGGTGCTCAGACAAGATGGTAATTACGATGGATTCTTTGTATTCTATGATGAAATTCAATACCTCAAGCTTTGGGAAGTTCATCTTAAATCTCTTGTTGATACATTTCGCAACGTTAAATTTATAGCATCAGGCTCTGCTGCTGCTGCTTTGAAGATGAAAAGCAACGAGAGTGGAGCCGGACGTTTTACCCACTTTATGCTACCTCCTTTGACGTTTTATGAATTTCTCCATTTACAGAAACTGGATAATATCATAGTAGAACAAAAGGATACATCCATCACTCCATACGATACCATAAATATGGATGAATTAAACCGTTTGTTTATTGAGTATATCAATTATGGCGGTTATCCGGAAGTCGTTTTCTCCGAGAAAATACGCTCTAACCCCGGACAGTATATCAAAAGTGATATTATTGACAAGGTGTTGTTGCGAGACTTGCCAAGTCTATACGGTATAACAGACATTCAGGAACTAAACAGGCTTTTTGTTCATATTGCATTTCGCTCAGGCAGTGAGTTTTCTTATGAAAAACTTTCTACCCAAGCCGGAATAAAAAAAGAGGTGTTAAAGAAATATCTTGAGTATTTAGAGGCAGCCTTTTTAATTAAAGTGGTGAATAGAATA
>JAAZIA010000032.1 GCA_012510445.1 Bacteroidales bacterium
GGCAAACCGACAGATTCGCTTGGAAAGCCGACAGATTCGCTAGGCAGGCAGGCAGACCAGCTCAGCAGGCAAGCTGTACAAAAAGAAAAGTTGGGCGCTCAGCTAGGCAGGCTCGTCGAGCAGCAGGATCAAGTTGCTACACAGCTCAGCACACAGCTCGGCACACAACCCGAAAGCAAAGTGACTTACTGGCGCGTGTTGCCCGTGATGGAAGAAACTCCGGAACCGGGAGCCATTCCGCTGTACCTGGAATTGGCGGGATCTAGGCGATCAAAAATGCAGGTTTTCCCCGTAAGACCCGAGCGTTCCATTATAGATGAGACACGGGAGTTGGAAGAGGTTCCGAGCGATGATAGCCGATTGTTGAGGGAGATGAGAGAAAAATCAAGACGCCTGTAAAAAATAATTTAGATAGAACTATGGAAAGCAAAGTGTTGAGGAATATGGTATACGGACCTGTTAACAGCAGACGGTTGGGGTGCAGTTTAGGCATTAACTTGATGCCCGAATTAAAGAAAGTCTGCAATTTCGACTGCATTTATTGTGAATGTGGTTGGAATCCGGAACCGTTTTCTGAAAAAAGAGAAATGGGATGGGTTATCAATGACAAAGAAATTTTGCGTACATTAGAAGAAAGGCTGAAGGATCTGAAGGCAAAGGGGCATATCCCGGATGTTATTACTTTTTCAGGTAACGGTGAACCTTCTTTACATCCCGATTTTTTAAATATAGTTCAAGGGACAATACAGATTAGGGACAGTATTATGCCCGGAATTAGGGTTTGTATATTCTGCAATGCCGGTACTTTAGAAAAACCGGGTGTTTTCCAAGCGCTGAAACTGGCAGATGAAAGGTTTATGAAACTGGACAGTGCCAAGGAAGAAACAGTCAAACTTATTAACCAGCCTCTGGCAGGGTACACGGTAAAAAAGACCATAGAGCAGCTGAGGAAATATGAGGGTGATTTTACACTGCAAACGTTGTTCTTTTCCGGTACGTACAAAGGACAAGTTGTTGACAATACCACGCAAGAGGAACTGGATCTTTGGTTTGCCGTAGTAGATGACATTAAACCACAGAAGGTGATGGTCTATACATTAGACAGAAGAACTCCGGCCAGAGAATTAAAAAAATGCTCGCGTGAAAAATTGCACGAAATTGCAACCGAGCTGGAAAGAAGAGGAGTAGAGGTTATTCTGGGAGAATAAATACAGTATTAAAAAGTAGTTCAATATGAGAGTGGTAGTTCAACGGGTTAAGAAAGCCTCGGTCCAAATAGAAGGGACAACAAAAGCTGAAATAGGAAAAGGCTTGCTGGTTTTGGCCGGCTTTGAAGAGCAGGACAGCCGCGAAGACTTGGAATGGATGGTTCGTAAGGTCATTAACTTACGGGTGTTTGATGATTCGCAAGGGGTAATGAACCTATCGCTTATGCAGGCAGAAGGAGAACTTTTAGTAGTAAGCCAGTTCACGCTACATGCCTCTACCCGTAAAGGAAACAGACCCTCCTATATTAAGGCGGCCCATCCCGACGTAGCCATTCCCTTGTACGAAAAGTTTTGCCAAATGTTGGAAGACCACTCTAGGATACAAGTACAAACAGGAGTCTTTGGAGCCCAGATGGATGTGTCGCTAATTAACGACGGTCCTGTAACCATCATAATCGACAGTAAAATACGTGAATGATCATGGAAAAACTTAAGCAGTGTTTTGGATTTATAGATTTAACCACACTGAACGCAACAGATACAGAAGCTCGGGGCAGGTTGTTTGCAGAAAATGTAAACCGTTTTGCCCTGGAATATCCGCAGATGCCCAACGTAGCGGCCATTTGTGTTTACCCTACGTTAGTGGCCCCTGTAAGAGAAGTGCTTCAGGTAAACGAAGTTAAAATAGTAGCAGTGGGAGCCGGATTTCCTGCTTCGCAAACATTCCCGCAAGTAATGGAACAAGAGTGTTCGTTATGTGTAGAGCATGGAGCAGACGAGGTTGACGTAGTATTGTCTTTGCACCATTTCTTTGCCGGCAGGTACGATAAAGCAGCCTCGATTATACGCGTAATACGTCAAGCCATTGGAGCCGGAACCGTATTGAAAGTCATCTTAGAAACGGGTGCCTTGCGAACGGAAGAAAACATCAGAAAGGCTGCATTTATGGCCATGGAAAACGGAGCCGATTTTATTAAGACTTCAACCGGTAAAATGGAACCGGCCGCTACTCCTTTTGCTGCCCGCACCATGTGTAAATGCATTGCAGAATACCATGAACAGACACGCAGAAAAGTAGGATTCAAACCGGCCGGCGGTATTGTTACTTCTTCAGATGCACTGGAATATTACAATATCGTAGAAGAAGTTCTGGGTGCGGAATGGCTAAACCCCTCGCTATTTAGGATAGGAGCCAGTCGCCTGGCCAACCACCTGTTAAAAGATATTTTCTCACAAGACCTTGCGTTTTTTTAGTTTTTGTATATCTTTGCATTCCTGCAAACAAAAGCCCGGATGGCGGAATTGGTAGACGCACTAGTTTCAGGGACTAGCGGGAGCAATCCTGTGCAGGTTCGACCCCTGTTCCGGGCACGTTTAAGAGACCCAAATTGTTGGTATCCAGCGATTTGGGTTTTTGCTTTCTTGTTTCATTCCGCAAATATTCTACTGATTAACTGGCGCGCTAGATTGAATCTGATGCGCCACTTTTTATAGCTTCGATAGTATCTGTCTTATAATCTGGCTGTTGGGGGTTTTGCAAAAAACCTTGGCGCGCTAGATTGAATCTAACATGCGCCAAAGTTGCAGTAGCAGAATTGGAGTGCGTCGCACTCGGAGGTTAAGTTGCTGATTGGGTGTGAGTTGCTGAAAACGTGCCCCTGGGGGACGTTTTTAGTAACTAGCTAAAGCACTGCAGGTTGAGTGCTTAGTGCGACGCACTAGTATTACTGACTGCTGCATCATATCCAGAACAAGGGGATGCCTCGGCTTTCAAAACCGGTTGCACGGCAACCGGAAGCATTCCCAGTTCTGGAAGTGATACAGCACGTAAAGGTAGGGAGTTGATGTTTTTTAGTATAAGAACACAACTACTTGTGTATCTGTACGTAACAAGGTTTGTGGCATTTATTGCTGCTTCCAACCTTTGCAGAATTTGTCACTTTTATGTAAAGGTCGGAAGTCGTTATTTTTCATGAAAGGAGTGTAACTAATTGTGAACCTGTACGTAACAAGGTTTGTGGCATTTATTGCTACTTCCAACCTTTGCAGAATTTGTCACTTTTATGTAAA
>JAAZIA010000033.1 GCA_012510445.1 Bacteroidales bacterium
ATTGCTTTGCTAAACCTTGAAAATGAACGAAAACAAAGCAATCTGGACCGTCTGAATCAGTTAAACCATCTTTCGGAGTTGCAGTTACAACAATCACTGATGGAGAACCTGAACTACCAGCAAAGTCTGCAACTGGCCGAAACGGAAAAAGAAAAACAACAAAGTAAAATACAGTTGCTCATCTTAAACGAAGAGATGTACAAACAGAGCAGACTTCAGGCACAACGTCTTAACCGTCTTTTTTCCATAGGATATATTATTATCATTGTGGCATTAGCCATCACAGCATTTTTAATTCTTTTGGCTTTCAGAAACAAAAAAGAAAAAGAAAAAGCTTTGTTAAAACAAACGGCAGCAGACCTTAACAGGCAATTGATGGAAATGCATATGAAGGCTCTTAACTTTCAGCTCAATCCCCATTTTATTTTCAATTGCGTTCATTCAGTGGAATACTTGTTAAAGGAATCAAAAGTAAAAGAATCTATGGTCTGTTTAAGGAAATTTTCCAACCTTACACGGCTTATGTTAGAGAGCATGTCCAAACAAGATATACCATTGGAAAAAGAACTGGAGATTGTAAAAGCTTATATGGATCTGAAACAAACCAGATCTGCCAATCCTTTTACCTACGTTATTGAGCAGGATCCAGCTATTGACGTGAAAACAACCTTAGTTCCTCCGCTTATTTTGCAGCCCTTTATAGAAAACTCTATAAAACATGGTTTTATTGATGGAGAAGAAACGTATAAAATAAGTATTCGCTTGCATACCGACAACAACATGCTGTTATGTGATATCACGGATAATGGCATTGGATATACAGCCAGTCGCAACGGAATTAAAAGAGTATCGGGGTTTAAAAAAGAATCCCTTGGGCTTAAACTTACAGAAGACAGGTTACGTGTAATCAACCAAATGAAATTCTCAAAAGCATCCTTTACCATACAAGATTTACAAACAAAAGACATCGGATTGAACGGAACCATAGTTTCGCTGTCTTTGCCTTATATATCTGTAGCATGATTAAAACTATTATTGTAGAAGACGATGCAATGCATGCCCGTTCACTTGCAGAGGCCTTGGAGACACATTTTAAAACCATCCGGCTTCTTGCCATTTGCCACGACGTTCAACAAGCAAAGCTTCAGATTTCTGCCTTAGAACCCCAGTTGGTTTTTTTAGACATTGAACTGGGTCCTTATTCCGGATTTGACTTGCTGGCTATGCTCAAAAAAAGGGATTTTGAGGTAATATTTACTACAGCTTATCAGGAATACGCCCTTCAGGCTATTAAAATGTCTGCACTGGATTATATTGAAAAACCTGTTGACATTAAACAGCTGAGAGCTGCCATTTCACGCTACCACACAAGGGCAAGCGAAAAAAAAATCCAGAACTTGTTGATCAACTTTAACATGGATGGAAACGAACAGAAAGTAGCCCTGCAAGAAAGAGGGAACTATATTTTTGTTCGTTTGAAAGACATCTTACGCTTACAATCGGACAACGCCTATACAGTAGTGTATTACAAGGATCATTCTTTCATCAATAAAGTACTCCTTTCAAAAAACCTAGCGTATTTTGAAGATATGTTTGAGGGAAAGGGTACCTTTTACAGAGTACACAACCAACATTTGGTGAATATCCATTACATTAAACGTATGGTGCATGGTAAAAGCTGTGTTATTGTTATGGATGACAACAAAAAATCAGTCGTCCCGGTAGCACGGGCTCGCCGGGACGACTTCTTCCATTACCTTCGCAACAATGGGATTCTAATTTAATTTGCAGAACTCCCGGTATGCCATGGTTCGTAGGCAGCGCGACGTAGTTCTTTTACGTTTTTGAAAGGTTTGGGAGGTTTAAGGTATTTTGCCAAAAACTTATAAATATCCAGGCGCATGGCAGAGGCGCCAGCATGGTCCATACGATCAAAGGAGTGACCTCCCGGCTCATCCTCAAATACTTTGTATTCAAAAGATTTTCCGTTGGCTTTTAAAGCCTTGATCAAGTGCTCTACTTCCAGAGAGTTCACATCCTCGTCGTTGGTGTTGGTATAGATAAGCAGAGGCGTTTGCAGTTTGTGCGCTTGCCAGGCAGGGGAACGGCGGCGGTATTCCGCCACATCTTGTTCGGGTGTTTTTCCAATATGATAAGGTGCAGAGAAAAACGCCATATAGGCAGGGCGTTTGTATCCTAGGCGTGCAATCAGATCGCTCACCGGAACTCCGGCATACCCACAAGCATAATCTTTGGGATGCTCAAACAGGTTCATAAGCGTAATCATGCCTCCGTGACTCCACCCCATGATTCCTATACGTGATTTGTCAACTATATCGTAGTTTTCTACCATATAATTGCGTCCGTACCATACGTCATCGTTTTCTCGACCACCGTAATCAATATTCTCGTACAGTCCACGTCCGTAGCCGGTACTTCCCCGGTACTCGGTGGCAATGACAATATAGCCCTGAGCCATCAGCTCCCGTATAATGTGTGTGTGGTACGTTGTGAAATCTCCGTGCACACCGCCGTGGGGCAATACAATAAGCGGATATTTTTTAGCCGGGTTAATATTTTTTGGTACAAAAATATAAGACCAGATTTTAAGCGGGTTGCCGGCACCTTGTCCGGTGGGATTGGCTTCCCGCCAGCGTGGGGTAGTGGGAATGTACACTTTGTCAATGTAGGCCACATCGCCTACTTTGTTATACCATAGTACGTCGTCAATTTTTTTAGTAAGACTTAATCCTTGATGATCTACCCCCTGCGCAATCAGAGACCACGCAGGAAGCAGCATCAGGATCAAGAAGATCCAATGTTTTCTCATAATTACATAATTCTGTCTGCGGGAGTTTCCGGCAGCGGTTTGTAAGACTTAAGTTCTTCCAGCAAAACTTCAATGGCCTTAGTAAGCTGCGCGTCGTTCCCAAGGTAATCTTCAAATGGGTTAATATCTACTTCAATGTCGGGGTCAACACCATAGCCTTCTACAATCCACTCACCATCAATGGAGTACGATGTAAAGAAAGGCGTACGCACGTCTTGTCCGTCCAAATAACGTTTAGAGCCCGATATACCAACAATACCACCCCAGGTACGTGTCCCAATGAGTTTGCCTAGCCCCATTTCTCTGAAGCTGTATGGGAACAAATCGCCGTCAGACATGGAATATTTGTCTATCAGACAAACCTTGGGTCCATGGTGTGTTTCGTTAGGTACAGGCAGGTTGCTTCCGTGACGGTACATGCTCATACGACTCACTTCCCTTGCCAATCTTTCAAGGATGATGGGCGAAACGTTACCTCCGCCGTTCATACGATCGTCAATGATAAGGGCTTTCTTATCAAGCTGTGTGTAGAACAATTTAGTAAACATATCCAATCCGGGCATACCCATATCCGGGATATGGATGTACCCAATCTGGCCATCACTGGCTTGGTTGACTTTTTGAATGTTGTTCTGCACCCATTCGTAATATTCCAGTTGGGATTCATCGGCAATGGGTTTTACGTAAATGGTACGGGCTCCTGCTGCGGAAGGAGTGCTGTTGATTTTAAGTGCCACTGTTCTGTCTACTTTTCCAACAAGAGCTTGGTAAATGGTTGACATATCTGCACAGTCCATTCCGTCTACTTCCAGTATGTAATCGCCTGTCTGCACATGATGTCCGCCGTCACGTAAGGGAGAACGGAGTGATTTGTCCCAATGCTCGCCTTCGTAAATTTTAGTTATACGGAAGGCCCCCGATGCATCTTTGCTAAACCGGGCACCTAGTAGTCCCAGTTTGATCCTTTCTGCAGCCGGCGTATCGGTAGGAGAGGTTACATAGCAATGACCTACATTCAGTTCAGAGATCATTTCTCCAATAACGTAGGTAAGGTCATGGCGGTGTTGAACGTAGGGCAACAAGACTTCGTATTTTTTGCGAATTCCTTCCCAATCTCGACCGTGCATATTAGACACATAGAAATGGTCACGGTATACACGCCAGGTTTCGTGGAAAATTTGTTCCCATTCTGTAGGAAAGTCTACCAAAGCTTTCATCCCTTCCAAGGATACTTTTTTGTTTGATTTCCATGTGGGAGCTCCTACAACGTACAGATCGCGACCTTCACGGATTAACATCTTCTTGCCCTTGGAAGCATAAGCAACCGGCATTCCTTTAGTTACCGAGGTAACTTTCATATCTTTCATAGAGATTTTCTTAACCTCCATCCGCGTCCAGAAGTACAAGTCGCCGTCAATGGAAGCCATCAGCTGGTACATGCCTGCCTCCAGAGGAAGGGCCGAGGCACGTTCCACGATGCCGTCAAGATCAATGTTTATTTCTGTAGATTTCTTGGTGTCTTTAGGAGTTTTTTCGTTTTTGGCCGATCTTCTGGATGGAGCGGCCGGTGGTGGAGTTTCTCCTTCTTCTGACACCTTATACTCTTCCGCTTTTATTGCAGTGGGATCCGGAGTGTTTGCTTCCAGAGGCAACACAAAAACATAAGAAGATACGTTGTAAGAAGTATTCCATTCTACCCGGGAATAGCTGGCTCTGAAATCGCGGGAAGAAGTAAAGAATAAGTATTTTCCGTCATCTGAGAAAATGCTTGAATAAGAATCGTACCAAGGACTGGTAACGGGATAAGAAATGTTATCGGCTACATTGTACAGATATACTAACCGCACACGGTTTTCTGCCTGAGTAGAATAAGTGATCCACCGGCTATCGGGAGATATATTGTAGCCCTGTATGCCGCTGTAAGGGGTTTGCAATACTTTGCGAGAGGTCCCGGCCAACGGATCTGCGTACCACAGTTCGCGTTTTTCTGTAGTGAAATACAGGCCTTTTGAATCCGGTGTCCAGGTAAGGTTGTCCGGGTATCCGTTTGCGAATTGAGTCAATGGACGTGCTTCCTCAGGGCTGTCGTACGGCATGACATACAGTTGGTATTCCCCTGTTTTGTCTGAGAACCAGGCAATTTGTGCTCCGTCCGGAGACCACGAAGCACCGCGTTCATGAACACCCGGAGTACGGGTTAAATTGTAGGTAACACCTTCTGTGCCGGGCACAGAAAAAACGTCTCCACGGGCTCCTATCAAGATTTGCTCCCCATTGGGAGAAAGAGAATATCCGGCTGCCTGGCGTGATACATCTACCAATCGGGTACGGGCATACAACCCTTCGTCATGAAGGTTGATATGTACTTTTTCAAGTTTACCGGTGGCTGTAGCATACGTATAAATATACCCTCCGTTTTCAAATACAATGTAATCTTGCGAGGCAGAGGGGAATTTAATATCGTACGTATCAAAATGAGTTACTTTCTCTGTTTCTCTTGTACGGGTATCGTAGCGGAACAGATTCATAACCGTATCGCGGTCAGAAATGAAATAAATGAAGGGACCTACCCACATGGGAAAAATGTTTTGGGAGTTGTCACCTTCGCCGGCAGTAATGTTTTCTAACTGCGTGGTACCTAATTTATTTACCCAGATGTCATCTGCTTGTCCGCCTTTGTAGTATTTCCAGGTTCTGAATTCCCGGAACATGCGGTTCATGGCTAAGTACTGTCCGTCCGGTGAATAGGAGCAGAATCCGCCTTCTGTAGTGGGAATCTGGTTCAGTTCACCACCTTCTGCAGGAACGGTAAACAGGTGGGCCCGCATGCCTGAAAAACTATACCAACGTGAGCGAAGTACCACATTTTTGCCATCGGGTGTCCAGCCCATAACAATGTTGTTAGGACCCATACGGTCGCCAATGTTGTCTCTGTCCAGAGTGGCCGTATAAGTGAGCCGTTTAGGAGATCCTCCTTCGGTGGGAATGGTATACACTTCTGTGTTACCGTCATACTGTCCGGTGAAAGCAATGGTACGTCCATCGGGTGAGAACTTTGGGAACACCTCATAACCAATGTGTGATGTAAGTTTGGTTGCCGTGCCTCCTTGTAAAGGCACTGTATAGAGATCTCCGGCATAAGAAAAAGCTATAACTCCTTCACTCACAGCAGGGAATCGGAGTAGTCGTCCCTCGGTTTCCTTGCCTTGAAGGATCGCAAAAGAGCTAAAAAGTAAGAAAAAGACTAAAGATTTAAATTTCATAATATGGTTTTTATAGTTATCAGAAACGTAAAGTTATAAAAGTTGTCCACAAAGGCATAAATCTTTGTATATTTATATAAATTATTAATGGTTACGTTATGTCAAAATTTTTCAAAGAATTTAAGGAATTTGCCATGAAAGGCAATGTGATGGACATGGCCGTGGGTATTATTATTGGGGCCGCTTTTGGGAAAATTGTGTCTTCTCTAGTTGCCGATTTGCTTATGCCTCTTGTAGGTGCATTGGTAGGAGGTGTGAACTTTACCGATTGGAAATGGACCATTGTAGGGGAACGGGCCAGCTTGCTGGATAAAAGCATTATGATGCCGGCTGTTACGTTGAATTACGGCAATTTTATCCAGGTGTTTTTTGACTTTCTGATCATAGCCTTTTGTATATTCCTTTTGATCAAGGGGTTAAATAAACTGACAGCAAGTAAAGAAAAAGAGGTTGAAGAAGCAGCTGAACCGCAACCGACACCCGAACCGGAGCCTACCAAAGAAGAAGTGCTTCTTACAGAAATACGCGATTTGCTTAAGAAATAACAACGTAGCTACTGTTTAGCCGTATACTGCTTTTTATACAGAGGTAAACCAGCCGGCAATCTGTCCGGCATACGTACGGGATACAGGGATATCCGGAACTTTGTCCGTATCCAGATCTAAGACAATACCGGTAGATGTTCTTTTGGCAACTTTAACCTGGTCCAGATTAACCATAAAAGAACGGTGGCAACGTACCATGTTGGTTCCTGTAAAACGTTCTTCCATTTCTTTGAGTGTGTTGCGTATCAGGTATTTACTAACACCGGTTTTGGACAGGTACCATACAGAAACGTAATTATCTGCCGATTCCATATACAGCAGAGAATCTTTTTTCACAGAAAGCTGCAATTTCCCTTTTTCATCGTAAAAGGTAAAAGTTCCGGCAGAACCGGAACTGTCTTCTCCGTGAGTTCGTTCTTCTTCTAAAGCGGCAACCTGTTTTGATTTTTCCTTCCAGGAAAGGTACAAAATGGATATACTGTAAGGCAACAGAAGGATAAGGCTGGTATTGATAACAGAAGAGCGGTATACTTCTGCAAAATCCCTTGTTTCTTCCAGCCGGTAGGAATACAGCGTATAAAACAGAGACATGAAAAAAATCTCTGCGGCAACCCAAATGATGTATTCCCAGTAGGTGAGCTTTCTTTTCTTAGTATAATAAAACAACACAATCCGGCTGATAACTACCACCAGCACTCCAATAAGAATGATTAAGCTGGAATACAGGAAGTATTTAAAATTTCCTTCTGTTTTGGGATACCATTGCGGAGATTCAAAAGGCTTGTAGATGTTAATGAACAGCAGGGCAAATACAGCAGTAAATACCACCAACAGTATCAGATTGGATTTTTTGTAAATGTAGGGAGGTATTTTTTTTCTCATAAAGCCCATAGGTTACAAAGATAAAATTTTACCACAAATAGGCGCTTTCTGCCCCTTTCTTGCCGTTTTTATCCCAAGGTAATACACGTTGTCCCTTTTTTTTGACAAACAGAAGCCATTTCTCTTGTTTTGAATCCATGAAAAGAACAAAAGAATTGTGTGGTCGGTTTTCTTATGAAAAACCGTTTCTTGTTCCGGACAGGCCCATTGAGGCTTTTCCGTATCTTTTTCAAACCGTAATGGGACAGCAAGAAGTGGCACGTGTACGAGAACCTATGAAAACAGCTCCGTTTTATCCGGCTGCGGACAGTACGGTTGCCGAAAACAAAGAGTTTTCCTACGTTGTATTTGTTCCCTCCGGGAAGGAACACTGTGACCGAGCCATTGTATTGTTGCATGGGCTGAATGAAAGGAATTGGAATAAA
The DNA here is from genome assembly GCA_012510445.1 of Bacteroidales bacterium. Taxonomy (GTDB): domain Bacteria; phylum Bacteroidota; class Bacteroidia; order Bacteroidales; family UBA932; genus DMER64. The sequence goes on from JAAZIA010000033.1 coordinate 7,946, forward strand.
TACCTGGTTTGGGCAGAAGATCTGGTCATGACTTGCGGGGTGCCGGTTTTATTATTCCCCATGGCATTTCATATGAACAGAACCCCGGTATCCTGGTTTTCACCACGGTGGCTAAAACCTTGGCTGAACAGGCGCAAACAGGAGATTTTGGGGTTGTGCAACGCTTCTTTTTTTAATGTGGCCCTTAGTTCCAGATTGTCTGTGGATCCCTTGCGTTTTTATAGCTCGGGTTTGGAATCTGCTTACAACCTATACCAGTTGATGGGGGATATGAAACACGGTCGGCACCCGCTCTTTACAGAAGGGGTTAAGGTGGATTTTTTTGCGTATTCCATTGGGGCGCTGCTTGCCCAAGTGGTTCTGATGGCCGATCCTTGCGGTTATGCGGCAGACTCGGCTTTGTTCACCTTTTGCGGCGGATCTGTCTTTGAAAGAATGAATGGAAATTCACGGGATATCATTGATCAGGAAGCGTATGAAAAAATCAGGGACTATTACTTGGGGAACTTTTCTCGGCCTTTCCAAATGTTTGCTGCGCAAGATCAACAGATGGGACTTCAATTTACACAAGCCTTTTGTAAGATGATCCCATCTAAAGATGTGGGCAGTAAACGACGGCCTTTCTTTACGGACGCTCGCGACAGGATTCGGATGGTGTCGTTGCGACAAGATACAGTCATTCCAACAGCAGGAGTACAAGAAGCCGCCGGAAACAATCTGGCAGGTATCGTTACAGAAGAACTTGATTTTCCGTATGCTTATACCCATCAGGCTCCGTTTCCTGAAAACGGGAAAGTAAGCGAAGAGGAACTTACGCTTGCTTTTCGTAGTGTGTTTGACCGGGCTGCTGCTTTTCTTACAACTTGATGGCAAATTTTTTCAACCGGGTATCCAGCATGTCGGTGGGAATAATCTGCTTGATGGTATCTGCTACTGCATTTAACAGTTTTTCTCTGTAAAAATCTTTATATATCACTAGTGAAATTTCGCGTACCGGAGGCGGAGAGATTACCGGGCGTATGTGGCTGCGCTGTTTTTTACTAAGCATAGGGAGGTGCAGCTGAGGTATGAGTGTATAGCCACCGTTCGTATCTACAATACGTACCAGGTTGTCTATGCTGCCTGCCTCGTATATTTTTTTGTCTGCGGGAAAGTCGGGAGAGCAGAAGTTGAACACCTGATCCCTTAGGCAATGCCCTTCTTGTAGCACCCATAAATGCCGCAGCGGAAGTTCTGTTGCCGGTAGCTCGTTTTTTTTATAATTTGAATCTGAAGGAGAAACGTAAGCTACAAATTTTTCATAATACAGGGGAATTTCCAGTAGGTCGGGATCCAGCAAAGGAGTAGCCAAAACACCCATATCTACGGTGGCTTCTTTCAAGTTCCGGGTAATTTCATCGGTGCGCATCTCTAGGATGCTGACTTCACTTTTTGGGTAGCTTTTTTTAAAGAATTCTATAAAACGAGGTACAATATAAGGTGCCACAGTGGGTATAACAGCCAGGTTAAAATGCGTTTCCACGTTTTCTTTTCCTTGTTGCACTAATTCCCTAAGCTGACTGGATTGTTGTAAGACAATACGTGCCTGACGGATTACTTCGGCTCCCAACGGGGTGGGTTCCACGGGTTGTTTGGTGCGATCAAAAATCTTAAGGTCCAATTCTTCTTCCAGACGGGCAATCATGGCACTCAGGGTAGGCTGGGAAACACCGCACTCTTCTGCGGCTTTAACAAAGTGCCTGTGTCGATCAAGCGCTATAATGTATTGAAGCTGTTGTAAAGTCATATAAAATGTTTTTAAATAGCCCTGCAAAAGTATAGAAATTTTCTATAACCTCATAGATATAATCTGTTTGACTAATAAGGGCGTGTGAAGTATCTTTGTACTACAAATAAGAAAGATTCATTAAATACATAAAACCATGAGAACATTAGATTACATAGGATTGAACAAGAAAGAAGTAGTACCCGTTGTTGAGGAGTTGCAAAAATTGCTGGCAGATGTACAAATCTTCTATACCAACCTGAGAGGGTTTCACTGGAATATCAAAGGCAAGCAATTCTTTATGCTCCACGAGAAATATGAAGAGATTTACGATCAAATAAACGATATGGCAGACGAAATTGCCGAAAGAATCCTTATGTTGGGACATACTCCCCTGAACAACTACAGCGACTATATAAAAATATCGGAAATAAAAGAAATAAGCGATTTATCCGGCTGTGAAGAAACGCTGGAAAGTACTTTGGATGCATTCAAAATCCTTATGCTCCGTGAACGTAAAGTATTAGAATTGGCCGGCAAGATAGAAGACGAAGTAACCGTTGCTATGATGAGCGATTATTTGAGAGAACAAGAGAAAACCGTCTGGATGTTAGTGGCCACATTAGAAAAATAATGATTAAATAAGCTTACAAAGAAAATTTCACACCTGTATGTACGTACAAATCCAAGGTCATCATTTATTATCCTTTGATCATACGAGCGCGCACGTATACCATCATGCGCGCTTTTTTTATTACTTTTGAGTAAAACAGTTCAAATTATGGAAGAAGATTATCTGATTTGTTATTGCAACGAAGTGTACAAAAGTACAATAGTAAGTGCCATCAAAGAAAAAAACTTGACAACGGTAGACCAAGTAGGTGACGAAACGGGAGCAGGACAGGTCTGCGGGCAATGTCAGGATGACATTCAGGCCCTTTTGGACCAAATAAACGCACAAACCTAAAAAAAGACTCCTTTTTTTTAAAAGTTTTTCATTTTAGTGAACATATGTTCATTTAAATTGTTATCTTTGTACCGTAAAACAAAGTTAAAATTTAAAAATTATGCCAAGAGGAGATAAAACCGGACCTATGGGACAAGGTCCTATAACCGGAAGAGGATTAGGTTTTTGTGCCGGCTACGACACGCCGGGCTTTACCAAAAATTTTGGCCGGGGTTTTGGCCGCGGAATGGGCCAGGGTTTTGGCCGAGGTATGCGCGCAGGTCGCGGTATGGGTCAGAGTTTTGGCCGAGGTATGGGCGGAGGTATGGGACGTGGTTTGGGCATCGGCCGCAGTACAGGCTGGGGCTTTGGCCGCGGAATGTCCTTTACCAAAGAGGATGAGGTTCGCGGACTGAAAGCGCAAGCAGATTACCTGAAGCAAGCTCAGGAAGACATTAATAGCAGACTGAGCGAGCTGGAAAATGCAGAATAAGACTGCTTGAGGTCTTGCTGTACAAAATTGAAAAACCGGACAGAAAGTATTTTTCTTCCGGCTTTTTTTATTCTATTTTTAAGGCATTAAATTTTGAAGCATAAATTTTTGAAGTATGAAACGTGTTGGAATTACTTTTTGTCTGGCGGTTGTGTTTGTTGTAGGTAGTGCAGAGCATATTGTAGGTAGTGCAGAGCATATTGTAGGTGGTGCGGAACATGTTGTAGGTAGTGAGGAACATGTTGTGAGTAGTGCAGAGCTTATTGTGGGTAGTGCGGGGCGGATGGGCGCGATCATATGTTCTGCTGAACGGGCGCGTGAAGTACAATCCGTACGTTTTTTAGCAGACGATCTGGTAGTATTTGAACAAATTATGACGCTATTGGAACCCTTACGAGAGAAGCCTATGCAGATGCGGATTTTGACTGCAGCCCAAGCTATGCTGGGTATGCCCTACGTTGCCGGAACTTTGGAACATACAAAAGAAGCCCTGACCGTTTCCCTGGCCGGAACAGATTGCATTTTGTTGGTAGAAGCTTGTGTATGTATGGCACTGACTGCCGCGCAAGAAGACAGAAGCTTTAATGCTTTTTGTGAAAACTTGCTACAGTTGAGGTACAGGAACGGAAAGATTGACGGTTACAGCAGTCGTATTCACTACACCAGTGAATGGATTTTGCAAGCAGAGGCTTTGGGTCTGGCCAAGGAAATCAGTTATTATCCCGGAGGTATTCCGCTGGTTCAAGAAATTTCCTATATGTCTACCCATGCTCATCAATACACAGCGTTGGCCTCTGATCCGGACATGACAAAACGTATTGCCCACATAGAGCGGCAGTTGGAACAACAGATGAAGCAGAAGGGCAGTTGTTATGTTCCTAAGGAACATATAGACAGTGCATTGGAATGGATACAACCCGGGGATATGATTTGTTTTGTGACAACTATCAAAGGCCTAGATATAAGCCATGTAGCGTTTGCCTGGGGAAGTGGCTCTGACGGGCTAACTGTTACTACCGGACAGCCGGTCACGGCGTTTCTACACGCTTCTTCTACAGAAAAAAAAGTGATCATTGATAAGAAAACCATTAAAGAATACGCTACCGGCATCCAATCCTGTAAGGGCATACGAGTAGTCAGATTTTTGGGTGGATGATAGTGCGCCGCACTATACTTCGAAATCACTGAATCCAAGGCAAAAGAGCTGTCGCTGTTATCAAAAGCAAAAATTGGCACTGTAAAGGTAGGATGTGTCAAAAAATATCGCTTCTCCTGTTACTTGCTCATATACAGCGAACTACGGGCTTTTCTTGGGAAATAGAGACTTCCTACCTTTCCGAAAAAGCGGTAATAAATGTAAAGGTAGGTGGTGCTAAAAAACACCTTTGTCTTTACTATGCACTCATACATAGGCAGTTGAGAGCTTTTCTTGAGAAATAGAGACTTCCTACCTTTCCGAAAAAGCGGTAATAAATGTAAAGGTAGGTGGTGCTAAAAAACACCTTTGTTTTTACTATGCACTCATACATAGGTAGTTGAGAGCTTTTTTTGGGAAATAGAGACTTCCTACCCTTACATATGTATGTACTGGATACTGGATACTGGACACTGGGTGCTGGATGCTGGGTTAGGGGATGGTGATCCAGGAAATCATAGATTCTACTAATGGGGGAATGGGAATATCGGGATCGTTTGAAAATTGCATCATCTTATGATATACGTCACGGCCGGGGAATTTGTCAAGGTAAGATTGAAACGTGTCTTCGCCCCATTCCGATTGCATGTATTCTGCATAATTATTGACGGTATAAAACACAGTTACACCACGGTCTTCCAGAGCCTTCAATTGAACGTTCAGCTTCTCCTCTTCATCCCGGCGTGCCTCATAATCTGGAGATTTCAATTCAAAACCAACCGCAATTTCCATAGTAAAAGCAAGTGCCAATTCGCACAAATGGAGCATGTCGTTTTTATTTCCTACATCCAGAATGGCTACGTCTAATGCATCGTAATCCAACTCCAAACGTGATTCGTAATGCAGTAGGGTTCTTTTTTGGTAGGTGTTTTCTACTAAAAGGACCTTACGTGTAAAGAAGATTTCATTCAGCTCATGTGTCAGGATGTTGCTAAAGTAATTTCTTAATTTGGGGATGTTATCACAAACAGGTGCTTTAACCCGGGTACCGGTGCCGTCGTTATAGACTATCCGTACAGAATCAAATTCCGAGAGAGAAACCATATAGGTGGAATGTGTTACGTAAATCACCTGATTCTTTTCGCTTAAAGTCCGTAATACTTTGTATAAATTTCGCTTCATGCGTGGATGAAGGTACATTTCCGGTTCTTCAATCATAAGTATGAAGCCTTCACTGTTTTGTTGGTTATAGGCGTCTAGTATGGAAAGAACAATAGCATTCTGTACGCCTTCACCTAGTGCACGAAGAGGGGTGATGTGGTTTCCTTCGCTCAGACACATTTCCAGAGAATGGTAAAAATCCAAAGAGGTAATGGGTTTGAAATAAATATCCCAAAGGGCGTCGTTTGGTTCAAAATCTTGTCCCAGATACTCCAACATGGACTTACGCAGTGTTTGTTTAAGACGGTTAAACGCATTGGTTCTCAGAGTAATCATAGCTTCTTCTATGCATTGGTCAAACCACTGCTTCCGGGGAATTCTGGACTCACTTCCGTCAGCGTTCATCATGAGTATGGTGTTGTCGCTATCCATAAAGTCCCGGTTGATTTCTTCTAACAAATTGTATAGCAAAATTTGGCGAATGTCTGTGCGGGACTGAGTAGTGATTCTGTCTGTACGTATGTATACTACAGGCATTTTTTCCCGAATACTATCCAAGGGGCACTCAAGTGTGCTGTATAAATGCATAGAATTCATCCCGGAATCTTTAGCCAGAACTTGAATCATACGGTCGTCTTTTGATAGACAGTATTTTTCCAGTTGACGAGTTCCCTTTAAAGGACCGTCTTTGTGAAGCCTGTATATAAAGCGGATTTTGTCAACATAAACCGGCTGAGCTCCTTCATAAGAAATATGCTCATAAGGTTGGTCAAATTCAATTTCTACATCAATGTTTCTGTTGGGATCTTGTTGATAGACGTCTTTTTCTGTGAAAACAGAATTGAGGTCTGTTTCTTGACCTAAAAGTTTATTAATGCACCATAAAATATTACTTTTCCCCGAGTTGTTTGCCCCAATCATGGCAGTAAGGTTTGAGAATTCAATTTCAACGGTTCCTTTAATAGAACGGTAATTTGAAATCTTAACCTTTTTTATTTTCATAACAGAGGTGTTTTGGGAAAACAATAGTTAAAGATAACAAAT
>JAAZIA010000034.1 GCA_012510445.1 Bacteroidales bacterium
AATCTCTACCATGAAAGACTTAATGCCCCTGCTGGAGCCGGTGGCACAAAACGGTCGTTCCTTGTTGATCATTGCCGAGGACGTTGACGGAGAAGCGTTGGCAACGTTAGTAGTCAACCGCCTGCGTGGTGCTTTGAAAATTGCAGCCGTAAAGGCTCCCGGTTTTGGCGACCGTCGCAAAGAAATGCTGGAAGACATCGCCATCCTTACCGGTGGTACCGTCATCACAGAAGACAAAGGCATTAAATTGGAATCTGCCACCATGGACATGTTGGGATCGGCAGAAAAAGTAGTTATTGATAAAGAAAACACCACCATTGTAAACGGTGGCGGAGAGAAAAAAGACATTGATGCTCGTGTGGGACAGATCCGCAAACAAATGGAAATCACTACCAGCGATTACGACAAAGAAAAACTGCAAGAACGCTTGGCCAAATTGTCGGGTGGAGTTGCCGTTCTATACGTAGGTGCCGCTTCTGAAGTAGAAATGAAGTCTAAAAAAGACTTGGTAGAAGACGCCCTTAACGCTACCCGTGCTGCCATTGAAGAAGGCTTTATCCCCGGCGGTGGTGTAGCTTACATCCGTGCCATTGAAGACCTTAAAAAGCTGAAACCCGTCAACGAGGACGAGGCTACCGGCATAGCCATCATTGCTCGTGCCATTGAAGAACCTCTGCGCATGATTGTAGAAAACGCAGGACAGGAAGGAAGTGTTGTGGTACAAAAGGTACGCGAAGGCAAAGCAGACTTTGGCTACAATGCCTGGACAGACGCTTATGAGAACTTATTTGCTTCGGGAGTAATTGATCCTACCAAAGTAGCCCGTGTGGCTCTGGAAAATGCAGGATCGGTGGCCGGCATGTTCCTCACTACAGAATGTGCTTTGGCGGAAATTCCTGAAGAGGCTCCGGCCATGCCTGCCGGTGCTCCCGGAATGGGCGGAATGATGTAAGAATTATAGTTATTACGTTAAAAGAACACGGAAGTTTTTACTTTTCGTGTTCTTTTTTTTTAGCTATCTTCGTTCCTATGAAGCCTTTCCGTTGGTTGTGGGGCTTGTGCTTTCTTGCTGTGGCAGGATGTAAAGCCGGGCCAGTTCACGAAACCCAGTATCTTGCTTTTTCTTTTGGCCAACCGGCCACCTTATGGGAAGAGCGGTTGCCTTTGGGCAACGGCAGGGTGGGTGCCATGCCCGATGGTGGCCTTGACACGGAACACATCCTTCTGAACGAATTGTCTCTTTGGTCGGGTTCTCCGGCAGAAGATCACAAACCGGAGATCGGGGAAGTTTTACCGTTGATCCGTGAATTGCTGTACAAAGAACAAGTAGAGAAAGCTCAGGAACTTATGTACCAGCATTTTACTTCACTAACCACAGGTTCTGAAGGAAGCAGTGGAGCTTACACTACGTTTGGGAGCTATCAGTTGTTGGGGTCTGCCTTTCTCGATTTTTCATACAGAGCCCCGTCAGAACACGTTACAGAATACAGCAGGATGCTGGACATTTCTACAGCCACTGCTTTTACTTCTTTTACCTTAGAGGGAATCACGTATACCAGAGAATATTTCACGTCTTTTGACAAAGACGTGATAATTTTGCACCTGACTGCTTCACAACCCGGTGCGTTGCATTTTAAAGCCCGGTTGGACCGTCCGGAAAGAGCACGTGTTTATACAAACAACCTTACCCTTGTTATGGAGGGGACTTTACCCTCGGGGCAAGAAGAAGAGGAGGGCATGAGCTACTACACGCGTATGGATATCCTCCCCTACCAGGGTGGAAACTTGACTGCTTTTGACGATTGCTTACAACTTTCAGAAGGTACCGGCGCCGTTTTGATTCTTTCTGCAACCACAAACTACAACCCTGCCACTTTGAACATAGACAAAGACTCGCTGTTTATACAGAGGGCAGATTCGCTGGCTACAGAAGCTCAAAAGATCCTGTTTGCGGAGTTAAAAAAAGATCATGTAGATACGTACCAATCGTTTTTCCACAAGGTGCAGTTGCGTCTTCCCGATGCCTCTGCTCTTTATTTTCAAATGGGAAGGTATTTGCTCCTTTCTTCGGTAAGGGAAGATTTTCTGCCCCACAACTTGCAAGGGCTGTGGACTCAATCTATACAAACGCCCTGGAACGGAGCCTACGATTTAAACATGCACCTGCAAATGAATTTTTGGCCGGCCTTAAAAACAAACCTGGGCCACCTGCACCTGCCCCTTCTTGTTTTTACGGGACGCCTTGCAGAAAAAGGAAAACAAACGGCTCGCGAATACTACAACGCGCCCGGATGGGCAGCTCACGCCATGACCAATCCCTGGGGATTTACCGCTCCCGGACACAACACGGCCTGGGGCGGTTATAACGCTGCCGGAGGATGGCTTTGTGCACATTTATGGGATCATTACAGCTATACGCTAAACCGGGAACGTTTGCGAATAGATTATCCGGTGATGAAAGAAGCTGCTCTTTTCTATCTCTCCACACTCAGGGAAGATCCGTATTACGGAAAGAAAGTACCCGTACCTTCCATGTCTTACGGAAACACCTATTACCTGCCTATGGAAAACCGCGATTTGTTGGCTATGGAAGAGCGGCAGTCTTTTCCTCTCTTTCTCTGTATGGGGTCCACAGCCGATGTGCAAATGATCCGCCAATTGTTTACTCACGTTATTGCTGCCAACAAAATATTACAAAACACAGACGATTTCCCCTTGATCCACAACTTGGAAGAAGCACTGGAACACTTACCGGAGTACAAAGTGAATGCTATGGAGTGCCTGCAGCGTTGGCTCTATGATTATCCGGAAGAGGACGTAAGGCAGCGCAACGTACCCCACCTGTATGCTCTTTATCCGGGCTATGAATTTACAGAAGAAACTCCGGAATTGTTGCAAGCCTGCCGCCATACTTTGGAAAGGCGCGGACCGGGAGGCTCTGCCTGGCAGCTGGCTTGGAACCTGAATCTTTATGCCAGGCTGTGCGATGGAGAAAATGCGTACCGCGTATTGAACGTATTGATGTCTCCGGCCTTGGAAGAAAGCCAATCTCCGTATAAAGCACGTGACACAGAATCTGTTACCATGTTAACTCCGGGAGTCTATCCCAATGGGTTTTCCTCCAACCCTCATTTTCAGATTGACGGCAATATGGGAGGATGTGCCGGTATAGCAGAAATGCTCCTTCAATGCCACCGGGGATACATCCGGGTCTTGCCCGCCCTTCCTGAAGCCTGGAAAGAAGGCGGCTCTTTTTCCGGTCTGTGTGTACGAGGTGGCGGTACGGTTTCCTGTACCTGGAGCAAGGGAGAAGTACAAGAAATTACCCTTTTGGCAGAAGAAGACCATGTGTTTACCTTACAAGTTCCCAAAAATTTTAAAGGCATCAAGAAGGAATACGTTACCTTTGCCTTGAAAAAAGGAGAGCGTATAAAATTGCATGAAAAAAGCTCATTTTAATTTAACTACATTATGAATACCCCATCAGAAACCCCTCATTTTCGTATAGGATGCCATCTTTCTTCCTCGGGCGGTTACCTGGCCATGGCAAAAACAGCCGTTACAATTGGCGCCAACGTTTTTCAATTTTTTACTCGTAACCCGCGCGGCGGTGCAGCCAAAGCTATAAATCCCGACGATATTGCCGCTTTTCTTGCCTTTAGCAAAGAAAACAACATAGGTCCCATACTTGCTCATGCCCCTTACACTATGAACCTGTGTGCGGCTGAAAAAAGGATTCGTGACTTTGCGCTCGATATTTTTATGGACGATTTGTACCGCATGGAATATACGCCGGGAAATTTGTACAACCTGCATCCCGGCAGTCATGTGGGGCAAGGAGTAGAAAAAGGCACTGAATGGATTGTACAGGCTTTGAATGCAGCCATGACAAAAGACCAGACCACTTTTGTACTTTTAGAAACGATGGCCGGCAAAGGTACTGAAATTGGAAGGACGTTTGAAGAGTTGGGTACCATCATAAGCCAAGCCCGCTGTAAAGAGCGTCTGGGCGTTTGTCTGGATACCTGCCATATATTTGATGCAGGGTACGATGTCTTGAACGATCTGGAGGGGGTGCTGGAACAGTTTGACAACATCATTGGTTTGGAACGGTTAAAAGCCATCCATATTAACGATACAAAAAACCCCATGGGAAGCCGCAAAGACAGGCATGAAACCATTGGAAACGGGTACTTGGGTCTGGATACTTTCCGGAAAGTAATTAACCATCCCCGCTTGAGAGACCTTCCTTTCTATTTAGAGACTCCCAATGAACTGCCCGGATATGCCAAAGAAATTGAATTGTTAAAAACAGAACGTACGGGAACGTAAGCCGCCAGGAAGCCTATTCCTAAGACCATAACGGTAACCATAAGCATATCTGTCCACTGAACAACCACCGGATAATTGGTTACTACAAAACTACCCGGAAGGGAAATGATTCCAAACCGGATCTGCAAAAAACACAACGAAAGACCTACTACCATTCCCATAACCCATCCCAAGATGGATATCAGCCAGCCTTCCAGGATGAAGATTCTTTTGATAAGGCCGGGACGGGCCCCCATTCCGGTAAGGATGGCTACGTCTTCTTTCTTCTCCAGAATAAGCATACTCAAAGAACCCAACACGTTTCCGGAAATAATCACCAGAATGAAACCCAGCAAGAAAAAGATGATGATTTTTTCTGTTTTCATCATTCTGTACAACGTTTCGTTCTGTTGGTACCGGGTAAGTACTCTGTATTCCGGTCCCAGAGCAGCGGTCAGTTCTTTGGCTAGCGCTTTCAGGGCTTTTTCACCTTTTGTTCTAATTTCTACGTGGGTTATCTCTTGAGAGTAACCCAAGAGCCTTTCTGCTGTTTCTAAGGGCACCAACAAATGTTGAGCATCGTAATGTTGCTCTACGGCAAAAATACCTCCCGGGAAAAGTTTTTCTCTGTGCAACGACCCCATTGGGTTTAGGGGAGAGAAGGCTACGTTTTTTTTAGGATAATAAATCCATAACGGATCAATGAAAGCAACGTTCACGCCCAGCTCCAGAGCCAGAGCCCTTCCCAGAACGGCCTCTTCTACTTCTCCAAAGTATACCTGAAAGGTTCCGGACGTTATGTGTTGTTGTAAAGGGGAGGTTTTTATAAACGTGGTATCTACTCCTTTAAGGGTAGCAACGGCTTGGTTGTCTCTGTATTGCAAAAAAACCGTTTCTTCTATTACAGGGCAAACGGCCGTTACACGTTTGTCTTGTTTCAAACCTTCAAAGAGCTGCCCGTAAGGCAATGTTTTTCCCTCGGCACTTTTTACCATCAGGTCGGGGTCAAAGGCATGGTACATGCTCTTAGCCAGGTTGTCAAACCCGTTGTACACAGACATAACCACTACCAGCGCCATAGTCCCCAAAGCAATTCCCACGGCACTTATACCGGAAATCACATTGATAACCTGCCTTGATTTCTTGGCCAGCAGATACCTCCACGCAATAAAAAAAGCAAGTTTCAACCTTCCGTTTGTTTTACGTTTTTAACAACTCTTCAATACGCTCTGCGTAATCCAGCGAATCGTCCAGAAAAAAAGTAAGGTCAGGAACAATACGCAACTGTTTGCCCACACGTCTGCCCAACTCTCCGCGTATTCCCTTTGTTTGGCCTTGTATCTTCTTAAGTACGTCCTGCGCCTTATTGGACGGGAACACACTAAGCCAGGCATGAGCAATGGATAAATCCGGGCTTATTCGTACATGTACTACAGAAATCATGGCTCCTCCAAAAGCAGCCATACCTTTGTTTCTGAAAATTTCTGATAAGTCTTTCTGTATTTGTCTGGCAACTTTCAATTGCCTTGTATTAGATTCTGCTCCAAGGAACTTCATGATGAGTGAATTTTAATAAGGTAATAATGTTTCTTTCCTTTCTGTACCAACAAGTATTTCTTATCTAAAAAGCTGTTTATATCTACCAGCATACCCACGTCTTGCAACCTTTCTTTGTTAAAGGACAATCCGCCCCCTTGAATCAATTTTCTACACTCTCCCTTAGAGGGCATCACAGACGTATGTACGGCCAACAAATCGGCAACGGGAACCGGCAAAAGAGATTGAGGAATCTGGAATTGCGGAACTCCCTCAAAGACAGATAAGAAGGTTTTTTCATCCATGGCTTTTAATTGTTCTTTTGTTCCTTTTCCAAAAAGAATGTCCGTTGCTACAACAACTTTGTTATATTCATCCCGGCCATGTACCATCTTTGTTATATATTCCGCCAGCTCTCTCTGCAGCAGCCTTTTGTGCGGCTCGGCTCTATGTTTTTTTATAAGTTCGTCTATGGTGTTTTTGGGGAGAAGGGTGAAAATTTTAATGTACTTTTCTGCTTCTTCGTCACTTACATTCATCCAAAATTGATAAAATGCGTAAGGCGAAGTTTTGGCCGGGTCCAACCATACGTTCCCCGATTCTGTTTTGCCAAATTTCCCTCCGTCAGATTTGGTAATAAGCGGACAAGTAAGTGCAAACGCCTGCCCCCCTTCCACACGGCGGATTAATTCCGTTCCCGTAGTAATGTTGCCCCATTGGTCAGAGCCTCCCATTTGCAATTTACAAGCATAATTTTTGTACAAATACAAGTAGTCGTAAGCCTGAAGCAATTGGTACGTAAATTCCGTAAACGACATACCTTCCGTTCCTTCTCCGATCAATCTTTTGCGAACAGAATCTTTGGCCATCATATAATTGACCGTAATATGCTTCCCTATATCACGTGAAAAATTTAAAAAAGAGTACCCTTTTGTCCAATCGTAGTTGTTTAACATAAGCGCTCCGTTCGTTTTTGACTGGTCAAAATCCAAAAACTGCCTCAATTGTTTTTCAATGCATTTTTGGTTGTGGCGCAACGTTTTTTCATCCATCAAGATACGCTCTGCCGCTTTCATAGACGGGTCACCTATCATTCCGGTAGATCCGCCAACCACAGCAATAGGCCGATGTCCGGCTGCTTGAAAGTGCTTAAGCATCATAACACTTACCAAGTGTCCTATGTGGAGGGAATCGGCCGTAGGATCAATGCCTACGTAGGCGGTTGCCATTTCTTTTTGCAACAACTCTTCTGTACCCGGTGTCATGTCGTGGATCATCCCCCTCCAGGTAAGTTCTTCAACAAAATTGTTCTTTATCATCCTCTGTCATCGTAAGTTTGTGCAAAGGTAAAGAATAAAAATTTGTACTTTAGTGCAAAATTTGAACATTATGAAGAACAGGCTCTTTTTGATTGCGGCATGTATGCTGCTATTCACCTCGTGCTCCTGCGATCCTATTGATGAACCCGATAAAGAACAGGCTCCCTTAGTTACGCAGAAAGTCAATAAGTATATGCTGGAGCTTATGGAAGAGGTGTATTTATGGGAAAAGCACATTCCGGACACGTTGGATGTCCGTTATGAATTTGACGAGTTTGAATTTTATGAAAAACTCTGTTATCGCAAAGAAGATCGCTGGTCCTTTATTACAGACGATGTAGAGGCTTTACTGGAAGGAGGAGAGGGGGTAGAAACTACTTTCGGTTACTCCCTGGCATTCGGCACTTTTTCAAATACCGGCAACTATTTTGCCATTATCCAATATGTATATCCAGACACTCCGGCTGCCGAGGCCGGTCTGCAACGCGGTAGCATTTTGATAGAAATAGACGGAAAATCTATTACAGAAGACAATTACACAGATTTGTATTACGCTCCTTCGCTCTCTGTTAGTTTAGGGGAATTACGTGAGGGTACTATTTACAAAACAGGCAATGTTTCTTTACAAGCCAGGAAACAGAGCCTGAACCCGATCGTGGGATGGGAAATCCTGGACGACGGAATACGTAAGGTGGGCTATTTGTGTTATACAGATTTTTTTGGCAACTCACAGAATCTCTTTTTCCCTGTATTTCAAGAATTTAAAAATCAGGGAGTAACAGATGTTGTTTTGGATCTGCGCTACAACCTGGGAGGTTATCTGGCTGCTGCCAGGGCTCTGGTAGGTGTACTTTGTCCGGAAGAGTGTTTGGATGGAAAGACGGTCCTTATTACAAAAACATGGAACGACCTGTACAACAAATACTGGAAAGACAACAACCGCAATGAAATGTTATTGGAGTACTTCCCGGAAAAGAAAGACATTCCCGTTAATTTAGACCTCAACCGCATTGTAATCTTAACAGGTTACAATACAGCCAGTGCTTCTGAACTGACTATTTGCGGCTTAGATCCCTACATGCAAGTTATAAAAGTAGGAGGCGTGACCCGAGGTAAATATACAGCTGCCATGGTATTTTCTCCCGATAAAGACCCCCAAATCAAAAACTGGGGAACTCAACCCATAGTCTATAAATATGCCAATGCTAACAACGTTACCGAGTTTAAAGACGGGTTCCAACCCGACTACAAAGTAGATGACGTATTGCTGGGTGATGTATATCCTTTGGGAGATCCACAGGAATTGCTTTTATCAAAAGCACTTTCTCTGCTTACTTTCAGACAAGCAGTACCTGCCTTTGCTGGCGAGCCGGTCTTTGTACCTGAAGTGTTTTATAATCCTCATTTTCTTTCCAGACCGCTTGGTCTGAACAACCATTTGATAGATCAATTATGAAATTGAACAGAACGTTAGTACCTCTCGTTTTTTTGGCGCTTTGTTTGTCTTCGGTCCATGTATTTTCGCAACTCTCCCGCCCGGTTCGTACCGGGTTAGAAACGCAGTTGTCTGCGCTTCCGGAAGTAACAGAAGTCATGCGGCTGGAAAGTGCCCATTTTGAAGAAAAATATAAAGTTTGCGTACGCCAAAGGGTTAACCACCAAAACATCACGTATGGCTTCTTTGAACAACGTGTTTTTGTTATGCACAAAGGCTACGACCGTCCCACAGTTCTTGTTACAGAAGGATACGGGGCCGATTATGCAGCTCACCCGAGGTATAGAGAAGAGCTCTCGGGCCTGTTGGATGCCAACTTGATTGTAGTGGAACACCGCTATTTTGGAGAATCCATACCTTCACCCAGACGCTGGGAATGGCTGAATGGTCCTGCTGCCATGGAAGACCTGCACCTGATAAGGGAGCGACTGGGAACCATTTATACCGGTAAGTGGATTGCCACAGGAATCAGCAAAGGCGGGCAAACGGCCATAATGTACAGGACTTTTTACCCCGACGATGTGGATATTACCGTTTGTTATGTGGCCCCGTTGTGCCTGAGCGCCAGGGACAAAAGACATGCTCAATTCATTGCAAATAAGGTAGGAACACCGGACCTCCGTAAAAAAGTATTCGATTTTCAAAAAGAGGTATTGAATCGCAGAGACAGCCTTATGCCGTTGTTTGTTTCTTTCTGCGACTCGGCAGGCCTTGCGTTTACACGCCCCGTCTCAGAGATTTTTGATTACTGTGTACTGGAATATTCTTTTGCTTTCTGGCAATGGGGCACAGACCCCCAATCTATTCCCGATTTGAAGGCAGACGATCGTCAAATTTTTACACATTTCGTACAAATTGCTACTCCCGACTACTTTGTCCGCGATACCCCCACCATGCCCTTCTTTATTCAAGCTGCCAAAGAGCTGGGTTACTATACGTATGATACTTCGCGCTTCAAATTTAAGGTATCCAGAACGCGCTTTGTTCCGGAAAAAGAAAAGAAAGGCCTCTTTGGCAAAAAGAAAAAGAAACAAGCCGAGGCAGCAGCAGAGGCGGCAGCAACAGCAGTAGATGCAGCAACAGCAGAAGACCTCGCTGCAACAGCAGAAGTAGCAGTGGAAGAAGTAGCAAAAGGCGAGTGGGTCACAAAAAAGTACCCGGCCATGGAGTTGAGAAGCAGCAATCAGTACCTGAAAGAATTGTTTTTACCTGATTTTTATAAACCTCCTTTCAGAAGATCTTTGTCTAAACTTCAACGTAATTTTCTTAAACAAACAGAAGCTCGTATGGTATTTATATACGGGGAGTGGGATCCGTGGACGGCCGCCGCCGTTCCCAACCCGGAAAAACCCAATATATTGTACTACGTTCAGCCCCGGGGAAGCCACAGGGCACGTATATCTACCCTCCCTGAACCCATGCGGGAATCACTTGTGGAACAATTACAACACTGGTTGAACAATTAAGTATCCATGACACAGTACATCCCCATCACATTAAGTGATCAGACCCTCTTTGCCCCTTATTTAAAAAACGCAGGAAAGCCGGGAGCTGAATACAGTTTCACCACGTTGTATATGTGGGCAGGGATTTTTCATTCGTTCTACCGCGTTGTATCGTACAAAGACCACTCCCTCCTGCTTGTCAGAAGCCGTAGAAACGCAGCGGCTCCTTTTCATTTTCTGTATCCCATGGTACTGGAAGGGACGGTCCCCATGGAAGTGGTGCGTCATGTTTTAGAAGAAGCTTCTGAAGGCAATCCTATGGTAGTTGGAGCACTTACCAGAGAAGAGGCGGCCTTGCTTTCAGATTCGGGTATGGAAAACCTTGATATTTACGAGGCTAGAGAAAGTTTTGATTACGTGTATTATGCCTCTTTTTTAGCTACCCTCCGAGGCAAGAAAATGCAACCGAAAAGGAACCACCTGAATGCCTTTATAAAAGAACATCACAATTACAAAGTAGTTCCCATAACTCCTCAAGAAATTCCTGCCTGTCTGGAAATGAACGATGCTTGGTGCCGTATTATGGGTTGCAGGCACGATCTGGAATTGGGACAAGAAGCTTGTGCCGTACATAGAGCGTTCCGGGGATTCAGAGAGCTGGGACTGGATGGGCTTATGCTTATTGCAGACAATCAGATTGTTGCATATACACTAGGTGAATTTTATAACAACAACACCTTATTGGTACACGTAGAAAAAGCCTTTCCGGAATACCGCGGTGCCTACCAGCTGATTAACCGGGAGTTTGTACGGTATGCCTTGGAAAAATACCCCGATATTGAATTTGTAAACCGTGAAGACGACACCGGAGATCCCGGATTACGCCAAGCTAAGCTCAGCTACAACCCTGCTTTTTTAATTGAAAAATACAAAGCCCGGATCAACCACAAACCCACACCATAAAATGATCCTCCAGTTTCCGGTAACTAAGTGACAAAGAAGTTGTGGCTCCGTCCCGGGTTTGAAAGCTCCCTTGTAAAGTTCCTTTGTCTTTGGGAACAAAAGGCGCTACAGACATTTGCTTTGAAAAATCTACTTCGTCCCGAGACATGTACTTAAACATGGCTTCTTTTGCACACCAGATTAAAGCCAGTTGTTTTTTGCGTTCCCGAGGGTCATCGGAAAGGAACATATTTTCAGAAAAATGCAGCGCTTTCTTTTCTACCGGTGTAAAATCGCGTAGAAAACATTCTACGTCTATACCGGCTTTTTCTCCCGGAGCGGTAAGCACAACGGCAAAACGGCGCGTATGTGCAATGCTGAGTGCCGGCACTTTATTCTCCAAAGAGTTTCCTTTGTTTTCTAGAAGGGGCTTCCCGCTTTCTTGGTAACACACTCTTGTTTGCGGAGTAAACAAACGGTCCAGAAGCGCACGGACGGCCATCTGTTCCAAACGTCGCCGCAGGTTGGATGTTTGGTTAAAAGCCTCTGTTTTATGCCCTTCTTGACTGATAATTTCTATCAGTTCTTCTTCCCGTTCTGTGATTTCCCAAACGACTATTTCTTGTCCGTTCTCAAATCGTTTTCTATAATAGAGTGCCATTACTTAAAAAGTCCAAAAACGGCAGAACCGCTGCCGGTCATAGAGGCGTACACTGCGCCTTCGTTATACAAGTTTTCTTTAGATTGCTTTATTTGAGGGTATTTGCGAAACACCGTTTCTTCAAAATCGTTTTCCAGTATTTCTTTCCACGTTTCTATGGGCTCCTTAAGTATGGCAGGCAAAGGAAGGTTGCGTTTTTTGGGAACTACTTCTGCATAGGCTTGGGCTGTAGATACAAACAGCCCGGAGAACCGCAGTTCAATACGAAAACTACTCAAATCCAAGTGGTAAGGCGTTAAAATCTCGCCTTTTCCGGTGGCCAGATAAGGTTTGCCCGGCCCTTCCTGCATAAAAAAAGGTACGTCACTGCCCAATTGCAGAGCATACCCCTGCAATTGTTCCGGTGTAAGGTTAAGTTTAAAATGTTTGTTCAGCAACTGAAGGCAAAACGCTGCATTGGAAGATCCACCTCCTAGTCCGCTCCCCGGCGGAATGTTTTTGTACAGGTGAATCTGTACCGGTCCCAATGAAAATTGATTGGAAAGCATGTGATACGTTTTCACACAAAGATTAGATTGCGGTGTGCCCTCAACGGGTAAGCCGTACATAAACAAAGAAACTCCTTCTGCTTCGGCTTCTTCCACATCTGTAATTTCCAAAATGTCGCATAAAGAATGAGGAACAAAAAGCGTTTCTATATTGTGAAAGCCATCCTCACGCTTCTCCAATACATGCAGACCCAGGTTGATTTTTGAAAAGGGATAGACAACAGAGGTGGCCATGGTAATCTGTTTAGCCGCATTTGGAATAACCGCAACTCATACACAACAGGCACCCTTCCTGATACATCAGATTTTTGGCCCCGCATTTCTCACATTCACTCCCCGAGGTGTCTTTTGTTCCGTTAGGTATATACCTTTTAAGGGCTCTTTCTACACCGGTACGCCAATTGTTAATGGTTTGACTGTCCAACTCCAGAGAAGACACCAAGTGTACTACCTCTTCTACCGGCAATCCGTTTCGCAATACTCCGGAAATCAGCTTGGCATAGTTCCAGTAGGCTTGATTGAACATGTGAGAGATGCCACCTACCGTATTGGGATAACCGTATTTATCTATAAACCTAAAATCGTAACGCGATTTTTTTTGTCCGGATTCTTTCACTTTTACCACTTCTCCCATAGTTACTGAACGCGGTATGGTGCGCGTGTCTTCATCCAGTTTCCCTGTAAAAATCTCGTAAGGCCTCCCTTCGTGCAAGCCCACGAAAGCAATCCATTGTTCGTTGGCGTTCTTAAAACGAATAACTTCGGCTTCCAGCGCTTCCGGTCTTTCTTTAGGCATGGATTTTATGCGTTTTCCGCTTTTCTCTTCAGTTTCGGCAGCAACCAATACTCCGCTGCGACTGCCTTCCCTGTATACAGTAACTCCTTTGCAACCACTCTCCCATGCCGTTCTATAGACTTTGGCCACCATTTCTTCTGTGATGTCTTCCGGCAAGTTGACCGTTACGCTTATGGAATGATCTACCCACTTTTGCAAAGCTCCCTGCAGTTTGACTTTAGCCACCCAATCTACATCTTTTGCCGTGGCTTTGTAATAGGGAGACTCCTTTACCAAAGCCTCCAATTCTTTGCTGCTCATGGCTTGCACAGCTTCTCTATTGTGTCCGTTAATTTCTGCCCAGTCTAAAAATTTATGGTGGAAAACGTTAAACTCTTCAAAGGAATCACCCATTTTGTCTGTAAAAGAAACCTTTACGTTCTTATCGTTTGGATTAACCTTTTTACGGCGCTGATATACAGGCATAAACACCTGTTCAATTCCACTAGTGGTTTGTGTCATCAGGCTGGTGGTACCTGTAGGTGCGATGGTGAGCATAGATACGTTTCGTCGGCCTGTTTCCAGCATTTCCCGGTACAGTTGCTCATCGGCTTTTCGTATGCGTTCAATCATAGGGTTATTCACCTCTCTGGCAGCATCGTACATGGGGAAAGAACCTCTTTCCTTAGCCATAACTACAGAGGAGCGATAGGCGGCAAGGGCCAATTCTTTTTGAATTTCTGCAGCCACCTGAATGGCTTCGTCGGAACCGTAGCGGAGCCCCAGTGCAGCTAACATATCACCTTCTGCCGTGATACCCAGTCCCGTTCGCCTTCCACCCAAAGTTTTCTCTTTAATTTTCAGCCACAATTCCCTTTCTGTGCGTTTGATGACCTCGTTTTCCGGATCTTTGTCCAGCTTGGCAATGATGGCGTCAATCTTTTCCATTTCCAGATCTACCAAATCGTCGTTCAAGCGCATGGCTTTCATTACGTGGTTTCTGAAAAGTGAAAGGTCAAACTTGGCGTGGGCAGTGAAAGGTTTTTCTACGTAGGAATATAAATTTATAGCTATCAAACGGCAAGAATCGTAGGGGCAGAGAGGGATTTCTCCGCACGGGTTGGTGCTCACCGTTTCGTATCCCAGATCTGCGTAGCAATCGGCCACCGATTCTCTTATAATGGTATCCCAGAAAAGGACACCCGGTTCTGCAGATCTCCATGCGTTGTGAATGATCTTTTCCCACAAAGCGGCAGCCTCTGTTTCTTTCTTACTGACAGGTTTTTTAGCATGTACCGGATATTGTTGTGTGTAAGGCTTCCCAGCCAAGGCTGCTCTCATAAACTCGTCGTCAATTTTAACAGACACATTGGCTCCCGTCACCTTGTTTTGCTCTAATTTGGCATCTATAAAATCTTCTGCATCGGGATGTTTTATAGAAATAGTCAACATAAGCGCTCCTCGCCTTCCGTCTTGAGCCACCTCTCTGGTAGAATTGGAATAGCGTTCCATAAACGGAACTACCCCTGTAGAGGTAAGGGCCGAGTTCAATACGGGAGAGCCTGCGGGACGGATGTGAGACAGGTCATGACCTACTCCTCCGCGACGTTTCATCAATTGAACTTGTTCCTCATCTATTTTCATAATGCCCCCGTAGGAATCTGCAGGCTTTTCATGTCCAATAACAAAGCAATTGGATAGAGAGGCTATTTGATGGTCATTTCCTATACCGGTCATGGGACCGCCTTGTGGAATAACGTATGTAAACCCGTCCAGCAGCTGAAAGATTTCCTCTTCGCTCATGGGGTTAGGGTACTTTTTTTCTATTCGAGCAAATTCAGCCGCCAGCCTCCTGTGCATATCTTCCGGTGTACACTCGTAAAGATTCCCAAAAGAGTCTTTCATCGCATACTTGTTGATCCAGACAGAGGCTGCCAGTTCATCTCCTTTAAAATATTCTTTTGTTTTAGCCAATGCTTCCTCGTAGGGAAAAATTGCCTTTGCATTCTTTGCTTCAGAATCCATCACACTTTGATAAGAAAGTTACTAAATATTTGTTTTATAGCTGAAAAATGGGATACGCAAGTTACTTTAAACGTTGCGGGATTAACAGAGTGTCATTAAAAAGATATGCACAAAATTTTAACAACAATGCATAGTGCAATGAGCGCATTTTGTGAACTCTCCTCGCAACCTGCTTTCTACCATTTTTTCTAATCGGGAACGAATGGCCGGGTTAGGTACATGTTTCAGCACATCTTGTACAAAAGCCATCTGTTGCATCATTTGAGCCTCTGCCAAAGGGATGCCTCGTGAACGCATATAAAACAGTACCTGTTCATCCAACCTTCCAATGGTGGCGCCGTGAGAACATTTGACATCGTCTGCGTAAATTTCCAGTTGAGGCTGTGTGGTGATTTTAGCATCATTTGTGAGCAACAAGTTGTGGTTTGCCTGAAGTGCCTCTGTTTTTTGTGCTCCCGGGGCTACGTATATGATTCCGTTAAACAGGGCTTTTGCCTGGTTGTCCAGAATGCCTTTAAACAACTGACTTGAATGGCAATTGGGACTGTGGTGTTTTACCGCAATATGGTATTCTGTATTTTGCTCACAGTCTGCTAAATACAAACCGTCTAAATAACAGGCAGCTCCCGGCCCAAGCAAATGAACCTGTACTTTATTTTGAATGGTACCTCCGTAAAGGCTTAGTATATGACAATTGAGTCGGGCATTTTTTTTCAGTTCCACATTCAGATCTAACCGATAACGGGACCGGCCGTGCTCATTTTGCATAAAAAGAATGTCTAAATGGGCTCCTTCTCCCAGTATGATATTAGAAAAGCGTAACGTACTGTACAAGTACTCTTTTAAAGTATGGTCACACACAATAATCTGGGCTTTGGCTCCCGGTTCAAGCATCCACGTATTGGAAAACTCTAACGGTTGGGGCAGGTTTTCGCTACGTACGCTAATGATTTGTATGGGCCTGTCTGTGCAATCTTTGTTTATATTCAGCAGCAACCCTTTACCTTCCGGTCCGCGGGTAAGAAAAACACCGTCCGCACGGTTTTCTTCTTCTTGCAATATACCGTCTACAAGAAAGACTTGCCTTATGTTTTCTCCGGGTACCGTACATGTAAAAATGCGTTGTACTTCCGGTATATATGTATATTCTTTCATTCTTTGTTAATGATGTGGTCGTACCCTTTGTTTTCTACCTCCAGGGCCAGTTCTTTACTGCCCGATTTAATAATACGGCCTTTGTACAATACGTGTACAACATCCGGAACTATATAATCTAAAAGACGTTGGTAATGAGTAATGACCACAAATGCATTGTCTTTTGTTTTCAAGGTGTTGACTCCGTTGGCCACTACCCTTAGGGCGTCTACATCCAAACCGCTGTCTGTCTCGTCCAGTATGGCCAGTTGAGGTTCCAACATGGCCATTTGGAAAATCTCGTTTCGTTTCTTTTCACCACCGGAAAATCCCACATTTACCCCCCTGCCCACAAACGATGGATCCATTTCAACAACGGCCATTTTCTGTCTCATGAGTTTTAAAAACTCACCCGATGACAGAGGGGGCAGATTTTTATATTTTCTCTGCTCGTTTACAGCTGCTTTCATAAAATTCACACTCGTAAGTCCGGGGATTTCTACCGGATACTGAAACCCCAGGAACAAGCCCAGACGAGCCCTTTCTTCCGGAGGAAGAGCCAGCAAATCCACTCCTTTGTATAAAGCCGTTCCCCGGGTTACGGTAAACGTTTCTCTTCCGGCAAGTACGGCTGCCAATGTAGATTTTCCCGACCCGTTGGGCCCCATGATGGCATGTATTTCTCCCGCATTTACAGACAGGTTTACTCCACTGAGTATTTCCCTTCCTTCAATGCTTACGTATAAATCTTTTATTGTTAACATACTTGTTTGTGTTTTTCCCATTCTTTTTTCCAATGAACCAGGCCTACAAAATTAAACAGTAAGAAACATATGGCTACAATTGGCATGAATACCAGGCCGGAAGAGATATACATGACCACATTTCCAACATTCAATAAAATCCAAAAAATCCAACACTCCCATTTCTTCTGAGCCGCCAGAATTTGAGCCATCAACATCAGGCCGGCTACAGAAGCGTCCAGGTACGGGGAACGGGCCGGTGGAAATGTATCGGACAGCACGTGGAGTTTTGTAAGAAGAAATCCCCAAAGGATAACAAAACCCAGCAAGAACAATACGTAATAGACGCGTTGTTTGTTAGACAAAAAAGAAGTTAAGAGTTGATTTCTGGAATTCTTTTGTCCTTTTCCCGGGCGGGTCCACTTGTACAAACCGTACACATTAATACCCAACGAGACGGGTTGCAACAACATATTGGTATAAAGGTTTTTTTGAAGAAACATCAAAAAAAGCACCGTGGCATATACAAAACCCACCCAATAATTAATGGCACGTGCCAGGCTGGCCAGGAAAACAGAAGTCAGACCCAGCAACACACCAAAGAATTCTAAATACGATATTCCTTGTCCTGCGACTGTAAAAAAGATATTATCCAGACTCAAAAATTCTTTCATAATCATCCTACCGTACCTTCCAGTGAAATACTGAGTAATTTTTGTGCTTCCACGGCAAATTCCATAGGAAGCTTGTTCAACACTTCACGTGCGTATCCGTTTACAATCAACCCTACCGCATCTTCGGGACCAATGCCACGCTGCATACAATAGAAAAGTTGGTCTTCCCCTATTTTAGAAGTAGTGGCTTCGTGTTCCACCATAGCCGTTTGGTTGCCGTTTTCTATGACCGGGAACGTATGGGCACCACAAGTATCTCCCAACAATAGGGAGTCACATTGCGAATGGTTGCGCGCATGGTCTGCTCCCGAGGTGATTTTTACAAGCCCTCTGTATGAATTTTGACTCTTTCCTGCAGAAATGCCTTTACTAACAATTCGGCTGCGGGTATTTTTTCCTATATGTATCATTTTAGTTCCCGTATCTGCCTGTTGGTGGTGATTGGTTACTGCCACCGAATAAAATTCGCTTACCGAGTAATCTCCCAGCAATACGGTGGAAGGGTATTTCCAGGTAATGGCAGAACCCGTTTCTACCTGAGTCCAATACAGTTTGGAACGGGCTCCTTGGCAAATTCCTCTTTTAGTCACAAAGTTGTATATGCCTCCTTTGCCTTCTGCATCGCCGGGATACCAATTTTGAACGGTAGAATACTTTACTTCTGCATCTTCCATCACCACAATTTCTACCACAGCAGCATGTAACTGGTTCTCGTCTCTTTGAGAAGCTGTACAGCCTTCCAGATAACTCACGTATGAACCCTCTTCCGCTATAATGAGCGTACGTTCAAATTGTCCCGTCCCTTTGGCATTAATACGAAAGTAGCTGGACAGTTCCATGGGACAGCGAACACCTTTGGGTATATAACAAAACGATCCGTCAGAAAACACAGCCGAGTTAAGTGCTGCAAAGAAATTGTCATCTGAAGGAACCACGCTGGCCAGGTATTTTTGTACCAGCACCGGGTAATCCCTTACGGCCTCTGAAAAAGAACAGAAAATAATGCCTTTTTCCGCCAACGTTTCTTTAAAGGTTGTCTTTACAGACACCGAATCGAGTATGGCATCTACGGCCATGCCGGACAAAACGTTCCTTTCTTGCAAAGGGATTCCCAATTTGTCAAACGTCTGCGCAATTTTAGGATCAACCTCTTCTGTATCGCCGCCAACAGGTGCCATTCCCTTGGGAGCCGCATAGTAAATGATGTCTTGGTAATCGATGGGAGGAATGGTAAGGTGAGCCCATTCCGGCATTTTCATGGTCTGCCATTGCCTGAATGCGTTCAAACGGAACTCCAACAACCAGTCCGGCTCTTGTTTTTTTTCTGATATAAGCCGTACGGTATTTTCATTCAGTCCCTTGGGAAAATACTCCAGTTCCAGGTCCGTCACAAAACCTTGCTCGTAGTCGCTTTCTGCGATTCTTTTGAGTATGTCGTCCTGATTTTCTTTCATAGCCCGCAAATATACCATCTTTTCTGTATTTTTGCTTTATGAATACGAAAAACGGGCCACAAAAGACCCCCATCAGAGAATGGGGTAAACAGTCGCTTATTGACAGATTATCAGCGCGTTTTACCTTGCGAAACCCGTCTACGGTACAAGGTCCGGGAGACGATGCTTCCGTTGCTTGCTTTAGCGAATCGCTTACTGTGTCTGCACAAAAGCTGTCGCTGGAAGGGATCGATTTTGACCTTTCTTATTTTCCTTTAAAGTTTGTTGGCTACAAAACGGCCGTTCATGCCATGGGTCAGGTTATGGCCATGAATGCCCACCCTATGCAACTCTTGGTATGTGCAGGGGTCTCGCAACGTTTTTACGTAGAAGATTTGGATGAACTTTTCCTGGGGATAGAGGCGGCTGCTCATACGTACGGAGCCGACATTGCATTTTTGGATATCCAATCTTCCTATACCGGGCTTACGTTAGCCGTAACGGCAAGCGGCGACTGCGATGCCGGCTTGCTTACGCGCAGGAGCGGAGCCCGCGATACAGATCTTATTTGCCTGAGCGGAAACGTGGGCGCTGCCTATATGGGGCTTCAATTGCTGGAAAGAGAGAAACGTGTTTTTACAGGAGAAGCAAAAAAAGACGAGCTGCCTAACCTGGAAGGCTATGAATACATCCTGGAAAGATACCTTAAACCTGAATTGCCAAAAGCTTTGCTGGATAATCTTAAAGCAGACGATGTAATACCAACCTCTATGTGCCTGCTCACCAACGGATTATCAGATGGCATTTTACGTATCGCAAAGGCGTCGGGAACGGGGGCTAAAGTGTTCGTAAATAAGATCCCCATAGCCCGCCAATGCTATGAGTTTGCAGAAACAGAAAAGAACGTATCACCTTTAGTGGCAGCACTTAACGGCGGAGACGATTTTCAAATGCTCTTCACCTTGCCGCTTTCCCTTTATGACACATTGGCCAAGGAATACAGCTTGGACATGATCGGACACATATGCGATGCCTCTGTAGGATGTAGGCTCATAACACCCGACGGTCGCTCATTCCCTCTGGAAAGCCCGGGGTTCGAAAATTTTTAAAACATCCTTTACGTTTAAAATACCACTTCGGGAGCCGTCTCGGCTCCTTCAGCAGCTTTAAAATACGCTTTGCTGTCAAATTTTCTTATTCCTGCTACTAGCGAATGGGGGAATTTGCGGATCAATACGTTGTAAGACTGTACTACTTGATTAAAAGACCTCCTTTCCACGGTAATCCTATTTTCTGTTCCTTCCAGTTGTGCCTGCAGTTCCAGAAAGTTTTGATTGGCTTTTAATTCGGGATACCTTTCAATGACTACCAGCAACCTGCCTAGCGATTGTCCCAGGTTGTCTTGTGCGCTTTGAAAGGCAGCCAGACTTTCTTCCGTAAGGTTGGTGGGGTCCACCGTAACTTGCGTAGCCCTGGAACGTGCTTCTATAACAGATTCCAAAGTGCTTTTCTCAAAATCCACGGCCCCTTTAACTGTGTTTACCAGGTTGGGAATAAGGTCGGCTCTGCGTTGGTAAACGTTCTCTACCTGCGCCCAGGCCTGAACGGTTTGTTCCTGAGCTTCAATCATTTTGTTGTTGGTTTTAACAAACCAAAGAACCGCCAGAGCAACGGCGATAAGGACAATAATCCAAACGTTTCTTTTCTTCATGTTTTTATTGTATTAATTCAAAATCCAATTGTCTTTGTTCAAGGTTTACCCTTGCTACAGATATACGTACTCTTTGCCCCAGCGCAAAATGTTTGCCGCTGTGTGTTCCTGTAAGTGTCATGACGTTTTTGTCATATACGTAATAGTCATCTGTCATATCTCTCACAGAAACCATGCCTTCAATTAGGGTATGGTCCAATTCTACAAACATACCCCATTCGGTAAGGCCTGTAATGATACCCTCGAACTTCCGGCCTGTTTTGTCTTGCATAAATTCTACCATCTTGTATTTAATGCTGGCACGTTCGGCTTCCGTAGCCAATTGTTCACGTTCAGACAAGTGGATGCACTTGCTCTCCATACCTTCAGCTGCCTGTGGCTTTCCGCCACTTATATAATGCAGCAAGAGCCTGTGTACCATCAAGTCTGAATAACGCCTGATAGGAGAAGTAAAGTGGGTGTAATTACTAAATGCCAATCCGTAATGGCCAACATTCTTTGTACTGTAGCGTGCCCTGGGCATAGAACGTAAAGCCATGATTATAATTCCGCTCCCCTCTGTTTTTTTCTTGGTCCTATCCAGCAACTTGTTCAGTTCCCTGGCATAATCGCGGGGAGATTTTGTCTGCCCCATCTTATACCCAAAATGATGCACAAATTGACGGAAGGCTTCTATTTTATCTTGGTCGGGCGGTTCGTGAATGCGGTACACAAAAGCAGGAGCCTTACCCGTGGGCTTGTTTCTCTTCCTTTGCACGTACTTCGTTATTTCGCGGTTGGCCAACAACATGAATTCTTCTATAAGCTTATGCGAATCCAAAGGCTCTTGTACTTGAATGCTTAACGGCGCTCCCCGGTCATCTACTTCTACTTTTACCTCGGCTTTATCAAAGGCTACCGCTCCCCGGTTCATACGCCCTTCCCTAAACCTGACGGCCTGCTTGTGCAAAAACACCAGGCTTTCTTGTACCTCAACGGGAATTTCAGCTGCTGCGGGAATTTCAGCCGTTGCCGGCGAAGCATTTTCCTCCGTATCCAGAACGGCCTGAGCCTGTTCGTAAGACAAGCGACAACGGGAACGTATAACCGTTCTTCCAAACCATCGGTCAATGATGTGGTTGTTTTGATCAAAGGTAAATACGGCAGATACGCACAATTTGTCTTCGTCTGGCCGGAGCGAGCACAAACGGTTAGACAGTTTTTCAGGGAACATGGGGACTGTTCTGTCTACCAGATAGACCGAGTTCCCTCTTTCATAAGCCGCTTGGTCCAGCAACGATCCGGCCTCTACGTAATGACTTACATCGGCTATGTGGACTCCTACCTCTGTATGCGTACCCTCCGGTCCTATTTTACGGAAAGACAGCGCATCGTCAAAGTCTTTGGCGTCGGAAGGATCAATGGTAAACGTAGGAATCTTCCTAAAGTCCCGCCTTCCCTTTATATCTTCCTGCAACAAGTTGTCTGTGAGCGCCTCTGCTTCTGCTTCCTCTTCTTTTCTAAAACGGTAAGGCAACCCGAATTCTGCCAAAATGGCATGCATTTCCGTTTCGTTTTCTCCCGGAGTCCCTAGTACATCTACTACTTTACCCGTGGGGAAATTGCCTCTTTTGTTCCAGCCCGTAACAAGTGCTGCCACTTTTTGACCATTGCGCGCGCCTAAAAGGCCGCCTTTGTGCAAATGAATATCAAAGGGCATGTGTTTAGACTCGGTAATAACATATGCCTGTTTATCTACTATCTGTACAATGCCAATATACGGCCGGGAAGAGCGTTCTTTAATAAAAACTACGTGCCCTTCCAGTTTTCTTTCGTGCCTGTTTTTTGTAGAACGTACAACTACACGTACCCGGTCGCCGTGTAGGGCTCCGTTTAATTTTCTGGCAGGAACAAATATGTCTTCTACGGGGTGTTGCCCTTCCGGTACCTGCACCATAAGAAAGGCATACCCTTCCCGCGTCATGCTTAACGTACCCTCATACTCTGTGGTCTGCACATAGCGGTTTTTTGTCTTCTTTTTACTCATAATAATCTACAAATGTACACAAAATCTTTTCGTACCTTTGTAAGCTTATTGATTGCACTATGAAAAAAGTTCTTTTGATGATATTAGATGGCTGGGGCGAAGGGAAACAAGACCGTACCAACGCCATTTATACTGCAGGCCAGCCACATATAGATAAAATACGCAACACATACCCCAACAGCACCTTAAGCGCCTGCGGAGAAGACGTAGGCTTACCGGATGGGCAAATGGGCAACTCGGAAGTGGGCCATTTGAACATAGGTGCAGGGCGTATTGTCTATCAAGACCTGGTAAAAATAAACAGGGCTTGCCGGGACGGGTCCATCCGTGAAAACAAAGAAGTAAAAGCCGTTTTTGAGTATGTAAAACATAGCGGCAAAGCCCTCCACTTTATGGGTCTGGTGTCTGACGGAGGAGTTCATTCTTCTATGGAGCATCTTTTTACTTTTCTGGATATAGCCCGGGAGTACACACTTCCCAAAGTATATGTACACTGTCTTATGGACGGGCGTGATACCGATCCCCGCAGCGGAAAAGGATACGTAGAGCAACTGCAGGCCCATCTGGCGAATACCACGGGAAAGATTGCAACCGTTATAGGAAGATACTACACCATGGACCGTGACAAGCGGTGGGACAGGGTTAAGGTGGGATATGATTTGGCCGTTCACGGCATAGGAACTCCGTTCCATAACGCAGCAGAAGGAATAGCAGAAAGTTATAGGCAGGGAATTACAGACGAATTTATTAAACCCATTGTATGTGTTGACGAAAGCGACATTCCTGTAGGCACCCTGGAAAAAGACGACGCCATGATCTTTTTTAACTTTAGGAATGACCGTGCCCGTGAAATTACCCGTGTGTTAACACAAGAGAATATGCCCGAATACGGCATGTACACCATTCCTTTGTACTACTGCTGTATGACTCCTTACGACAACACCTTTACAGGATTGCATATACTTTTTGATAAAGAAAACGTAATCCGTACCCTGGGCGAAATCATAAGCCGGCAGGGACTCAAACAACTGCGTATAGCAGAAACAGAAAAATACGCTCACGTTACTTTCTTTTTTTCCGGAGGCAGGGAAGAAACCTTCCCTCTGGAAAATCGAATTTTAGTACCTTCTCCCAAAGTAGCCACGTATGACCTAAAACCCCAGATGAGTGCTCCGCAAGTGGCAGAAAAAGTAAAAGAAGCGTTGGCAAAACAAGAATACCACTTGATTGTCCTCAATTTTGCCAACGGAGATATGGTGGGCCATACAGGGGTTTACGAGGCCATTTGCCAAGCTGTGAAAGTCATTGACCGTCTGGCTTTTGAGGTTACAGAAACAGCTGTGGAAAACGGATACTCCGTATTGATTACGGCAGACCACGGCAATGCAGACAACGCTCTTAACCCGGACGGAACACCCAATACCGCTCATTCTATGAACAGAGTTCCCTTTACCGTAGTGGACAATGGAATAGCTTCTGTAAAAGACGGGATTCTTGCAGATATAGCTCCTACTGTTTTAGAGTTGATGGAAATTCCCATTCCGGAAGAAATGACCGGACAATCACTCATCCAAAAAAAATAATTTTTCATGCCTTCTTTTGTTCACCTACACGTTCATACCCAATATTCCATTCTTGACGGAGCCGCTTTTATTCCGGATCTTTTTAAAAAAGCCGAGGCAGACGGGCAGACGGCTCTGGCCATAACGGATCATGGAAACATGTACGGTGTGAAAGAGTTTTTGAACACGGCTAAAGATCACCCCTCCGTAAAGCCCATAGTGGGATGCGAAGTGTATGTAGCTCCGGAAGGTCGCCATTTGAAACGAAATACAGAAGAAGCTACTACGTGCCACTTGGTGCTGCTTGCCAAAAACCACAAAGGTTACTTGAACTTAATCAAGCTTGTATCGCAGGCATGGATAGACGGTGTCTATTACAAGCCACGCATAGACCACGAGCTACTGGAAAAACACAACTACGGCCTGATTGCCCTGAGTGCCTGCCTTGCCGGAGAGTTGCCCCGTCTGGTAACAGCCGGAAAAATGGAAGAGGCATCTGCATTGATAGAAAAGTACAAAAGCCTGTTTGGAGAAGACTACTACATTGAACTACAGCGCCATAAAACTTTACTAAACAACGCTAACGCACAAAGCACTTATGCCCTTCAAAAACAAATAGAGCCCCACCTTATAACCTTGGCAGAAAAGCACAACGTAAAATTGGTAGCTACCAATGACGTTCATTTTGTCAATTACGAAGACGCTCCGGCTCATGACCGGCTCATTTGCGTATCTACCAACGCCGACGTAACGGATGAAAACCGTAAGTTGCGTTACACAGAGCAGGAGTACTTGAAAAGTGTACGTGAAATGAAAGAGCTTTTCTCTGACATTCCTCACGCCCTAACCGCTACCCTGGAAATAGCCGATAAAGTTGAAACGTATAGTCTGGACAGAGAACCCATCCTGCCTCACTTTCCCATTCCCGATACCTTTCCCAATTCCAATGCGTACTTAAAGCACCTAACGTACGAAGGGGCCAAACGTCTGTACCACGAAATAACACCGGAACTAAAACAAAGGATGGATTTTGAACTGGAAACCATTATAGGTATGGGGTTTCCGGATTATTTCCTTATTGTGCGGGACTTTATTCATCAAGCCCGTCATATGAACGTATGGGTAGGCCCGGGGCGGGGATCGGCAGCAGGAAGTGTAGTAGCTTATTGCTTGGGTATTACGTTGGTGGATCCCATTCGTTACGGACTTCTTTTTGAGCGTTTTTTGAACGAAGACAGGGTTTCCTTACCCGATATTGATATTGACTTTGCAGACGACGGCAGAGCCAAGGTATTGAATTATGTAGAAAAAAAATACGGCAAAGATCAGGTATGCCATGTCATCACCTTTGGTACTATGGCCGCTAAAAGCGCCATAAAAGACGTAGCTCGCGTACAACGTCTGCCGCTGCCCGAGGCAGAACGTCTGGCCAAGCTTATTCCCGACCGTCTTCCCGAAAAAGACGGCAGACCTCAAAAGATAAATATCAAAAACGCCATTGCATACGTACCGGAACTGCAGGCTGCCTTACAATCAGAAAACCCCCTGGTTAGAACCACGTTGGAATACGCACAAAAACTGGAAGGCTCTGTGCGTAACACAGGTGTACATGCCAGTGCCATCATTATTGGTCCCGATACCTTAATCAACCACATTCCTTTGCGTACAAGCAAAGACAAGGATACCGGAAAGGATATTTTAGTTTCTCAATTTGACGGATCGCAAATTGAGCAAGTGGGCATGTTAAAAATGGATTTTCTGGGACTCACGACCCTCAGCATCCTTAGAACAGCCGTAGACAACATAAACGAAAACCATGGCGTAACCATTGATGTAAATGAGTTGCCGCTTACAGACGTTCCCACTTATGAATTGTTTAGCCGGGGAGATACGGCCGGTATCTTTCAATTTGAAAGTGAGGGCATGCGCAAATGGCTCAAAGAGTTAAAGCCCACCTGCATAGAAGATTTAATTGCTATGACGGCACTGTACCGTCCCGGCCCTATGGACTACATCCCCGATTTTATTGACAGAAAACACGGGCGAAAGGAAATTACTTACGACCTGCCGCAAATGGAAAAGTACCTGCAAGAAACATACGGCATTACCGTTTACCAGGAACAAGTGATGCTTTTGTCCCAGGAACTGGCCGGTTTTAGCGGTTTTGAAGCCGATTTGTTACGTAGGGCCATGGGCAAGAAAAGGCCCGCAGAAATGGAAACGTATAAAAACCGTTTCATGGAAAGAGGTGTAGAACGCGGCATTCCCGAGGCCATCCTTAAAAAAATATGGGTTGATTGGACGGCTTTCTCTCAATACGCATTCAACAAATCGCATGCAGCCAGCTATTCTATGCTCAGCTATCAGGCAGGGTACTTAAAGGCCAACTATCCGGCAGATTACATGGCTGCTTTACTCACCCGTGTACGCGATAACATTTCCGACGTTTCTAAATATATGGACGAGTGCAAGCGCATGGATCTAAACGTTCTGGGACCCGACATAAACGAGTCTATGCATGATTTTACCGTAAACAAACAAGGAGATATCCGTTTTGGTATGGCCGGCATCAAGGGAGTAGGATACAGTGCCGTTAAGAACATAGTAAAGCTTAGAAGAAAAGGAGGTCCTTTTATAGATATTTACGATTTTATAGAACGGGCTAATTTGAACACCTGCAATAAAAAAGTACTGGAAAGCCTGATCTATGCGGGAGCTTTTGATTCTTTTACAGACATAAAAAGAGAACAATATTTTCTACCGTGTGGCAAAGACGGAACTTTTTTAGAAAGCCTGATATGCTACGGAGAAAGGATGGAGGCAGAGAAGAACAAAGGAATGAACAGCTTGTTTGGAGACGGTATCCATGCCATGGTTCCTCCGGAAAGACCGGTTCCCCCTTCTTTATCATTGGATATACAAGAAGATTTTCTGAAAAAAGAAAAAGAAATGGTAGGTATCTACCTGTCTTCTCACCCCCTGGATACCTTCCGTTTTGAAATGAAGCATTTTACAAGCCACACCATTGAGGAAGTCCATGAAATTCTGGAAGAAAGTCGGGCTGTGGAAAATTTTACTGCCCGTGAGGTTCGTATTGGAGGAATGGTAACGCAAGTAACTTCTGCGATTGCCAGAAGTACAGGACGTCCTTGGGGTACGTTTACTTTAGAAGATTACACTTCTAGCATTAAGTTTACATTATTTGGCAAAGAATACGAGCAGTTCCTTCCTTATATGCGTGAAAATGAAATGCTTCTTATGCGTTGTAGCGTTCAGGAACGGTACAGAAAAAGAAACAGTGCGCCTAAAGAAAAAGAAGTTAGAATAGTAAGTATATCGTTGCTGGCCAACGCCTGTGAGTCTTTACGTGCCATAACTTTACCTTTGGACGTGGAGCAAATCACTCCGGCTTTTCGTAAAGAGTTGGTACAACTAATGGTAGAAAACCCCGGAAAGATTACCGTACATTTGGTTTTAAGGGATAGAGAGGAAAATATGAGGGTACAGCTTTTCTCCCGCTCTCACCGCATTGATCTTACTCCGGCACTTTTGGACTGGTTACACAAAAAAGGTTTTGATTTCTTAGTGGAGTAGCCACTTTTCCAGTATTTCCAGGTCCTCTGCGTAGGTGATTTTGAGGTTTTTTTCTTCTCCTTTCACCAGGAAAATTTTTTCTCTGTACAAGTAACGCCTTACTACACCGCAGTCGTCTGTTTCTGTAAAGCTGCCGTCATCCATCGCATAACCGTAGGCTCTTTTTATGATTCCCATACGAAAGCCTTGAGGGGTTTGCGCTCTTTGAAACAAGCTTCTATCGGGGACTCTTATGATGTGATCTCCTCCCGGTCCTGTGAAAAATAACGTATCGGTAACAGGAACAGCTACCCCCACGGCCCGGTATTTTTTTAAGGCTTCCAAGACGTCTGAAATGATTCGTTCACTAACCAACGGTCTGGCTGCATCGTGAAGAATCAAGTTATCGTCGGGCCTGCCGGAAAAAGCCTGAATGGCTGCGTACGAGGATTGATGACGCTTTTCGCCGCCTACTATAACTTTATTCGTTTTTTTCCAGGCGTTTTTCTCTATGAGCTCTTGTACTCTTTGAGTTTCTTCACGGGCTGCCACAATAGCTACTTGGTCTATACCGGGATGAGCCTCAAAAGCATCCACAGCTCTTTCCAAAACAAGCTTTCCTCCCAATGTAAGAAATTGCTTGGGTGTGTCTGTTGCTGCCCGCGCCCCTTTCCCGGCTGCTAAAATTACTGCTATGTTCTTGCGTTCGCCCATATCCTTCTCTTTTTATTTATAAACCCTCACAAAAGGCCCCAAGTCATCTTTAAAATCAATGGTAAAAGCTTGGGCCCTTCCCGGGATTTCATCTACATCAAATGTAATATCAAACGATTCGTCTCTGGCTTTAAAACGGAATGTTTGGTCGTTTTTATGTACCAAAGCGGCCGTTACATCGTTGATGGCTAAATATAACGAATTATTTTGTTCAAACACACGAGCCTCTCCAAATATATCCTTAAAATAAACACCTGTATACACCTTGTTTTCATAGGGTTTTGTATATTCCTCTTCTACTTTTGGTTTACGCACAAGCGCCGGCTGCATATATTCATTATAAAGCTTTGTTACCCAATCAGATTCAACATCTCTGTACAGGTCAATAATTTGTCTTGCCATAGCAATTTCCGGAGAGGTGGTTGTTCCTTGATTCATAAGTACACTCACCCCCAGATTCAACTCGGGCACCAATACTACCCATGCCGTGTAACCGCCTGCCAGCCCCGTATGGTTAATCAGTTTTCCCTGAACTCCCTGCTCTATACGCCATCCTTGTGCGTACAAAATCACGCGCTCGTTATTCCACGAACAAATGGTTCCCGGGCTAAAAATAGTCTGTATGGTACCGCTAGAAAGGATCTGTTTGTCTTTATACGTACCGTTGTTCAGCCACATTTTCATCCATTGCCCCATATCGTATGCGTTAGACATAACAAAGGCTGCTGGAGATACGGCTTGTAACCAGGCATAGGCATAGTCCCGGTCGTCGCGCGGTGTGAGTCGTAACCCGCTATTTGTTTTACTTAATCTGTATCCATAAGCGAAATTCTCTGCTGTAAAGTAAGAGTCCTTACCGGTAGTAGTATGGTTCATTTCCAAAGGTTTGAAAATATACTCTTCCAAAGCCTCTTCCCAGGTTAAGCCGGTGTATTTCTCTATGATACGCGCGGCTACCGTGTATAAGGCATTGCAATAGGCATACGTGTCTCTAAAACCGTAAGTAGGCCTAACCAAACTAAACATACGGTACAGATCGTCCCTGTCGTAACCCAGCGCAGGTATAACGTCCAGCGCTTGCGACTGAAAACCTGTTTTGTGATTCATAATGTCTTTCACCAGGTAGTTTTCTGTTACCCAGGGGTCGTATAATTTAAAATCGGGCAGGTGGTCAATGACCCGGTCTGTCCATTTTACGTACCCTTTGTCTACCATAATGCCCATAAGAGCAGCAGTAAAGGCTTTGCTGGTAGAGGCATTCACAAACAAAGTGTATGGGTTGGCGGCAGGGGATGTTTTCTCTGCCCTAAGATGGCCTATGCCCTTAGCAAATACAGTTTTCCCGTCTTTGACAACCGTTACGGCCATAGCCGGAACGTTCCAGAGATTTTGCACACGCAAGGCAATGGCTTCAATATTTTCTTCACAGACGGCAGGTGTCTGTTGTGCATAAAGGGCCGTGTGGCCCAGTATGCAACTCAGCACCAATACCAGTAGTCTTACCGGTTTCATGGTTTTTATGTTTTTATTTTTTGCGTTTAGCGACGGCTTTTTTTGCGCCTTTACCTTCTTTGACGTTCTTTTTACTTCCGTACCTCCACAAGTCAAATACAATAGGGGTAGAAATCATTACCGACGTAAAGGGACAAACAGCAACACCAATGGCCAGCGCCACGGCAAATCCACGAATCACTTCCCCACCAAAAATGGCAATGGCCAGCAACACCACAAGCGTAGTGGCAGAGGTGTTCACCGTACGTGACAGCGTAGAGTTCAGGGCCTCGTCAATGTTTTCTTTTATATCTCGCTTGGGATACAAGGTCCTGTATTCACGGATCCTATCAAAAATCACCACGGTGTCGTTCAAAGAGTATCCGATAATGGTAAGCACCGCGGCTATAAATTGTTGGTCCACATCTAGTGTAAAAGGCAAGATCCCGGTAAAGATAGAGAAGAAGGCCATTACAAACACCGTGTTGAACACAAGCGAAATGAGCCCTCCCGTACCCCAGGTCCAGTTGCGGAAACGTATGGCAATGTATGTAAATATGGCTAGACAGGAAAGCAGGATGGCAATGATGGCATCGCGCTTAATGTCACTGGCCACGGTGGGACCCACTTTTTCTGAACTTATGATTCCGTTGGGATTGTCCATGGTGGAAAGGAAATCTTGCAGAAGCATGGGAGTGGCATAAAAGCCTATCACAGCGTTGTAGAGCATTTCGTCTACTTCTGCGTCTGCCTGGTCGCTTTCATCCTCGATCTTGTACTTTGTAGTTACACGCATCTGGCTGCTTCCTCCAAATTCCTTTACCTCCACCCCTCCTTGAAACGCCTCGGTCACTTTTTCACGTACCGCTTCTGCCGTAACTTCCTGATCAAAACGTATCACATACGTACGACCGCCGGTAAAGTCTACACCGTAGGTAAAGCCTTTGGTGAAAATAAAAGCAAGCCCTACTACCATAATGATTGCGGCAGTTATGTAATATTTCTTACGATTTTCCACAAATTTAATCTTTGTGTTTTGCAAGAAGTTTCGTGTTGTCTTGTTATCAAACGTTATGTTAAGTCCTTTGGCCAAGCGGCGGTCAATAAGCAACCTGGTTATAAAGATAGAGGTCAGTAACGAGGTAATCAGGCCTATTACTAATGTGGTAGCAAACCCTTGTACCGGCCCGGAACCAAAAATCATCAAGATGATTCCGGTAATGAGCGTGGTGATGTTCCCGTCCAGGATGGCCGAATACGCATTCTTATACCCGTCTGCAACGGCCAGGCGCAGCGCCTTGCCGGCACGGAGCTCTTCTTTTATACGCTCGTTTATAATCACGTTGGCATCTACTGCCATTCCCAACGTAAGCACTATACCGGCAATACCCGGCAACGTGAGCACGGCTCCAAAAGACACCAGTGCGCCAAAGAGGAACAATAAGTTGCACAGTAAGGCTACCGATGCAAAGACTCCGGCATGGTTATAAAACAAGATCATATAAACCAACACCAGTAAAAAGGCAATGGCAAAGGAAATTAACCCCAGGCTGATGGAGCGCGAACCTAGTGACGGGCCCACAATGCTTTCCTGTACAATGCTGGTAGGTGCCGGAAGTTTCCCCGATTTAAGTACGTTGGCCAAGTCGTCTGCTTCTTCTGTAGTAAAATCTCCGGTAATTTGGGAGCGTCCACCGGTAATTTCTACGTTAACCCGCGGATAAGAGTAAACCATATCGTCCAAAACAATGGCAATGGACTTACCTATGTTGTCTGCCGTCAATCGTGCCCAAATGCGGGCCCCCTCGGCATTCATACCCATATCAACAGCCGGTGCACCTCCGTGCGCCTGATCAAACTGCCTACGGGCATCGGTTACTACCCCACCGTCGAGCGGAGCTCTTCCATCCCGTGTATTTACTTTTATGGCTATCAGTTCGTAGTACACTTCGTTTACCTTGTCTGCTTTAACCGACCACAGCGGGCGGACGTCTGCCGGAAGTACGGCTTGAACCTGAGGTAGTTCTAACCAGCTGTTTATCATGGCCGTATCGCGGTAATGCGCACGTCCTATACAAGGGCCGGGAGCCAGTTGCCCATTGTACACATTGGGGTTCAGTAAGTTAAAGAGCGGGTTTTGCCTTGCCCACAGGGCCATATCGTCAGACAGGGCATCTTCTTTAGCCAATTGAGCTAATAAGTCGTCCGCTTCTTCTCCTTCTGCTATTTCTTCTTCCAAATGACCTTCTTCTTCAGACAACTCTTCCTGATCTCCCAGGTATTCTCGTAATACCCTATTGGCCTCCTGCAAGGCAGAGTATACCTCGGAATTTTCGTACGTTTCCCAAAACTCCAAAGAGGCTGTTCCCTGAAGCAGTTTTCTTACTCGTTCCGGTTCTTTTATTCCGGGAAGCTCTACTAAAATCCTACCGGTGGTTCCCAGCCGTTGGATGTTGGGTTGAGTTACCCCAAAGCGGTCAATACGGTTGCGAAGCACGTTAAATGAGTTGGCCATGGCAGACTCTGCCTCGGCCCGGATAATCCGAATTACCTCTTCGTTAGAAGTTTCCGGTTTAATCCGCTCGCGCATATCGTACGTTCCAAAAATTCTTGACAGACGTTCGCCGGGAGCTACTTCGTTCCACGACTCGGCAAACAAGTTCAGATACTCCGTTCTGGAACCTTCTGCTATTTTTTGGTTTGTCCTTTCCAGGGCACTGTTAAATATAGGATCCTGACTGTAATCGGATAAGGCACGGATAAGGCTTTCCAGTTTGACTTCCATCATCACGTTCATTCCGCCCTTCAGGTCAAGACCCAAATTGATCTCTCTCTCTTTCACTTCTTTATAAGTGAACCACATAAACACTTTTTCCGGTGTTATGGAATCAATGTAGTAGCTTTGTTTTGCATTTTTAAGAGAATCCAGAAAAAAAGCCTGATCCAATTCGTCAACCTTTTGGTACTCGGGAGTTGTCTGAATGGCAAGTGCGGCTTTTTCTGCATAATCAGCTGCTTTTCTCTCTTGTATTCTTGTAGCTGCTGTAAAAGACAGCTGATAAATACATGCCAGAGAAATAAGTATTACCACCAGCCGAATGGCACCTTTGCTTTGCATAATCTTATTATTAATATTTGTTTAAGTCAGGTAAAATAGGGGACAAATGTAATGTTTTTTCCCTAATTAATTAACTTTGTAGTTCGTATTTCCGGCAAATATGTGTAAGAAACATTTCATAACAGCAGGTTTAGCAGCAGCTCTTTGTATAGCGGGTCCTTCTTTGTATGCTCAAGTTACCCAAGCAAGGGACTTACTTAAGGAGGGAGAACGACTACACCTGAATTATCAATTTGAACATGCCATAGAGGCTTTTTCGCGCGCTATGGGAGCGTCTGACGACTCTTTAGTCATTAGCAAAGCAGAACACGCTAGAGTGCATAGTGAAAACGGACTTATCCTAAGCAACTACGTAGTTCGTCCTTACGTTCTGGCCAGCGTTGTTGTTCCCCAACGGGATTTTCCTTTGTATTACAACCTGTCACCCTCGGGTTGCTGGGCTTATCCGCCGGATTTGCTGCTACAGTACGTGAACCATAAAGGAGATGAAAAATTGCCTCTGTTTTACCGTCCCGCTCTGGACCGTCTGGTATTTGCAGCCTGCGATTCTTTGTCTGATACAGGCTGGGACATTTATATGACAGAGCGCACTTTTGATACCCTCGTTTGCTGGAGCCCGCCGGTGCGGCTGGGCCCCGATATCAACACGCAAGGGAACGAAATGTATCCTGTTTTAAGTGCAGACGGCAATACCCTCTATTTTTGCTCAGACGGCTTACCGGGCCTGGGCGGACTTAATCTTTTTGTAAGCCGATGGGATGAAAACCTCCAAAACTGGAGTGTTCCGGAAAACATGGGCATTCCATTCTCTTCTACGGGCAACGATATGCTTTATATGCTGTCGGACGACCTCACCTACTTTTACTTTGTTTCCGACAGAAATGCCCCCAAAGATTCCCTGCTACTTTACAAAGTGGAATACGAGACGAGTCCTGTAAAAATACGTCCCTCGTCTGTGCAAGAACTTAGAGAGATTGCAGCCCTTTCCCCTAAAGACAGTCACCCCAACGCAGACACCGGGACATCTGCCCGCTCAGCAGACACCGCAACATCTGCCCACTTAGTAGACACCGCAACATCTGCCCGCTCAGCAGACGCAACACACATCCGCGCAACTGATACAACCGACAGTCGCACAGCCGTTTCTGACTCTGTCTTGCAAAAAACACGGGAAGCTACCCAACACTATGCCCAGTTGAGTAAAGCCGTCAGAAACTTAACGGGCCAAGTGAATAAACAAGAAGAAAAGCTGGATAGCCTGCGCAAAACATACGTCACCCTTTCACGCGAAGAAGACAAAAGCATTTTTGCCAACCACATTCGGGAAGAAGAGTTTCTACTGATGGAGCTGCAACAATCTTTGCGCGATACACAAAAATCGGCGCAAGCCATTGAAGACATGTTCCTCTGGTACGGAGTACTGGCCGTGCCGGAAATAAACAACACAAATACTGACCTTGTGTTCGGGGCAAAAACAGACGTTACGCCCGATGCAAAAAGTGAAGTTACGTCCGGTGCAAAAGCAGACGTGTTTTCTCCTGTAAAGCAAAAAATGTGTTCCCTGGACGACCACGTTTTCCTGGCTCCTGTTCCCGTAGAACCTCCTGTCGATCTTACGTTCCGTATTGAAAAGCAGTCGGTTATAGTTCCTTGGGAGAACGAACCAATGGATTTGTATTACCGTATTCAGCTCTTTACCGTATCCGGCAAGGTTTCTCTGAATCAGCTCAGAGGAATCAGCCCTGCGTTCGAGGTCAAAGTAGGCAACCGTTACGTATATTACGCAGGACAGTTTCAAACGTACGACCAGGCCTCGCAAGCCCGGGCTGTTGTTAGAAGGCAGGGGATAACGGGAGCGCTGGTGGTAGCCTTTTACGAAGGCAAATCAATTTCTGTTCAGGAAGGGCGTAGAAGAGAGACAGAAAAGAAAACAGCCCCGGAAAGTACGGGTATGTATCAGGTCTATTTGGGAGCGGGAGAAATAACCCCCGAACTCCTGGCAGCTGTAAGCGAACTTACAGATAAAGACATCATTCGTTTGGCAAAGGGTGATGCTGTAGATTACTTTATAGGTCCTTTCAGCTCGCGCGCGCAAGCAGAAGAGCTTGCAGAGGCACTGAAAGAGAAGGGTTTTGCTTTGGTAAGCGTTCAAGAAGTAACCCCTTAAATAATTATATGTAACTCCTTAAGTATTAAAAATATGGGATTAGTAATTACACTCATTTTATTAGGCATATTGTTGCTTTTTGCAGAACTGACCGTAATTCCGGGATTTGGTATTGCAGGCGTTCTGGGATTGGCCGGTTTTGCCGGCGGTATTGTGCTGGCTTTCACGAAATTTGGGACAACCGTTGGCTTTATCGTGCTGTTTAGTGCACTGGCTCTGAGCGGTATTCTGCTGTTTTTTACGCTTCGTTCCAAAACGTGGCGAAAAATAACACTCAAAGACAACATAGATGAAAAGGCATTGCCCAGCCCGGAAGAGAAAGGCATTTCGGTAGGTATGGAAGGCATTAGTCTTACACGCTTGAATCCGGCAGGTAACGGCCGATTTGGAGACACAACGGTAGAGGTTCGTTCTTCTGAAGGCCTCATTCAGGCTAAAACCCCTATTAAGGTCGTATATATTGAAGGATTGAGTATATTTGTGGTTCCTGTAGAAAACAATTAAAAAAGAGAATATTATGTTAGGTGC
Organism: Bacteroidales bacterium; assembly: GCA_012510445.1. Taxonomy (GTDB): domain Bacteria; phylum Bacteroidota; class Bacteroidia; order Bacteroidales; family UBA932; genus DMER64. The sequence continues at coordinate 35,932 of JAAZIA010000034.1, forward strand.
AACGTTAATTTGGATTGCCGTAGGAATTGTCGGCTTATTCATACTGTTATGGTTTTTCCCTGTTACCCTTTGGTTTCAGGCATTGATATCCGGTGTAAGGATCAACCTGCTTCAGCTGGTGCTTATGCGCTGGAGAAAAGTACCCCCCAGTACCATTGTCATGGCTATGGTTACCGGTACAAAAGCCGGGCTTACTTTAGACGTAAACGCTCTGGAGGCTCACTACTTGGCTAAAGGAAACGTCACTAAGGTGGTAAACGCCTTAATTTCGGCAGACAAGGCCAACATTCCCCTGGATTTTAAAATGGCTGCCGCTATTGATTTGGCCGGCCGCGACGTGTTCGAGGCTGTACAGATGTCTGTTAACCCCAAGGTAATCAACACCCCTCCCGTTTCTGCCGTGGCAAAAGACGGTATCCAGCTGATTGCTAAAGCCCGCGTAACCGTTAGGGCCAACATCAAGCAACTGGTAGGAGGTGCCGGAGAAGAAACTGTTCTGGCCCGTGTGGGAGAAGGTATTGTATCCAGTATTGGATCTTCTGCTTCGCACAAGTCGGTACTGGAAAACCCCGATTACATCTCTAAAGTGGTGCTGGAAAAAGGATTGGACTCCGGGACCGCCTTTGAGATCCTCTCCATTGACATTGCCGATATTGATGTGGGCAAGAACATTGGAGCCGTATTGCAAATGGACCAGGCCAACGCAGATAAAAACATTGCACAGGCACGCGCAGAAGAACGCCGTGCTATGGCCGTAGCGTTGGAACAAGAGAAAAAAGCCGAGGCACAAGAGGCGCGCGCCAAAGTCATCCTGGCAGAAGCACAAATCCCCTTGGCCATGGCAGAAGCCTTCCGCGCCGGCAATTTAGGCATTATGGACTACTACCGCATGAAGAACATCCAGGCCGATACCGATATGCGGGAACAGATTGCAAAATAAAATATAATCATTACCTTTGTTCTCCCTAAAAAGAAAACAAAAGTTGGACGGGTGAGGTGGGTGAGTGGCTGAAACCACCAGTTTGCTAAACTGACGTACTCGCAAGGGTACCGAGGGTTCGAATCCCTCCCTCACCGCCACAGACAAAGGCTGCCAAATATAGGCAGCCTTTGTACTTTGTAGCAACCTCTGTACTTTGCTTTGTAGCAACCTTTGTGCTTTGCTTTGTAGCAGCCTTTGTGCTATCACCGCTAGGGTAGAAGTTAAATACCTCCGAGCGGTTTTTTATTTTTCAAAGCGCTGTCCCTTTTCCTTTTAATTCTTATGAAATTATTAAGTTGTGCTTTAGATATTCATATTCTGTTTTTAATCCCTAATGCACTTTATATAGATCTACGTAAATCAGATAACGAAATACAGAAAATTCTGATGTTGCTTAAACAGGCACATTGGTTAATTACCACTAAAAACATTCATTTTATTTTAAGCGGTTCCAGCGCAAGAAAATTAAGACATAGTGGAGTAAATCTGCTTGGCGGGAAGAGCTATACGAAAACACTTATATGAAAACATTTGTATCCGTTTGTAAGTTCCGAAAGCCCTGATTTTGACCTAGTAAAAGCCTGCAATAACGGAATGCTGCCTAGGACATTATTTACCGAATTTCCCGACTTGCGTCTTATCTTTTATCATGGTCTCTTTAGATACGTACCCGCGACTGATGAATGGCATTGACATTATCCCAATAAAAGACTTTCTAACCAGGTTGTGGGATGATGAAATTACTTAATGCCTACAACTATACGATAGCTACGGGGTCTTCGCAAATTGTATGTAAAGGTAGGAGGTCGTTATTTTTGACACAGAGCACGTAATTTGCTGTATATGTGCACACTACAAAGGCGATGCCATTTTTAGTTACCTCCTACCTTTACTGACTTCTGCTGTTTTACGTAAAGGTAGGAAACTGCTCTACTTAACAAAAAACGCATAATCTGCTGCCTGTAAGCGCTTTGCAAGCCTAGTGCTGCTTTTAGTTACCTCCTACCTTTACTGACTTCTGCTGTTTTACGTAAAGGTAGGAAGTTGCTATTTTTAACAAAAAGTACACAATCTGCTGCCTGTAAGC
>JAAZIA010000035.1 GCA_012510445.1 Bacteroidales bacterium
AGACATGCTATATACTATCTGTCCTCCTGCTGGGAAGTATGCTTTCCCTGCACGGCCAGGATGCACAAAGAACGGCAGCCACTAAAATAGGCGACGCCCTTAACCAGTTGCCGGCTGCCAACGAAGCCCTTTTTGACCGCCTGATGGAAGACATCCTCTCCACAGGAGAAGAGGGTGTACTGATGCTGGCAGAGAGAGTAACAAGCGACGGAACCACGTTGCCCCAGGCCGAGTATGCCCTAGGAGGGCTGGTCCAATACGTTACTCGACCTCACATAGCTGAAGACCTGCGTAAAGACGTGGCCCTGCATTTTGGCCACGCATTGGAAAAGACAGAAGATGCCGTAGTCAAAGCATTTTTTATACGGCAACTGGGACTGCTGGGCAGGCAAGAAAGCCTGGAAGTGCTGGCGCCTTACCTGTTTAAAGAACCTTTGGCTGAACCTGCCATTAGTGCCGTTACGGCTATCGGAGGAGAAACAGCTGTTCAATTGCTGCTGAGCGCTCCCATTCAAGCCCAAACCATTAACGGATTGGGAATGTTGGGTTCCCCGCTGGCCGAAAAAATGCTATTGAGCCTCCTTCGCACAGGAGATCCCCGGCTACACCCCTTGGCATACAAAGCCTTGTCAAACTGTGGCACCCTGGTTGCTTTTGATGTGATGGCCAAAGGACCGGAGCACGATTTTCTGCATTACCTGGAACGCGTGGCTCCCGGCGATCCCAAAAAGGCAGTCAAAGCATTAAAAAGATACATCCGACCGTCGCAGCCTTCGCAAATACGTAGTTTTGCATTGTCGCTTTTGCTTGAATTGGAAAAAGAGAATGCCTTCAAAACCGTACTTAAGGCCCTTTCCGATTCCGACGGAGCGTACCGCAGAACAGCCTTGGAAGGTACTCGCAGTTTCCTTTCTCCCATCATTAACTCGGCCCTTATCAAAAGGATGAAACGACTTGCGCCTTCAGCCCAGGCAGACGTACTTGATTTTCTGGGTTCGCAGCACAATCCGGCGCTAGCAGGCTACATTGCCGATCCTTGGCTTACCCATGACAACCCTCGGGTTGCAGAAGCCTCGGCCCGTGCCCTGCTGCAAACAGGAGGCGAAGAGAGCCTGCAGCTGCTCACAGGATTGCTGACAAGCGATAACACACAGCTGACTGCCATGGCGCTGGAAAACTTGCTTTCTATGGAAGGTGACGTAATAAAGAGCGTTATAGAGGCATACCCTACGGCATCGGAACAGGGCAAAGCCGCTGCATTGACTTTGCTGGGGTCCCGCAAAGCCCGTGCCTTTGAACCTCAGGTGCTGGAAGCCCTCAAGCATCCTAATCCAAACATCCAACAGGCTGCTGAACAAGCGTTAGCAGGAGTAGCCCGTCCCGATAACCGGACTACGTATTGCCGGCTTTTGGAAGAAGCTGCCTCCACGGCAAATGCCTACCCGCAAAGGGTACAGGCGCTGCAACAGGCCATAACGGCCAGCCTGTACGGAATGCACCCGGAAGAACAATACAACGTGCTGCTGGCGCACATGCAGCAGGCAGCTCCGGAAGCCCGACTCCTTTATTACGCTCCGCTGGCAGCTACCGGTACAAAAAGAGCCGTTGACCTGCTAAGCGACATCTATCTTGAAAACTCTGATATCCAGTCTTATATACAAATGATTGCCGGTTGGAATACCACCGGAGAACAAAAGGTAATCTTCCTTAGAAGGGCACTGGAACAAACCCAAAGCAAAGAAGATACAGAGGTGTTACTGGTACAGCTAAAGGATACACGCGTTATACAGGCGTTGTTTGCCTCGGCTCCCTACCTTACGACAAACGATTCTGATATCCGTCTGCAAGCCGCATTAAACGTCTACAGACTGGCTGTTAATAACAAAGATTTTTATGGACAACCGATTACGCAATGGATGGAGCAGGCTTTGAAAATTATTGAAAACTCTGAGTATCCCGATGCTATATACGAAGTAACAAACATCAGAAAGTACCTGGCAGAAACACTAGAAGACAAAGGTTACGAACGTATTTTCAATGAAGAAAACCTAGACGGCTGGCAGGCATTGGTGGGCAACCCCATTTCCCGCAGCAAAATGACGCCGGAAGAACTTGCCCAGGCACAGGAAAAAGAAAATGCCATTGCATTTAGCCAGTGGGTAGTAGAAGACAGAAAGCTTGTTTTTCTAGGTAAAGGAGACAACTTGTGTACCGTAAAAGACTACGGCGATTTTGAGATGTACGTTGACTGGCTGCTGTACCCCGAGGGATGGGAAGCCGATGCCGGCATTTACCTGCGCGGTTCCCCTCAAGTGCAAATTTGGGATACAGCACGTGTACACGTTGGTGCCCAGGTAGGTTCTGGTGGACTGTACAACAATTTCAAGTATCGTTCCACTCCTACTCATGTGGCCGACAACCGATTGGGTGACTGGAACAGCTTCTACATCCGCATGGAAGGAGAACGTGTAACGGTGTACCTGAACGGAGACCGGGTGGTGGACAACGTCATTATGGAAAATTACTGGGATCGTTCGCAACCCATTTTCCCGTACGGAGCCATTGAACTACAGGCCCACGGAAGCAAAGTGGCCTACCGCGATATCTACGTGCGTGAACTGGAACGTCCACAACCATACCGTTTGTCTGCGGAAGAAGAGTCAGCAGGCTTTGAGGTGCTTTTTGACGGCAGTTCGCTGCACAAATGGACAGGAAATACTACAGACTACATTACCCGCAACGGAGTTATAGAGGTAGAACCTTCTGAACAAGGTTTTGGCGATCTGTACACTCAAAAAGAATATGGAGATTTTATTTTCCGCTTTGAATTCAAGCTCACTCCCGGAGCCAACAACGGAATAGCTATCCGTACCCCGGGTACAGGAGATGCTGCCTATGAGGGCATGGAGATCCAGATTCTGGACCATTACGATCCCATTTACCAGCCCTGGTTACTGGATTATCAATACCACGGTTCTGTATACGGAGTGATTCCGGCACATAACCGCGATGCACTAAAGCCCCTAGGAGAATGGAACTTTCAGGAAATATACATTAAAGGCAACTACATACGTGTGACCCTTAATGGAGAAGTCATTACAGAAGGAGATATTTCCTCGGGCCCCGTGGACGACAGAGAACACCCCGGTTTGAAAAACAAAAAGGGAAAAATAGGTTTCCTGGGACACGGATCCAAAGTTTGGTTCCGCAACATACGAGTTAAAGAATTGTAGGCGTAACGATGCTCTGTTGGGCGATTACCTTTTTAGCAGGACGTATTCTCCATTAAGGGATTGATTGTCAAAAAGAAGATCGCCATCGTAATAGACCACCAACGTGGTAGGGCTCAAGGAACGGATCTCTACCACGTCGCTTATGGTGGCACTGCCTACGATTACTCGTACGTGAATAAAAATACCTTCCAATGTATAGGTGGGTGTATAGTAAGGCGTTTCCTGCGGTGCCGTATACCCCATGGTTCCGTCTTCACGGAACGTAATGGTGTATTGTTTGTTGTCCTGATAAGCCCACGTACCAATAAGGTCGTCTCTCTTAAAAGATTTATCGCAGGAGGTAACAACAGGCATCAATAAAGCGATTGTCAATAGGCAGGTAAAAAGGCGGGTTCCTGATTTTTTCATAAGTGTAAAAATGTTATTATTCTTTTTCAAAAACAGCGATTAATGGATAATGGTCAGATACGTAGGATACTTGGTACACTTCTGTTACCGTGCGGAAAGATATAGCTTTTGCTCCACGATAAAAAATATGATCAATGGCCGGACCATCATACTGGCCCCAAGCATGGTAGGTAGTTATCGTATCACTCATCGGTGCTTCTTGTCTTGCGTCCAAAAAGCCTGCCTTAAGGGGGTCAAATAGCGGATCATCTATAGCCGCATTAAAATCACCTGTTAGAAAAACAAGCGAACAGTCATGAGCAATTTCTTCCATTTTTTCTGCCAACAAACGGGCAGACTCCAGCCGGGCTATCTTTCCTTTATGATCAAAGTGTGTATTAAATACGTAACATTCTGTTCCGGTTTTTTTGTTTTTCAGATGGCCCCAAGAAACAACCCTCTTACAAGCAGCATCCCAGCCAAAGGAAGGAATTTCCGGTGTCTCGCTCAACCAGAACGTACCGTCGTCTAACAACTCAAAAATATCTTTCAAATAAAAAACAGCAGAAAACTCTCCCAGTGTATCTCCGTCGTCACGTGCCACCCCTATCTTTGCGTAATTGGGCAGGTTTTCTAACAGATATGTGATTTGCTCATTTACCGGTTCTTGTAAGCCAATTATGTGGGGTTGCAAGGTATTTATCATAAGAACAGAACCCGGTTTCCTGATATTCCAATGATTTTCTCCGTCATCAACAATCGACAAGCGAATGTTGTAAGACATTACTTTTATAATCTCCGGTTCTTTCACACAACCGGTGAGGCTAAGTAAAGCAGTAGCCATTACGGCAATACATAAATGGGATAAGTGTTTCATATATATAATGATTTAGGCGGTTCCCCCGTATTCGTTTTCACTGTTGGCAGGTTCACCGTTAACGTTTCCTGTATTAGTACAATTTTCAGGTTCGGGTCCCGAGCGAAAAAACCCACAGAAGCCCCCTGTGTAACAAGCGTTCCATGCATCTTGAATACCTGTTACGTCCCCCGAATTGGAACAGTCTTTCAAAACACCGCGGTTGTAGTTATTACCCTCTGTCGCTCCCAGCACTCCTCCAACAAACTTGTACTGACCTGTCTGTGATACCCGTGTTATCGGCCCTAAGTTTTTACAAGCTGTAAGGTTTCCTCCGTGGTTGTTGGCACATATACCTCCCATGGCAAAATAGCTATCGGATAATTCCATTTCTGTTCCGCTTACAGGACCTGAATTGGTACAGAATTCCAGTTCACCATCTTTGTTGATGGCCACAATACCCCCTACACGGTGCGCTCCTGTAACAGGACCAATATTTTCTGCACCTTTAATATACGCTCCGTTGTCCATATATCCTGCTATCCCGCCTGCTGTATTGGATCCCAGTATTTCCCCGCTGTTCGTACAGTCTTTTATACCATAAGCAGAGGTTGTTGCCGTAAAATGAGTAGCAATGCCTGCTGCATTAAAACCTGTTATATGGCCTTTGTTTTCACATAACTCAACTGAGCGGGAAGATTTAGCAACAATACCTCCTGCCAGGAGCAGGTACTCATTGATCCTTGAAGATTCCTTATCAGAAACTACCGTAACGTTTCCCGTATTCAAACACCGGCTGATCTTATCTGAACTGTGTGCCACTATTCCTGCCGCCCATTTCCCCGAGGTAATGTTTGCATGATTTTCACAGCGGATAAGTTGTACACCTCTTTCAGGTGCACTTCCTGCAATACCTCCTGCAGTTCCCTCGGGAGTGTCTACGTCTGCTCCTTTCAGATTTTTACAGTCTTCTATGGTTAACGTACCCAATAACGTTCCTGCTATTCCTCCGGCTACACCACTAAAAGCAGTTGCCGTAACCGGGCCGCTGTTTGTCAAGTCTGACAAATAAAATAAAGTTGAAGTTAAGCTATAGACCATTCCTACAATACCTCCCACCAAATCTTCTCCTTCTACCACAGCGGTATTGCTGCATTTTTCAAGGTTAGCGTATCCTCCTGCCGTAGTTCCAAAATAACCGGTAATACCTCCTACAGAATGAAGTCCGGTCACACGCCCTTTGTTTTCAGAATCTGTAATATCAGAAGCATAACTTATTCCTGCAATACCTCCTGTCCCGTTGCTTTCTTGTTCTTCTGTTTTTTGAGAGATAATGTGCCCCGTGTTACTACATTTTTTGATGGAAGCGGTTTCTGTCTGCGTTCCGCAAATACCGCCAACCTCTGCCCTCCCCGTAACGTTAGCGTGGTTCGTACACTCTGTAATGGTACTATGGCTCATGGAATACCCGCAAATACCTCCTATATGCGACCCACCTTGTACAAAAGCTCCGTTTTCATTTACACAAAGTATAATAGACGAGCTGCCGTATTGTTCTCCGCAAATCCCTCCGGCCTTGTCTTCCCGGGCCTTCACATCTCCTTTATTTGCACAATGTTCTACCGTATTGTTTAAAAACAGTACTCCACATATTCCACCCACAGAAGAGGTCCCCGTAACACGTGAGCCTGCTTTATTTTCTGAATGTCTCACCAAATGGCCCGTTCTTACAGTACCTTTCAGTTCTCCAACAAGCCCCCCTGTGGCCACACCTCCTTCCACCATACCGCTATTAGAGCAGCCTGCCACGTCAGAAGGTTTGCTTTTAAGCGTAATAAGTTCAATGTATTCATAAACACATAAGGTTCCTACCATACCGCCTGTAGCTGCATACGCGTTACCTCCCGTTACCTTTACAGTTCCTCGGAAGTGGCAATCAAAAAGAGTTCCTCCCTCCAAGGTTCCACACAGCCCCCCTGTTGACAATTCGCGGTTATCGGATGAGTGCAATGTTATAGAACAACTTTCATCCAATGTTAAGTTTTGTATTATTGCATCTTGAACGTGGCCAAACAAACCAACAGAAGGCAGCGCACTATGGACAATCGTTAGGTTACTAATACCATAACCGTTCCCGGCAAAAACGCCTTTTATGCTTTTTACACTTCCGTCTTGCGAACGCAAACCAATGGGAACCCAGTTGGAAACCGAAGACAAGTCCAGGTCTGCCCGCAAGTGAACCGTACTATCTGCATCCATCCAAGGATCAAGTTCTGCTCCTGCATTCACATCGTCACGGAAGGCAATCAAATCTTCCACTATAGAAATACCTACTTTACGTTGCTTCACAGAGAACGTAACTACAGAATCTTTTGCTGTTTTAAAAGAAAGAACAGCTGCCCTTTCTTCATTACGTTTTGTTGTATCTGCAACAACAGAGAGTACATGAGCACCGGGCTTTCCCCATACTTCATCTAATTCAAGAACACACCAAGGCTCACTACTTCCTTCGTAAGTCCATTCCGTATTTGAATACAAAACCACCTCATAAACGCCCCCTTTACACCCAATTTCCAGACTTTCCGGTTGAATTAACAAGCTGTCAGTCGGTATCGGCTCTTCCGGCTCTTCCGGCTCATCTACCGCCTGCTGAATAACGGTAACAGTTGTACGAATGTTATCTACAACACTGGATTGCAAAACTATTTTTTGCTTCCGTTCTTTATTCTCGTTATTTTTTTCAACGGTAAAAACCAGTGGAATGGGATAATAAGACACCTCTGCACAAGACAGATTAGTAGTACACCAAGACTCGGGAATAACTACTTCCCAGTTAGTATTCCCCGTTACCCATACAGTATCAGTCCCTCCTTCCTGGTTCATATATATTTCTGTAGGATTGCTTTTTATATAAAACACGTCCTCTTGTTTTATACACCCTCCATAAAGCAGAAAAATAAGTACAACAAAGATTAAGTTACACGTTCTTTTACTCATACGTTACAAAGATGCGTAAAACCTTTTAAATGTTGCTCCATCACATTAAAAAAATGTAATTTAGCAAGTATGAAAAAAACGTGGCGAATGGTTTTAACATTTTTGGTGTCGATTACGTTATTGCTACTAACGGCAGTTGCACTCATACTGTTTTTTCTTTCTCCTCCACGTTTAACTTCTCTCATCAATACATACGCTCCTAAATATACAACGGCTTACATTACCCTAGAAAAAGCCTCTATAAAACCCTTCAGAAATTTTCCCGGCGTGTCTGTTGTCCTCGAAAACGGAATGGTTCTGGTTCCTACATTTGAAGAAGTAAGTACTGGTGCCGATTCCCTATTAACGTTCGGGCAAATAACGGCCGTCCTGCAACCGGCAGCTCTGTTAAAACGCCACTTGCATATTCGACGGCTGCTTGTCAAGCATGCAAAGGTGCATTTACACACAGATGCAGAGGGGAATTCCAACTGGGATATTTTTCCTTCTTCAGAAGATACGTCGGCATTAGATTTTAGCTTTTCTATAGGCAGGATAATGGTCTCCGATACATTATTATTCACCTACGATAACAAAGAAGATTCTCTTTTCTTCCAAACGGGGATTCAAAACATGACGGCAAGAAGATCGCGCCGACGTTCCGGGTTCCGTACACGCATTGACTCTTATTCAAACACACTCATTACAGGAAATGATAAATTGTTTGACCGCATCCCTTTTCTGCTCAACGGACACGTCTCCATTGACCAAACTTTTGACAATTTCCATTTTTCAAATTGCCGAGGCACCCTGGGTGAAGTACCGTATCACCTGGACGGTTTCATGGGAATGCATGAAGACAGCCTGGAACTTAGAGGAAGTTTACAACTGGACACTGTTTTATTCCGCCATTTCTTAAAAGCCTTCCCCCCTACACTACTACCTTCCCAAGCCATACCTGTAACCAATATACCCATTACCATCAACTGTACACTTGATGGAGCCTATGACTATCACAGTGGGAAGCTGCCCGCTTACCACCTTTATGTGGCTACCGGCAAAGGTTCTCTTTCCCTTCCGGAGGAAGAGCTTGTTTTCTCCTCTTTTCAGACGACTTTCACTGCTTCTTACCATCCCCGGGAAAAAGATTTTGGTACTTTTCAGCTGCATGAACTAACCCTAAAAAATCAAGCCCTGGAACTACAGGCGCAAGGCAAACTGCATTCTTATACAAACGACCCGTCTTTGCAGTTTTTTGCTATTGCAAAAGTTCACTCGGAAAATCTTGCCGAGGTCATTAAAAACCTGCCGGAACATAAGACAGAAGGTTCTCTTTCCATAGAAGTAACGGCAGAAGGTAAACTACGTGATTTTAACCCCGAAGGGCTTAAAAACATTACACTGTTTTCACATATAGTTACTCCCGGTTTTGCATTGGAGGTTCCGGGAAGCAACTTGATTTGTCAAACAGACAGCACAGAGTTTTATCTGAACATAACGCCAGATGCTTTTACAGCCGATTCTTTGGGCAAACAACCTTTGGCAGGTTCTTTACAAACAAAACAACTCCATTTGCTTTTGAACGATTCCCTGCGGCTGGATCTATCCAAAGGAGCTATGCAACTTACCCTAGGTACCCACAAAGAGAACCCTGCCATTCCTTTGTTTTACGTGGGTTTAAACGCTCACTCTGCAAAAGGAATTTATGGGATTCACGAAGGTACCCTGAGGGATATAGCTATTCAGGCGCACCTAACACAAACATTCAATGAACGCAGACCGGTAGAAAGTACGGCAAGACAAAGAGTTCGGGACAGCACGGTAAGACAAAGAGTTCCGGACAGTACAGCAAAACAGAGCAGACGTACACGTACCCGGCATGAGTTTTCGTTTGCAGACCTGCATCTGGATTTTGGTTTTGACCGGGAAACACAGCGGTTGCTTCGCAGATGGCAACTTAACGGAAGCCTGAGAACCGAAGCCGTTCAATGGGCCACACCCGCTTTTCCTCTGCAAACACACTTGCGATCCGTTCATGTAGAATTGCTGGATAATGTTTTAAAAATCCACAACGCAAGCCTCAAGTCCGGTCGTTCAGACCTAACCCTTAGCGGAGAACTGAGCGGCATCCGCAGAGCCCTCACAGGAAGAACGCGTCTTGGCCTTACCCTACAGATGCGTGGTGACACTTTGGATAGCAACGAACTGATCCATGCCCTCTCTGCAAGCAGAGCTTTTATGAATCAAAATGAACCTGTCCCACAAACAGACAATGATGTATCTCCACAGAAATTTCATGAACCGTATGAAAATTTGATTATTATTCCCGGCAACATAAATTTGCAAATATTCTTACAAGTTTCTAATGCGTATTACCGCCACCTGCATCTTAAAAACGCCGGCGGATCTTTGTCGGCAGCTAACAGACGGTTGCATATAAAAGATTTCCAAGCTACTTCCACTGCAGGTAACTTCCTTATAAATGCATTGTATGCCACACCGCACAAAGACAGTCTTATAGCAGGATTGGATCTGGAAATGCAAGAAGTCTTGCTGGAAGAAGTAACAAAGCTTTTGCCTTCTATGGACACCTTATTTCCCATGATGCAATCTTTCCGCGGGTTGGTGGATTTACAACTGGCAGCCACCACACAACTTGACACCTCTATGAATCTGATACTCCCCACTTTACAAGGAGCCTGCCGCATTAAAGGGGATGGTTTGGTTTTGTTGGATGGAGAAACTTTCTCGGAAATTTCTCGTAAATTATTTTTCAAAAAACGAGCGCTCAACTTAATTGACAGCATTAGAGTAGAAGCTACCGTTGCAGATTCCCGAATAGACGTATTTCCGTTTATTATGCAAATGGATCGCTACAAGGCAGCCATTGCAGGATCGCACCATATTGACCGAACGTTTTATTACCATATCTCGTTGCTTAAATCTCCGCTACCGTTCCGCTTGGGAATTGATGTGCACGGAACGCCTGAAAATTATAAAATTGCACCGGGACGTATTCGCTATACAGACGAAAAGCTTCCTGTACTTTCCTATAGGATTGACAGCATCCGCATCAACTTGCGGGAACACATTAAAAAGCATTTTGAAACATATCCCGTCAGATAAAACAATACCGTCCTCTAAAAAAGAAACCATTGCCCTTATCCCGGCAAGGTACGGCTCGACAAGGTTCCCGGGAAAACTTATGAAAACCCTGGGAAACACCACGGTAATCGTGCAAACGTATCGCGCTGTAGTACGTACAGGATTGTTTAAAGAGGTAGTGGTAGTAACAGACAGTCCCCTGATTTACCGTGAGGTCATCAGCCACAAAGGCCGAGCTCTGATGAGCGAAAAAGAACATACGTGCGGAACAGACAGAATTGCTCATGCAATGGATCATTTCCCGCAAGCGGAGCTTATTGTAAACGTTCAGGGAGACGAGCCTTTTACTCGCGCAGAGCCTCTTAAAGCACTTTTAAAAGCCATGATGAAGGGCAGTGTTGACGTTGCGTCGCTAATGACTTCCATCACTTCAAGGGAAGAAATAGATAACCGCAACGTAGTAAAAGTAGTCACAGACAAAGAAGGATACGCCACATTGTTTTCTAGGGCTTCTTTGCCATCAAAAGCCTTCTGTTTCAGACATATTGGAGTCTATGCTTTTCGCAGACAAGCGCTGTTGCGCTTTGCATCATTGCCACCGGGTCCTTTAGAATTAAACGAAAAATTAGAAAATCTGCGTTTTCTTGAAAACGGCATGAAGATAAAAATGGTGAAAGTTGCCGGCTATCCCAAAGGGATTGACACGCCGGAAGACTTGCACAATGCCCGAAAAATGCTGCATTTACTGTAACCTACTCAGCTCTGACTTATAAAAACCCTCCGTGCATCTTCCACACCAAGGATAGATTCCAATCTGGCTATCATTTGATTTAACTCCTGAGCAGACCTTACTTCCAGGGAAATATCACATTCAAACAATTCATCTTTTGTAGTCACCGTCATGTTGTTGATATTCATCTCCCATTCTTCTGATATCACTTGAGATATCTCGAACGTAATGCCTTTGCGATCTACCCCAAACGTATGAATAAGCGCAGGATAGTAGGTACTTGCATCGGCTTCTATATCTACATCCACAATAGTTTCTCCATACTCTGTTGACAACTGGATGGCCAATTCGCAATTTCGCGTATGTACGAATATTTTCCCGCTACCATCCTGTGCTTCAAAGCCAAGTAACTCGTCTCCGGGTAGAGGAGAACAACATTTTGCAAAAATGTATTTAGAAGGTTTAATGGAAATGTTTTGTTTTCGAAGGGCACTTCTAATACAAGATTTGGCTTTATAAGTAACAGCGGCATCCAGCCAATCTTTATGAGGCTTAATATCGTCCGAGGTTCCAATTTCCACACGATCTCCTCGTTTAAGTACTGTTTTTACAGAACATAACATTCCATTCACACGGGCATATAAGGCGTGGTTTCCTATTTCTGAGTGGATGGCGTAAGCAAAATCCAGCGCTGTTGCGTTACTGGGAAGCAATATTTGTTCGCCTTTTGGGGTAAAAACACGAATGTCATCATTATACAGGTTTGCTTTAACACCTTCCAGAAAGAAACCGTCTTTCCCAAAACTGTCACGATAAACCATATCTTTTAACGTTCCTCTGAATTCTTCTACCCAGGCGCCCACTCCTCCAATGCCTACGTTTTTATCGCGTTTTACAACGCATCCGCGTACAGAGGCTATTTCCATACGTGTGCTACGGATATGTACTTCTGCCCACGTACCGTGTTCTGTCATGAACATGCAGTGCAATGCCTCGTATCCGTTGGCTTTAGGATTGTCCAAATAGCTGTGAAAACTACCTACCTTTTCCAGGTAAATATCGGTTAGCAACGAATAGATTTCTAAGCACTGATTTTTTTCAGAAATCACATGAGGTCCCTTTGTATTAGGCTCAAATACTATGTTAAAAACATAAATGCTTTCCAATCGCCTAAAAGGAACTTGCTTTTGGTTCATATGACGCCATATGGAATATACACTTCTGCTGTCTTGTGTAACAACGGCATCAATATTATTCTCTTTCAGTATTTTCTTTATGGGAGCTACAAAACGATTTCTAATAGGCTCTGTTTCCAAAGAATACCCTTCCAATATTTTTCTTATTCTGTTGTACTCTTCCGGTGAACGAAAGCGAAAGCTCAAATTTTCCAGTTCTGTTTTAACCTTATACAGTCCCAGACGATTGGCCAATGGAGCAAAAAAGAAATCCGTTTCTCCTGTGATTTTCATTTGTTTGCTTAAAGGCATACTAGCCAAGGTACGCATGTTATGCAATCGATCAGCTAGCTTTATAAGTAAAGCACGAATGTCATACTGTATGGTCATCAACATTTTGCGAATGTTGTCCACCTGCAGGGAAAGCTCATACTCTTCTTTCTTTTCCTTGGTAAGACCTCCTACCAGAAAAGCTATATCTTCTCCAAAAAGTTCCCTGATCTCATCATTCGTACGTGATGTGTCTTCTACCACATCGTGCAGCAACGATGCAATGATGGAATTGGTTCCCAGCCCAATTTCTTCGTTTACAATGCGAGCAACGGCAATGGGGTGTAAAATGTACGGTTCTCCGTTCTTCCTTTTCTGATTTTCATGCGCCTTGTTAGCATACTCATATGCTTGCTTTATCCTCTTCAGATCTTTGGGCAATCTATTTTCTGCTGCTTTTTCAAGAAAAAGGTCCCGCTGCTGTTGAACCATCGTCAAATAATCCATAATAACAAATGTAAGCATTTTTAAGTATATTTGTTTCCTTATAAATACAATTAGCTATGACACATCAATTACCATCTTTGCCTTTTAAGGCCAACGATCTGGCACCTGCCATAAGTGAAACTACGGTGGGTTTCCATTACGGAAAACACCATCAGGCTTATCTGAATAACTTAAACAACCTTATTCCAGGTACCCCTTATGAAAACATGCCTTTAACAGAGATCATTGTAAAAGCTCCTGCCGGTCCTGTTTTTAACAATGCTGCACAGGTTTTCAACCATACTTTTTATTTTGATCAATTTAAACCTTCAGTGGAGGCAAAAAAGCGTCCGGAAAACGAACTACTAAAAGCGCTTGAAAAACACTTTGGAAGTTTTGAGAAATTCATAGAAGAGTTTTCGGGAGTCGCTGCTACAGTATTTGGCTCAGGTTGGGCATGGCTTGTTGTAGAAAAAGACAGATCTCTAGCCATCACTAAAGAATCCAATGCCGGATGTCCTCTTACACATGGGCAAAAGCCACTGCTCACTTGTGATGTATGGGAGCACGCCTACTACCTGGATTACCAGAACAGACGCCCCGATTATATAAAAGCTTTCTGGGCCATTCTAGATTGGGAGGTTATTGAAAACCGATTTGTAGAATAGCAGTTCACCAGGAAGAAAACGAATCCAGCGCAACAGCCAGATGCAGTAATGTAGCATTCCAATTAATGGCAATCTCATTAGAAGCATACGATTCTACTATGTCTAAATAGCTCCGGTCGGGCCATGGGGAAGGATAGTTACAACCATCCTGCTTGCCCCAATTGGGTCCTCCTACCAAAAAGCCGGGCAAAGGTCCGGGCAAATCATCTGTGGCAGCCAGTCTGTGGTGCGGGTTGCGCGGGCTTTTTGTTCCCATTCCTGTCACAAAGCAGTACCCGGTAGGGTTTCTGCCCAACAGGTAGTCCATATTGTGAAAAGCATGTACCAAATACTTTTTTTCTTGGGTCAGCTCGTACCCGTAAAGCAAAGAAATAGCATTGGCGCAACATTTTTCAGACAAGCTTCCCCAATGGAAATCTTCTTTGTTGTTACCAAACGAAGCCACATAAGCCGCCCCTTGTGACAAACTACTTACGCTGTCACAAAAAGCTATCAATTGTTCTTTCATTGCTTCAGTAGCTTTCCCATGAGTTAACAAAGAGAAAATCCCCAATCCGGCCACATTTGACCAGACAGGGGCCGTAAACAGTTCCGGTGCATATTCCAACAAAGTCTGATAATATTTTTCTTTTCCTGTGGTCAAGTACAGTTCCGCAGCTGCCCAGAAGAACTCATCTTCTGCATGGTTGTCTGAATAAGCTCCTGTTTGAATAGCAGGAATGTAATTCTTGTTCAACAACCATTGATTATAAAAACAGTCCGGGTTTTCCAGTGCCCAGGCAAAAGCAGCTTCTGCTGCCTGTACCATTTCTACTGCAATAGGTCTGCCCCAATCCGTTTGTCTGTATACCCTGGCTCCCTGTGCCATAGAAGCTGCAAAGTCCAGCGTGGCTGTAACCGATTTTTGTATTACATACCTAGGTTTTTCACATGCTTCGGGTGGAATAAACCCTTCAAATTCCGGTGTTGTCAATTTGTGATATACTCCGCCGTCTACAGGGTCCTGCATAGTTAGCGCCCACTTCAGATTGTATAGGGCCTCATCCTTTACAGAAGCGTTGTTTACATAGCCGCCATATTTTTCAACACCTGCCAGAATCATGCCGGTAGTATAGGATGCATTGACTATATATTTGTTGTAATCTCCTGCATCATACCATCCACCCGGTGAAGAGATCAGCGCTCCCTCTGGTCTGCTTTCAGTGGCAGCAGAAGCGTGAACCAACACGGCTGTATCTGGGTGACCCGGAGTTGACCTTTGCAGTGTAAATGCATTCAGTGCAGCTAGTGCCAGTGGTATCAGTACTTGCCGGTCAATGGCAAACACATGAGACCGGATTCCGTTACTTGTTAGAATCCTGTATGTTCCCGGATTTTCAAATGCAGAGAAATCCAGTCCGGTACACAAGGTTCCTGAAAAAGCAGCCGGAGAAATTTCCCCGGCTGTTCCTTCAAATACGGTCTTTCCGCTTGTTTCTTCTACCAATTGGAAAGTTCCTGTAAAAGCGCCTTCCAAAACAGCTATTTTTTCTTGTTCCGGATAGAAGCCAATCTGATTGACCGCAATTTGTGTTTTCTGTGTACAGGCTAATGATAAAAAAGCAACAATGAAGAATACCTTTTTCATTTGGCCAGTTTTATCAGTTCTACTTTATTTTTTGATTTTTTTCCAGACTTCTTCTTCCGGCAACGGTTTGGTGCAGAAGAACCAGTCATAGCAGGTCATATCTTCTTTGCTATCCATCCTTTGCTGGGCTACTCCACAAGATCCTGCAGTAGGCACAATCACCTCGTCTCCCGGATGCCAATCTGCCGGCATGGCCACACCAAATTCGTCAGCTGCCTGCAGAGCAACTACTACCCGATACAACTCGTTAAAATTGCGACCCAAGCTTAACGGATAATAAATAATGGTTCTGATAATTCCTTTTGGATCAATAAAGAAGACTGCTCTAACCGCTTGAGTCTCACTTTCTCCCGGTTGTACCATTCCGTACTTGTTGGCAACATTCATAGAAATGTCTTCAATCAGAGGGAATTTTACTTCCACGTCTTTCATCCCCTTATATTCGATCTTTTCCTTAATGGTTCTAAGCCATGCAATGTGGCTGTATAGTCCGTCAATAGACAAGCCCACAAGTTTGCAATTGACCGCTTCGAATTTTTCTTCCATAACTGCAAAAGTCATGAACTCAGACGTACATACTGGAGTGAAATCTGCGGGGTGGCTAAAAAGGATTACCCAGTTTCCTTTGTAATCTTCCGGAAAATTTATAGGTCCCTGTGTCGTGACTGCTTTAAATTCCGGTGCCGGATCGCCAATACGCGGCATTGAGACGTTTAGTTCTTTTTGTTTAGTTTCCATAGTGAATAATTGAATTAATGTAATAATTAAATTGTACTACAAATATACATTTTTTTTTGAGATCTCACAAAGGTTCATTATATTTGTATTGAACATATACTCATTATGTAATAAAGATGGCAAGACCAAAAAAACTTAGAAAGGTAATCAATCCTCCCCCTGTTAAGGGCTTTCGTCCTATGGGACAGAAACCGGGAAAAGACTTTACACCCATCATGCTAAGCTATGATGAATACGAGGCATTGCGGTTAACTGACTATAAAATGAAAAACCATTTGCAGGCAGCCATGGAAATGCATGTTTCCAGGGCTACGTTTACCCGCATCTATGCTAATGCCCGGCGTAAAGTAGCTACTTCACTAGTAGAGGGAAAACCCATTGCTTTTGAAGGAGGTGCCGTGTATTTTAACAGCGATTGGTACAGTTGCAACAGATGTTCTTGTTATTTTAACCACCCTCATAAAGATTTGCCGGAAATCATCTGTCCGCTCTGTAAGTCTTCACAGGTGGTTGCCTATGAAGAAAACACACTTAATTTTTAAATATACATTATGAAAATAGCCATTACTTCTACAGGAAATAGTCTCGACGCCCTTATGGATGGTCGTTTTGGACGTTGTATGTATTTTGTCATCTACGACACTGAAACAGGAGCCACAGAATTTGTTCCCAACCCTAACAAGGAAGCCCTGGAAGGTGCCGGGCCGGCCTCTGTTCAGCTGGTTGCTTCAAAAGGTGTTGAGAAAGTGATCTCGGGTGAATTTGGGTCTAAAGTAAAAGCCATTTTTGACAGCCTTAAAATCCAGCTTGTTATTCTTAAAGACCCACACATAACTATAGGTCAGATCATTGAAAAATTTGCAACACAAAAGAAATAATCCAATTTCTATGAAAACAATAGCCATACCCCTGGAAAACAGGCTTCTGTGTGCACACTTTGGGCACTGCAAAGAATTTGCCATTGCACAGATAAAAGACAATAAAATGAAATCGCTAACGTATGTTACCCCTCCGCCGCATGAGCCCGGTTTGTTGCCCGGCTGGCTGGCTGAAAGAGGGGTTACTCATGTCATTGCGGGCGGCATGGGGCAAAGGGCCCTTACGTTGTTTAAACAAAACAATATAGAAGTTTGTGTAGGCGCCGGAAGTAAAAAACCGGAAGAACTTATACAACATTATCTGAGGGATGCTCTGGAAACAGGAGCCAACCTTTGTGACCATTAATTTGTACGTACTATGAAGATTGCAATAGCCAGCGGCAAGGGAGGTACGGGAAAAACGTTTGTAGCCACCAATTTATTCTACGTTGCCGTAAAAAATGGAAGGAATGTAACCCTGGCAGACTGCGATGCAGAAGAACCCAACGTAGAAGGGTTCTTACAAGGGAAACCCATTAGAAAAAAAACCGTATCACAAAACCTGGCCGTCATTGATCCGGAAAAATGTGTATACTGTGGAAAATGCCGAGACTGGTGTATCTACAACGCCATCATTTGCTTGGAAGAACAACAGAAAATTTACCTATTGGAAGACCTGTGTCACGATTGCGGGGCTTGCCTTGTAGCCTGTAAATTTGACGCTATTTCAGAAACAGAACGACGTCTGGGTACAGTTACTACCTCGGTAATAGAAGAAGATTCCGTTTTAACAGAAGCCAGAGCAGATGTAGGTATTTATTCATCGGTCCCTGTTATTAAAGCTGCTTTAACAGCTTCGGGAACTCCTTCTTTGTTACTCATGGATGCACCTCCGGGGATATCCTGTCCGTTCATAACAACCGTTGCCCCTGCAGATTTTGTTGTTTTGGTTACTGAGCCCACTCCTTTTGGTCTGAACGACCTTAAGCTTTCTGTTGAAACCCTTGAGCAGTTAGGAAAGCCTTACGGTGTGGTAGTAAATCGCGACGGTTTGGGCGATCATAAAGTATACGATTGGTTAGAGGAAAAAAACATCCCCTTGCTTATGAAAATACCTTTTGACAGGGAAATTGCACGCATCTATTCACAGAGTCTGCTAGTGGCAGCAGAAGACGACTCTTATGCAAAACAGTTTCTCCTACTGCTCCAAAAAATTGAAGCCTTATGCAAAAATTAAAAGAAATAGCCGTAATAAGCGGAAAAGGAGGTACAGGAAAAACTTCACTGGTTGCAGCCTTTGCTACCATGGCAAACCATCCTGTAGTTGCCGATTGCGATGTAGATGCTGCTAATTTATACCTGATTCTGCATCCGGAAAATTACAAAGAAGGTAAATTTGTATCCGGGCATAAAGCCATTATAGATTATAACGCATGTACGCATTGCGGTCTTTGTATGGCACACTGCAGATTTGATGCCATTGAAAGAAAGGTGCAGGAAGGGTTTCCAAAAGGGAAGATTACCATTGACGATATAAACTGCGACGGATGTTGGCTTTGTTCTCGTATTTGTCCGGAGAAAGCCATTACCATGGTCCCGGAAGACGACAGTCGTTGGTATATTGGGAATTATAGAAATGGTAAAATGGTACACGCCCGCCTTTCTCCCGGTGAGGAAAACTCGGGTAAGCTGGTTAGTAAAGTAAGGGAACTGGCCAAAGAAACAGCAGAAGCGGAAAAAATTGACCTTATACTTATTGACGGTCCTCCGGGAACCGGTTGCTCTGCTATTGCATCGCTTACCGGAGCCGATAAGGTATTAGCAGTTACTGAGCCTACAGGCAGCGGATTGCACGACTTGAAACGAATTATGGAACTGGCCGGTAAGTTTCAGATAGAAAGGTGTGTAGTGATTAATAAATACGACTTAAACCGCCGGATGACAGAAGAAATAAAACAGTGGTGTAGCAAAGAAAACATTTCTGTTATAGGTACTATCCCCTTTGAACCTGATATGGTCCATTCCATGGTACATTGTAAAAGCATTACGGAGTGGACACCTGACTCTCCCATTTCTGCCGTTGTTAAAGAGATTTTTGAGCGTTTAATCATATAAAAAAGGACGGTTTTTATACCGTCCTTTTTTTATTTGTTTTGTAGCGGAGGGAGGACTCGAACCTCCGACCTTTGGGTTATGAGCCCAACGAGCTACCAACTGCTCCACTCCGCGATCAAGAACTGCAAATATAATGATTCTATACCACTCCACCAAACATCCGCAAAAATCTCTTCCCTTCCATCGTTTTCTGTTCTCCTGTAATTAGATTTTTAGTAGTAACCTCTCCTGCCTCCATTTCTTTTGCCCCAATAATAACTACACGAGACGTTCCACGGCGTGTTGCATAATCAAATTGTTTCTTCAATTTAACAGCTTGCGGATACAACTCACAAGATATCCCTGCCATACGAAACTGTTTTATATATCCCAAGGCCGTTACCGCTTCTTTATCTCCCATATTAAAGAATATTATTTGTGGAGCGTCCAGAATGTTTTCCGGGAATTTATCCAAACAAAGTAAAACATCATAGATCCTTTCCGCTCCAAAAGAGATTCCTACCCCCGACATGTTTTTCAAACCAAAAACACCGGTAAGGTCATCGTATCTGCCTCCCCCACAAATGCTGCCAATAGCATAATCCAAAGCTTTTACTTCAAATATGGCTCCTGTATAATAGTCCAGTCCACGTGCCAGGGTCAGGTCTAGTTCAACGGCTTGCTCTACTCCGGTTTCTTCTATTCTTTTAAACAACCAATCGAGCTCTTCCATGCCTTGCAAACCTATTTTAGAGTTATTGTCTTCAAATAATTTTCTAAGGAACGATATCTTTGAAGTATTGACTCCTTTAAAAAGCAACAAAGGTTCCAGTCTGGCCAACCCTTCCGGTGTAATGTCTTTTTGCAACAATTCTTCCCGTACGCCCTCCAAACCCGTCTTATCAAACTTGTCCATGGCTACGGTAATGTCAATAAGCCTGTCCGGATACCCCATAATACCGGCTATACCGGCCAAGACTTTTCTGTTGTTAATTCTTATGAGCACCCTTAAATCCAGACACTTAAACACAGCATCTATAAGCTGTACCATTTCCAGCTCGTTAAACAAAGATTCAGAGCCTATGACGTCTGCATCGCACTGGTAAAATTCTCTGTAACGGCCTTTCTGCGGTCTGTCTGCCCTCCATACCGGTTGAATCTGGTAACGTTTAAACGGGAAAGTAAGTTCGTTTTGATTTTGGACCACAAACCTGGCAAAAGGAACTGTCAAGTCGTAACGCAACCCTTTATCAGATACCATTAAAGACAAGGCATTCGAATCTATGAGTGACGGATCGTCGGGTATTTTTCCGGCCAAAGGGATAAAGCTGTTACCAGAGTTTAAAATTTTGAATAATAATCGATCTCCTTCTTCCCCATATTTACCCAGTAAGGTAGAAAGATTTTCCATAGCCGGTGTTTCAATGGGTGCGTACCCAAATTCCTTAAATACGTTCCGGATGGTATCAAAGATGTAATTTCTCCGGGACGCTTCTACCGGAGTAAAATCCCGAGTCCCTTTGGGAATAGATGGTTTTTGTGACATATTTTACAGGATTAATAACCTTAAATATACGATAACTTTTTCAGATTCCCAGAAATTCAAGTATGGATTTTGCTGCCTTCCTTCCGGCGCCCATTGCCTGAATAACGGTAGCAGCTCCTGTGACAACATCTCCTCCGGCGAAAATACCGGGACGGGAAGTGATTCCGTTTTCATCGGCTACAATACCGTTATGCCTGTTCATTTCCAGCCCCGGTGTTGTCCTGCCTATCAAGGGATTAGAACCTGTGCCCAAGGCAATAACAGCCACATCGCAGGAAATGTCAAATTCGGAACCGGGTACTTTAACGGGCCTACGTCTTCCGCTTTCGTCAGGTTCTCCCAATTCCATGCGAATGCATTGTAAACCGGTAACCCAGCCTTTTTCGTTTCCCAGTACGGCTACGGGATTCGTCAACAACTGGAATTCCACACCCTCTTCTTGGGTATGGTGCACTTCTTCTACCCTGGCGGGCATTTCTTTTTCTGTACGCCTATATACTACCGTCACTTCTGCACCCAATCTCAATGCCACACGCGCAGCATCCATGGCCACGTTGCCTCCTCCTACTACGGCAACACGCCGGCCTACGTAGATAGGCGTATCGGATTCCGGCGAATAAGCCGTCATAAGGTTGCTGCGGGTAAGAAACTCGTTGGCAGAGACTACTCCGTTTAAATTTTCTCCGGGTATATTTAAAAATTTGGGTAATCCGGCACCCGAGCCCACGAAGACTGCATGAAATCCTTCTTTCTCAAACAATTGATCTATGGTAACTGTACGCCCTACTACTACATTGCACTCAATGGACACCCCCATTTTCTGCAGCTGGCCAATTTCATATTCCACCACTTCTTCTTTAGGCAACCTAAACTCAGGTATTCCATAGACCAACACACCCCCCGGTTTGTGTAGTGCTTCAAATATAACAACCTCACAACCTGCTCTGGCTAAATCTGTAGCACAGGCCAACCCGGCAGGTCCCGACCCCACAACAGCCACTTTCTTTCCGTTAGGTTTAGGCTTTACCGCTGTTGAATAATTGTTTTCCCTAGCCCAATCAGCTACATAGCGTTCCAGTTTTCCAATGGAAACAGGCTGATGTTTGATGCCCATAATGCACGCTCCTTCACATTGAACTTCCTGGGGACATACACGACCGCATATGGCAGGTAAAGAAGAATCAGCAGCTATGATAGTAGCTGCAACAGCCATATCCTCTTCTACCATAGCTTTTATAAATTGAGGGATCTGAATGTTTACGGGACAACCGGCCACACAGCGGGGGTTTTTGCATTGAATGCACCGCGAAGCTTCAAGGACGGCTTCACTGTGATTATATCCGTAGCTTACTTCATTAAAGTTTTTAATACGTTCAGCAGGATCCTGTCCTCTTACAGGCACCCTGTTTGCATTTATCTTAGCCATTTTTTAACCCAATTTTACACTTGTGATCTGCCTCTGTTTCCTGTGATTTGTACATGCTCTGGCGACGCATGGCCTCGTCAAAATTTACCTGATATGCATCAAACTCGGGACCGTCCACACAAGCAAATTTTGTTTCTCCTCCCACGGTTACACGGCATGCACCACACATGCCCGTGCCGTCAACCATTAACGTATTCAGACTTACCGTAAGGGGCAGGTTGTACTCTTTGGCCGTAAGGGTAACAAATTTCATCATAATCATGGGGCCAATGGCAACGGCCTGGTCATACGTACGGCCACCGTCCAGCAATTCCTTCAATTTGGCAGTAACCAAACCTTTAAAACCATAAGAACCGTCGTCTGTACATACATGCACTTCCCGGGCTACTTGCTTCATCTCTTCTTCCATGATTACCAAATCGCGCGTTTTTGCACCTATGATTACTTCTGTATGTACTCCTTTTTCATGCAAGTATTTCACCTGCGGATATACCGGTGCTGTACCTAATCCTCCGGCAATAAATAAATATTTTTTCTTGCGCAAAGCCTCTTCTTTTTCATGAACAAAAGCAGAAGGCAACCCTAACGGTCCTGCAAAATCTTTGAACGCTTCTCCCTCTTCCAAAGCGCAGATCTTTCTTGAAGAGGCTCCCACCAATTGAGTAACAATGGTTACAGAGCCTGTTTTTGCATCATAATCACAAATGGTCAAGGGTACCCGTTCCCCCATTTCATCTACTCTTACTATAAGAAATTGCCCGGGCTTTGCAGAAGAGGCAATCCGAGGGGCCAGCACCTCCATCAAACAAATATCAGGTGCCAGAAAACGTTTTTTCAGTATATCGTACATAAATAAAGGCTTTAAAAGACGGCGCAAAGATATAAAAAAAGCCTTTCATTACCGGTCACGGCAACCCATCAAAGCCATAGCTTTTTTGCTTTCTACCTTCTACTTCTCTTGTGGCCATATAATATGTGAGTGCAGCTGTACCGTCCATGGTAGGTTCGTTGGTCGCGTAATCCCAGTCCCTGTCGTGGTACAAAGCCACTCCTTTGTTAAAGTCTGTATAAGAGTCTGCTCCGTCTGCCAGAGAAATATACTGGCTGTGCTCTTCCAGGCGTTCTTTCCATTGCGGCCCGTCAATAAGCCCTCCCGGAGAACTCTTTCCCAACACGGCCAGATAAGACGTATGGTGTTGCAACGGGTAGTTTCCATCCTTTGGGAAATCAATCACCATAGATATGCCCCAAGGATTGCAGCCAAACAGCCAATCGCGTAAAGAAGCTTCCATTTCCCGGTACGTAGTATCTCCGGTAAGCCGGTAATACAAATCGGCCTGAGTAATAGCCGCTGTCAACAGGTTGTTAGAACACCAGATAAGTGGTACCCCGTTTAGAAACACACAATCTTCTCCACGTTTTCTTATATGCTCCAATCCTTTACGCATAAAATCCGTATACTTTTCTGCTACATGCGTACCCGACAAAGCCAGGTAATAGTGCCCCAGATTGATAAACGGATAATACTGATAATGCCTGGCCCGTCCCAACTCCATCCACGGAGTTACCTCTTCCAGCCTTCCCCAGTAATCTGCCCTTTCCAACCAATGTTCCCCTTGTCCCAAATGGTGAAAGACGGCTGCTGCCAATTCCACGTCGTCTACATAATTGTCTTCTTCGTAAAAGTAGGGAGAAGTTACACAGCACGTTTGCGTGTTCCCCGGAAATTCCTCTGCAAATTTATAAGCCGGCAACGCCTTGGAAACCAATAGGGCTGCAAATTCCGGATCTATTTTTTTGAACACTTCTGCTCCCATGGCAAAAGCCGAGGCAAATTTCCCGGCAGAAGAAGCCACGCCTGTAGTCCTGTTCAAATAATCACCCAATCCCTGAGGCCTTCCCGTAATAAAATAAACGGGTCGACCGCCATTAGGCCCCCAGCCGTAATCGGCACTGTCCCCCACCGGAAGCCGGAAACCCACGTGGTCCCTGTCATCGGCAATCTGATTAAACATCACCCGATCTTCCGGATTCATCTTCAACAGCCACTCCAATCCCCAACGCACCTCATCTAAAATGTCGGGAATGCCGTTGGCTCCGGGACGTCCGCAGGCATCGTATTTATCGCCGAACACAGATTTGTCTTCTGTCTGCGTATAGGCAAACATCATCTGAAAAGTAGCGTTTGCACTAGTAGGAAGGTATTGCAGGTAGTCGGTGGCGTCGTGCCAACCGCCCCGTACGTCTATTTTCTCACCCGATCGCTCGGGATGTAGAACAATGTATCCGTCGTTCTGATGGCATAAGGTATCTAAAAAAGGATTGTCACCACAGCGCTGTTGACGCATGTACCGGAGTAAAAAATCGGCCATCCCCTCCCAGATTTCTGTTCCAATACGGAAAGGTGGGGATTGTAAGGTACCCTCACCGGGTAAGTCAACCTCTACAAAGTAACCTCCCGGTTTCTGCAGTCCCGTAAAACTCAATCGGTACCCTTTGACCATACCCCAATGGTCTGCATGAGCCTCTTTCATCTTGCCGTTGGCAACCGTACCGGAATACACAACGGTTCCTGTCCGGTTATCTACAATGCGGAAACCTTTTGGGGCAATGTCACGTTGAGAAATCAAAACAGCCGTTTTTATATCATCCGGCAAGTATCCTGCCTGGTTTATGCGTATCCACGTTGCACCGGCCATACCCGGTGTAAACAAAAGCGTACAGGTTAGTATAGTTGTAAAAAAGCATTTCATAGTATATTGTTTTAAGCTTCTTTACAAAGATACTCTACTTTTGCTACAACGTAAATCGTAGTCCTCCATAAATCCGTGTGCCCATGAGCGGTCCCCAGATCACACTGGCATTGAAGCTCGGTGAAAATGGATCGTCTGCAGAAAGAATGGCGTTGGGTTGTCTGTAATTGAGCAGGTTTTCTCCGCCTGCATAGATTTCTACCTTGTTGATCTTATAGGTTATCTGTGCATAAAACATGGGGAAAACCGGCGAATATACCTCCTCTTGAATGGCCTTAAACGAAGGAATTCGCGCCGGACCGTTTAACTGCCCCGTAACATCAAAGACCCACGTTGAGGAAGGCGTAGTGTATTGTAAATTAAGCACCCCTTTATACTTGCTTGTAAGCGGGCGGTCAACAAGACCTTGTCCTTTCAATTCCACTTTAGACTGGTTGTAGCGGAACGTAGCTAAGAGCGTAAATCCGCGGAACAGTTCTGTAGTCAAATCTGCCTGGTACGTATTGGTAAAAGAGCGGCCGTCCAAGTTGTAAAACACAATGGACGGAACGGCAGCATCCCACATAATTTCTTGATCTGCAATAAGCTGCTTTTTAAAGTCTGTCCTAAAATATTCTACACTAAAGGTAGATGCCTCTTCAAAGCCAAAAGGCAAATCAAACGTCAGGTTGAGTCCGTACGTCCAAGCCTCTTCCAAAACAGGAGTTCCCTCAAAGAGCAACCTGCGGCCGGTAGAGAGCACTCCAATGTTGTCTGTAATGGCGTAAGGCGAACGGAATCCCCTGCCTGCAGAAGCGCGCAGTACCATATGGTCTGTAAAATTATACCGTACATTGGCCCTGGGAGTAAACAGCCAACCAAACAGCGTGTTATAATCTGCTCTGGCTCCTGCAATAAATACAAACCTGTCGTCTGCATTATACGTATACTCTCCAAACCCACCGTAAACATCTTCCTTACGGCTCAAATCAAAAAATGTTTCTCCACCTCCCCACCACCTGTCCCACAGCCCCTGCTGCAGCCGCTCCAACTTGGCAGACAGCCCTAAGGTGATTTTATGATGCGCTCCCAAGCTTGACATAAATAGTGCGTTGGCAAAGAAATCGTGCTGCAGGGCATTGAAGTCTTTCCGTCCAAAATACGCATCTTGTTTGTGCAGGTTGTAATCCAACACCAGCGCAATATTGGGGTCAATGTGGTCGTGATCGTGATTATGGTCGTCATGGGCATCATGCTCATCATGCTCATCGTCCTCATGGTCGTGGTCATGCGCTACCAGAGGTATTCCTAACTTTAGGAAAGCATTGAGCCCTTGGTTTACAATACGTGAGCCCCAATGCGTTGCATTTTGTTGTTGGCCCGGTAGGGTCCATACATGGTCTTTTTGTCCGCCTTTGCGGTCTTCGTGCAAGCCCCTCAGTCCAAACCGTACCTGTGCCCCGGAAGGATGTTCGTACAACCAGCGATTAGCCAGCTGATACCTGTGGGTAAGCGGTTCGTCAAGAAAACCGTCTTTGTCCGAATCGTGTGGCAGAAAATCTGCGGCCACGTGTGCCAGAGTAACGGTGCTCCATCGGTCACTAAGCTGAAGTGCCGAGATTACGTTTGCCTCGGTCCGTAACGCATCGTTCAAAAACAGGTTAATAAAAAGTGGTAACTGTGACGTAGGTTTGCGGTATTCCATATTGATTTGCCCCGTAACGGCATCGTAACCGTTGATTACAGAACCGGTGCCTTTGGCAATCTGAATGCTTTCCAACCATTGCCCGGGAACAAAAGAAAATCCAAAAGGCATTTGGATACCACGCATGGCGGGGCGATTCTCCTCCAGCATTTGTGTATAGTTTCCGCTCAGCCCCAACAGGCGTATCTGACGGGCACCCGTTACGGCATCTGCATAACCTACCGTAACACTGGCCGAGTTTTCAAAACTTTCCGCCAAATTGCAACAAGCCATTTTACAAAGACCGGCTGCTGTAATAACTTCTGTTTTTATGGGGGTCAGACGTGATATAAAATTGCCTTTCTGTCGTCCTAAAATATCCAGTGTTTCCAACGCTCCGGCATCTTCATACAAGACAAATTCAACAGCCTGTGAGGGTCCCTGTACATAAATGGTATCTTGTGCATATCCCATATAAGAAGCTACCAACGCACGTGACGCTCCTGCAGCAATAATAAAGCTTCCGTCTTCGTCTGTATAGACTACGCTTGTAACATTTTCTTTTTCCGTTACGGGAGCCCAAAAAACTGCTGCTGCTGCTGCAGGCTCCTGTCGACCGTTGTCATTGGTTATAAATACTTTTCCTTTATAATGTTGTGCTTGGCCCATAAAAGGTATTAAAATGAGCAAGCAAAGTATGATTTTTTTCATGAAAAATTGCGTTTAAGAATAATAGATTGTATTGCCTTACCAAAAAGTAATACAACCCATCATAAACGCAATGGAACAAGATGACCTCCTTCATACACAGACCGTATATGAAAATTTGTCGATCCCTGTTTTACCATTACAGGGTCTTCAAATAGTATGTTTGTCAAGCCCTGAGTATCCACCAAAAACAAATGCGGCGGTGTCACTATTTTTACCACTGTACTCAGACGAGGTGTGCTGCCTTTTAAAGAGGGATCATGAATAGAAAAAATTTCTGTGCTGCAACAATTCTCGTCGTGTTCAGAAGATGCCTCGGGACCCTCTGTATGGTCATGCACATTGTGGCAGGGAGTTCCTGCATAAAAGATCAACAGATGAGACTCTTTTTCACGTACGCAATAATGCACAGAAAACCCCATGGTAGCCGTAAGAAACAAAGCGGTAACCCATGCACTCAGTATAATATTAGGAGCTATTCTCATGCTAGTTTGCAAATATAGCTATTTTTGTAAATCACAAGAACAATGCCATTATGAAAGAATTTTTAAAAACTTTTGCAGCGGTTGTTTTAGGAACAGCCCTTGTATTGCTGGTAGGTTTTTTTCTGATTTTAGGTTCCCTCACCAGCCTGGTTCGAATAGGACTGGATGCTTCGCTTACCCATATTCCGGACAGAGCTATATTATATATATCCTTTGAAGACGGAGTGGCTACCCAAGATTCCGATCTTCCCGTACTGGGATTTTTACCTAAAGAACTGGACGTTGTTCAGGGAGGTATAGGGTTTTTGAACTTGGCACAAGCCATCAGGCAAGCAGCTTCTGACCCGTCTGTGCGCATGATTTATATGAATCCACAAGCATTGCATACCCAGATGTCTTATGTAGAAGAAATCAGAGAGGCTTTATTGGATTTCCGACAAAGCGGAAAACCGGTCATTAGTTATGCAGGAAATTATTCTCAACAAGGATACTATCTGGCTACCGCAGTCGATAAGATTGCCATCAACCCCTCCGGAAACATTACTTTACAAGGCGTTAGTATGGGAGTAAACTATTACAAAGGACTCTTTGATCGTCTGGGCATAGAAGCGCAACTGGTACGGCACGGCAGTTTTAAAACAGCCGGAGAGCCGTTTACCTCGGCTTTTATGAGCAGAGAAGAAAAAGAGCAGTTAAGTACTTACCTGAATACGGCTTGGGAACATTGGTCAAACAGCATGGATGCTGCGCGACAATTGGAAAGCGGTACCATCGACCGCTTGTGTGGTGTCACGTTTTTATCAGACGCTGCCGGGGCTTACAAAATAGGACTGGTAGACGAACTTTGGCACAGAGATCAAATGGTTTCCTATCTATCGGATTTGTATGATGGTATTCCTGAAAACAAACTTCCTATGGTATCTGTTAAGCAGTACATCAAATATTTAGAAACGCATAAACGCAAACTGGTAAGAGAAAAAATGGCCGTTGTATATATGAAAGGCGAGATCACTCCGGGGAAAGTCACGGGGCAGGTTTCTTCCGATACGTACGTAGAACAACTGGCTAGGTACCGCCGCGACAGTTCCGTAAAAGCTGTTGTTGTGAGAATAGAAAGCCCGGGAGGAGACCCCCTGGCAGCCGATATGATAGCACGGGAACTGGAACTTATAAAAGAGATTAAACCGGTAGTAGTATCTATGGGTGACGTAGCAGCATCGGGCGGATACTGGATAGCTTCTGCTGCGCATGAAATTTTCGCACATCCTTTTTCTATGACGGGATCTATTGGCGTTTACAGCTTACTGTTCAACATAGAAGACGGTATGGAAAATTTATTGAGCATTCATAACCAGACCATTGGCACGCATCCATTCAGCCAGCATTATTCTTTATACCACAGCAAAAGCAAAGAAGAATTGGACGTGGTGCAACGTAGGGTTGATCAAGCGTATCATAGGTTTATAGAGGTGGTGTCGAAAAACAGAAACATGGATAAAGAAGAGATAGAGGCCTTAGCCAACGGACGCATTTGGTCAGGAACACAAGCTGTAGAAAATAGCTTGGTAGATTTCATGGGAGGCCTTACAGAAGCCATAGACAGAGCCGCTCAGCTGGCCCAAATCTCCCGGTACAGGCTGGTAACGTATCCCGGGTCCTTAAGAATTACAGACCTTCTGGGGTTAACGGGAGAAAAGAGGCTTGTCCTTACCCTTCTGAAAGAACAGGGAGTTCGTGCTCGTCTTCTTTTTGACGAAAAAGCATTACAGTGGTAGTTGCCTCGGTTACTTTAAAGCGCTCGTCAATGCGCCGCCCTACTACCCAGGCAATGTCCCGGCCCGAACAAAGTACCCGAATGTTTTCTTTATCGTAAAGTGGCACTTTTTCATCAATCAGAAAGTCGCTGATTTTTTTAAACCCAGTCATTCCCAAAGGCTTAAATCTATCGCCGGGCTGTAGGGCACGTACTGTCAGCGGGTATTCTAACGTATCTGCATCTAAAGCAGCCACATGTTTTTCTTGTGGAATTACAAAACCGGGTATTTTGTCCACACGTTCGTACGTAATCCGTTGCATCGTTTCTGAATGTGCCAACTTTCGGATTACCAGTTCGTCACGATCAATCCAAAGCACATGCTCGGGGGCTACAAATTTTTTACCACTTTGTCCTGTTAAAGATAAGGCGATAGCGGCTGTTTGTGACGGGTGAAAACCGTAAGGAGAAAGCAGTGCATGCAACCAGAATGCTACATGTCCTCCACGTACAAGGCAAGGGATGGAAAATCCTCTTGGCGAGGCACATTCCTTACGTTTTTGTTCTGTCAAACTGTCCAACAAATCCATGGCTTGCAGAAAATGTTCGGCATTCTTACCCATGCGAGCCACTACCCCGGGATTTATTCCTTCCAAAACCGGCATGACTTTGTGCCTGATTTTGTTGCGGGCAAAATTCGTTTCTAAATTAGTAGCGTCTGTACGGTAAGTTATACCATGCTCTTGCGCGTACTCCAAAATAGCGGCAGAAGAAACTTCCAGCAACGGACGGATAATCTTGCCTCTCTGCTCCCTCATACTGCACAATCCCCTAAGGCCCGTACCCCGTATTAAGTTTAACAGCATGGTCTCTGCCTTGTCGTTGGCGTTATGTGCCACTGCTACATGCGTCAGGCCTTTTTCATCTGCCAGCCAATCAAACCATTCATACCTTAACTCTCTGGCAGCCATTTCTATAGACATGCCAAGCTCCGCAGCAATGGTGGCAGCTTCTGTCTTTTTTATCACTACCGGGATTCCGTGTTCCTTACCCCAGTGCTCCACAAAAAGTTGATCTCCATCGCTGTCTTTGCCTCGCAACGAAAAATTCATATGAGCAATGACCAGAACCGGACATGCCCGCCGACCCTCTTCTGTTTTTGTCCACCGTTCAAAAAGATGGGCCATAACCATAGAGTCTGCCCCTCCGCTAACGGCCAGCAATACGCCGCCGGAAGTTTTGTTCAGCAGTTTTTGTGCCGATTTTCTGAAAATTTGCTCTACCGGCATCCTTCTCTTTATTTGTTGGAAAGGGTATAGGAAAAACCTATGGACAGTATTTCCCGGAATTGTACCCTGGGTGCTTTATTACCATATTTATCGGCAATTTTAATATTATCGTCGTAAATCAGGTTGGTTCTGATGTTGGCACTCATAAATTTATTGATTTGCATAGAAATAGACAAATCCCAATACACTTGAATGTTTTGCGGTTTGTTCAGGTAATCGGAAAAAAGGATCAATTCTGTATCCACTTTTACGTTTTTAAAGACCTCTTTGTCCATTTTTGCTTTCAGCTGAGCTCCAAATTCAACCCTTACTTTTTCATTAGATTTGTTTCCGTAATCTTCCCTCAGCTCCGGAACAGTCACCACTACTATCCCTCCCGTAAGCGGAGCAAACGTAATGGAAAGCCACGGCAGAGGATTGTAGTCCATACCCAAAGCCAACGTAGAGTTGAGCGGAGCTGCAAACTGAGAAACCAAGGTAGTATCATTGGCTGTATATTTGTATCCTTTGGCCATTTGTGTTTTTACCCCAAGTGCTGCCGACATATACAATCTTTCTGTAGCCTTGTATCCAAATTTAGAATCAAAGAACAAACGGTCATCTGTCTTTTTCAGGATGTCTCCAAACATTTTAACAAACCCGTAACCGGCCTGAAAACGGTTCTGAAAAATGATGTCGTTTTTTGCATAATTGGCCTTAGCATCTACGTGTCCTGCCAATGAAACAGAGCTGTTTCCTCCGGCAGCCCAATTGGTAAGTGAGGTTTGGGTAAAGCTTATCTGAGAAAGTATAGAATTTGTCCAAAACGTAGGTTTTTTAGGTTCCGGCATGGCGGCCAGTGCCGCCTGACGGCTTTCCTCAACAAATCGGGCAATAAGAATAGAGTCTTCCATGGCTCTTTGCCTTGCCGAGTCTACTTGTGCAACAAGGCGGGTGTACATCCTGGCCAGTTCTTCATACGTGGGAACTTTGATGGTGTCTTGTGTGACCTGTACGTCTTGTGCCTTAAGAGGACCAAAGGAGAAAGCCATAAAAACAACAACAAGTGCTACTATGTATTTACTTAGTACGGATCTCATTTTGTTACGTTTTAATAAGCACGGGCAAAAACAACTCTCTGTGACGAAGGTTTTCCTGTAACCATACATTGGCCGGGAACGGGATTTTCTTCTTCCGGAATCAGGCGAATGGTAGCTTTAGTTTCCTCCTTGATTTTAGCTTCTGTTTCCGGCGTTCCGTCCCAATGGCATAAGAAAAAACCGCCTTCTTCTATCCGTTCACGGAATAGATCATAACTATCTATTTCAAACGTGTTTTTCTCTCTGAAATCCCATGCTTTTTTATATATATTTTCTTGAATATCTTTCATGGCCTGCTCTACCCTCTCTTCTATTCCTTCCAGTGGAACCACCTCTTTATCAAGCGTATCCCTACGAGCCAGTTCTACGGTGCCATTAGCCAAATCTCTGGGACCTACTGCTATACGTAAAGGGACACCTTTGACTTCCCACTCGGTAAATTTAAATCCCGAGCGAACGTTATCCCTATCGTCCAAAGTTACCCTTAACCCCTTCGCCAAAAGCTTGTCTTTTAATTTTTCAAGGTGGGAGCAGCTGGCTTCCCTTTCTTCTTCCCCTCTGTAAATAGGTACCAGCACCACTTGTACAGGAGCCAGAAGCGGAGGGAGCACCAGTCCGTTATTATCGGAATGGGCCATAACCAAAGCCCCCATAAGCCGAGTAGAAACACCCCAGCTTGTAGCCCATACATATTCCAACACTCCTTCTTTATTGGCAAACTGTACATCAAAAGCCTTCGCAAAATTTTGTCCCAAAAAATGCGAAGTTCCGGCCTGCAGTGCTTTCCCGTCTTGCATAAGTGCCTCTATACAAAGCGTTTCCACAGCACCTGCAAACCTTTCAGAAGCAGTTTTAGCCCCTACCCATACAGGAAGAGCCATCACTTCTTTGGCAAAATCTGCATAAACACCCACCATTTTGCGTGTTTCTTCTATGGCTTCTTCTTTTGTAGCATGTGCCGTATGTCCCTCTTGCCATAAAAATTCGGTAGTTCTTAAAAAAAGACGAGTGCGCATTTCCCAACGTACCACATTAGCCCATTGGTTACATAAAATAGGCAGGTCCCTGTAAGATTTGATCCAGTTCCTGTAGGTATTCCATATAATGGTTTCACTCGTTGGCCTTACTACAAGTTCTTCTTCTAAGCGAGCCTCGGGGTCTACAATCAATCCCTTCCCATCCGGGTTTGCTTTCAAACGATGGTGAGTAACCACGGCACATTCCTTAGCAAAACCTTCAACATGTTCCGCTTCTTTACTCAGGAAAGATTTAGGGATAAACAAAGGAAAATAAGCGTTTACATGACCTGTTTCTTTAAAACGCCTATCCAGCTCTGATTGCATTTTCTCCCAAATAGCATATCCGTAGGGTTTAATGACCATACACCCTCTCACAGCAGAATTTTCTGCTAAGTCTGCCTTTATGACCAAATTGTTATACCACTCTGAATAATTTTCTTCTCTATTTCTTATCTCTTTTGCCATGTGCCACTGATTTATTGGTACAATATTTGTTGTTTTTTTTGTATATTTGATGCAAAAGTACATAATTTGAAACAATAAATAACAGGAGGTGCAAAATGAAACGGTTTTTTTCCCTTTGGATATTTCTGGCCGGATTATTTGCTGTCTCGTGCGGAACAAGCTACCAAACAGCTTCTTCTGCATACGATGATGCAAGTTATTACAGGCCGGGTGTAACTGCCCGAGTGCACCTGCTTGCAACAGCTCAGGAAGCTGAAGACTTGAAAACCAAGACACTTGAGCAAGCCGGCAAGGAAGGCACACGTGTAGAAACAGTTTATACAGACCCGGAAGGTACTGTAGATATAGACGTAGAACCAGGTACAACGTACCTGATAATGAATACACAGGACGATTCTTACGAACGAAAATTGCAAATGTTCAGTGATGAACCGGAAGATCATTTTTCCTTAACCATCAACATGAACTTTTCAGTAGATGATTGGTATTACGGATCGTGGTACGGTCCCTGGGGACCCTGGTATAGCCCTTGGTACAGTCACTGGTATAGCCCCTGGTACGGTTACAGACCTTACTATTACTGGGGTTACCACTCCCCATGGTATTCACCTTATTGGTACCACACATGGTGGTATTCGCCCTACTGGTATCACACCGGATGGTACTCTCACTACTGGTATCCGTCGTATTGGCATTATGACCATTATTACCCCCACTATACCACTTTCCGTGACAGAAGATCGTCTGAAAACATGGGCAGAAGTACCCAACGACGTATTGTTCCGGATAACAGGGCATCCTCATCCAATGCAACACGTTCCGGAGGATCGTACAGAAGGGTTAACCCGCAAATAAACCAGTTGTCGGGAACCAAAGAAGAACGAGCCCGTGAGAGCGGCAGTGCAACAGAATACAGAAGGGTAACAAGGACAGCAAACCAATCTACCGGATCGGGAGCCGTATACAGAGAAAGAACTACCGGAACAGAATCACGTACCGGGCAGTCGGCTACTGAAAATACGTATTACCGCAGGTCTTCCAATGTATCAAGAAGTACCACATCAACAGCTACAACTACTACAAACCCCGGGAACAGCCGCAGCTTCTACAGGGAGGGACAACGTTCTTCTACTACGGTAAATCAGCGTAACCAATCTTCCGGCACCGGCTCTTATGTGAGGCGCAGTTCCACGGCAACCGGAAGCTCAACAGCTACCAGACAAAGCAGTTCTTCCGGAGTAAGAAGTAGTTCTTCCTCATTCAGAAGCAACGTTTCTTCAGGAACAAGCTCTTCTTCTGTTTCACATTCTACCCGTACAGGAGGGACCACGGGAAGTACGGGTACCACAAGGTCAAGCTCCGGCGGATCATACCGCAGAAGGTAACCTTTATGAATTTATTTTGCTGACAAAAAAACAATGAAAAAGTATCTGATTTTGATAGCTTTGGTAGTACCTTTTGCGCTTACAGGACAAAACGCATGGGATGCCTACCGTTATTCACAACTAAGTTACCAGGGAACAGCCCGGTCTATGGCTTTGGGAAATGCTGTGACGGCCCTGGGAGGAGATTTTGGTTCACTGAGCCTGAACCCTGCAGCAGTAGCAGCCTACCCTTATTCAGAATTTACCTTTACTCCGGCTTTGACCAGTCGCTTCTCTGCTGTAGACTATTTTGACGTACCTACAAATGACCGTTATTCAAGGATGGGTTTATCCCAATTTGGGTATACCGGTACGTGGAATACAGCCTACAGTCGGGGACTTATTTCACTTTCTTTTGCAGCCGGTT
Organism: Bacteroidales bacterium; assembly: GCA_012510445.1. Classification (GTDB taxonomy): domain Bacteria; phylum Bacteroidota; class Bacteroidia; order Bacteroidales; family UBA932; genus DMER64. The sequence continues at coordinate 35,180 of JAAZIA010000035.1, forward strand.
ACAACAAAGTACAAGATTTTACAGAGCAAACTTCTGTTAGGCTTGACGGCTCAACAACCAGTTGGCTTTCTCCCGTTGCTATAATGACAAACGGCATACCTTACCATAAGCTGGAGCAAGAAAGCGGTTATAATCCTTATTACGATTCCGGTGCTCCGTGGCTTTCCATTTTGGCGTGGAATACGTACCTGCTTGATGTGCTCCCGGGAACTGATGATCAATACATTGGGGGAACTGAAAATCTAGACGAAGAGTACAAAGAAATTTATGTAGGCGGACTTTTGGATCAACGTTTTATCAGGGAATCCAAAGGCAGTATGGGAGACTATTCGTTTGTTTTGGGGGCCAATTTTGGCGATCGGTTTTTTTTAGGTACCGGCCTCACTTTCAGAAACATTTACTATCAGACATTTGAGAAATTTACAGAAACAGCCCAAAATTCAGATGACTTTGAAACACGAATTACAAGCTACTCTCACACTTACCAGCAAGTTACTACGGGAGCCGGATATCATTTTCAATTGGGATTTATAGCCTTGCCCATACACAATTTGCAAGTGGCCCTGAGTGTCACAACGCCTACCTGGACTGCGTTAACAGACGAGTGGCAGCAGCGAATGACTGCCCGTTTCTTAGATGGATACGAACACGCAGACAGCCCTTACGGCAATTACTCCTATAAAGTACGTACGCCGTGGCGTTACCGCGCAGGGTTGTCCTACGTATTTGGTAAAGCAGGACTCATTACTTTTGACTACGAAGGGGTTGATTACAGGAGTATGCACATGGCGGCCCGGTACGACAAACTGGTCTTTGATGACGAAAACGATGCCATTCGTCACGGTTCCGATGATTACAAATTTGGAATGTCCCATATTTTCAGGGCGGGAGGTGAGGTTAGGATGGCCAATTTTGTTATCAGAGGAGGTTACGGCTTTTACGGAGCCGGAGAAGCAAACTTGCAACACACGCATATAGCTTCGGGCGGATTGGGCATTAGAGGTAAGCAATGTTTTGCAGACTTGGGAGTTTCGTATCGACTGAAAGAGAATAAAGATTTTGCACTTGACAATCGGGATGGCATTTTAGTACCCGAACCCGTACTTCACGAGCCCGTACTTAAGATAACTAATACCTTATCGCGTTTACGAGTAGCCTTAACCTTTGGAGTTCGTTTTTAACAGACTATTTTACGTCCAATACTTTCCATGATTCTGGACCTTCGTTCATAATCAGGTCCAGAATGCTTTGTTGAGGAACAAAACCCAATTTTTGAGAAAAAACTTGATAATAAGGTACAGAACGTACCCGAGGGGCTGTATTGCGGTAATCTGTTTGACTGTAATGAGCCATGTAAGTGTCTGTTAACTTTACAGATACTTGCGCTTGCACCACTTCCAAACACCAGGTAAGAATAGACAGGTTATAGTCAAAGAGAGAAGTAGGTTGGGTGCGTGTATAAAACGGCCTTATTTCATCTTTGTAATACTCATAGTAAGGAGAAGAACTGTAAGCAGATTCTATGGCCAACCAATGATTACGCTGCCAATCCTGTGATAAATCCAGCATAACATCGCGAATGGGCGTTTTGCTTCCTCGTTTGCGTTTTACAGGAACAATAAGCCACTGCGGTCCGTTAGCCCCGCAAATGGAACACCTGTTGCGAACGGTCTGCTTTGTATAATGTTCATGTTGCTCAACAATCCAATTTCCGTAAGGATACACTACAGAGAAAAAAGCCAGCGGAGGCCAGTAGGCCGTAGGGAACCAAGCTGTTTTTCGTTCATTCATTATCCGATATGTTTATCCTGTGTGGGATGATTCCGCGTTGTGAAGACCGGATAAAAGATAAGATGATATTTTGCTCCACAGAAGGTTCCAGCACCTCTTCCACTTTACGACAAGCATCGCTCACATTTAGGCCTATTTGGTAAATGATCCTGTACACATCACGTATTCTTTCAATCTGTATCGGTGTAAAGCCATTCCTACGCAAACCGATGATATTTACTCCTCCAAAGCTTAGCGGATTGCGACCGGCCAACACGTAAGGAGGAACATCTTTTCTTATCAGGGATCCTCCCGCAACCATAGCGTACGTACCAATACGTGTAAATTGATGCGCCACAGAAGCTCCTCCAACAATAGCATAAGCATCTATGCAAGCCTCTCCTGCCAGACCTACATAAGAAGTTAAGATTACGTTCTGTTTTATGTGACAGTCATGAGCCACGTGCACATAGCTCATAATTAGGCAGTTATTGTCAATTTTTGTAATTCCCTTACCGCTGGCACGCGTTCCTCTGTTAATGGTAGCATATTCACGTATGGTCACGTTGTCTCCTATCTCTACATACGATACTTCGCCGGCAAATTTTAAATCTTGTGGTTCGGCACCAATAACGGCACCGGGAAAAATTTTGCAGTTAGAGCCAATGCGCACATAGTCCATAATAGTGACATTGGAACCAATGACCGTTCCTTCTCCAATTTCCACATGTTCAGCAATGGTGGTAAAAGGTCCCACCTCTACCCCTTGAGCTAGTTTTGCCCTGGGGTGTATTACGTTAAGTTTTTGTTTCATTCCTGTTGGGTAAACATTGGTTTTTTATCATCCGGGCTACAGCAACGTTGGCTTTGTGTCCTGGCTTGTATGCACAAACAGAGGCACAAATACGCTTGCCGGCCAACATAAGATCTCCTATCAAATCTACCGCTTTGTGCCGGGCACATTCATTAGGAAAACGCAATCCTTCCTTGTTAATATATCCCACATCCGGTATGATACCGGGTTGTTTATACATAGTACGCAACCATTCCATATCTTCTTCACTCACTTTTTTTTCAGCAATAACCAAGGCGTTGTCCAGATGGCCTCCCTGTACCAGTCCTTTTTTAAAAAGAGGAAGTATCTGATCAAGAAAGACAAACGTCCTGGCCGGAGCCAATTCTTTTATAAAATCCGTTTCTGCTGAACAAGTATATTCTTGTCTGCCTACTACATCGGAAGAGAAATCGATACATAACGAAAGTGAAAAATCCTCTGCCGGTTCTACTTTAATAAACGTTCCTGAATTTTTCTCTTCGTAGATTATAGGAGTTTTCGGGCGAAAATAATCTATTTCTTCCTGCTGTTCTACTATTCCTACATGGTGTATGGCCTGTGCAAAAGGCAATGCACTGCCATCCAATACCGGGACCTCGGGGCCGTTTAGAGAAATACAAACATTATCAATACCCATTCCATAGAAAGCAGCCATCAGATGTTCAACAGTACTCACCTGCACATGCTCATGCTCATGCTCATGCCCATGCCCCAGCACCGTACTCCTGTCTGTATTGACTACGTATGAAGCTAAAGCAGGAAGTACAGGTTGCCCCGGTATGTCTGTTCGTTTAAAGCAAATCCCGGCTCCTTCCGGTGCTGGTTCAACGACCATCTTAACCTGTCTACCGGTATGCAAACCCGTTCCCTCGAATGTAATTTTCTTTCGGATGGTTTGCTGTTTCATGGTTTCTTTTTCCCCGATTTTCTAAAAAGAGCATAGGCTCTCATGTACGTTTTATGGTCTATGGCAGGCATCCCCAATAGTGCCGTTCCTTCTTCTTTTACAGAACCTATAACGGCTGCCTGCGCACCTACTTTTGTCCCATGTGCTATGGTCAAATGACCTGCAAAACCGGCTTGTCCACCTACCATACAACGTTCGCCAAGCTGTGTAGATCCGGCAATCCCTGATTGAGCTGCCATGACCGTATGCGCACCTACCTCTACATTGTGGGCAATCTGAATGAGGTTATCCAACTTGACTCCCTTCCGTATGATGGTAGACCCCATGGTAGCTCTGTCAATAACGGTATTCGCTCCAATTTCCACCTGGTCTTCTATGACTACGTTTCCTGTCTGAGGAATTTTCATATACGTACCGTCCTGTGTAGGGGCAAAACCAAACCCGTCAGAACCAATCACAGCGTTGGCATGAATAATACAATGCTCTCCTATAACACAATGATCATACACTTTCACCCCGGGATAAAGGGTGGTTCCTGCCCCAATTTTTACATGTTCTCCAATATAAACTTGCGGATAAATTTGAGCACCGTTTCCTACCACGGCACGCTTGCCAATGTAACTGTGAGCCCCAATATATACTCTTCTTCCTATGGTGGCTTTGCGCGACACACAATGTGGAAACTCCCAGCCTTTTTTTCTTTTGGCTGTAGAAAACATACCTATGAGCAAAGCAACTGCTGTATAGGCATCATCTACCTTAATAAGTGTAGTTTTCACTTTTTCTTTAGGAGAAAAATCTCTATTTACCAAAACAACGGAAGCTTTTGTTTTGTATAAGTATTTTTCATATTTCATATTGGCAAGAAAGCAGGCTGCACCTTTTTTTCCAAACTCAATACGGGCAACGTTTGTCACTCTTACGTGAGGGTCCCCAACTACTTGTCCATGTAGCTGGTCTGCTATCATTTGGGCTGTAAGTTCCATAGTATTATCAGGTATTCTTTTGTTCAGGCAAATTTCGTTCCAATAATGAAATATTGCAAATCCCAAAATAAATTTGTTAAGAATCAGTAAAATAATTAAATTTGCCCCCGATTAGGAACACGTGCAAGAGGACCTTGGTCCTCTTTTTTATTACAAATAATAAATTACCCAAAATGGAAGGTTTAAATCTAATCGGCACATTTGCCGAATTCAAGGAATTGAAGAACATAGACCGCCCAACCATGATGAGCGTCCTGGAAGATGTTTTCCGGTCCCAACTTGCAAAAATGTATGGGAATACAGATAATTTTGATATTATAATCAATATTGACAAAGGGGATTTTGAAATCTGGAGAAATAGGGAAGTTGTTGATAATGTAGAAGATCCCAACACACAAGTTTCCCTTGCCGAGGTTAAGAAAATTGACGACAGCTACGAGGTGGGAGAATCTTATACAGAAGAAGTAAAGTTGTCTGAATTTGGACGACGTGGGATTTTAACACTCAGGCAAAACCTTGCAGGCAGGATTTTAGACATTGAAAAGGCTAACGTGTATGCAAAATACATGGAACGAATTGGTGAAATTGTTGTAGGAGAAGTATATCAAGTTTGGAAAAAAGAAGTCTTGGTTTTAGACGAAGAAGGAAGTGAGCTTATTCTCCCTAAATCAGAGCAAATCCCCAGTGATTACTTTAGAAAAGGAGATACTGTCAGGGCTATTGTATCTTCTGTTGAGATGAGGAACAACATTCCTCTCATTATTTTATCCCGCACTTCACCCAAATTTTTAGAAAGGCTTTTTGAACAAGATGTACCGGAAATATACGACGGGCTCATTACCATCAAAAAAATTGTTCGTATTCCCGGGGAGCGTGCCAAAGTGGCCGTAGAATCTTACGACGACCGTATAGATCCCGTAGGCGCTTGCGTAGGGGTAAAAGGTTCCCGTATCCATGGAATTGTTAGGGAGTTGAGAAACGAAAACATTGATATCATCAATTGGACAACCAATCCTCAATTGCTTATTCAAAGAGCATTGAGTCCTGCTAAAATTACTTCTATCCGGATCAACGAAGAAGAAAAACGTGTGGGAGTATACCTAAAACCGGGTGAGGTCTCTTTAGCCATTGGTAAAGGAGGGTCTAACATCAAACTGGCAGGTATGCTCATTGGATACGAAATAGACGTTTTCAGAGAAGTTGATGAAGACGAAGAAGACGTTATGCTGGATGAATTTAATGATGAAATTGATCAGTGGATCATTGACTCGCTCAAACAGATTGGTTGCGATACAGCCAAAAGTGTACTGGCTATACCTATACCGGAACTGGTGAGAAGAGCAGACCTGGAAGAAGAAACTGTAGCGGAAGTTATCCGCATTCTTCGTTCAGAATTTGAAAACGATACAACAGACTAGAATAAGAAATAATATATGTCGGAAAAACAAGGTATTCGCATTAGCAGAGTTGTTAAGGAATTTAACATTGGGATTGGCACACTTACAGATTTTCTAAAGAAAAGCGGTATGGATGTGGACCCTTCTCCCAATAGTAAAATTTCTTCCGAAGCTTATGCCCTTGTTGAAAAAGAGTTCAGCAAGGAATTACAGCTAAAAGAAGAATCCAAGAAGATCATTCTGAAAGTAAAAGATGTAGTTCAGGAAGAGGCTTCTGCGACCCCTGTTTCTACTCCGGCAGCCGTTGTAGAAACGGTTCCCATACCGGAACCGGAACCTAAACCGGTAGCTAAGGCAAAAGCAACACCAAAGGCTAAAGCCATACCGGAAAAAGAAAAAGAAGCCGTTACTGCAGAAACCGGGCCTACCGTTTTAGGTAAAATTGATCTGAGTCAATTTGAAAAACCGGAACCTAAGAAAACAACTGCCAAGGCTAAAAAAACAACAAAAGCACAAGAAGTGGCAGAGAGTGCTCCTGAAGTGCAGGCTACAAAAACCAAGACAACAGAAAAACCTGCAGCAAAAGCAGAAAAGCCTGCCACAAAAGAAAAGGCCGCAGCAAAAGAAAAGGTCGCAACAAAAGAAAAGGTCGCAACAAAAGAAAAGGCCGCAGCAAAAGCAGAAAAGCCTGCCACAAAAGAAAAGGCCGCAGCAAAAGCAGAAAAATCTGCCACAAAAGCCAAGCCCACAACAAAAGCCAAACCTGCAAAAAAAGCCCCTGCTGCACCAAAAGTAGAGGCTCCTGTTCACATTCATACAGAAGTGGAAAAATTGGCCGGAATCAAGATTACCGGTCAAATTGATTTATCTCAATTTGACAGAAAAAAGCAGGCAGAGCCTAAAGCAAAAACAAAATCAGATAAACAAAAAGCAAAGCGCGAACGTATACAAAAACCACAAAGGCAACGTGTAGATGTAAGTAAAGTTTCTGCCAGACGTACAGAAGGCACCCGTGGCAAAGGACGGAGCAAAGAAAGGTTCAGACCTCATACAGAGGTAGATGCAGATGCCATCCAAAAACAAATCAAAGAAACGTATGCCCGCATGACAGAAGGAAGGAGCAAGGCCAGAGGCGCACGTCACCGTCGTGAGAAACGGGAAATTGTCAGCCAACGGATGGCAGAAGAACAAGAACGCCGAGAAATTGAAAGCACCGTATTGAAAGTAACAGAATTTGTTACTGTCAATGAACTGGCTACCCTTATGGACGTACCTGTAGTTAAAGTTATAGATGCCTGCATGAACTTAGGGCTGATGGTATCTATCAACCAGCGTCTGGATGCCGAGGCTATGGTTTTGGTGGCAGAAGAATTCGGATTTCAGGTAGAGTTTGTTACCGCAGAACTGCAAGAAGTACTGCAAGAAGACCAAGACGATCCAAAAGACCTTCGTGAAAGACCTCCCATTGTTACCGTTATGGGTCATGTTGACCACGGAAAAACTTCTCTATTGGACTACATTCGGGATGCCAACGTAATTGCCGGAGAAGCCGGAGGTATTACCCAACATATTGGAGCCTACAGCGTACGTTTGGACAGCGGACGACTGATTACCTTCTTGGATACTCCGGGTCACGAAGCTTTTACAGCCATGAGAGCACGGGGAGCCAAAGTAACCGACCTAGCCATTATTATCATTGCTGCAGACGATGCCATTATGCCGCAAACCGTAGAGGCCATCAATCACGCATCCGCAGCCGGTGTTCCCATGGTTTTTGCCATAAATAAAATTGACAAACAAGGAGCCAATCCAGAAAAAATACGTGAACAACTGGCCAATATGAACATCTTGGTTGAAGAATGGGGAGGCAAGTATCAATGTCAGGAAATTTCTGCAAAAAAAGGAACCAACGTAGACAAATTGCTGGAAAAAATCCTTTTAGAGGCCGATTTGTTAGAGCTTAAAGCTAATCCTAAAAGACGTGCCATTGGTACGGTTATCGAGTCTTCGCTTGATAAAGGCAGAGGCTATCTGGCTACCATTCTGGTTGAGAACGGAACGCTAAAACAAGGAGATACTTTGTTGAGCGGATGTTGTACGGGGAGGGTTCGTGCCATGTTTAATGAACGCGGTCAGAATGTTACCGAGTCCGGTCCTTCCCAACCCGTATCTGTACTGGGACTGAACGGAGCCCCTGCAGCAGGAGAAATTTTCAGGGTAATGGAAGATGAAAGAGAAGCAAGAGACATAGCTGCCAAACGAGAACAGCTTATACGCATTCAAGGAATCAAAACACAAAAGCACATTACCCTTGAAGAAATTGGACGTCGTATTGCTGTGGGTAACTTCCAAGAGCTGAATATCATTGTAAAAGCAGATGTGGACGGCTCTATAGAAGCTTTGGCAGACTCACTTATTAAATTGACTACAGAAGAAGTTCAAGTGAACGTCATTCACAAGGCCGTTGGAGGGATCTCGGAATCGGATGTACTGTTGGCTACCGCTTCCAATGCCATCATCATTGGATTCCAAGTCAGGCCTTCTGCTTCAGCCAGAAAACTGGCAGAAAAAGAAGAAATTGAAATCCGCTTATACTCTGTTATTTATGACGCTATTGAAGACGTTACCAAAGGCATTGAGGGTATGTTGGCACCTGTAGAAAAAGAAGAAGTCACAGCTACTGTGGAAGTACGGGAAACGTTCAAGATTTCAAGACTTGGTACCATTGCCGGTTGTATGGTTAAAGAAGGTAAGATTACAAGAAATGCCAAAGTTCGTGTGATACGGGACGGTATTGTCATTTACACGGGAGTTCTGGGATCACTCAAGCGCTTTAAGGATGATGTGAAAGAAGTGCAGGCCGGTTACGATTGCGGTCTGAATATTGAAGGGTATAACGATATCAAAGTGGGCGACATTGTAGAGGCCTATACCATAGTAGAAATCAGAAGAACCTTATAGCCCGGGTAAACCAAAACCCTTTACGTAACAGGAACACCAGCAATAGCAAGGCAGCTACAAACAGCTGTACTCTTAAGCGCATTTGAATAGTAGCGCGAGCTACAACCAGTTCAGGATCTTCCTCTATCATTTTTTTCCACTGTTTTAACGTAGGGATGTCTCTAAAACCGTATTTGGCCATAACCGTTCCTTGCTTCAGTACCATCAGTCCCGGTGTGGATCGGATCATGGTTAACAATGTATTTCTATCTGTCATATACACAGGCATTTCCAATCCATGAGTCAGTAGAAGTTCCCTTAGTTCTTCTGCCGGAAGCGCACTTATGGCATAGACGGGAGTGTCTTTTGCTTTCCTTTCTGCTACCAAAGGCTTTATCTGTTCCAGTATCCGGTTGGTAAGGTTCTCATAAGAAGTAACCAACAGCAAAAGTGCCGTTTGGTTCTCTTGCAATAGTGCATCGGTCATTTCTTCTCCCCCCGTATCAAAAACAGAAAAATCCCGGAGCTTATGCCTTACACCGGTTCTTATTTCTTTTGTATGTGCAGCAACAAACGTCCAACTGCTGTCCGGAAAGGCATCGGGTTCAAAAGTTTTTTGTTTTCCATCTTTGCTGTAAAGCAATTCTGTTTTATAAATAAATTCAGGTTGAGTACGAGCTTCTTCTAACAATAATGGCAAGTCGTTTCCTATTTTAAACCCTCTGAAATCTACAAACGGTAAGTGGCGGTAACTGTAAATAGATATGCTTGTGATAAGGATTGTAAAAAAGACACATACCGACCACTCTGCCCGAGCTCGCGCTACGGGAAACGTTCTGTTTCTTTGTAAAAACACTACCAAAGAAAGAGGCAAAAAAACCAGATTCTTAAAAAACGTTTGCCAGTTGGTTAACGTAATGGCTTCACCAAAACACCCGCAATCCTCTATCGGATTGAACAAAGCCAAGTAGAGTGTGAGCAAAGTGAAGAAACTCATAAATAAGAAGATTCCCCATGCTGTTATTTGTTTTCTAAAATCAAGCAAAAGCATGATTCCCAAAACAAACTCTACTGCAGACAACGCCACAGCCCCCATTAAGGCCAGAGGTTCCAGAAACATCAGGTGGAAAGCCCGGAAATACTCGGTAAGGATTAAAGCAAATCCTATCGGATCTACTGCTTTTACAAAACCGGAAAAAACAAAAAGCAAGCCCAGAACTATACGTGCTGTTTTTCTCATGGAAGGTAAGGTTTAATACGTTCAAAAATTTCCTGCCAACCGGCCATGGTTCCGGCTTCATTGACACAAGATATAATCTTAAAAGAGCGGTCCTGTGCTGCCTGCTTCAAATATACCTCTCTTACTTCTTGCTGGAAAACTACTGAAGCTTCATGAATGTCTTCTTTTCCCTCTAAATAGAACCTGTCTTCCCCTTCGCGCGCGGCATGAAGATTTTTCTTGACAAAATCGAGCGGTACGTCAAGAAAAAGGTTGATATCGGGTCTGGGAATTCCAAAATGCTCAAATTCCATATTCAAAATAAAAGTACGCAACCGTTCTCTTTCCTGCAAGTCTTTTACTTTGGCACATTGGAAAGCTACATTTGAATAGACGTACCTGTCTAGGATAACTATTTTTTCCTGCTCGAGCCATTTTTTTAACTGTCGCGATTTTTCATAACGGTTACCTGCAAACAATAAAGCAACCAAGTAAGGGTCCACCCCCTCTAAAGATCCGCTCTCGCCACGCAAAAAACGAGCTACCAAAGTACCGTACACCGGCGTGTCATATTGCGGAAAATGCAAAAAATGAACAGACTTATTGCCTGCCTTGAAATAATCTTCCATGGCTTTTAGCTGGGTAGATTTGCCTGCCCCGTCCAGGCCTTCCAATACAATTAACATGGTACAAAACTACACAAAAAATCGCGTCCTTGTTTTTTTATTAATTTTGCTTTATGAATATTGTTTTTCCGGCCGTTATGGGGGTAGTTAACGTTACCCCCGATTCGTTCTACACACACTCTCGTGTTGAAAGCCCGGCAGCTGCTTTTGAGCGTATTGAACAAGTGATTCTGCAAGGAGCAGATATTGTGGACATTGGAGCCTGTTCCACTCGTCCGGGAGCCGTCAGGGCTTCGGAAGAAGAGGAGTGGAAAAGATTGAACCCGATTCTTAGGGAGCTTAAAGAAAGGTTCCCCAATACCCTGTTTTCTATTGATACTTTCCGGCCAAGCATAGTAGAAAAGGCTTTCTCTCTTATAGGCCCGTTTTGGGTCAACGATATTATGGCCGGCAGTGCAGATGAAGCTATGATACCTTTAGTAGCCCGTTTGCAACTTCCTTGGATAGCTATGCATCAAGAACCTTATGAGGGGCCGGAGGGAGTAGCCCGTTTTTTTTTAAAAACAGCAGAAACTGCCGCCAAACACGGTATTCAGCAGTTATTTCTGGATCCGGGTTTTGGTTTTAATAAGAATACGGCACAGAACTTTCAAGTGTTAGAGGCATTACCCTCCCTGGTGCCTGTTGACAGCAAAGGGAAACCAGCACCACCACTGCTTGTTGGTATTTCAAGGAAAAGAATGACATATCTGCCTTTAGACACTACTCCGGAAAACGCTCTATTAAGTACTTCTGCTTTACACCTCCATCTCCTTCATAAAGGAGTATCTGTTCTTCGTGTTCACGACGTAGCACCGGCACGTCAAATGGTAACTCTCTACAATAAAATGCGTATATTTGTTGACTAACCTAACACTTACATTATGGAATTTAATCCTTTGCTGGCCATATCTCCCATTGATGGAAGGTATTATATGCATACGGCCCCTTTAAATCAGTATTTTTCAGAATTTGCACTTATTAAATATCGACTGCAGGTAGAAGTAGAGTATTTCATTGCATTATGCAAGCTGCCTCTCCCTCAACTTAAAGAAGTTGATTCACGTTGGTACCCTATTCTGAGAAACCTTTATAAAAATTTCTCCATAACAGACGCCAAAGTTATCAAAGCTCAAGAAAAAGTAACCAACCACGACGTTAAATCCGTTGAATACTTTCTCAAGAACAAAATGAAAGCTCTGGGTTTGTCACAATACTCGGAGTTCATTCACTTTGGACTCACCTCTCAAGATATTAACAATACGGCTGTCCCCCTCAGTGTGAAACATGCCATCCAGAAGGAATACCTTCCCATGCTAGGGAAGCTTATCACTTTACTTGAAGAAAAAGGAAACGAATGGGGTCCCGTATCTATGTTAGCTCATACACATGGCCAACCGGCATCTCCTACTCGGCTGGGAAAAGAACTAATGGTTTTCAAAGCAAGGCTTGAAGAACAGCTCAAAAGCCTGGAACAAGTTCCTTTTGCCGGAAAATTTGGAGGTTCTACAGGTAATTTCAATGCACACAACGCTGCTTACCCGCAAATTGACTGGCATAAATTTGCAGAAAATTTCCTAAATAAAACATTGGGGATCCGCCGTTCTTTCCCTACCACACAGATTGAACACTACGATCATCTGGCTGCGTTATTTCATACCTTAATTCGCATAAATACCATATGTATTGACTTGGCCAGGGATATGTGGTCATACATATCTATGAATTACTTTAAGCAACGTATAAAAGATCAGGAAATCGGCTCTTCTGCTATGCCTCATAAAATCAATCCCATTGATTTTGAAAATGCAGAAGGAAACCTAGGAGTAGCCAACGCCGTTTTTGACCACTTGGCAGCAAAACTGCCTGTGTCTCGTTTGCAAAGAGACCTCACAGACTCTACCGTATCGCGTAACATAGGGGTTCCTATGGCTCATACGCTCCTTGCTTTCAAAGCACTCCAAACTGGATTTGGCAAATTGTTCTTGAACAGAGAAGCCATTGAAAAAGATTTGGAAGACAATTGGGCCGTTATTTCAGAAGCCATCCAGACCATCCTTAGGAGGGAAAATTATCCGCAACCTTACGAAACGCTTAAAGAACTTACGCGTACTAACATGCATATTGATAAAGAGTACCTGCATACTTTCATCCGAAATCTTGACATTGGTGAGGAAGTAAAAGAAGAGCTGTTGCAAATAACCCCTTCCAATTATACCGGTAATTAACCCGTTGTTATGAAAAAAATATGGTTCCTATTTGTATTCCTGAGTCAACTGATTGTTGCCAGGGCGCAGCTACCGTCGTATGAAGCTTGTTTTACGTCGGAAAGATTACGTGTAGATTTGGTTTTTACGGGCAATGCACAGCAAGAAGACGTGTTTTTGCACTCACTGCACAAAGAACCCTTATGGGCAGGATCCAAAACACAATTGATTGCCCCTTTTACTTTTGGTGATTTTCAGTATAAAGTATATTCAACAGATGGAGTGCTTCTATTTTCCAAAGGATTTAATTCGCTCTTTGCCGAATGGACCACCACACAAGAAGCACTAGCGACAGACAAAGCGTTTGCCACTTCTGTGTGGATGCCTTTCCCCAAAAAAACCGTTCTGCTAGAGGTATCCTGCAGAATAGCCAATAAGGGAACATGGGATCCCATGAAAACTTTTACTATAGACCCCACTGACCCACTGATCAGGGAAGAAAAGCCCATTTGTAAAGCAGAGGTACTTATTCAAAACGGACCAATAGAAAATCATGTGGACCTTCTTTTTGTGGCCGAGGGGTACCGAGCGGGGGAGTTGGAAAAATTCAGGAAAGACGCCGCTCGTTTTGCTGAGTACTTGTTTGAATACGAGCCCTTTAAGTCAAGGAGAGAGGATTTTAACCTCTGGGTTTTGCCGCTTGTATCTGAAGAATCAGGGCCTTCTCTACCCCAGTACGACATCTGGGTACAAACGGCATTATACAGTACCTTTCATACGTTTTATCTGGAAAGATACCTCACCGTCCCGGATTTTTCTCTGTTAGCACACGCCGTATCGGGAGCTCCCTTTGATGCCTTGTTTGTGATTGTAAATTCAAAGAGGTACGGAGGCGGAGGAATTTATAATTATTACGGAATAAGCACGTCTGACCACCCGCAAAGCAAAGAAGTTTTTGTTCATGAATTTGGACATAGTTTTGCAGGTTTGGCAGACGAATATTACGAATCTGAAGTTGCTTACATAGATATGTACCCCATCCATGTAGAACCTTGGGAAGCCAACATTACCACATTAGTAGATTTTGCTTCTAAATGGGAAGATATGATGGATAGGGAAGGTGTGGGCTTGTTTGAAGGTGCAGCGTACGTTCCTAAAGGAATGTACCGTCCGGCAAAAGACTGTCGTATGCACACCAACAAAGCTCCGGCTTTTTGTCCCGTATGCCAAAGGGCTATAGGGCGGATCATAGATTATTATACAAAATGAAATACCGCTTCTTCCTTTTTGATCTGGACAATACGCTTTGGGACTTCGATGCCAACGCACGAGATTGTATTACAGAGCTCATTACAACACATACTTTAGAAGAACACATTCCGGACCTAAACGAATTTTACGAAAAATACCACTCCAACAACCTCGCTCTATGGGAGTTGTATGAATCGGGAAAAATGACACAGGAAACGTTGCGTTACAAACGTTTTGTCATCACATTTGAGCAGGCAGGCATACCCCATGCAGAGGAGCTGGCACGGGTTTTTGGAAAACAATACCTGGATCTGATGCCAACCAAAACAAGGCTCATGCCACATGCTCTTGAAGTATTGGAGTTTCTTACCGATAAAGGAGCAGCCATGGCTCTTATCACCAATGGCTTTAAACAGGTTCAATACAAAAAAGTGAAAAGCAGCGGTTTGGATATCTTTTTTAGGGATCGTATTTTTATTTCGGAAGAAGTGGGCTACCATAAGCCAAGCCCTAACATATTCTCGGCTGCATTGACTGCCATAAACGGTAAGAAAAAAGAAACACTAATGGTAGGCGACAGTTTTAGAAACGATATGGAAGGAGCCCAAGTTTTTGGAATTGACCAATTTTACTATAACCCGTTACAGCTGCCTTGTGACGGCGGCCCTACCTATATGGGACACGATCTGCGGGGTCTGATGGACCTGGTACAATAATAAAAACATCTTCATCTTCTCTGTGAAAGTAATAATTCTCCCTAGCAAACTTTTCCAAAGAATCTTTATTGGATTGCAATTCCCTTAGGTTTTTTTCTGTTTGAAGAATTTGTTCTTTGTAGTATCTTTGTTGGGATTTGTTCTCGTAATACTCACCTAAAGCACGGACCCAGCCCATTAGGCTGTTGTTGTCAAAAAACAGTATCCATACTATGAATATAAGAGTCACAATAAAAAATCTGTTTTTGAGCAACCCGGGGATCCGATCAAATGGTAAACGAGAACGCATGGGGTTGGGTTTTTCACAAATATAGCAGGTTTTTCAATATGCAACCTACACTTATTATTATGGCTGCCGGAATGGGCAGTAGATATGGAGGCCTAAAACAACTGGACAGGTTGGGACCGGGTGGCGAAACCATCATGGATTATTCCATTTACGATGCCCTTCAAGCCGGATTTGGTAACATTGTCTTTGTTATCAGAAAAGATTTCATGGCCGATTTTGAACAAGTTTTTACTCCCAGATACGGTCATCATTTCTCTTTTGAATGGGTAACACAAGAACTGGATGACCTTCCGGCTCCTTTTGTGCCACCGGCAGAAAGAACAAAGCCTTGGGGAACAGGTCACGCCCTGTTAGTAACGTCTGAAAAAGTAAATACTCCTTTTGGAATTATCAATGCCGATGACTTTTACGGTAAAGACGCTTTCCGGGTATTGGCAAATTTTTTAAAACGTAAAGACCTGGAACCGGGAGCCTGTGCTATGGTCGGATACCGGCTGGAAAACACCTTGTCCCGCTCCGGAACCGTATCGCGAGGCATTTGCCGGCAAAATCGGGACGGGTTCCTGGAAAGCATCACAGAACGCTTTGAAATCCGTAAAGAAAATAGCGAGCGTATTGTAAGCACAATCAAAAACCCGGACGGCACTCACTCAGAGATCGAACTTGCCGGGCAAGACCTTTGCTCTATGAATTGCTGGGGATTCCATCCCTCTGTGTATACAAAAGCAGAACAACTTGTAAAGCAGTTTCTTGAAAAACACGGTAACCACCTTTCAGAAGAATACCATTTGCCCACGCTGGTAAATGATATCATTCAAACTAAAGAAGGTTCTTGTCGGGTTCTGGAAACCAAAGCCCGTTGGTTTGGTGTAACCTACCGTGATGACCGCCCCCAAGTGATAGCCAGATTAAAAGCTTTGCACACAGAGGGCATCTATCCAACCCCTTTATTTCCATAACGTGTTGTACCTATGAAAAAAATTTTTAATTATTACCGACCCGCACTTGGAGAATCATGGCTTATCATGATTGGAATTTTGCTACTGGGCGGATCGGCTCTCACAGTGATTGTTGTTTCTCTTTTTAATTTGATTTTCCCAGACACTTTGTCTTTTACAAACCCCGGTGGATGGGCCATGCCTATTCTTTACGTCGTCCCATTTTTAGCTGTGTTTTTGTATGTAAGCTTGCGTGCCCTGACTAACTATCGGAAAGCCGTAACAACGGATACCCCTTCGTACCCAAACCCTCGGGCCAAAATAGGCAAAGTACCGGTAGTCATTTTTATCCTATTGCTTTTTGTTATGATTGTAAGCATGTCTGTCATACTCGACCCGGTTACAGAGTGGTTGGAAATGCCGGAGTTTATAAAAAAAATGTTTGAGAAAATGACACAAAGCAACCTACCTACGTTTATAGCCATAGTGGTAGCAGCTCCTTTGCTGGAAGAGTGGCTGCTCCGCAGCGTAGCCCTTAAAGGCATGTTACAACATATGGATCCCTGGAAAGCCATTTTGTGGTCTGCTCTTATGTTTGGAGTGATCCACGGAAACCCTTGGCAAGCCATCCCGGCTTTTCTCATGGGATGTCTTTTTGGATGGATTTATTACAGGACTCGATCTTATTGGGCCTGTGTGGCATTGCATGCCATAAACAACGGAATTTCATTTCTTTTAGTGGCGGTGTTACCCCATATAGAGGCAGATGCCTCGTTGCGCCAGCTGGTAGGGAACCAATCTTTTTTCATAGCCTTGGGTCTATCCGTTGCAGCCTTGGGACTTTCACTCTTCTATTTATATAAAAACTTAGCCCCTCCTCCCTCCTTGAAACTAACTTATGAATACAAAGAACCTATATCCCCTAGCTTGTAAACCTGAATGGAAAGAAAAGATTTGGGGTTCGGAGTCCTGGCTGTTGAGTGGACTGGAACAAGATGTGTCTGTCATTGACAACGGTTTTCTGAAAGGGAACACCATAAACGAAGTACTGGAAATATACTTAACAGATCTGGTAGGCACGACCGTATATGAAGCGTGTGGAGACGAGTTTCCGTTGTTAATCAAGCAGCTGAATGTCAACGACTTTCTTTCTGTACAAGTACATCCGGACAACGAAAGAGCGGCAGAAATGCACCATGCTTACGGAAAGACAGAAATGTGGTACGTAATGGATGCGCAACCCGATGCCAGGTTATACCTTGGATTTAACCAAGACATGACTCCTGCCCTGCTCTATGAGCACTGTACAAAAGGTACGTTGCCGGAAGTCATGAACTGTATAACACCTAAAAAAGGAGAGTGTTATTACCTTCCTGCCGGGTTGATCCATGCTTGCGGAGGAGGAGTTACTCTTGCCGAGGTACAGCAAGTATCCGATATCACCTATAGAATTTATGACTGGGGACGAGAACACAACGTGCAAACGGCCAGGGAAATGCACTTAGATCTGGCCATTGATTGTATAGATTACAAGAAACATATTCCTGCTCCCACCACGGAAGGAGAGCTTGTTAATTCCCCTTATTTTACCGTACGTTTGGGAGAACTGGAAGGATCTCGGGAAGTAGACGGTTCTTATTCAGATCAATTCATGGTCTATATGCCTTTGGAAGGGGATTTGTCCATAACGGCTGACGGACAGCTATACAAACCTTCTGAAAAAGGCTGTTTACTTATACCTGCTTCTTTAGATTATTGGAAACTGATGAGTACAGAAAAAACGAAATTTCTTGAAATTACTCGTTAAAACCCCTTAGTTTGTCCAACTGCCTTCTTTCTTTTTTAGTAGGACGTCCCGTCCCTCTTTTTCTGTAGATCACAACAGACTCTATAGGCTGTTGTAATTTTTCAAGCTCTTCTGCAGGGGTAATGTCTTGTGCATAAAGTGGCACTTCTTTTGCCGGAAGACGCCTATCAGCCATCTTGAGTACTACGTGTGAATAATAAACCGGGCCTTTTCTAACCACCAAAACATCTCCTATCTTCACTATACGAGAGGGTTTTACAGGTTGTTCTTCAATTTTAACACGCGCTCCCCGGCAGGCATCTGCTGCCAAAGAACGCGTTTTAAAAACGCGAATGGCCCATAAGTACTTGTCAATCCTCATGGTTCTCCGATACAGGTTTGGGATCTATATTCACTACGTTCATGGCGCGGTCAACACCGTGTCTTATGAATAACTGAAGGGCGTCAATGGCTCGATGACACAAAAAGGGTAATTCTTTTTCTTCTTCTTTCTTCCAGGAACTTAATACGTAATCTGCTCTGTAACCTTTTGGAAAATCGTTACCTACTCCTATTCGTAACCGTGCATAATCCTGTGTTTGCAACATATAGGTAATATGCTTTAACCCGTTGTGTCCTCCGTCGCTTCCTTTGGCACGCATCCTTATGTTACCAAAAGGTAGGGCTACATCGTCTAAAACAATGATGATTTTTTCTATAGGAATGCGCTCCTCTCTCATCCAGTAACGAACAGCCTTCCCACTCAGGTTAACATACGTTGACGGCTTAAGCAGCCAGATGGTTTTTCCGGCATACCTTACCTGAGCCATAGAGCCGTAACGAAGGGTAGAAAAAGTTGTTTTTTGTGACAACGCCCATGCATCCAGAACCGTAAAACCTATATTGTGCCGCGTACCTTTATACTCGGAGCCAATGTTTCCAAGTCCTGTAATCAGATAAGACATGAGTTAGATAGGAAGGCTTATGCTTCCTCGGTTTTTTCAGCAACATCTTCTGTTGCTCCCTCTGTTGCTTCTGTTCCTTCTTCGGCTTCACCGGCTTCATCTTCTTCTGCTTCTGCTGCTGCATCAGAAATAGAGGCCCTTGTCATCTTAACCATACAAACGATAGCAGACTTAGGAGTAAGAATCTGAAGGTTATCAAACTCCAGATCTTCTGCCGTAATAGCTTCTCCCAAAGCAAGGTCTGTAACATCAACGTCTAAAGTATCGGGCAAATCTTCCAGGTTTGCAGAAACCAGTAACTTCCTGTTTAGGACATACATTTTGCCTCCTTCACGTACCCCTACAGAATTTCCTTTGAGTACTACCGGAACATGTACAGATACCGGTTTTTCCGGATCTATAGCTAAAAAGTCCAAGTGAAGAATCCTGTCTGTGAGCGGATGAAATTGTGAGTCTTGCAAAAGGCATAATTGATTTTTCCCTTCTATGTTAAGAGAAACAATATAAGAGTTAGGCGTGTAAATAAGGTTTCTCAGGTCTTTTTCCAGTACGGAGAAATGGATGGTATCCATCTGATTTCCATACAATATACAGGGCACCCGGCCCTCTCTGCGCAATTGTTTGACTGCTGCTTTTGTAAATGAATCCCGTTTGTGGGCAGTAATTTCAAATTGTTTCATAAAAAACCAGTTAAAAGTGTTACTCAATCCAAAACATAATTTCAGATCCCATGGCACCTTATCAAGGTCCCTCTAAGGGCGGGCAAAAGTAATTAAAATCCGTTGGTTTGCAAAATCAATATGCTAAAGGCAGCCAGCCCAGGTACTCGTTCCAGGAGGTAACCTCAAAAGCTTCTTGAGTACGCGGAAGGGCTGAAACAGGCAAATAAGCTGCCAAACCGGAATAACGACGGATGGGTATGGTAATGAAATAATCGGTAGCTTTTTTATACACCACTGCCTTTTGCAGTGCCCGAGTAAAGGCAGTATAGTCAGCAGGAGTACCCAGTACTTCTGCCATCTGCTCTATATCCCAAAAAACATGCTCTTTCAACCGGTCGTAGCTTTGCAATTCTTGCCTGTTTACGTCTTTAGGATGAACGCTACCGTTTTGTATTACATTTTTAAAAGCTTGTGCCAAGCCGGGGATATAGGCTGTTTTCACCAAAGATATAGTCGCCGATTGATAATACCCCGACAGGGCGTCATATTTGTTGTAATAGGCATCACACAAGGCCATTAAGCTGCTTTCACCTCGGTAGGGAAACAAAGCAGAGGTGAGCTTATGATACGGATACCCCGTGTCAATAATCTCTGTTGGAGATCCCATTAGGTACGTACTTACATTTCTTAATTGGTAATACGTTTGAACATCTGCCATTAAGCAGGCATCAAAACATACGTATTCGTGAGTAAATTTTTCTAAAACAGTTGCCAAGGCCGAGATTTCCATTTCTGCATTCCCGTCTTTACCAAATGATTTTGTCTGTGGGTACATCGGGTCTTTTATGTTGTATTGGAATGCAGATGCAGAAGCACAGGGAGCTGCTTCAACCTGCGGAGTTTCACCATAAAGGCCCCAGGGGAGCCATCCTGTTCCGTGTGACCACAAGATAAGTCCGTATGTTTTAGCAGGACACTCTTCTCGGGTATGTTTTATAACTTGCTCCAGCATTTCCGGGTGAACAGAATTCACTATCCCGTATCTGAACAACGTGTCTATACGTACCGTGTGGGAGCGTGTATTTATGCGGAGCAGATGCGCTCCCTTGCCTCTTCTGTCTGTAAAAATAAATAACGCATGGTCGTCCGGCAAAGAAGCGTGTTCCCATATTTCGTTCACGTTTGTTACGGCAAGATCTGAAAGGCTGTTATCTGCTGCCATATAGACTAAAAGGCTGTGCTCGTACCCCGAATCGGTCGGAAACCACTTGTCACATCCTGTGAATAACAGGGACAAGAAAAGCAAGCCTAAAAGATTGCTTTTTTTCATAGCGTAAAGATAATCTTTTTTTTATCTTTGTAAGAAGACACATTGTTTATAAAACGCATAACATTATGAAAAGTTCAAATGTACTCGCATTCATGGGTGGAGCCTTAATAGGCGCTACACTGGCCCTCTTGTTTGCTCCTGAAAAAGGTAGTGACACAAGAAAAAAGCTCAGAGAAACCATTGGACAGGGAGTAGATGAGTTAAAGCATGAATACCATAAACGTTTTCCGGTAAACCAGGAAGAAGGACCGGATGAATAAAAAAGAAGCCATGAGTATCAAAGACTCAGTCAAAGAATACTTTGGTCTGAAATCAGACGCCTTTAAACTGGGATTGGTAGAAAATGCCAGTCTCATTATCAATCGGCTTCTTAGCATTTTCCTGTTAATATTGCTGCTCCTTACTGCCCTTGTTTTTTTGGCAACAGGTGCCACCCGGTGGCTGGGTTTATTGTTGGATAGCACGGTAGCTGCTTCTTTTATAACAGGTGGTTTCTTTTTACTGTTATTCTTACTATTCTTCTTATTACGAAAAAAATTGTTTGTGAACACTTTTGTAAGGTTGTTTGCAAAAATGTTTTTTCATGGTAATGATCCAAATTTTATGGAGGAATAACCTATGAGAAGCAGGAAGTTTATTTACTCACAGATTCGTTCCCTAACACAGCTCAGGGCGGAGCGCAACTCACTGGAGTGGCATATTAAAGGCCTAGAGAACAAAATGAAAAACGAGATTCCCGGACAGCTCAGTAAAGGAACATGGTTTTCTCTTATTCTTCCGGTTGCCATAACCTCGTTTACCTTGGTACGGCAAGTAAGCCGCTGTGTGCAAAAACTCCGTGAAAAATAATATAAACATGAAAGTAATGAAAATTGCCTTTGCCTGCTTTGTAGGCATTGCAGGTTTGTCTTGTACAACCAAAACAAGTCAACTCAAAAAGCAAGACTCTGAATTCAAGTACCTTGTAGATGAATTTGCAGACATTAAAGTTATGCGTTACCGGGTACCCCACTGGGAATCCCTTACTCTGCAACAAAAATCCTTCATTTATTACATGGGAGAAGCCGCAAAAAGCGGTAGAGACATTTTTTGGGATCAAAACAGTAAATACAATTTGGAGGTGAGAAAATGCCTGGAAATTATACTGGAAACTTATACGGGAAACAGAGATACCCCGGAGTTCGATCAATTTTTGACTTATGCAAAACGTGTTTTCTTTAGTAACGGCATACATCACCATTATGCAGAAGAAAAAATACTTCCGGAATGTTCTGTCGATTATATAAAAAATCTACTAGAGCTTTCCCAGTACGAAGAAGAAAGTATAGACAGAATAGCAGAAATTATGTGTAACCCCGGTCTGTACAAAGTACGAAGGGGAACGGGCAAAGAAGGAGACTTACTACTTACCTCTTCCATTAACTTTTACAGCGGTGTTACTCGGGCAGAAGCCGAAAGTTTTTACGCTTCTTTGGAAGATCCCCTCAACCCCAGGCCTGTAGAATACGGTTTAAACAGCCAACTTGTAAAAAGGGACGGAAAGATACTGGAAGAAACGTACAAAATTGACGGAAAGTATGGCCCGGCCATTGAGCAAATTTGCTACTGGTTAGAAAAAGCTGCCAAAGTAGCTGAAAGCCCCGGTCAGGCAGACTATATACAAACGCTTATTACTTATTATAAAACAGGTGATCTGTCGCTTTGGGATGCTTTTAATATAGCCTGGGTACAAGACACTCAGGTTTTTGCAGATTTCATAAACGGATTTATAGAAGTATATGCAGACCCGTTGGGAAGAAAAGGATCTTGGGAAGCCCATATCAATTTTAAAGACGAAGAAGCCTCTCACAGAACATCCCTCATAAGCAGCCAGGCCCAGTGGTTTGAGGACCACTCACCCGTTGATCCACAGTTTAAGAAGAAAGAAGCCACAGGAGTATCTGCCAAAGTAATAAATGTAGCCATGCTGGGCGGCGATGCGTACCCTGCTACCCCCATAGGGATCAACTTGCCCAATTCAGACTGGATAAGAAAAGAATATGGTTCTAAATCGGTAACCATAGCCAACATTACAAACGCTTACGAGAAAGCAGCAGAAGAATCTCCCAAAAGCATGCTTGTAGAATTCTCTATAGACGAAGAAGAAATTGCTTTTCTGAAAAAATACGGAACCCTTACCGGAGACCTGCATACAGATTTGCATGAATGCTTGGGACACGGATCGGGACAACTGCTAACGGGTGTTTCTCCCAACGCATTGGGGGAGTATAGTTCCACACTGGAAGAAGCACGAGCAGACTTGTTTGCCCTATATTATATTGCAGATCCCAAATTAGTAACCCTGGGTATTTTGCCTACTGAAGAGGCATATCGTGCAGAGTATATCAACTACATACGTAACGGCCTGTTTACTCAGCTGGTACGAATAGAACACGGCAAAGACATTACACAAGCACATATGCAATGTAGGCAACTGATTGCTTTGTGGGCATTTAGTAACGGCAACGCCATTGAGCAAATCCGGGAAAACGGAAAAACATATTTTGTAATTCGTGACTTTGACGAACTCCGCCATTTGTTTGCTACGCTGCTGGCTGAAGTACAGCGTATAAAATCAGAAGGAGACTATAACGCAGGCAAAGCCTTGGTAGAAGAATATGCCGTAAAAATAAATCCCGAACTTCACAAAGAAGTATTGGAGCGTTATGCCCATTTGCAGTTAAAGCCCTACGGAGGTTTTCTGAACCCCAACCTGATTCCAGTATTTGATAAAACGGGAGCGATAAAAGACGTCCGGCTAGAATACGCAAAAGACTTTTTGCAACAACAGCTCTCTTACGGAAAAGCTTACGGGTTTTTGTAATTAAAAAGTTCCTCTGTAGCCAAAGCTATCTTAGTTACCGAAAAATCATCGCCCCGAGGAAAAACCCAGAAAGAGTCGTTTAATGTATTGAGGTCAACACAATCTCTTTTGTATTTGCCGTACTCGTATTCTATATGGCAAGAATAAAGTGATTGTGCCGGCATATAAAGGGTGTACTCCTTTCCGTCATGGATCCCTTCCAGCCTAAACCCGTCCATATCGTGTATAAACGTAGTCTCTCCATACTCAACCAGACCTTTGGAGTTGGGCAGTAAGCGCAAGTCTGCTTGCTTGGTAAGGCTGTACACTCCGGCCTCAACCTCTGCCCTCACCTGCAACCTCTCCCACTCATACCAGTCGGGTATATGAGAAAAGTGCGTTTCTCCCTCTGTAGCCTGCAATTCTCCATACTCAGACATGGTCCAGCGTTTTCCGCAATGGTTGCACCAGAGTTGCGCGCCTCCCGAATCCATCTTGTACTCGGTTTTGCATGACGGACACTGATACAACACTTTGTGCAAACCGCGGGCTCTGTTCTTGTACCGTACCTTTATGTTGTTTTCACGTTGCCAAGCAAAATC
>JAAZIA010000036.1 GCA_012510445.1 Bacteroidales bacterium
TGCAAAACAGGTCAGTTCCGAATCCGCAACTGCAACAGCAGCAGCAGACAGCGAACCTGCAGCAGCAACGCCAAACAGCGAATCTGCAGTAGCAACGCCAAACAGCGAATCTGCAAAACAAGTCAGTTCCGAATCCGCAACTGCAACAGCAGCAGCAACAGCAGACAGCGAACCTGCAAAACAAGTCAGTTCCGAATCCGCAACTGCAACAGCAGCAACAACAGCTAGCAACGAATCCGCAACTGCAGTTTCTGCAAGCCCCAAAGCTCTACACGAGGTTTTCTCTACCACTATCCGCCACACTGCAAAAGAACTCGCTCCCTACCCCCGCGTTTTCCAGCAGTACGAATTTCGTAGAAAAACCATCTTGAACGAACTGGCCAAAAACAAATTCCAACTACAAAACTTTGCAGCCGTAATTGGACGCGGAGGTATGGTCAAACCCATTCCCTCGGGCACATACAAGGTAAACGACCTGATGATCAAACACCTGTCAGAAGGATACGGTGGAGAACACGCTTCTAACCTAGGAGGCCTTCTGGCCCATAGCATAGCTTCGCAAATCCCGGGTTGCCAGGCATTTATTGCAGACCCCGTTGTTGTTGACGAACTGCATGACGTAGCCCGTATCACCGGATTTCCTGAAATTAAACGCCGCTCCATACTGCACACACTCAACCAAAAAGCCATAGCCAAACGCTACGCAGAAGACTGCAGCACCCCTTATAACCAACTGAACCTCATAGTAGTTCATATGGGCGGAGGCGTATCTGTAGGTGCCCACTGCCAAGGCCGCATAATAGATGTAAACGACGCCCTCCAAGGAGACGGCCCCATAGGCCCCGAACGCGCCGGATCCGTCCCCGCCATGCCACTCGCTGTCATGTGCTTCTCCGGAGAATACACCTACGACGAGATTCGCAAAAAAATCGCCGGCAAAGGCGGCATGCTCGCCCTCTCCGGCACCAACTCCTTCGTAGAACTCTGCAACAGAATGCAAGCCGAGACCACAGCTTCAAGTACTGCCACAGCTTCAAGCACTACCACCGGCTCCACCGCAGCTTCAAGCACTGCCACAACTTCAGGCACAAGCACCGCTTCAACCGAAGCTTCAGACTCTGCAGCCCCCTCGGCAACAACCATTTATAATGCCATGGCTTACACCATAGCCAAAGAAATTGGAGCAATGGCCGCCGTCCTCAAAGGCCGGATAGACGCCATTCTCTTCACCGGCGGCATTGCACACAACAAACCCTTTATAGAAACAATCAAAGGCTACATAGGATTCCTGGCCCCATGCCGTATCTACCCTGGTGAAGACGAGATGCACGCCCTAGCCACAAACGCCCTCAACGCCCTCACCGGCCACGAAAAACCCATGGAATATCTCTAATTGGCCCGCCTGAATGGCGCACTTTGCTTTAACATCTTTGAGGTAGTGCGCCACTTTTCTCTAGTCAAATTACAACTGGCTCTAATACAAGCAACTAAAATCTCCGCAAATTGAAATGGCGCAGTACCTCAAAGATGCTGGTGGTGCAAAGATGCTGGTGCACCAAAACTGCAACTACACCACTTTTTCTACGGATCTCTCTACCGACAGCTTTTCAGCTTCCTTCTGATTGCATTAAATTCCAGATCTCTCTACCGACAGCTTTTCAATTCTTCAATTTCTTCTGCTTTTAACCTTCCCCCCAACCTTTTAACCTTCTCCGCAACGTTGATTCAGGTATTCCAAACACTCTGCTTAACTGTCTTACCGATACCGGATACTTTCGCTGCAGTTTGCCACATAAAGTCAGGACTTCGGCAAAACTCAATGATTCCCGAGATCTGGGCTTTATAATTTGCAGCACTTTTTCACTTAACTGCAAATCGTTTATACTAACAGTCCGCGGGTTGGGTAATCGTCCCTGGTTGGCTGAGATTTCTTTTTCTGTAGGGGTTGAAATCTTAGTTATGAAGTTAGCATAGGACCCAAATAACTTTTCAACCTCGTTGTATTTTAGAAAACTTCTTGGATAAATATGCCCGGTGGGATTCATCAAAAAATGAACAGGAACACAGTACTTGTTGTGTTTGAGAAATTTGCCGCCCCCTGCCAGGTGTAAATTTTCAGGTTCATTAATATTGCGCTCCCGGAAAAAATAAAACTGTGCCGAGTTGTAAGAATCTCTATAAGGATGTTCAAAAATTTTGTGATGCACAGAGTTTCTTAAAACGTAAATCAGCCGATCTTCTAACTTTCCATGGTCTATAATCTTGCCTCTAGAAAAACGCAACCTACCCACCGCTCCGGACGAGCAATATTTGTAATTAAAATATTTACTATAACTTACCCTATACCCCTGCATGAACCCGGAAGGATTCTCGCACTTAACGATTAAATGATAATGGTTTGACAAAAATTGATACGCCAAAACATCTACTTTATGTAAATGGCTATATACTGCCAACAAATCAATGGCATGTAAAATATCCTCAGTATCCCAGAAAATAATTTGTGAACCGTTCCCCTGAACGCTAATGTGATACCACATAACCCTTCTCCTCTAAAAAATCCAACTATTCTCTGCACAGTGCGGGTTATGTGAGATTCGACTATAAATATACGAATTTTTGACGTGTTTTTGGCGCAGCATCTCAGAGATAGCGCGCCACTTTTTTTCGACCAAAGTGCAACCAGCTAAAAATCAAGCAAATGGTTTTTCGGCAAAACGAAATGGCGCACTACATCAAAGATGCTAGTGCGCCATTCAAAAATTCCAAGTACTTCTACGAAGTATCCTACCCGAAGAAGTCCCCTACTGCTGTTCCATCATTTGGTTGTATTTCTCGTACGCAGCCTCGTATTCAGGGCTCTTGGTACGCAAACGGAAGTAAATGTTCTTTAAGTATTCTACTACTACAAGTTTAATGTCCGGTTCCTCTGCCAACGCAAAGCTCTTCTCAAAAGGTTCAATCGCTTTTTCCAACATTTCGTCCAGTTCTTCTACCATCTTCATATACTTGTTATCATCCAACTCATCAGACGCAGCCGTCTGGATATCAACAGCTTTGTCATAAAATGACTGACCCATTTGGAAGTAACCAAAGAAAAAGTTCGGATCAATTTGTGTGGACTTTTCATACATACCTAAAGCCTCTTCAAACTTGCCCAAACCTTTCAATACATTTCCTTCTGCATAATACAGACTAGGATTGTTCGGCTCGTTCTCCTGTGCACGCTGAATAAATTCAAGCACCTTGTTGGGATCGTCGTTGCTTTCCAGATAGATATTAATCAGAGCTACCAAAATGCTCTGGCTATCGGGATATTTAGTAAAACCTAAAGACAAATATTCTTTACTTTTTTCCGTATCACCTGTCTGCTTATACGATTCGGCCAGATTGGCATAGGCATCACCATCAGACTCAAAACCCATCTGAATGCACTTGTCAAAAAACGTAATGGCACGCTCGTAATTTCTACCCATCAATGCTGTTAAACCCACATAATACACAATGGTTGTATCCACTACATTCAATGCCGGATGAGAAGCTGCAGTATAAGATTCTTCAAATTTTGCCGAGGCATTTGTAAAATCACCCAACGTATACGAGGCCATAGCATCGTTAATATGGCTGTTGGCAATGGTAGTTAATCCTTCCTGGATATCGGTTTTGTTACTTCCTTTGGTATCCAGTTCGGCAGCTTTTTCATAAGCCTTGAAAGCTTCTCCAAGCAAATCTACCCCTTCAATAATAGGTTTGGTAACTACCCAAAAGGTAAGTTTTCCTTCCGCATTGTAATAGAGGTCTTTATCTGCATATTTAACCACCTCATATTCCTCTCCCTGAACCGTTTTGTATTCTGTTGAAAGTGCCCTTTGGTCTTTCAAAACAACTCTAGCCTCTAGCGATGAAAGCCCCGCCCATAAGTTGTCTGTAGGATAAGAATAAGCTTTAGTTAACGTCTGAGCATAGCGAATCCACGTTGCCGGCCTCTCTCCGCGTTTGGGATGTTCTATTTGCTCTTTAGCTTTTTCATAGTTCTTTAGAAGATTTTGCACTTCTTTTGGTTGTGCGCCCAATGATACCACAAACAGTAACATTAGGGCAGCTGATACTAATTTTTTCATGAGTATTATGTGTTTTTTTCTGTAAATAGTATTTGCTGTTCTATAAATTTATTTATTATAAGTCTTCCATTTCTTCTTTAGGGAGCGGATCGCTTTTGCTAACACAGCAAACGGCAGCAATCGCATCGCCTTCGCGCAGGTTGATCAGCCGTACACCCTGAGTAGCACGTCCTGCAATCCGTACATCACTAACGGCTACACGTATGGTAATCCCCGAGCGCGTGATGATCATTAAATCATTATCATCAGTCACTGCTTTAAGAGCAATCAGCTTGCCTGTTTTTTCGGTGACATTAAGCGTTTTTACGCCTTTTCCGCCACGAGCAGTCTTCCTATAATCTTCTATCAATGAGCGTTTCCCATAACCGTTTTCACTTACCACCAACACGTGGGGGAGTTCAACGGGCAGGTGACTTGCCGAGACCGGAACCGTGGCAGTGACATTCGCAGTCGCAGCCGCTGCAGTAGTAGCAGAAGTTGTGGCAGCAGCACTTGCCGAGGCCGAGGCCGAAGCGCCGGCAGCACCGGCTTTTGCAGCAGAACCACCGGCACCTACAGTACCCGCAGTTGCACCAGCACCGAAAGTCGAGTCCGAAGCATCGGCAGCACCGGCTTTTGCAGCAGAACCACCGGCACCTACAGTACCCGCAGTTGTACCAGCACCAGCACCAGCGCCGGCAGCGCCGGAAGTCGAGGCCGAAGCACCAGCAGCGCCGGAAGTCGAGGCCGAAGCACCGGCAGCAATACTTTTTTCGGCAGCGGAGGGTGCACCTACGCCACAGGCAGTGGACAAGTCTCTTGCTTCTCTATCTACACAAATCATGCCGACAACACGATCGTACTCTTCTATAGAGATGCCGCGAACGCCCGAGGCGGTTCTACCCATGGGCCGAACGTCGCGTTCGTCAAAGCGTACGCATTTACCTTCCCTAGCGCCAATCAGCAATTCACAAGAGCCGTTGGTCAAGCAGGCTTGCAACAATTTGTCGCCTTCCCGGATGGTCAAAGCAATAACTCCCGTAACACGCGGATTGGAATAGGCCTTCAAAGCCGTTTTCTTGACCACCCCACGCTCTGTGCTTAATACAATATAATTGTTATTTATGTAATCCTCGTCTGTCAGATTCTTCACGTTAATGTAGGCACATACGCTATCTCCGGGCTCAATGTTGATCACGTTCTGAATGGCCCGCCCTTTAGATGTCTTGTTTCCTTCCGGAATCTCGTACACCTTCAACCAGTAACACCTACCGTTCTGCGTAAAGAACAACATGGTACTATGCATGTTGGCCACATAAATGTGTTCTATAAAATCTTCTTCCCGTGTATCGCTTCCTCGCGAACCTACTCCGCCCCGCCCTTGCAACCTATACTCATTCAGGTTGGTACGCTTAATATACCCCAAGTGCGAAATGGTGATGACCACATCCTCGTCCGGATAAAAATCTTCCGGATTAAAATCACCGGCTGCATATTCAATGGCTGTACGGCGCGGATCGTTAAACCGCTCCTTCACATCCAACAGCTCCTCTTTAATCAAGCTCATCTGCAAAGCCTCGCTAGCCAGCAATTCGTCCAAACCACGGATCAATTCCATCAGCTGGTCGTACTCGGCTTGAAGGCGCGTACGCTCCAGCCCGGTAAGCTGACGCAACCGCATTTCCACAATGGCCGAAGCTTGTTCCACAGTAAATCCAAATTCCTCCCGCAGCCCGCTGCGCGCCTCATCTACTGTTTGCGAAGCACGAATCAACGCAATGACCTCGTCCAATACATCGAGCGCCTTCAACAGCCCCTCTAAAATATGAGCTCTTTTAGCCGCTTGTTCCCGTTCAAAACGGGCTCGGCGGACTATCACCTGATGGCGGTGACGCACAAAATATTTGATAAGTTTCTTAAGGTTCAGCAACCTCGGACGACCGTCCACCAAAGCGATGTTGTTCACAGAGAAAGAACTCTGCATGGCCGTGTACTTAAACAGACTGTTCAACACCACGTTGGCCACTACTCCCATCTTCAGCTTTATCACTATACGCATACCTGTGCGGTCACTCTCGTCATTCACAAAAGCAATCCCTTCCAGGCGCTTGTTCTCCACCAACTCGGCAATCTTCTCTATAAGCTCGCGTTTATTGACCATATAGGGAATCTCGGTAACCACAATGGTTTCCCTACCGCTCGGTGCCACTTCTATATCGGTCTTGGCACGCACTACAATGCGGCCTCGGCCTGTCTCAAAAGCGTCGCGAATCCCACCCGTACCGTAAATAATTCCCCCTGTAGGGAAATCGGGCCCTTTCACGTGCTTCATCAATTCATCTAACGAAATATCATCGGCATCTATATAAGCACAAATGGCATCCACTATTTCCCCCAAGTTATGCGGAGGCATATTGGTGGCCATTCCTACGGCAATTCCGCTGGCCCCGTTCAAAAGCAGCAAAGGCACTTTGGCCGGCAAAACGGTAGGCTCCTGCAGGGAATCGTCAAAATTATTCCTAAAATTGACAGTATCTTTATCCATATCCACTAGCACTTCTTCTGCCAGCCGGCGAAGACGCGCCTCTGTGTACCGCATGGCAGCTGCTGAATCTCCGTCCACGGAACCAAAGTTTCCCTGTCCTTCTACCAGCCTGTAACGCAAGCTCCAGTCTTGGGCCATGCGAACCATGGCCTCGTACACACTGGAATCACCGTGCGGATGGTATTTACCCAATACTTCCCCTACAATCCTTGCCGATTTTTTTGTAGGTTTGTTGCTGGAAAGTCCCAGCTCAGACATCCCGTAAAGAACCCGACGATGAACTGGCTTAAGACCGTCACGTACGTCGGGGAGGGCTCGGGATACAATTACGGACATAGAATAATCTATGTACGCACTCTTCATTTCGTCCTCAATGTTTATCTTCTGAATTCTATCCTCCATAAGCATCAAATCAACCACCAAAAGTACAAATATTTCCTTTAATTGACAACGGTATCGGTACCTTCGGGGTTCAAGTTTACCACTAATTTTGCACCTTGTTCCAATTCACCGCTTATGATGGCCTCGGATAAGGGATCTTCCAGGTACCGCTGAATGGCCCTCTTGAGAGGACGTGCTCCGTACTGAGGATCAAACCCCTTGTCGGCTACAAAATTTTTGGCTTCTTTAGATATGCTTAAAGAGAAACCGGCCAGTTCCATCCGTTCGTACAACTCTGCCAGTTCTATCTCTATGATTTCATGAATGTGATCCTTGTCTAAGGCGTTGAAAACCACTTGTTCGTCAACCCGGTTCAAAAACTCGGGATTGAACGTCTTACCCAAGGCTTTCTCTATAATGGCTTTATGCCGCTCCTCCTCTGCATGTGCCGTACCGTTGGCTTGTGTAGCAAACCCCACTCCGGCCCCAAAATCCTTCAATTCACGGCTTCCAATATTGGAAGTCATTATAAGTATGGTATTGCGGAAATCTACATGACGTCCGTTGCTGTCTGTTAAACGCCCCTCGTCAAACACCTGTAACAACAAATTGAAAATATCGGGATGCGCTTTTTCAATTTCATCCAACAACACTACGGCATAAGGCCTGCGGCGTATCCGTTCGGTCAGCTGCCCTCCCTCGTCATACCCCACATACCCCGGAGGTGCACCTATCAAACGGCTTACGGCAAACTTTTCCATGTATTCGCTCATATCAATGCGCACCAGATTATCCACAGAGTCAAACATATACGTAGCCAACAACTTGGCCAAATGCGTCTTCCCAACCCCCGTAGGCCCCAAGAAAATAAACGTTCCTATAGGCTTGTTGGGATCTTTCAGACCTGCTCTGTTGCGATGAATGGCCCGTACCATGGCATCTACGGCTGCATCTTGTCCTATGAGCTTCTTTTTCAAGATCTCGGCCATATTTACCAGCCGGTTGCTCTCAGACTCAGAGACGCGACTCACGGGAACCTGCGTAATCATAGAAACTACCTGAGCAATAGTTTCGGCCGAAACTTCCTTCTTATGTTTCCTTTGTTCTTTCAGCCAACTGTTTTTCTCTTCCACCAGCTTCTCTTGCAACATTTTTTCCTTTTCACGTAAAGCCGAGGCTTTTTTATAGTCCTTTTTATCTACGGCCGCGCGTTTTTCCATCTGCAGGTTATCCAGCTCTTCTTCCATGGCTCCCAACTCTTTAGGCAGCTGCATATGACTTATGTGCACGTGGGAGCCTGCCTCGTCCATCACGTCAATAGCTTTGTCGGGCAGGCAGCGATCCGTTATGTAACGCTGAGACAAACGCACGCAAGCCTCTAGGGCTTCCGGCGTATAATGTACCATATGGTGCTCTTCGTAACGCGGTGCAATAGTCTTCAAAATCGTAAGCGTAGCGTCGTATTTGGTAGGCTCTACAAGCACCTTCTGAAAGCGGCGTTCCAGCGCCCCGTCTTTTTCTATGTACTCCCGGTATTCGTCCATGGTACTGGCGCCAATGCACTGAATCTCGCCACGTGCCAACGCCGGTTTCAGCATGTTGGCCGCATCTAGCGAACCTCCTCCGCTCCCGCCCGTAGCCCCGGCTCCAATCAACGTATGGATCTCGTCAATAAACAAAATGATATCCGGATTCCTTTTAAGCTCGGTAAGCAAACTTTTCATCCGCTCTTCAAATTGACCGCGGTACTTGGTACCGGCCACCACAGAACCAATATCTAAAGACAAGAGGCGTTTTCCCTGCAACGTAGGCGAGCCTTTCCTGCGGGCAATCCGTGAGGCAAGGCCTTCCACAATGGCCGATTTCCCCACACCCGGTTCCCCTATCAGTACAGGATTGTTCTTTTTGCGTCTGCCCAGAATCTGTGCCAAACGCTGTATTTCACGATTACGACACACCACGGGATCCAATTTCCCGGCACGAGCCTCTTCTGTCAAATCCAAAGCATACATATCCAGCATAGGTGTTCCTACTACCTCTTTAGTAGGCGCAGTCTTTCCTCCGCTCACTCGGGCAGGTTGTATGGATCTATGTGGAATGCCCCGTATTTCTCCGGGCATTTCTTTACGCGTTACAGGACGCCTCCGTTGCACATTTTTCACGTTCAACGGTACCTCACCCTTCAGATGGGCCCGCAACGATTGGTTGGTTACACCCTTGGTACGCAGCCAGTACACACAAATACCGTTGTCAACGGCCAGTAGCGCCAGCAACAAATGCAACGACCCGGGAACAGTCTGCCCCATTTGACTGGCTTCTAAATACATAGCCTTCAAAGCTTTTTCTGCATGTTCAGAAAGTGACAGTTTGTCTGCCTGATTGGGAGGAATCATGGTACGTCCCATTTCCTTACTTTCAACCAGATTTTTCATCTGCCACAAAAGCAAATCCAACCCGGTAAGCACCTCGTACGCATCGTTTTCCTGATGACGTATGATGGCTAAAAATATATGATCACCCGTTACGGTATAACTTCCCAAACGCATAGCCTCCTCACGTGCAAACGAGAGAATCATGTTCAGTTTTTCGGGCAATTTTAAGTTCATTTCTTATTACTTCTTACTTTTCACTTCTCACTTCTTACTTTTCATTCTTCACTTCTCACTCTTCATTCTTCACTTCTCACTCTTCACTCTTCATTCTTCACTTCTCACTCTTCACTCTTCACTCCTCACCCTTCACTCCCCACTCTTCACTTCTCACTCTTCACTCTTCACTTCTCACTCCTCACCCTTCACTCCCCACTCTTCACTTCTCACTCTTCACTCTTCACTTCTCACTCCTCACCCTTCACTCCCCACTCTTCACTTCTCACTCTTCACTTCTCACTTTTCATTCTTCATTTCTCATTCTTCACTCTTCACTTCTCACTCCTCACTCTTCACTTTTCATCCTTCACCCTTCACTCTTTCTCACTTCCCACTCATCTTCTTGGCGTCCTCAACAAATTGGGCTAAGCCCTTGTCTGTAAGCGGGTGGTTCAACAGTCCCAATATAGGTTTTAATGGACACGTTACCACATGAGCCCCCACTTCCATACATTCAATAATGTGACGCGTATGGCGTATAGAAGCCGCCAGCACCTGCGTGGGATAGCCGTACGTACTAAATACCTCCACAATCTGTGCCACTAATCCCACTCCGTCATCGCTAATGTCGTCCAATCTTCCCACAAAAGGCGAGACGTACTTCGCTCCGGCTTTGGCTGCCAGCACGGCCTGTCCTACGGTAAAGACCAACGTACAGTTGGTGGGTATCTTGCGGGTTGTCAGTGCTTTAATGGCCTTTATACCTTCTGCTGTACAGGGGATTTTCACCACAATATTCTTGTGGATGGCTGCCAGCTCTTCTGCCTCGGCAAGCATCCCTTCCAGGTCTGTAGAAAACACCTCGGCACTCACATCGCCATCCACCATTTCACAAATCCTGCGGTAATGCGTTATAATGGCAGCATGACCTTTTATATTTTCCCGCGCCATCAACGAAGGGTTGGTAGTCACGCCGTCTAAAATGCCCAAATCGCGAGCCTGGCTTATCTGCTCCAGATTAGCTGTATCAATAAAAAATTTCATATCCTTATACTTTATTGTTACAAAGATAAGGAGGTTTTTTGGTTAGATTCAATCTAGCGCGCCAGTTTTTTTTAGCACCTTCACAAAGGCCTGTACCTCAGCTGAATATGATTTCCTGGATTTTCCTTGGCGCGCTAGATTGAATCTAAAGTGCGCCAAAGCACGCTACTTTTCAGGCAAATTTATAGCAAACGGTATTTGCACACTTCTGGTAGCCGGATATATTCCGTACTGATCAAAGGTTGCAATATCTACCCAGTTCTTGTACGATACAGAACCGGTAAATCCTCGTGATCTTCCAAATGCATGAATCCAAACGGTGAATCCGGAAGGTGAATTCCCGGCATAGTGATGCACCTTAACTGTGTACGTTCCATTGGGCGCTCCAAAAGGTGGCCAGAATATATTCTCAGGTCCGTATCCTCGTGTGTTATCTACATCTAATCGGCCGCCCGAGGCCGAGGTTTTATTGGCATAATAAATATGAGTGTTGTATGGATCCCAAACGTGTATATCCACATCTGATAAATTATCCCAAGTTAGTGTAACTTGTACATCGCCGTACCCATGCTCCAATGCTCCTTCTATTACGCGTATGGAAGCTGACTCATTTTCAAACTTGTCGCGTAGGTCGGCCATAGCCATGAACGACCTGCTTCCTAGCGAAGTCAAACAACCCAATGCGTCTCCTGTCGTACAATCTTTTAGCAAGCTTACATCACCATAAATAGACATGAATTCAGTATAACTATTATGTATGCCATATTCATGCTCCATAACATCAGCAACCGCAGAAGCCAGGTATGTACCACATTCATATACGGCCCATGCTACACCTATCCCTGTGCCTACAGTTGTCAGAGAAATAGCACAAGGAACAGCATCAAGAACCCTGGCAGTGAACCTGAGCACATCACTCCAACTTCTGGTTCCAATAAAAAATTCGTCCCAGTCATAATCAGTTGGAACTTCTCTGGCAATTTCAATGTCACCATCAGGGGTAATAATTCCAATATCAATTAAATTACCGTTGGGGTTTCTGAATATAAAAATGTAATCATCTACAACTACTTTATCCAGAAATCCATCGTCTGTAAAAAAGACCGAATATCTATCGTCAATTTGGGAGGAATAAAACGAAGCGTATAAAGGAATGGGACCGTCTGTTTTCAGAACTGATATCAATAATGTTGCTATCCTTAAGTTCTGCCGGAGTCTCTTGTGGATCACAACCACTCGGCACCATAAGAAGGAGTGCCGATAAGGTAAAAAAAACAATTTAAATTTGGAGTCCGGTACAGTATTGTAAAGATATCACTTTAAGTCATTTATACAAATTTCCACATGCTGATCGCAAAGGTCGGCTATGTGGGATTGGTGGGTAATAAAGAGAATGGAGCGATTGCCTATTTCGCGGCGCAGATTTTCCACAAAAGTGCGTGCCGTTTTTTCGTCCAAAGCCGAGGTGGCCTCGTCCAACAACAAGATCTTGCCTGGGCGCAGCAACGCGCGGGCGATGGCAATGCGCTGAGCCTGCCCTTCGGAAAGGCCGCTCCCGCCCTCGCCCAAGACTGTGTCCAGGCCGTTGGGCAAATCAAAAACAAACTCCGCAGACGCAATTTCAAGGACGCGCCGCAGCTCCTCGTCGCTCGCTACGGCTGCAGTACGCCGCCGGCGTTGACCCGCCTGCCCAAGCCGGCGGTCACTTACCTCTTCGGCATCACGCTTGTGTTGGTCGGCGTGCCCAAGACGTCGGTCGCTTGCCACTGCAGCAGCACTGCGGCGGTGGTCGGCGTGCCCAAGACGTCGGTCGCCTGCCACTGTAGCAGCACTGCGGCGATGGTCGGCACCATCAGCACTCCGGCGGTGGCCGGTCAGGTGTTCGGTCGTATGATCGACTTGCTTAAGCCTTGCTCGGGCAGAAGGCGTGCTTCGCGCTCCTGTGCTGCCCAACCGCACTTCCGTTGCACCGGCGTAGCCCAGCTGCAGGTTTTCGCGGATTGTGCCGCTGATGAGCGAGCCGCCCTGCGGCACGTACACAAAGTTGGAGCGGGTGCGCTCAGATACCTCGGCTTGGTTCAACTCGTCCTCAAGCGTAATGCTTCCGGCGTCGGGTTTTACTAGGGCCAACAGCAAACGTAATAACGTGGTTTTTCCCACTCCCGTGGGGCCCATGACGGCCACCATGGTTCCAGGGCGCAGTTCCAAAGAAAAACGGTCCAACACAGGCTCCTCGTCTTCTGTATAAGAGAATGTTACGTCTTGCATCCTTAGCGTTACGTTGCCTTGTAAAAGGATGGGATTCCTGACATCTTCCAGGGTAAAGCCCGTAAGGAAAATCAGGCGCTCTACTGCAGCCTTAGCCGCTACCATGCCGGGCAATTGCCTTACCAGTTCAAAAAGCGGACGCTGGATGCGACTCACCAATTGCAGGTACGCCGTAACGGTACCAAAAGACACTTTTTTATAAGCCAATCGGTACGCACTCCACAAAAAAGCCGTGATGTAGCCTCCGTTAAACGTAAGCCCCATAAGCAGGTTGGCAAAAACAGACACACGTGTACGTTTTTGAACGCTTTCTTGCAATTGCGACTGCAAACTGCCCAACCTATCCAGCTCTTCTTCTTGCCTTTCGAACGTACGTATCACTACTTGATTCAACAAGCTCTCTTCCATCATGGAAGTGATCAAGCTCTCGCTTTCTTTAACCTGAAGGGTATATTTCTTCATATACCTGTAATAGAGATGGCTAAGAGAAGCCAGTACCGGCAACCCTATCCCCAGGATCAAGGCCAACGTGGGGTCCAATACGTTAAGAATAATCAGAGCGCCTGCAAATTGAATGACTGCCGTAAACGCTAAAGGCAAGGAAGATACCAGTACGTCTACCACATCGTCCGTATCGCGGATAATGCGCGTGAGCATATCGCCGCTGTGTACAGAGGCCAGTTCCTGCCAGCGCGAATACAGCAACCGCGAAAACACGTTGTAACGCACGTGGTTGCTCATACGCACCTCGGTAAGCCTGCGCAATCGCAAATCCCACGCCCTAAAAAGAATTTGCAATACCACCAACACCACCAGCAATACGGCATAGAAAAGCAGGCTGCCCTCTATATTTCCTGTAGCCACATCTATAATGGTCTTGGAAAACCACACAAAAGCCAAAGAAAGCGCCACTTCTATCAGCCCAATGACCGTGATAGCTGCTAAGCGGGCACGAAAACCGCGCGAGGCAAACCGTAAAAATTGAAGGGCTGATTTCATTGGAAACCTATTTTTAACCTGTTTGTTAATTTTTTGTAAGGTACAATCAAAACGTGTGAAATAGATAAGGTAGTAAATTTTAGTGACCTTTTTACAGACAGAACAAAAGAAAACCACATGCCGCTGTATTTTCCTGCAGGCCTCTTTTTACCGGGCCCGTGGAATCCAAAATTTCCGCTTTTCAAGATGTCGGCCAGTACTCTGCGTACATGACGTCGCGTACGCCGTTCCGGCAATAAGGAAAACTCTGGCAATAAGGAAAACGGAAAAATCCCTTCCGGCGCATCCAGGTACTCCACCGCTGCCCGCGCAAACACCTGCATGGGGTACAACAGGCCATACGAACGTGCATGCTCTGTAAATTCCTGCCGGTTAATCTGTTTGTGGTAATGCTTCAAGAGCAAAACCCAATCGCAAAACTGACGAAACCCCACCCCCTGGCTTGCAAAGTGGCGAAACATATGATGAAAAAGGAAAAACGCATTCAGTGTTATGGGCAGTAGGCGCACCGTTGCAGGGTGCGGGTGCGATGAGTGGGGCGACGACTGCGGCTGGGATGATTGGTGCGGGTGCTGCGGTTGCAGCAGCTGCTCCACCGGCACACGGCCGAATCGGGCGGCTTCTGCCACCTCTTTTTCCCATGTGGCAAACTGCTTGTTGTACTTTTTGTAGTGAAAATATGAGATACGGGAATGAGGCTCTATGAATATTCCCTGCCATTGGTAATTGTAATGAATGTGCCCTGCATCTTCTGCCCCGTAGCCT
The DNA here is from genome assembly GCA_012510445.1 of Bacteroidales bacterium. Classification (GTDB taxonomy): domain Bacteria; phylum Bacteroidota; class Bacteroidia; order Bacteroidales; family UBA932; genus DMER64. Next base: position 14,691 of record JAAZIA010000036.1, read on the forward strand.
TGCTCGGCGGCCCAAATACGTGATTTTTCGTAATCGCCCGGGCGGTACAGCCACATATCAATGTCTCCGGGGTTTCGCAACAACGGATTGGGATATTGCGCCCCGCAAGCAAGTCCTTTCATAAGCACAAACGGGAACCCGGCTTGCTCATACTCCTGCACCAATGTTCCCAGCACGCGCTCCATATTGCGATTCATGGCCTTGGTTTGCTCTATTTGCATCAGCCACTGCATGCGCATGGCCCTTGGCGGCAAGCTCTCGGTCGGCAACGACAACGCCTTATCGGCGATCAATGCGTTCACGCTCTGTTTGTGCGCCATGGCGGCAATGGCCGTCCACACAACACCGTCCAATCCCTTGAACAGGGCCGCCTCGGCCGGTCTGTCCCATAAAGCAGCCGACAGTAGGTGCAAAAACAAGCCGTTTACTTTGGAATTATTTGCTCCGGATATGTTCTTATTCTTCAACCAACCCTTCCTTTAAAAGTGTGTCAATCAAATTTTGTACATCTCGCGAAGCCAGCTCGCGGTCTATGCTGTATTTTCCCACCAGTAAATCTATCAGATCCTCTGCCGTAAAATCTTTGCCTTCCACAGACTCTATCAAAAAAGCAGCCGTCTGGTTAAGTGTTACAACCCGCGTATAATCCAACCCAGATCCGCTCCGGGAAACCATCATGTATTCGTCTCCAATTTTACGAATGGAAAACTGTTCTTTCAGTCGCATACTATATTATTGTTTACGTATTCTTCAATTGTTTATTCATTCTTCTGTAAATAGCCAGGCCCACACGACGCAAAAACGGATGCGAAGGCCACAAAAACCGATACACATTCCAGCGGCAGGTGCCCTGCCGGATGCTCCTTGGAGCAAACGTCCGCTGCTCGTGCTGCATCGACTGTCCGTGTTGCACCCGCTGCTCTTGCTGTTGCTTGCTTTGCAACTGCCCGTGCTGTGCGCTCTGCACCTGCTGCCCACGTTGCTGTTCTTGCTGCTCGCGTTGTACCAAAGCTTCGCTACCAAGCATCCGCTCACCGCGCACCACTTCCGTTACCTCGGCAAGTACCTCTGCGCGGCTGCACATTTCATAAACCTGCAGGTTGCCGTCACCTCGTAACCGCAACCGGTCGCCCTTCACCTTTACTACCCGGTGGATTACGTACCGTCCGTCGTGCAGCTGCGCCAAAAGCACCTGGCCCCGAACAAAATCGCGCTCTCCCGGATGCTCCAGCACCAGCACATCCCGGCCATCTCGTATAAAAGGCAACATGCTGTTCCCGCGGGCGCGAATACGCACCGCATGACCCAGGGCCAACTGCTCGGCCACCTCGTCAAAAAACAACCGATTATCTATTGTCCGCATCTTCATGGCTTGCATGTAACAAAGAATGCGTCAACTGCACTGCCCCGCGGTTGGGACGGTTCACCATACGGTACACAGGCACCTTTTCCAGAATGTCGTAAATAAGGGTAACCATGTGTTCCCGGTGCTCCCTGCCCGAACGGAAAACAGCTGCTGACTGCAACAGCACCTTAAATGCCTCCAACGCTCCCATCTTTGTCAGCTTATTTTCCGGCCCCTGTTGCAAAAGCACAAAGGCAGCCACCTCGGCTTTTTTATTCCTATAACACGGAGTACTTCCGCTCCACGGCGCGCCAAACACCCACACGCGCCCATCGTCCGGCAAACGCACCAACGGTTCATCGTCGTTCAAAAGCGAACTGCCGGGTACATGCTTCAGCCACAGACTGCTGTGCGTACTTTTGCCCGTACCGCTCGTCCCCAGAAACACAACAGCCCGGCCGTCTTTTTTAATGACCGAGGCGTGTATCTTCAGCGTTCGGTGGTATGCGGCCGTCATGCCAAAGGCTATCCGCAACAGGTACGGAAGAAAATACTCTTCATAAGAGGCGGTCAGCGTAAGGTCAGAAACAACCTCTTTTTTGTTTGCCGAGATTTGAATGCGATGCTCCAACGCGCCGGTTTGCTGCTCTGTTCCGCCGAGTGTCATGCTTACGGTGATTTCCCCGTTGTTGTGATAAACAGCAAAAGTAGCACCGTCCACTACAAGTGTTTCGTCCGGTTCTTCGCTTGGGAGAGAAATTACCGCGTCCCCGGAAAAGCAAAACAGTAAGTTTTTGTCCTTTTTCTGCCAATCTCTTTTGTATTCTTCCTGTTCTAAGCGGAACGGGCGGAAAGAAGGCAATAATTCTTCCGTAGCCTCTGCGTTGGAAGTCTTAATAATCAAGCAATGTCCGGCAATCCGGTAGTATAATTTTTCAAGCATTAAGAGAGGAACTTACATATTGAAACACTTTTTTCTTTTCTATAAGAATTACAAATATAAACACCATTAATCAAACTTAAAATCAAGTCTTTAAAAACTTGATAAATTGTCCTTTTTTTCTTATTTTTGTTTACCTCTATACCTAAAAACGATTCGTATGAAACATAATGAAAATGAGTTGGAAACAACTGATGTATATGTTACTCCAACTTTGCAAGTAACAGATGTGATTATTGAAGAAAATGTCCTGTCTGGCGGGAGCACTGGTGGATTCTTTAAGGATCTGTCCGGAGAAGAATGGTAAAAATGTAATTGTTAGAAATTATGAAAAAAAGACTTGTTATTTTAATGCTGGTTCTGCCGTTTCTGGTTCTTTCCTGTGTTCAGGACGCCCTTCAAAAAGAATCCACAAGCCGAACCATTCAGGTTACTGCAATATTATCTGAAGAAAAAGATAATACTAATACTCCCAATAATACTCCCAATACGCGAATTGCACTTAAGCAAGATGGTCTAACTATTGAAATGGAATGGGAAGAGGATGACATGGTAGACATTTACCTTGTTTATACAAACGCAGAAGGTGAAACTATAGAGAAATTTCAAGAAAGACCTGTTACCATAGATAATGAAAATAGAAAAAGAGCCATTTTCTCCATAGAAGTTCCCGATGATATTCCAGAAAAATTCGACCTATACGGGCTGTATGGAGGTAGTGGGCTTTGTACTGCTGATGGCACTAAAGCACTTCTTCCGACAGCCGACAAAGCACTTACAAATGATCTGAGAGATATTCAGAACGAAAAGGTGGTAATGCTCGGATTCCAGAAGGTCAATATAGACAAAGGCGTCACTGCTATTGGTGTCAATTTTGAACATCTTGGATCTGTTTTTAGGATTTTAGTGAAGAATACCGGTCAAGGAACAATGGAAAATATTACTCAGGCCGTTCTACAACCGGAAGATACCAATAAGGAAATCCCGGCCTATCCCAATGCAGAAAGATTCAATCTAAAAGATAAAAAGTTTACAGATGCCGGAAATACCCCAACAGGCAAAGCCAACCATTTGGAATTTACAGCAAAGAATGCATTTGTAGTAGAGAACGGAATCCTTGGTTTCTGGGCATGGTTTCCTATGGATAAAGGCTCAGATTCAGGAGAGGAATGGCCTGCACTCAATCTGGTTTTAAAATCAGAAGCTAACGAATTTGTTGCCACAACGGTTCCTACACTTACAAGACAAGCCACTACCGGTAAAGCTTACCATTTATTTGCCCAATATGACGGAACGTCTCTTACATTCGTTGGAAAAGTTGCTTTTGATATCCCGGACGGTTCGGTTGACGGCTCCATGAAGGGTGTGCTGGCAGATACACGGGATGGAAACTTATATGCTACCATAAAAATTGGTGACCAGATATGGCTGGCAGAAAATCTGCGGTACCTTCCCGAAGTATTTAGTCCGGAAACAGGTGATGGAACAAACCGTTATTATTATGTGTACGGCTTCGATGGTACAGATGTTAACGCTGCAAAAATTAATGAAGTAAAAATTAATGAAGTAAGAGAAATATGCCTCTACCAAACGTACGGCGTTCTTTACAACTGGCCGGCAGCCATGCACGGAGACACCAGCAGCACAGCCACTCCTAGCAAAGTTCAGGGAATTTGTCCCGACGGATGGCACCTACCCAGTCACCAAGAATGGTACGACCTATTTAAAATCTATGGGAAAAGCATGGAAGTGGCCGGCAATGACTTTAAAGCAAAAGGAAATATAGTTGACGGCACAGGACTGTGGGAATCCCTCAATGATGATGCCACAAACAGTTCGGGTTTTTCAGTAATTCCTGCCGGTACCAGAACGGCTACAGGGGGAGGCACATCGGGAAAGTTTTACAGTATGGGAGAATGCTGCTATTTCTATGCTTCCACAGAGAAAACTAATGATACCAATCATGCTTACAGACAGCGACTCAGACATGAGGACGGTGAAGTACATCGTACCACATGTGCTAAATCCAGTGGACACTCGGTACGTTGTGTAAAGAATTATTAACCTTATAAAAACTAAAACCTATGAAGACTACTGAAAATGAATTTCAAACAAACGAAAATTACGTTACTCCAAACGTACAGGTAACCGATATAATTATTGAACAAAACGTTCTAAACGGCATGAGTGGAGGAGGTTTCAAAGATCTGGGCGAACTGGGTGGAGAAATATGGTAAAAATATAATTGTTAAAAATCAAAAGTTATGAAAAAAAGATACTTAATCATGTTTTTGGCTCTGCCATTTCTGGTTCTTTCCTGTGCTCAGGAAAACCTCCAAACAGAGTCCACCGGTAAAACCATTTCCGTCACTGCAACCCTGGCTGCAGAAACAGATACACCCAATACCAAAATTTCTCTGGAACAAGACGTATTAAATATTAAATTGGAGTGGGAAGAAGGAGATTGTATAGCGCTGTGCATTGTAGCAGACCAACAAGCATACACCCAGAAAGTGGATGTTGTTATAGACAAGGAAAATAAAAAGAATGCCAGTTTTAAGTTCACCCTGCCGGATGATCCAAAAATCACCAAATTTGATTTGTACGGAATGTATGGTGGAAACGGGTTTCAGGAAAATTCAACACTGGTCATACTACCTGACAACCCTGTCGCAGATACCGAAGAAGGAATTAGAAAAGACATGGTGCTTACTTTTACACAAACGGACATCGACGCCTCTTCACCTAGTCTTTCTGTAAATTTTTCACACTTGGGCTCTGTGTTTAGAATTCTGGTAAGCAATACAGACGCAACAAATTTTGATGTAATAAGCGAAGTTAAAAAAGCTGTGCTTGCACCCAAATCTCCTGGTGATTTTTTGGGTCTTCATATAAACGCCGGGAAAGGAGATGGCCGATATAATGTAAAAACAGAAACATTCTCTGGTACTAATAGATCAGTAACTGAGTTTTCCTTTGAATTGCCTCTGCCAGTTGACCTAAAACCAGGTAAATCCCAAGAGTTCTGGGCATGGATTATCCCTGATGGTACCGGCTGGCCAGAACTGGAACTCAAATTAGTAGATGCATCCTATAAAGTATTATATACTACTTCAAATTTCAAAGAGAGCAAAACCTCACCGCCAACATTCGGAAAAGCCTACCATTTCTTTGCAGATTATGACAATGATGCTTTGACATTTTCTGATTTAATCAGAGGAAAATTCACAGACCCCCGCGACGGCAACGTTTATAAGACAGTCGAAATTATTGACAAGAATAGCAAGAAGTGGATAATAATGGCAGAGAACCTACGGTACCTTCCGAAGGTAGTCGGGCCAGATGAAGGCGACTCTGAAGATGCACATTACTATGTATACGGCTTCGAAGGTACAAATGTAGACGCTGCAAAAATTTATAAAGTAGGAGAAATATGCCATTACCAAACGTACGGCGTTCTTTACAACTGGCCGGCAGCCATGATTGCCTGCCCTGATGGTTGGTCTCTTCCTAGCTATGATGAATGGGGCAACATTTTTCTAGCTTTCACTACCTTTTACACTCAAGCAGGACCCTATTTTAAAGCTATCGGGACCAAAGAAGATGGTGACGGACTATGGAAAGCTTCTGATAAAGCAACAAAGGCGACCAACTCCTCCGGCTTTACGGTACTTCCTGCAGGTAATAGAACATCAGGAAAATTTGAATATTTGGAAGAACGAGGTGCTTTCTATTCTTCCTCATTGGATGGTAGTAATAAAGGTGGATATCACCGGTTTGTATACGATGTCAATGGTGTAACTCGTAATTATTGTGCAAGAACTACTGCACTCTCCGTACGCTGCGTGAAAGATTAAGTGATTTTATAGCACTTAATAAATAAAAATGGCGCATTAGCATCTTTGAGGTAGTGCGCCATTCGATTTTTGCAAAAATGCAATTGCTTGTTAATGTGGCATTTGGCAATGCACCATAAAAAAGTGGCGCAGCACATCAAAGATGCAGATGCGCCAATAAGCCCAATCAAAAGCACCATCAATAAGCCCCATCAATATACGCCGCGCGGGCATCCAGCCAGTCCAGGAGGCGTTGGAGGTTGGTTTGGGGGTTGGAGGTTGCATTTCGGTGGCCCCAGACGGTATGGTCGTCTGCCAGTGCCTGCGATACTGCCTCGGCATATTCAATCACGTAGTCCTTTAGCAGGCCCATTTTTTCTGCTTTGAACCACTCCCAGCGTTCTTTGAAAAGGGACCGCATATGCGGATCGCTCATCAGGCGTTCAAAGAACCAAGTCCCGAGACCTTCTCCACCCGGCCCCCAAAAAAGAGATTCAGAAGCCATAGCCAGATCAAAATGTGTGGACCTATACCCGTATCCGTACCCCCAATCAAAATCCCAGATAATGCCCATACGGTATTTGCCTCCGGCCGGTTTGTTTATATAGGTACTTTTGGGATGGTTGATCTCGCCATTCTTGGTAAGTTCATACACAATCATATAGTTTACAAACGACAAATCGTCAAAGTAGTCCAGGTATTCATTATCAGGAAAAGAACTGTCCTGAACCAGCCTATCCAAGTTGTTAAAATCGTCCTCAATGGCTTGCAACAGCTGCTCATTCATGTTCTTACTCTTGGGGAACTGAATCATAACGGGCAAATTGGAAGGAGTAGACTTAAACTTCCAATCCTCGTCATAATACACATCCAACTCCAGCAACAAGCCGTCATCTCCTATATCTATGCGTCCCACACCCACCTCTTTATGCTCCGTAAAGGCATATACCCCTCGGTATTCCCCGTTGATGGTCAACTCTACCGGTACTACAGTGTTGGTGTAAGGGATTCCCAGCAGCTGCCCGGCCTTAAAAGGTACCGAGTTGTACAACATCGTTCCGTCCAAGTATTCATTCAACAACACCCAGTCTTTGTAGGCAGCCAACCCCATAAGAGACGCCGCTTCTTTCAGCTTTATGCGGTACGGCTGCTTTGGCATGCCCCAGGTGGAATTGCCTCGGCCCCGGATGGTACAATCTCCTTCGTAATTGGGGTAGTTCTGCTTCCCCTCCACCTTCATCACCGCGTTGAGTTCCCTTTTTTTGTCCCGAGTTTCCATAGCCTCGCCGTTCTCTATGTCAATGTAGATGTGAGGCAGTAACTCTTTTACAACCTCCTCCGGAATCCAGTTCACCACCACCGTGTAGCTCTGCGTGCTTTCATCCTGCGCCATCACGGTATATACCAGAGGCTTTGTAAAATCGTTCGCAGTAACGCCCGATTCCTGCTCCACGTCACCCACAAACACCCTCGCCCCGTTATGTGTAAAAGTGGCTACCAGGCTTTCATCGCTTATCGCCTGAGGCAAGGACAGCTTAATGCTATCCCCCTCAATCTCCCCTGTCACAGAGGCTTTAAGCCTAGGGTTCCTTTCCTGTTCTATGGAAAAATTCAACAACTCTTTGTCAGAAGGATCCTGCACTATATTGTCCATTATAATGCCGGAACAAGAAACTGCTACGGCAGCAAAAATGGAAAGAAATATGGTTTTGATGTGTTTCATGTTTGTGTTTATTATTATGTGGTGCACTGGTTTTGCGTTTGCCAGATCAGATGTAGTGCGCCATCAATAAGCACTATCAATGTATGCGGCACGCGCATCCAGCCAGTCCAGGATGCGTTGGAGGTTGGTTTGGGGGTTGGAGCTGGCGCTTCTGGGGCCCCATATAGCGTGGTCGTCTGCCAGGGCCGGAGCCACTGCCTGGGCATATTCAATCACATAGTCCTTTAGCAGGTCCATCTTCTCTGCTTTAAACCACTCCCAGCGTTCTTTGAAAAGTTGCTGCATGTGCGGGTCGCTCATCAGGCGGCCAAAGAATCGGGTGCCGAGGCCTTCTTTATCCGGTCCCCAGAAAAGAGGTTCATTGGCACGCACCAAGATGTAATGCATGTATTCTTCCTCAAACCCGTACCCCCAATCAAAATCCCAGATAATCCCCATGCGGTATTTACCTCCGGCCGGCTTATTTATGTATGTACTTTTGGGATGGTTGATCTCGCCATTTTTGGTGAGTTCATACACAATCATATAGTTCACAAACGACAAATCGTCAAAGTAGTCCAGGTATTCATTATTAGGAAAAGAACTGGCCTGAACCAGCCTGTCCAAATTGTTAAAATCGCCCCGAATGGCTTGCAGCAACTGCTCGGTCATGTTCTTGCTTTTAGGATACTGAATCATCACAGGCAAATACGAATAGGCAGACCAAAATTTCCAATCCTCGTCGTAATACACATCCAACTCCAGCAGCAGGCCGCCATCCCCCACGTCTATGCGCCCTTCCCCCACTTCTTTATGCTCGGTAAAGGCATATACCCCACGGTATTCCCCGTTTATGGTCAGCTCTACAGGCACCATGGTATTGGTATAAGGAATTCCCAGCAGCTGCCCGGCCTTGAAAGGTATCGAATTGTACAACATAGAGCCGTCTAGGTATTCATTCAGCAACACCCAGTCTTTGTAAGCCGGCAGCCCCATAAGAGACGCCGCCTCTTTCAGCTTTATGCGGTACGGTTGCTTGGGCATGCCCCACGTGGAATTGCCTCGGCCCCGAATGGTACATGCCCCTTCGTAACTCGCGTATTTCTTTTTCCCCTCCACCCTCACCACGGCATTGAGCTCCCTTTTTTTGTCCCGAGTTTCCATGGGCTCGCCATTTTCAATAGCAATGTAAATGTGAGGCAGGTTGGCCTTCTCCACCGAGACGAGGCTCACCTGCACCGTATAACTTTGCGTGCTTTCATCCTGCGCCATCACAGTATATTCCAGAGGTTTAGAAAAATTATTGGCAGTCACGCCCGACTCCTGCTCCACACCACCCACAAAAACCCCCGCACCGTTATGCGTAAAAGTTGCCACGAGGCTCTCATTGCTTTTTGCCTCGGGTAGCGCCAGTTTAATGGTGTGCCCTTCAATCTCCGCTGCTACAGAGATCTTAAGCCAGGAATTGTTCTCCTTTTCAATGGAAAAACTCAATAACTCTTTGTCGGAAGACACCGGCGTTATATTGCCCCTGCAAGAGACCGCCATAACAGCCAAAAAAAGTAAAAATGTGGTTTTGATGTGTTTCATGTGTGTGTTTATCATTACGTGGCGCATTTGCAGATCAAAAGTAAGGTAATAGCAAAGTTAGGCGTGTAATAGCAAAGTTAGGCAATAATCGTTTGATTGTCTTAAAATTGGCGCACTAGACAATTAGTGCGTCGCACTAAGTACTTAACTGTTTGTATTACAGGCAGTTGCTGAAAACGTCCCCTGGGGGCACGTTTTCAGTAATAAACAGATAATCAGCAACTTAACCCCCGAGTGCGACGCACTCATTGTCTTTCAGAATTGCTAATTTTTCTTTCAAACTCGAATAATTCACATCAAATGCAGTAATATTCTTTCACACTCGAAAGTAAATAAAAAATGGCACACTAGATCTGATCTGCAAATGCGCCAGCCATCCTGGTTTCTCCTTCTTGCATTACAATAAATTCATCTTCCAAAAGCCCCTCTTTTTCTATGGCTTTCCGCAAATCTTGCACCGGTTCTTCAAAACCCTCCGAGGACATCTGAAAGGTGCCAAAATGCATACCGATGCTCCGTTTTGCTCCCAAATCTTTGTGCGCCTGAACCGCTTCTGCAGGACTTGTATGAATGGGTTTCATGAAAAACTCCGGCTTGTACGACCCAATACCAAGCATAGCCAGATCAGGTGACCCCAACCGTTCTTTTATATCAGTAAAATGCGTAGAATAGCCACCGTCCCCACCAAAATAGATGCTCCGCTCCCCTTGCCGAATAAAGAAACTTCCCCACAGGCTTTTGTTGCGGTCAAAAAAACCTCGACCCGACCCGTGCTGTTGCGGCGTAAACGTGATGGTCGTGCTCTCGTTCACCTCTACACCCTCCCACCAATCCAATTCCTGCACATTCTTTACGCCAAACGACTGCACCCGCTTCTTATCACCCACAGGAACAAGCACCAAAGGAGAAAACCGCTTCTCCAGCTCTTTTAACGTCTTTCTATCCAGGTGGTCGTAATGGTTATGCGAAATCAGCACCACATCCACCGCCGGCAAACTGTCCAGCTCCACCCCGGGCTCTGTCACACGCTCCGGCCCCGCCCACCGTACGGGACTTGCCCTGTCAGACCAAACAGGATCGGTCAGAATAGTCAGTCCCAACGTCCGTATCAAAAACGTCGCATGCCCCACAAACGTCACAGCCACCTCCCCCTCCTGTAACACTTCCTTTTCTTTAAGCCGAGGCCAAAACCCCTCCGTTTTTTCCACCATCCCAGCTGCAGCTGCAGCCGCAGCCCAAGCCCCATCACCACTCCTTCCCCACTTTTCCCTCCCCTCCCGCCTCATCTTAAATACATCGGAAATCTTAGGTGAAAACTGCTCCTCAAGCGTAGGGTTTACAAACCTCTTTCCATTGGTACTGCTCATAACTGTTTGATATAAAAAAAATAAAAGAGCAAAGGCGGTGCCATAGAATAATATTTTCTTCATTTGCCTGTAAAATAAAAATGGCGCACTCCCAGATCGCATTTCCAGATCGGATCTGGTGCGCCAAAATTGCCCAGCCTTTACTCTTCTGCTAAAACCGGAAATTGCTGATAAAATTTCATGAGCGATATGCTCTCGGAACGCAACTTATGACGAACAAAATTTTTCGTTTCATTATTCATCAATTCCCCCAAACCATCAAGTAGTTTTTTATCACTCATTGTCTCCAATTTAGTAATGCACTTATGCAGATACTCTGCTAGTGACATACCGGTCCTTTGCTCCACAATGGATTTGTTCAGTGGAGTTTTACTGTTCATAAAAAACCAGCTATCAAAA
>JAAZIA010000037.1 GCA_012510445.1 Bacteroidales bacterium
AATTTTTCAAAAAAGTTATCAGACACAAAATCATCTAATGTGAAATGTAAGGCATGCGCTATTTTCTGCAATTCAATAAAGCTGACTTGCCTATTTCCCAATTCTATTTGCGTTAACGAAGGACGTGACATCTTAATACTTCTTGCTAATTCTTCCTGTGAGAGGCCTTTTATGTTACGTAGCATAGTAATCCTCTCTCCTATCTGCCTATGCGACAAATGTTCTTTCATAGTTTCTGTCAGTTGTTCAGTTCCGGTGCAAATATAGCAATTGTTTTATTATAAAACAACTTATTGTTCTTTTATATAACTTTACATCGTGTTTCTTGTAAGAACTCTTACAGTTTACTATATCTAATGTTTGCAAAATTCCCTGTTTCCCACTAGCTTTGAGTATTGCAAAATGCAAACAATGCCCCTACCCTTTTCTTAACCCTAAAATATGTCCAATAATGTATAAAGAATTAGAATCTTTAGCGCCATCATATAGATGTGGGGCTAAAACCTTATACACAGCTTTTCAAATTTTAAAAGAAAATGATGGACACTTGTCCGGTAGAGAAGTAATTAACAAAGTTCGGAAACGAATCACCTTTACAGATTGGGAACTTGAGACACATAAAAAAACAGGCAATGTGCGTTGGGAGTCAGTTTTGCAATTCCATACCATTGATGCCGTGAAAGCCGGTTTCTTAAGAAAAAACAAAGGCGTATGGTACCTGACAGAAGAAGGCGAAAAAGCAATAAAGTTAGGACCTAAAAAATTACTGGAAACAGCAATAGAAAGGTACAGGAACTGGGCGGCTATCAATAAATCTGACAAACAAGAAGTTGAGAAAGATCTGGACACTGACCCTTTGGGTTTTGAAGAAAACATTACACAATCTCAAAAAGCACAGCTTGATTTATTGGAAGAACAAGCTATTACAGGTATAAAAGAATTTATCAGAACCAAAAATCCTTACGAATTTCAAGATTTAGTAGCCGCTTTGCTCAGAGGCATGGGATATTTTACTCCCTTTATTTCCCCTAAAGGAAGAGACGGTGGATTAGACATCTTAGCCTACAGCGATCCTTTAGGAGCCACAGCTCCAAGACTTAAAGTGCAAGTCAAACACAGACCAGACGCTTCTGTTCCCGTTGATGATATCCGTAGTCTGACAGGTTTATTAAACAAAGACGGGGATATTGGCCTGTTTGTGACATCCGGCACCTATACATCGGAAGCGGAACGTTCTGCCAGAGAAAGCCACAGGCATATAAGATTACTGGACATTGAAAGTTTTATTGACCTATGGCAACAATTCTATCACAAATTATCTGACGAAGACAAAAACATGCTCCCCTTACATGCTGTATATTTTTTAGGAAGCAATGATTAAAAAAAATTTGATTCTCAATTTTATAAGATCCTTTGTGATGGTCTTAACATTTCCTATTATTCTTGCACGTTGATGATGGTCATAGAGAAAGCTTTGCAGCTTCTGAACAGTTGATTGGTTTCTGCAATATCAAGATACCCGTTAGTTTTGTTCCAAATATCTAAACCGCGTCCCAGAATGATTTTCCAATTGTTGTCAATCAAAATGTATCTGTCGTGGATCTGTTCATCAAACTGAAAGTGAAAATCAATCCCTATAGGTGCAAGACTGTCTTGTAATCCTTGGAAGCGTTCCCTGCTCTCTTGTACAAAGCTGGGATCGTTGTCGGTAATCAAATGTATTTTTACTGTTTCATCTGCTTTTTTATAGCCCGAGATCAAATTGATTAATTCTACCAGGTTACGTATTTGATAAGGCAATCTAATGTACGGATCAATAACGGTAACCTCTTTAACTCCTGTAAGGTATTCCCCAAACAAATTTTTATACGACACCCCTTTCTGGTTATCAAAAACCTCTACATACTTTCCTGCAAGCTGAAGTTTTGCCTCTTTTTTCACTTCGCTTGGGTCCTCTTCACTCTCGGTAAATATATTGGCTTTACCCAAGTACTGGATTTCTTCCAAAGTGACCACTTCTTTTTCCTTTGTTCCTCCAATTATCTTATAAGAAAAATCAACTTCTTCAAACGTTTCATCCATCTTCTGCAACTGAAGTTTTACCCTTCTCCTGCTTTCAATAGCAAACTCAAACAGTTCTCTTCGCTCATCTTCCGTAGTGTTTTTATCCGGAAAAATGATTTTACACAAACCGGCATACGTTTTTAAGATACTCGTTTTATCACGCGTAGTAATTGTGTCTGACAGTTCAAAATACGCTTGATACTCGTTTGTCCAATCTTCTTTACGCAGTTCTCTTAATATCTCGGCCAAGTAATCTACCACAAATCCATAGCCGTCTGTAAACATTTCGTTACGCAGTTTATCTACCTCCCACCCCGGAAGATAAGCATGTATCCTATCTAGGAAGGCAGCATCGTAATAATCTTTAGGTAACGCTTCAAAAAGGTCGCTGTGGCTAAGCATATAAGGCACGCTGCTGTCTGTATTGCCCACAAACGCCATACTGGCAGAAGCTCCATACACTTGGGTACCGCGGCTGAAAGATTTGTTTGCCATATAGTTTTTCATAATGTCCACCAACCCCGTATCGGTGCGTTTGGTGCGTCCGGCAAACTCGTCGTACGTCACTACATCCCAATACCCTACCAACCCAATTTCCCCTGTTCTGTTATTAACAAACAACTTAGCTTTTGAAACCTCACCGCCCGATATTAAAATGCCATGCGGAGATAACTCGCTAAACACATGCGATTTACCGGTCCCTTTAGGTCCCAACTCTATCAGGTTATAATTGTTTTCTACAAAAGGAACCAAACGTGTCAGCTGAATAATCTTTGAGCGATTGGTAAATGCATCTGGGTTTAATCCCATCGTTTGCAACAACAGGTTAATCCATTCTTCCGTAGTAAAATGAGAACGGAAAGTCTTAAATTCTTCAGTATCTACATTGGAAATTTGAATGGGCTTTAACCATTCAATAATCCACGGCGACCCACCTCTCTCATCCGTAGGTATATAGGCTAAGTTAAGAATACACCAGACCCCGTCAGACAAAAGCTTCTTATGTTCTTTCACAATAGTATCCGATATCGGCACCCTTTTTAATCCCAGATTAGCAAAAAAAGCTTCGTTCTGGTCTTTTTGATCGTTCAACCGTACATTCACTTTATCAATAATCCGGTGGGCTCCTTTTTCCCTTGCAAGATTCATGATATACTGTGCTTCGTCACGATGTACATAATGTTCTGCTAAAATACCCTTTACACGTTCCGTTCCCTCTTTTATGGTAACTTCATCATCCGAGGCACAATATTGTCCCAACAGGTATTCCAGTACATAGGTAGGCACAACGGCATTGCCCTTCACCAATTTAGTTAAGTCTTTGCGGACCACCTTGCCTGAAAAAAACTCATTAATTTTCTTATCTAACGTGTTCATTGTCAATCAAAATCGCTAGTAAACGAAATGTTTAAATTATACTCAAAACGTTTGTAATCCTGCCATCTGGAAGTGCTTTCAACAGGTGTTTGCAACACTAAATCTACCGTCTGATTGCGGTAAGACAGACCAGCTTCCGATACCATCTGGAAGACAAACCTCCTGGCTCGTTGTCTATGTTCTTCACCGGTAAAATCAAAAATAAAAGTAAAAGTATCGCTCAACACCTTACCATCTTTTGCTCTAATAAAAGCTCTGATCTGAATAGGTAACACCTTTTCAGAAACCGGATCCTTCTGCACAAATTCAATAGGAAGCGCATTGGTAGTAATGCGGTTATGCGACTGAATGATATCAATTTCAACTTGTCTAACCGTATCTTCCCTTCCTTTGGTTATGTCTAATAAAGGAATAATCGTTTCCTGCAGACTTGCACCTCCGTGCACAAATCTGCTTCCGGCACCTCTTACCCTAAACCTATTAATCCCTTTTGCAATAAGAAGCTCAACATCCGAATCAATCTTTAAGTCCTGTGCTTTGAAATGCATGGCCCAACCATCATCTGCCAGTTTTGTACCTAACACAAAACGGCGGTTCTCTTTAAATGCTTCTCTTCTAGTTACAGTCTCTACAAAATCACTCTCTGCCACAGCCGAATGCTGGTAAAGAAATCCATGATCAGAAGTAACCAACACGCGCGAAGCGTTAGCAGAAGTAGCTGCCACCACCAATTCTCTCAAATGCTCAATCTCCTGACGTACAGCAACAAACACTTCACCTTCGGTCATCTTGTCGTCACCTGTCTTATCTATTTTGTTACTATAGATATATAGGATATCGTGATCTCTTATCACCAGGCGCCGCTCTGCATTTTTCAATAGTAAAAATTCTTGTGCCTGCATAGTTCTAACCGTATGCCGGGTGTTGGTCTGCAAAATCTTTTGACGGTTTTCACTACCCACAGAAGATAAACTGTCAACTAACACAACATCGCTCTCAGCGGAAAAACTCAAGCTCTTATGAGGTAAAAGGGCGGCCATTCCCAATTGCGTATAAGAAGGAATAGCACTAACCATCTCCTGAAGCTCTGCGTTGAATTTACTCATCTTATTAATTTCGCCTGCCAGCTCTACGCCACACTCGTAACGCAGCGCATCTGAAATCACTACCACTACTTTCTGTTTCTCCAAAATGGATGCAACTTTCAAACTAAAAAAATCGCGCTGCATCAACAGAGTAGCAAAAGACCACTCTTTTTTATGGTTAAGCAGTTTTTGGTAAGCGTTACCGCCCATAAACAGCCATTCATTTACATACTGTTTTTCAACCTTGTCAAGCAGGTGTTTAATAATATCCTGCTTATTGGCACGGAGGAAATGCTCATAAAACTTTCTGTAATAGAAGTCAATCTTATAGTCCTCCTCTATATAACCGCGGATGGCTGTTTCTGCTTGTTCGTAATCGTACTTTACTGCTGCAATTTGTTCAAACAACAAGTACGCATTATCCAGCGCATTGTATAGATGCTCATAGGACGAGTACCAAAACTTTGACTCGCGTGTTTTAATGATGTTCTGAAAACGGTCGTACGAAATGTTGCGCTCCAGCAAAAGATGCACCAGCTCAAAAACAATCTTTTGGTCTGTCAACTCAAAGAGTTCATCTTCCATTATATCTTCCAAATGAGCATCCTGCAAGAGTTCCTCAATTCTTAGTACTTCTGCAACCTGAGTCGAGATTTTCTCATAGGCTTCGCGCATGGTGACCGAATCGCGCCAACCGGACAAAATCAAACGCGCATCTGTTGTCAACCCTGTCTTTTGAGTCAGCGGAAAACTGTTTTCAAAGACCTCAATAATAAACTCATAGATGTTTTGGTCCTCTCCTTTGTACCTGTACCTTTCTTTTATTTGGTTCCAAATAAATTCTTTTAAATGGTATTTTTCCAGATCCTTATTGAGCTTGTCCAAGTTCATGAAGTAATGGTTGGCATAAGCCTGTACCAAAGTCTGCAAATCGTAATTATCGGTACCTAATACGAGCGACAGCATCTTATATTTTAGCACCTCCAATGTATCGGACTTGTTAAAAAGCGCCATAAATCTGCGCTGCCTTTCGCGTGCATTAAAAAACCCAATGTGTTCTTGCACCAATTCTTTGTACTTATAATCCAACCTCATCTCTTGTAAAAACAAGGCAGATTTTTCTGTGTCGAACACAAAATTAGAGAGCTCTATGTCTAGCAACCAGTTTTCCTCATTGTCGGGCCGTTTGTAAGGGAAGTAAAGCAAAAATTTTTGTTCTTTTTCCTGCCACAAAATCCTGTATTTAAGGGCAAAAGCATTTTGCTCTACTACTACCTTTTCTACGTGAGGAATATCCACTTCATCAAAAAGTTCACGGCTTTCGCCCTGTTCATCATACCAGAATATTACACGGTGCAGATGAAATTCTCTTTTAAGATTATCATTTAATGAACTCATTTATGCTCTATTCATTTGTTATTATTCTATTCATCTTTTTCCTGTCAACCTTAACAACTGGAGGTTGCAACCTTTTACCCATGAGGTTGCAACCTTTCTAATTCCAAACACCAACCTCTCAGTCATATCATGCTGACTATATGCAACTTACTCCGAAGTTGCAACCTTCCTCTAAAAGGTTGCAACCTAACCTCAGTACCATATGTTTTTTATCAAACATTTATATTTTCATGGGTAAATTTGAACGTTTTTGTGGGCAAATTTGGAATTCACTATTCTTTTTATCTAATCTGTTCCACATCAATCCAGTCAAACCCCCTTACTCTCTTCTTAGTGGCAGCATCGTTTAGTCCAGATACTAGTTTTAGTGCAGAACCTAATATGTTGTAGTTTACTAACACTCCGTCATCCAGGTCAATGCTTATGCGTTCGGTAGCTAACGGATAGAGCACCGTCCGGTCAAAAGCACGCAATTCATCTATTATCTTTTCCAAACGAGCCATCTCCTTCATGGCTCTTGTTTTCTCACGTGCTACACCCTCTTCTGCTATCTGGCTCAGATAGTCAATCCGGTTCTCCAGCTTAGCAGTGTAAGGACGCAGGTAATCATTCAATACATGGCTTAACGTATCTACATTATACCTATGTAGGTAAATCAACGCCTGAAATTCCCCACCGGGAGAAGCCACCATCCAATAAATTGGGCGTTTCTTATATCGCTTGATATGATCATTATAAAAATCTCTGTGGAAATAATTGCGTAACGGCTTGCCCAGCACGCGCTCCATATACTCCATATTGCGCTGCACATTCTCCTTGCCCCAGACAACCCTCACAAAGCGGCGAAATTGCACCACAATGTCATCTTCAAACCACTCTTCATCCAGCACCGGAATCACTTCATCCTCATCCAATACAAACCGCAACTGCTCCTTATCGCCCAGCTGCGCATAATACTCCTGCGTACCATCCCCCTGATTAGCCAATATCAATCCTTCCTTGTCTATGCTATACCTGCCAAACATACAGCCCACAGCGTATGAGATTAGCTGCATCACCAATTCTTTCTCATCAAACGGCAGTTCAGGATAATCAGCCCTAGTCGCCAATTCCCACTTACCCTCCTCGTTCAGTTGCCAGCCAGAATGATAATTCGCCAAAAGTTCTTTCAATTCACGTTGGTTCAATTCATCCCTTAGCAGTGTAATATCTTCCAACGCCACATCAGGTGTCAGCTCCTCCTCCAATCCATATATATGTATAAACTCCTTGTTCAGCCTCTCCTCGTTGTGATGCAATTGATAAAACTGCTTTGTCCAATAGAGTTTATAAAGTTCTACAGCCTCTTTAACATCCTGACCGTTTAGGCGAATTAGTTCGTTTTGTAGGAAATCCCAAGATGTTTCACGGGAGTTCCATTCTATTGTGGATATTTTTATACATTCTTCAACATAATTAGTTTTAATAACATTGATAGAAATTGGTAGTTTTCCGATATCACCAATTTGGATATTCAAAGTTGGATTCAATGCTTTAAGTAGATGTTGAACTACTTTTGTGTTTAACAAGCCTAGTATTTCAATATAATACTCATTGTTTCTTCTATAACAAATTGCTGCTGCATCATCAACCAAACCTCCTTTTGTGAATATCCTAGAAGAAAAAGATCCACTAGTAATTTTTGACCAAGTAAGTGATTCTTTAAAATTATATTGTAAGTTTTGTGGCCTTGACCTTAAAGCACCATCAGGATTCCTAAAGTTTTTAATTTCATATCCATCATTATACCAATTGATTACATATTCGAAATTCCCATACCACTTCCTAAATGAACCTCCCTTATTGTATTTAAACCACTTGTTCTTAATAATCTCTTGAAAATCTAAACTTGAACATGCTTTATCAACTTCAAACCAAAATCTTAAAAATCTATTATTGTCAGAAGTAGCTAAACCTTTCCTTGCTTCAAACAGTTCATTTAATTTGTGATAATTTTCAAAACTATTTAAAGCATTATCACTCAACCAATATCCAATATTCCATCCCGGTATTTTTTTAAACTTCTTTTGATTTTTAACATAAAACCAACCACAGTCAGGGTTCTGGATAGCTTCTAAAGTTTTGGGGGCTTGATTATGACTACCTCTAAAATCTGACAAACGTATATAACTACCTTCCGCGCTCATTGGTTTATTGCGCAAAGTGAAAGTACATATTGGTACTGTAGCTCCATCAAATCCAGAATATTCCAGTTGAATCAGATTGTTAATAAAGTGCTCCTCAATAATGATTTCTCTCAACTTCTGATAAGATGTAATAAACATCCATACAAACGGAGTCATATTACCAACCAGCCCATCCTGATTGGTTAATTCTAAACAGCGTAGAATAAAAGAAGCAAACAGGTCAGACTTTGTATCCTTATAATGTTTATTGACATACTTTTTAAGGGAGGGTTCCATACGTGAAGAATTAATATAAGGCGGATTAGTTACCACAACATCATACTTTCGGCTCAGCAACTGATACAACTCCTTCAACTTCTGCTGCCCCTCGCCAAACAAGGTGTCTTTTTTAACCTTTAGCGTTTCTGTTTCTTCTGAAGTCACTCTTATCAACGAACCTAAAACAGTTGCATTATTAAACTTATCATCCTCTTCAAAATCCTCGTAATGATAGATATTCGGTACCAAGTTCTCCTGTTGTGCTTTTCTAAAGAATCTGCGATGCTTTTGTCGCGCTTTCATCAGTAGTGTAAATGATGCTATTTGTGCAGCACGCGGATCAATATCCACACCAAATAGGTTATGCTTTAATATGAGATAAGGAATTTCAGAAAGTGCATAGCCAGCTTCTTCATACATCATATAAAACAGATCAAAAGCATAAGCCAGCACATGACCTGACCCCACACAAGGTTCAAAGAATTTAATTTCTTCAATCGGCTTGCCCTCTCTCACCACTTTATATTGTGGCTTGATGTAGAACTCCAAGTTTTTAAGAATAGTTGTACGAGGGTTAATCTCACTCCACACTTGTCCCAAAGTGTTATCCACCATATATTGAACAATCCACTTGGGAGTAAATAGCTGTGATGCAGGAGCTATCTCATTCTTCTTATAAGCTCTTTTAGCAGAAATTAACTCACTGTTCAGCTCGGAAATATAAAACTGGTACAACCACCCCATTACTTCCACCTCTTGGCAATCCGCCTGTGTCATTCCCTCCACAAAGTCGTAGATGATGGATAATTCTGAAATCAAATCATCAGGTAGGAGTAATTCTGTGTAATCGTTCAACTGTTCAAACAAGAATGGAAACAAACTGTGCAGGTAATTACATGATGCTACCAGTAACATCCTATACACTTCGTTTTGCGGATTGGGAGAAGTGATTCTGCCATCCAGCAAGTCGTTGATGCGCGCTCTGTCCACACGCAACTCCTCGGGGATATGTCCTCGCATTGCCTCGTCCAGGATTTCCGGTTGAGTAAATCTTTCTTTGGGTGAAATCACCATCAGGCGAAGGGGTTGATAACCGTTGGCGTCCATAAAACGCAATGCCATCAGGCGGTTGAACCAGGTGTAAGCTACTTTGTCAATCAAGGCTTCTTTACCTATACGCTCCACATCTTTCTTTAGTGTATGAACTGATGCAGCGTAGTCGCGCAAGTCAACAGTATCGTGGTTCAGCACATATTCTAGTTTATCTTGTACCGCCTCCAATAGACGAATGCGGGTTGCTTGTGCAAAGCGTTTTAAATTATTTGTGTCCATTACTTAATTGATTATCAGGCAATCAAAGCCTTATGCGCTTATTGTCTTCAATTTCCTTAAGAAAAGTTTCTTGCAGTGCCGTGGCATAGTCCTGTACATCTTCGGCGGTTGTGAGCTCTGTTTTAGGAAATGGTACATGTACGTTATTCCTGTTCACATACTTGATGGCAGGCGCACCTTCCACCCTATGTTTTCCTTGCGTACTTGTTTCCCCGTATAGAGATGGAGCCGTTGATGCATTGAGTTCCACTGCTGTGTTGAGTGCTTCCACTACCATGGCAGACAGTTCATCTCTGCCGGAACGGAGGTTACCCACAAATTCCTGATCGTTAAGGTCAGCCAATTTTTGTTTAATGGGTAAGATAAGCCTGTCCAAATCTGTTGGTGTCAGCTTTTGCAACTCGGGATGGTTGTGCAACATCTCCAAACTCTTTTTATACTCTTTTTGTGTTGTTTCCTTCTCGGTCTTTATGAGTGTTTTGATTTTTTCTTGAAGCACCTTACGGTATTCTTCTGCCTCTCTAAGCGCATTGCCCAGATAGGGTTTGGGGTTTTCAAGGAATTGTACCAGGTTGTTAAATTCGTCTCCTACTACAAAAGTGCTGTTGGGTGTGTTTTGAGCTACAGTGCTTCTAATGTTTTTATAAATTACAGCTTGCTGGCCATTAATAAATGATGTAATGGGATCGTACTCGTTTTCTTTAGTTGCTATTAGCAGTTCTTCCAATTGGGATGGGTTTTCAACAATTTCTTTGTAACTCTTAAAAGACCATTCATGCAGACGGTCATAGAAGGGTTGTAATGTTTTCACAAACGGAAAGTCACTGCTCTGCGCCAAAAGGGTACTTACGTTAGCAGCAAGTTCTTTTAACCGATCTTTAAAGTCTGTAGCAACGTCTTTGGCATCGTTGTAAACGGAGTTTCTGTCAAACAGGTTGCGGTACAGTTCTTTTAATTCTGTTACTTGTTGCGGGGTGTACACTGTCTGTCCTACAATAAAAGCACGGCTATGCTGTGATGAATTTAGCAATGCATCTGTAAGTTCGTTGTTGTCTAACGGATTTTCGCCAATGGTCACCTCTACTTTGTTTTTCTTGTAAAGCTTGGAAAGTAATGTAAAGGTGGCATTGTCATACCATCCGAAAGGTTTTTTGGCAAAATGGTTTTTCAAATCATAAACAGAAGTACGCTCATGCTGTTTTTTACGTCTTTCCACAAAGTTAAGAAGTTGTGTCTCGGCTTCCGAAACAGTTATATCGCTGCTGTCAAATATCAAGGGTATGTTATGCCCTTGGATTATATCTTTGAATGTATCTTCGTTATAAGCCGTAGTACCCAACATACGCAAGCCGGGGTATATAATCTTTATGAGGTGTTGAAAACATTCTTCAACAAAGATTTTTCCTGATTCTCTGGGCAGTACATCCAGCTTTGCGCCGTTTACAAAAGCCTCGGCTTTGCCAAGGAGGACATTGGCGCGATTTCGCAAACTTTCTTTCCGTTTGCTGTTATCGCTCAATTTTTGGTACAGAATACTGCGTGTTTCGTTATTGCTGGCCACCATCTGATTAAGCGCATGGTACTGATGTACTTTCAGGTACATTCTTACGTCGTCCATAAATTCACTGTTACCCTGCGTTACCAACCGCAACACGGGCAATCCCATGGTTTGGCTTTTAAGTACTTCTATACCCTCTCTCCCTTCGTAGTTAGGTGTAAATATCTCTATGGCCAGTTCATGTTCACGACCAAAAATTCCACCATCTAACTTTTGGGTAAATATGTATTCTTGTCTATTGTCTGTATAAGCAATACGGTTGCGTCCCAGAACATCATCAAAAAACAGCTCTTTCAGCAGCTGATTTACTCTACTTTCTTCTATTCGGGTATTTTTTATTTCTCTTTCAATATCCTTTTCTTTATTGGTAAGGAACTCATACAGATGGCCGTTACGTTCAATATAAGAATGGAACTCCAATTTGCTCAACGCTTTGTTTACTTTGTCCTGATGAGCTTTGATGTCTATATGAACATGGTCAATGAGCAGCATAGCTATACTCTCTTTTGTAGCCAAAAACTGTTTATAATACTTCACCAGAAACAATGTTTTAAGAACTTTAATGGCAAAAGGATCGTTTAAGTTGGTTTGAGCGTTGTTAATTCCCGAGACAAATTCTGCCCTTAAATCATTTTCTATTCCCTTATACATCTTATCAAAACTGGGAACGGTCAGTACATTGTCACGACTTATATCTTTAAGTACACTCTGAAAAACGCCCAACATGTTCCTTTCACCAACAGATGCGTGCTTTCCTTGAAATACGTCGTGTGAGGCCAGGGAAGTTCTGCATTCTTGAAACAAGGTGAACTGGTAAAAGAGAAATGGGTATTTAAGCACAAAATCCTCCTCATCTTTATACGCAACTATGGGCATTCCTCCGTCAGTTGAGGATATTATGGTATTGATTAGTGCTTTTTCTTTGTTGTATAATTTTTTAAGAGATGGAATATGTTCCTTTTTTTTATCAAGTAACCGCTTTTCTATTACTTCGTCCACATTGGCAGAAGACAAGCTTATTTTCACTTTGAACCTTCCCAAAATACGTGCGTAATCCTGTGTCCATTTCAAATCTTCCCCCAACCCTTCAATTTGTGATTGCGCAGTAGCAAAAATCCACGATTTGTGACCTGTTGCCGTTGCCAGACTTTCAGCTATGGTTTGCAAATTAAGCATCATAGTCTCGTCACCGGCAATATATTGCCCCACTTCGTCAACAAAAAAATTGAGGTGAAAATTTCTGGGTTTCGTATTTATATATTCAGCAACCAAGCCGGCTAGATGGTCTATCGACAAATTTTGCCGTTTTTCAATATCTTCAAGAATAGAGTTGTATTCCTTTTCTTCCCTTTTTAGCAAATTAGCCAATGCCGCCGACAAACCGTCTGTTACATCGGGGTCGTAATAATTACGCCGAGCATCAGCCCACTCCATACCGGTTTGTACTAGAAACTGTTCTTTAAATTCTGTGTAGATGTTTTTTTCAAAACGCAACCACCATTCAAACTCAGCAATGTGGGGGTACGCCCCGTAGAATCCCAGGTGGTCGTAAAACATCTTATAGAATACAAGCAACACAGAGTCTTTGTTTTCATTATGTGAAATAATGGCTTGCTGGTCTATGTTAAATAATATGGATTCAGAGGGTATGCTTGCTATCCTGTGAATATCGGCTTTAATAAATTCATCTGTTGTCTTAGAAGCAAAGATATGAGCAACAGAGGTCCCACACTCCAGTTTTTTGTTTCCAAATACATACGAAAGCATTTTTAATAAATGCGATTTACCGGACCCAAAAAAGCCATGAATCCAAACGCCATTCACGGTTTTGGTGTTGCCGTATTGCGAAAAGAGATCTCCAATTTTTTCGTTTATCTCTTTGGTAATAACATATTCACGGACTTCAGCATCTACATTTCTGATATCATCCGCTTTTACTACTGTTTCAATTTCGCGGTTTACATCTTTGATAAAGAGATCTTGTATCATCACTTTTTATTTTAAAGCTGGTATTCATTTAAATTGTATGCCCTGTAATAGTTGTTGCTTTTAAGCCTGTCAAAAAGGTTCAGGGTTTTGCCGGTATATGTTCCCGGATAGAACATGACGGTGGGAACTTTATCTGTAACGCTATGTAAGTTGTTAAGTATTACATGTGAACGAATATACGGGAAGACAGGTGCTACGCCTGTAATAAATATTAAATGGTGCTCGATGGTATCTACTATATTTTTAATATGAGGAATAAACACCTCTTGAATATTCAATGCAGACTGTAATGCCTTAAGAAAGTAATTGGGACGGTCTTTATGCCGTTCTTCTAACTTCAATACTTTCTCAATGCCTCCTTTGCTTTGCAAGATATCTATACAAATAGTGTATAGATTTAGTTCAAGAACACAAATACCTTCTCTGTTCAATCGTTTTTTTAATCCACTTATTGTGTCATCTATTTGACGTTCATACTTTATATCGTATGGGAAAATAAAGAAGGGAATTTCTCCTCCCAAGCCTTCCTTTTGAAGAAATTTGGGGTTCCTCATTTTTTCAAATGCTTGATTGATAGATGCCGAAAGGTTTTTCATAATCAAGTATTAAACTGTTATAGGTGATAAAAAAATTCTCAGCAGTTGTGGATCATCTTCTCTAAGAAGTTTTCCCACTTCCGGTGACACAAATTTAGGTTGCAACACTTTGTTGCGTACAGAATCAATAAGGCCTACTTCTTCCAATATCTTAAACAGGACTTGTCTTATCTTACTTGATGAAGTTTGGGATAATTCCTCTAGTTGTGGATGAAGTTCGGCCTTACGGTTGTAAAAAGAGAGGTATTCTCCATCCGTAATTTTAAAATCTAAGTGTAGCATCTTCTCACACAATACCTCCACAATGAATTCGTATATGAAACGGTACGTTTTACAAACTGCTACAAAAGCAAGGTTCTGCGCATCGTCCGGGTTTGCTTGGAGCAGGTAAGAAAACTGCTGCGAAGTAAGGTTGTGTAACCGTTTGGTCATTTCTTGGCGGATACGCTTACCGGTAGAGCGTTTGCCGTTTCCTATTTTTTCGTCAATCGCATCAAAATTTCCACTATGCATAGCCTTTGCTACCAACAAAGTATCGTGTATACGTAACGAGGCCGCCGTATATGAAAGACTATATTTCATTAACGGTATCTTTAAGTAATTGCAATTCCATATGGAGCACTTCGGCTACTTTTCTTAAATTTTCTTCCTTGGGTTTGTGGATTCCTTTCATCCAATTAGATACAGTGACTTCACTCACTCCAATCTGCTGTGCAAGCCATTTTTGCTTCACACCACGTGTTTGAATGAGCTTTTTGATCAGCGTCATTTTTATAAAAATTAAAGTGATGATGTGAAGATAGTGTATGCCTATGAAATAAAAAAGCTTCCTGGAAATATTTGATTCCTAATTACTAAGAGAAGGGTTGGAATTCAATCAGATATTCTTTGTTTCTCCAGGTAAAGCGCCACTGAAATATGGGTTTATAGAAAGGAATTACGGTACTGTTTAATTTTATAGACATATAATATCCTGCACCTAGCTCACCAATATTTTCAGATAAATCAGCGGAGTAATAAGTTGAAGATCTGTCCCCCGAAATGGTAGTAAAAGAAACCATTTCAATTGACTGAGTACTGTGGTTGGAAAGCGTTAATTCCCACAAACCTTTGACGTATCCGTTCATTAAAGAGTACACTTGAAGCGAATAATTTGGTTTAACAAATTCGTCAACTTCAACTACTTTAACTGTGCAAGTAGCCTTATGACCACCGCATTCGGTTGTTGCAGTAATTGTGGCTGTTCCAAAAGTGTTTCCGGCCGTAACCTTTCCATTTTCAGATACTGACGCAATGCTGGTCTTTGAAGATGACCATATGATTGTCTTATTCTCAGCATCTTCGGGCTCAATAGAAGGAATTAACCAATCCGATTCGGAAGGTAATAATTTGAGTGAACTTTTGTCTAATTTAATAGAGGTTACAACAGTAGGAAGTATTTCTTTTTTTGTTGTAAAAGTTTTTTGTGCTCCATAAGCAATCCCTTGGTCACTGGTTGCATAGGCTCTCACATAATAGTTAGTATTGGGGATGAGACCGGTCAATACGCTTGTAAACGTACCTATTCCTGTTCCATCTTCTGTTTTTAAATCCAAAACTGTAGGGTTTCTTTTCGTGCTCCAGCATACACCTCTGGCCGTAACTTCATAACCCCTGTCAGATATTACTTCTGCAGAACAGGATGCCGTTGTTTCTGTAACATCAAATACTTTTATTGTTTTTATTTGCGGGGTTGTTTTAGGGGTTTCCTGAAGGGGAGTACACATGAGTATGAAAAATGAAAACACAACTGTACTCACAATTCTTTGTGCGGCATTAATCGTTTTTTTCATAATACAAATGGTTTTTAGTTAGTTGTTTAAACCAATATTACAAACTCACAACGTCAAAACATGACGTTGTGCTACAAATTTGCTATTTTCACAAAATCTGCATCTTTTTTCCTATTTTTATGCTGGTATTGTCTAAAATTTGAACTTCAAAACATAATAGAATGAACAGATTACCTACAAACAGAGGGTTTTGGTTAACACTGCTTTATAGCATCCTAACCTTGGGGTTTTATACCTTGTATTTGATTTATGCTTTTGCCAAAGAAACGAATACGGCTTGCGTGGCAGACGGAAAACGTACACAAGGGCTTGTGGTGTACCTGCTGTTAGGCATAGTAACTTTTGGCATCTACCCCATCGTGTGGGAATGCTTGTGGATCAATCGTTGCAATGCGTACTTGATTAGAAACAACAAACCGGAAGGCTTGCAAGTATCTACGTACTTGCTTACGCTGTTCCTACTGGGCTGGCTCACGGTCGGTATTATGTACCTGGTTGTGTTCTGTAAAAGGTTGTATTTGCAGAATGCAGTTAACAGAACCTACAACCAACTTCACGGCCTGTAGGAGAATTATTAAAAAAAAGTATACCTTTGCCTTTCCAAAAAAGGAACCTATGCGGGTATGGCGGAATTGGTAGACGCGCCAGACTTAGGATCTGGTGCCGCAAGGCGTGGGGGTTCAAGTCCCTTTACCCGCACTAAAATCCCATCTTGATGCCTAGGAAGAAATTTCTGGGCAACACAGGACCGTAAATGTAGCCTGAGTCTCTTTCTTGTCCGCGGTCAAAATCAACCTGAAAGGCATTGAACACGTTTTTAACTCCTGCTTGTATTTGTAGCGATTGTTTACTGAATAGTGTTACATCGTAAGACAACTTTAGATCCATATCAAAGAAAGACGGAGTTTCTTTGGCTACATCCACCGGTGTTCCCGATCCTGCAAAATGTTGTACCAACATGGAACCGGTATATTTTCCAGATACGATAAACGTCAACTTCTCACCCGGTGTCCAATAAGAGGTCATATATCCATACAAATCGGGACTCCTGAAAAGGTGCTCTACAGGCGCTACACGGGGGTCTTCACTCCAATATTCGGGCTCTGTGTATTGGCTTCTTTGATACGTAAGACCGGCCTGTATCTGAAATCCTGCTGGGATGTGCAGCTTGCCTTCTACATTTATTCCGGCAACACGTGCACCGGAACCGTTATACCGCTCCAGTACGCTGTTTCCGTTCGCATCTGTTTCTTCCAGCATGCGCAACGCAAACACATCTAACAATTGTGTGTAAAAGGCTTCGACTACCAAGTTTGCCTGCATGTTTCCTATAGTATAATACGTATCTGCAGAAAAACTCAAGCTCCGGGAACGCTCCTGGCTCAACCCGGGATCCAACACAGTCACAACTCTTTCTCCTCCCACAACTGCCACGTGGAAATCTTCATCAAAAGCTTGAGGCGCTCTAAATCCTGTGGCATAAGATCCACGGAAGTTCACGTTTTTCACGGGATTGTACCTTAAAGTAACCCTTGGAGAAAAAATGGGCTTTTCTACCAAATTGTGCTTATCTGTTCGAATGCCCAACAAAAATCCCCAAACATCATTTCTCCATTCGTTTTGTAAAAACAGACTGACATTGTGAATGATTTGCTCCGTTTGTATTTGGTATAAAGGATAGCTATCAGTCAGTCCATTGTAATTGTACTCCATACCAGACACCCATTCTGCCGGCATAAACCACAGTCTGTCCCACTTTCTTGTGTACTGTGCCCCCGTTACAACGGTCATATCTGTTGTATGTCCGTATGCATTTGGGTCTTTTCCTGCCCCATAATAACTATCCCTATTCACATGTTGCATAGAAGTGAATACGCTGAACGTACGTTTGTAGTCGGGGGAAAATACATCAAACGTTATTCCGCCTCCGTGAATGGAATGCTCCACTTGCTCAGCCAGCAATGCATTGTGCGGAGACAAATCCAATGCATCTCCTCCTCTTCTGAACTCCCCTGTGTGATGGTATTGCAAGGCAAGTTTGGAATGAAGGCTTGTTTTAAAGAAAGCCCGCATACCCATAGTATTGCTTTTTATAACAGGTATTTCTGTAAAACCGTCCCCGTTGTAATCGTATCCTTGCCGAGAGCGCTTTTGTCCGTATGCCAAAAACCCTGTCTTACCTTCTTCCCCTACTAACGAAGCGTTAAACGTAGTATTGTTATCCCAAGCCTTACCCAAACCAATGGAAGTAATGGCGTGAGCAACCTCTGCGCTGTTAAATACAGGATCGCGTGTAATGACATTGATAGTCCCTCCAATAGCGGAAGAACCGTACAAAGCCGAGCCTCCTCCCCTCAGTACTTCAATTCTGTCTATCATGTTGGCGGGGATATGTTCCAGCCCGTAAACTCCTGCCAAAGCAGAAAAAACGGGACGAGAATCCATCAATATTTGTGAATAATTGCCATCCAGTCCATTGATCCGTACTTGACTGAATCCGCAATTTTGACAATTGTTTTCTACACGCACTCCCGGCTGAAACGGCAATGCATCTGCCAAAGAAACGGCTTGGGCCTGTTCAATCAGTTCTGAAGTCATAACTTGAACAAGACCGGGACTTTTCCTGCGTGTAACTGCCGTACGGCTGGCAGAAACTACAATTTGGTCCAAAGCCACCACATCCGGAGCCAGTTCCAAATCTACAACAACTCTCTTTCCTTTTACAACCTCAACCGGATGAGCCGTAGGACTATACCCGACCATACTGGCTGCTACCATAAAGCGTCCTTCCGGAAGGTGATGCAGAAGAAATGCACCGTTTTCATCTGCAACGGTAGCCAGAGTAGTTCCCTTGATAACTACTGTGGCAAAACTTAACGGTTCCCCGGTATGCGCATCTATAACGGTTCCTGCTATAGCTGCCCCGCCTCTTTCTCTTTCACGGTATTGATGTTGAGCTAATCCTGAATAATACGTTGCTATTAAAAGCAACAAAGACAATAAAGTATGTTTCATAAAAAGGTTACATGGTAATAATTTGACACAAAAAGACGCAGCTTATGACAAATTAACCTTTGGAGGGCCTCTTAAACATACAGGAGTTTTGAAAACAGATTCTCTTGAAGAAAAGGTAGAGAAGACCAAAAATTCCAGAGGAACTGAAAAGAATGTCAACACAGAAAAAGATACAACCAACAACAACAATCCGGCATAAATCCATTCCATGGCTTCCCATGCATTTTCACTATGACTGTGTTGGCGTTCCCCAAAAAGATGCGAATGTACCAATACTGTTCCCTCGTCTCCGTGTTTGTGGTAACACATGGTAGCTCCCGCGTAAAACCCGGAAAAAAGGGTAATTAATAAAAGTGCTAGTAGATTTCTTCTTAGAGAAAGCTGTTTTTTCATAATTAACGGTGCAAAGATAAGAGAATACCGGTAAGGAAATAATACCTGAAAGTTGGTATTTATACTCTTATTTTCTCTTTCTATCTTTGCGCCCTATGAATTCTAAGATACTGCTGCCCTTTCTGCTTTCTTTGTTTGCCGGATTGGCTACCATTATTGGGTTTTTCATCACCTTTTTTGCCAAAAGCACCAATAGGAAATTGCTCTCCTTCTCCTTAGGCCTCTCGGCCGGAGTCATGATATACGTGGCGTTTGTAGAAATTTTTGGCGAGGCCCGTGAAATTTTCACTAACAACCTGGGAGAACGCCAAGGACTCTTATGGACTGTCGTTTTCTTTTTTGCCGGCATGGGCTTGATTGCTCTTATAGACTACTTAGTTCCGTCGTTCGGGAACCCCCACGAAGCCCACTCCATTGAAGATATGGAATTGGGAGAAAGGTGTTGCCGACAAAAACCAAAGCTCATGAAAATGGGCGTTATGACAGCCGTAGCCATTGCCATACACAACTTTCCGGAAGGCATTGCCACGTTCATGGCCGCTCTGGACAACCCTGCTTTAGGAATCTCTATTGCCACAGCCATTGCCATACATAACATTCCGGAAGGCATTGCCGTATCCATCCCTATATACTACGCTACAGGAAGTCGTAGAAAAGCGTTTGGAATCACCTTGCTGTCCGGTCTGGCAGAACCCTTGGGAGCTTTGCTTACGTATCTTATTCTTATGCCCTTCCTTTCTCCCGTTGTGATGGGATGTGTTTTTGCGGTAGTAGCCGGTATTATGGTCTTCATTTCTGTGGATGAGCTGCTGCCCGGTGCACACGAATACGGGGAACACCACGTAGCCATTTACGGGCTCATCTCGGGCATGGCTATAATGGCTCTCAGCTTGATCTTGTTCGCATAGGCTGCCTGATTTTGCTCGCATAAGTCGCCTGATTTTATTGCCTGCTCAAGCTTGTTTCGTATCTTTATAGTTTTAACAGACCCTAAAGCATGTATAAACAAGAGCGATATACGTCAACGGACAGGATGGGCGACCTGATCTGCGACAATTACCCCATGCTCTTTGTTATGAGTCGCTTTGGCATATTGCCCGGATTTGGAGAAAAGACCATTGAAGAGGTATGTCTGCAAAATAACGTACATACACAAACTTTTCTGTCTGTTGTTAATATGCTCATAAGCGGAAAACGTGATCCCCATTCAGAAGCTTCGCTAACGTGTCTAGTACAATACCTACACAACTCGCACAGCCATTTTCTTGATATCCGTCTGCCCTCCATCAGAAAAAAACTCCTAAAGACACTAGGTACTCCCATAGACAGAGTATCCAAAGCCGTTATCCGTTTTTACGACGAATACGTAGAACAGGTGCAAAACCATATGGCTTATGAAGAGCAAACGGTATTTCCCTATGTGCGTTCTCTGTTGCAAGGAGATCAAAGCGGTGATTATTGTATCCGAGTTTTTTGCAACCAACACGACAGCATAGAAACTAAATTATCTGAACTCAAAAACATCCTTATCAAATACTACCCTACCGGGAATCCACACGAGCTTAACAACGTGTTGTTTGATATTTTTGCTTGCGCTCAAGACCTGGCTTCTCACAACTACATTGAAGACAACTTGTTTGTTCCCATGATCTCTAGGCTGGAAGGAAGAGACCTTACCGGCAAGTGTTTGGAAAGTAAAAGCAAGCAACGGAAAGAAGAGACATCTGTAAAAAAGGAATTGAGCAAACGTGAAAAAGAAGTGATTGTAGAAGTTGCCAAAGGACTTACCAATAAAGAGATTGCAGATAAGCTCTTCATCTCTGTACATACGGTTATGACTCACCGCAAAAACATTGCCGGTAAGTTACAGATCCATTCTCCTTCCGGACTTACCATTTATGCTATTCTCAACAACCTGGTTGATCTGGACGATGTTAAAAAATGACTATCTTTAAGTCCTAAATTATTTTTAGATATGAAACCCATTTCACATATCCGATACTCCCTTATTAGGAGTGTGCCTCTGCTTATTTTAGGCATTTTCCTACTGATAAATCCGGAAGGCAGCATTAGTACACTTATCCGGCTGCTGGCTGCCATTCTACTTGTTGGAGGCTTGTTCTCTCTGTACTATGCATGGAGTGACGGCCGCAACGCAGACCTTGACAAAGGCTTACGAGGATTATTATACATGACGGCTCTTGTTTTCATGGTTTTTGCCGTATTGTTGTTGCTGTTCCCTAATTTTTTTGCCACCCTCGGCATGTTTTTAAGCGGTCTTATCCTTTTCTTGTTTTCTGTCACACAAATCACCGGAGTCATTCGCTTTCGCAAAGCAGTTCCCATAGGCTTGCCATGGTATCTGTACCTGAATCCGGTAGCCATGTTGATCCTTAGCGTTGTGATCATGATTGACCCTTTCCAGTCTGCTAAAATATTGGTGGTTTTTACAGGAATCATATGCCTTCTGTATGCCATTACGGAAGGAATTCAAGCCATTGTTTCTTATCGTTTGTTTAAACGCAGTAACACAGGATCTAAGTGAAAATACTCATTGCCATGGACTCTTTTAAAGGGAGTCTGACTTCTTACGATGCGGGACACGCCGTTTGCCGTGGTCTGGAAGATGCCTGTAAGGCTTTGAAACAGGACGTACCCCAAATATCTATACTTCCTTTGGCAGACGGTGGCGAAGGTACGGTGACTGCCCTCACACAAGGCCTGGGGGGAGTGTATCGCAATGTCAAGGTACGAGGCCCGCTAAAAGCGCAAGTCGAAGCTATTTACGGCATAATTCCGGCTACGAAGCCGCATGAAGCCCCTACGGCGGTCATTGAAATTGCATCCGCAGTCGGCCTGTGGCTTGTACCTGAAAAGCTGCGCAACCCGCTAAAGACAACTACTTACGGCATAGGACAGATTATCTTAAATGCCCTAGAGCGTGACTGCCGTACATTTCTCATCGGCATTGGCGGCAGTGCTACCAACGATGGAGGCATAGGCATGTTGCGTGCTCTGGGCTACGTTTTTAAAGATAAAATGGGCAGAGAAACGGGTGTTTCTGGCAAAGACCTGAATTACATAGCCTCTGTACATACGGGAAACGCCCATCCACTTCTTAAGGAGTGTACGTTCCGCATTGCTTGCGATGTAAACAATCCGTTAACAGGCCCCAACGGAGCCGCAGCCGTTTATGGACCTCAAAAAGGTGCTACGCCGGCTATTATCAAGCGTTTGGATAGAGGCCTGGCCAATCTGGACCGTGTTGTCTCAAAAGCCAAGGTCAAGCACATACCCCCATTTCCGTTACCACAAACACGGCAGGTAACGCCCCCCACATGCCTAAATACAGAAGTACTTCACCAAAGCGTATCACCGGTTGACACTCCTTTGGACCTAAAGCAAGTACCGGGAGCAGGAGCTGCCGGAGGCTTGGGATATGCCTTCTTGCAATTCCTAAACGGTCGCTTGGAACCGGGAGCCCAAATGATTATCGACGCCATTGGACTTGAGAAAAAAATCAAAGAAGCAGATTTAATAATTACCGGAGAAGGTCGCTTGGATCAACAGACTTTTATGGGTAAGGGCCCGGCGACTTTAGCCCGTATAGCCAAAACGTATGGAAAACCGGTAATTGCTTTCTGCGGAAGCATAGCGGAGGACGCAACACAACAGGCAGATCTCTTGTTTGACCACTCCGTTGCGGTAACTCCACCTGATGGATTGTTGAAAGATGCCTCTTACCACGTACGTCAAGCTGCTGCCGGGTTCTTTACTCGTAATGGCGTATCTTTGTTCTGATGAAAAGAATCTGGCTTCTTTTTCTACTCCTTTTTTTAGTAGCAGCAGACATTTTTCTGGGCTCAGTACGCCTTCCGGCTACCGACGTATGGTCGGCTCTTTTGGGCAGCGACCCTCAATCGTTTGCTTACAAGATTGTTTGGAATTTTCGCATACCTAAAATGCTGACGGCTCTTATGGCCGGCATGGCTTTATCTGTTTGTGGGGTACAAATGCAAACACTTTTCAGAAACCCTCTGGCAGATCCTTACGTACTAGGTATCAGTTCCGGTGCCGGTCTGGGAGTGGCACTTTTTGTAATGGGCGCTTCTTTGTTTCCCGTCATCACCGCCTTACCCTGGTTGAGTGGCCTGGGAACGGTAGCTTTTGCCTGGATGGGAGCACTAGCCGTAATGATGTTCATAGTAGCTGCCTCAAAAAAGATGAAAAGTACTATGGGGTTACTCGTTTTGGGTATCATGATAGGGTCTGCAGGTTCTGCCCTTATTGGCCTGTTGCAATATTTTTCAGACGCCCCGGCTCTTAAGCATTACGTTCTTTGGACCATGGGTAGTTTTAGCAATGTTTCGGGCCATAAGCTGGTTATTATGGCAAGCCTCTGTCTGGCAGGCCTGATACTTTCTATTCGTAACATAAAAGATCTGAACGTTTTCCTTATGGGCCAAACGTATGCAGAAAGCTTGGGTATTTCTACAGTACGTGTACGCAACCGAATTTTTCTAGCTACTACGCTGCTGGCCGGCAGCGTTACTGCCTTTTGCGGTCCCATAGGTTTTATTGGCATTGCTGTTCCGCACATATGCAGAATGATCTTTGGAAACGCCAACCACCGAACGCTCATTCCTGCCTCGGCTTTACTGGGCGCAGCCCTTATGGTCCTGGCAGACATCATTTCACAAATGCCCGGTTCCCAAAGCGTACTTCCCGTAAATACGGTGGCTGCCCTTATGGGCATACCGGTCATTATATACATCCTCCTTAAAGACAAAGCCTTTGAACTGTGAAACCCGTTGTGCAAATACGTGATCTGGCCGTGGGCTATTCAAAAAAAGAGCCTTTGTTCCAAGGGCTTCATGAAAATTTGAATGCCGGCACCGTAACGGGGCTTCTGGGTCCCAACGGCATAGGCAAATCCACCTTACTTAAAACACTAGCCGGAATCCTAACCCCGTTGCAAGGACAGATCGTAGCCCACGTGCAGCAAGATAGGCACCGGTCCTCCCAATTGTATGCTTTTGTTGCCTCGCAACCGCCCAGAGCAACGCGCTTTTCTGTATGGGATACAGTCAGTACAGGACGATACCGTTACACCAACTGGTTGGGCTTGAAAGACGAGGAGGGAAAACGCACAGTAACACACGCTCTAAAGCAGACAGGCACCTTGCACTTAGCAGCTCGCGATAGCGCAGGCTTGTCTGATGGAGAATTTCACCGCGTAGCCATTGCCCGTGCTTTGGTGCAAAATACTCCTTTGCTGTTGCTTGACGAGCCCACCGCTTTTCTGGACATTGCCGGTAAACGCTCCATTGCCTTGCTGTTGCGTAAACTGGCCCGGGAAGAAGAAAAAGCCATTCTTTTCTCTACTCATGACCTGGCCTTGGCCAAAGAGTACTGTGATGTGTTCTGGGTCATGACCTCTGACCACAACCTACATACGGGTACGCCGGAGCAGCTGCAGGCCAACGGTATTATTGACCGGCTGTACCAAATACATTAAAGGAAACCCCGACCTTCCGATCGGGGAAAACAGCAAATAATAGAGAGCTGATTATTGATCTTCAGTTCTTATTTATCTTCCATCAGTTTTTTGATGGCACCGGCCAAGCGGCGAACTCCTTCCTCTGCACGTGATTCTTCCATAAAGGAGAAGTTAATGCGTAGGGTGTTCTTACCAGAACCGTCGCAATGGAAGGCTTCGCCAACGACAAAAGCCACATCTTCCTGAACGGCAATACGGAACAATTCAGTAGCATCGTAGCCTTCCGGCAGGGTAACAAACAGGAATAAGCCTCCTTCCGGATTGGTCCAGGTAACTCCTTCCGGCATGTATTTTTCAAAAGCGGCAATCATGTTATCCCGTTTGTTGCGGTAATTGATTTTAATCCGCTCTATGTTCTTGTCATAATACCCTTTTTCTATGTAACGGGCAGCTATAAACTGGTTGAACACAGGAGCACACAAGTCTGTGGACTGCTTGATAACTTCCAGTTTTTCAATAATTTTAACAGGAGCCATAACCCACCCTAAGCGGAATCCCGGCACAAACGTCTTAGAGAAAGTACCTAGTAACATGGTACGGCCTTCTTTATCCAAAGAGTAGATTTGCGGCATCTCTTCTCCGCTAAAGCGAATTTCTCTGTAAGGACTGTCTTCCAAAATAAGCAGATCAAACTCTTTGGCTACCTCAATTACATTCAGGCGCTGCTCTACATCCATGGTAACTCCGGAGGGATTCTGGAAATCGGGAATGGCATATATGAATTTAGGTTTCCTTCCCGCTGCTACCAATGCATTTACTACAGTTCTTAGCTCTTCGTCTTTGGGTATTCCCACCGGTTTGGCACGGTGTGCCTGGAAAGCCTGCAACGCACCCAAGTAAGAAGGCAACCCGCAAACCAAGGTATCTCCCGGATTAATAAACAGCTGCGTTACCATGTCTATGGCTTGCTGTGAAGAAGTGGTAATGATAAAGTTTTCATAAGTTACATCAATGCCCTGATCACGATAACGTTGAGCAAGAATGTCACGCAATTTTTTTACGCCCAGAGTTTCTCCGTACTGCAAGGCCTGCAAGGCGTTTTCATCCAGTACTTCTATGACTACCTCTCTGAGTTCATCTACGGGGAAAGCGGTAATGTC
The DNA here is from genome assembly GCA_012510445.1 of Bacteroidales bacterium. GTDB lineage: Bacteria > Bacteroidota > Bacteroidia > Bacteroidales > UBA932 > DMER64. The sequence continues at coordinate 25,744 of JAAZIA010000037.1, forward strand.
CGGGAACCCCCCGCCAAAAGAAATAATCTCGGGCCGTGTGGCCATTTTTAACAAGTCTCTGATGGCCGAACGCTTCATACCTTTAGCGTTATCGGAAATGATGGAATTCAAATAATCGTCTTGCATAATTGAAACATAATTGAAATAAGATTTTATCTAACAAAACTAAAAAAGTTTAACCATATTAGCAAAGAAAGTATCAAACATTTAGAAATACCTGCATGGAAGGTTTAAATTATAAGCCATCAAGAAGTACTCAAATAAATATAGTACATTTGTAAGAATAATTCAGCACCATGTCACAACTCTACATTACCAGAGAATTTCGCTTTGAAGGAGCACATGCCCTAACCGGTTACGACGGAAAATGCAGACATATTCACGGCCATTCCTACAAGCTGTTGGTTACCATTACAGGAGAACCTTCAGACATTCCGGGACATCCCAAATCGGGCATGATAATGGACTTTAACGACCTTAAAAAAATAGTGTACCAATACGTTATTGAGCCGTTGGATCACGCTCTCATGCTCCGGAAAGAAGCCCCGTTGTCTTCTCAGTTGAAAGAACAATACGAAAACATAAAGATCTTTGATTTCCAGCCTACGTGCGAACAATTGACCTTGTACATAGCCGATATACTGGATCCGGTCATTACCCCTCCCAACCGGCTACACCGAGTGCGTCTTTATGAAACTCCAACCTCTTTTGCCGAATGGGTCAGATGAAAAGAATATTTATGATAGACGGGCACGCCCTTGTTTTCAGGTCGTATTATGCCTTTATAAACCGCCCTATGATCAATACAAAAGGGGTAGAAACTTCTGCTATTTATGGTTTTTGCCGTTCTCTGTTTGATATCATCCTGCGGGAAAAACCTACCCACCTATTTGTTGCTTTTGATCCTAAAGGAAAAAACTTTAGACATCAAACGTACCCTCAATACAAAGCCAACCGTCCGGAAACTCCCGTTCAAATTGCAGAGGCCATTCCTATAATCCAGGAATTTCTGGAGTCCTGCCACATTCCCGTGGTAGTTCAAGAAAACGTAGAGGCAGACGATGTCATTGGTACCCTTTCCAAGCGGGCAGAAGAAGAAGGGTTCCGGGTTTTTATGGTAACCCCCGATAAAGATTTTGGTCAACTGGTTTCTGACAACATTGTCATGTACCGCCCGCTTTCGCGTGGTGACGGATGGGAAGTAGCCGGAAAACAAGAAATTTGTGAACGGTTTGGCGTAAACGACCCTCAGCAGATAATTGACCTTCTGGCCATATGGGGAGACGCTTCGGACAACATTCCCGGTGTACGCGGTATTGGAGAAATAGGAGCCAAAAAATTGATCTCTGCTTTCGGATCTGTAGATAACATTTTACACAATCTAGAGCATCTGTCCGACTCTGTAAAGAAGAAAATCACAGCTTCGGAAGATATGTTGCTTCTTTCTAAAGATTTGGTTACCATCCGCACAGAGCTGGACATTCCATGGGACGAGGCCTCCTTTAAAATAGAAGCCCCTGACTTGGGTCGCCTTAGGGAACTTATGCGGGAATATGAATTCCACTCCCTCATAAGACAGTTGCCCAAGCTGGAAGAGCTCTTCTGTAACGGAAACGAATGTGAAAGGGAAAAGGAAAGTACAGAGGAAGAGGCTGTTTTAGCCCCTCCTTTGGAATATATACCTCTTGACACTCCGGGTGCCCCGGACAATTTGTTGCAGGAAACACAAAAAGAGGGAAAGATTTCTATAGCCGGCACTCCTTCTTTTATGATTTTCTATACGGGAGAAAAAGCCTATGGAGGTAAGGCAACACAGGCAGTCCCCTTGCTGGAAGCCAAAGAACCGGAAAAATGCGGATTTGGATTGAAAAACCTAATGCTGGCCTTGATTAAAGAAGGCATTTCTTTTGATGGTATGGTATGGGATCCCGAACTTATGCACTACCTTATCAATCCGGAAAGGAAACATACCCCCTCTACCCTGGCCATTCAGTACCTCAATTATTTTCCGGAAGAGCAACCGACAGAAGCAAGAGATCTTTTCAGTCCCCCGGAAGATACCCCTTCTCCTGCAGACCGCTTGCTCACAGAAGCCTTCCTGGCTTGGCATTTGAAAGAGCCCTTGCTGCAGACTCTGGAAAAAGACGGTTTGAAAGAATTGTACTTGCAAATGGAAATGCCACTTATGGAAGTGCTCACATCTATGGAGTACGAAGGGGTGAAAATTGATACTGCTCTCATGAGGGCTTACGGGGAAGAGTTGCAGAAAGAAGCAGATACCCTTGAACAACAGGTACGTGAATATGCCGGTGAGCCGGGGTTAAACGTGTCTTCTCCCAAACAACTGGGCGTGGTACTATACGATAAGCTTCAAATAGACGATCGCTCCCGCAAAGGCAAGAAAAAATACAGCACCGATGAAGAAACACTCAGCGGTTTATCAGACAGACACCCTATAGTCCCATTGATTTTGGAGTTTCGTTCGTTAAAAAAACTTTTGTCTACGTATATAGAAAGCCTTCCGTCCCTGGCTGATCCTGTCACAGAGTGTATACATACTACTTTTAATCAAACGGTTACTGCCACAGGACGGCTCAGCTCTCAGGACCCTAACCTGCAGAACATTCCCATACGTGAAGACAGAGGGCGAGAAATTCGTAAATTCTTTGTTCCGCGTAACAAAAACTACCTATTGCTGTCTGCAGATTATTCGCAGATAGAGTTGAGAATCATGGCTCACATGAGCAAAGACCCCGATTTGATTGCAGCGTTCAGAGCAGGAGAAGACATTCATACGGCAACGGCCGCAAAAATTTTCCATTGTACGCATGACCAGGTGACACCGGAACAGAGAAACAAAGCAAAGACAGCCAACTTTGGAATCATCTATGGCATCTCGGCTTATGGGCTGGCTACGCGATTAAAGATTCCACGTACCGAGGCAGCAGAACTCATTAACGGTTATTTTAACCATTATCCCAAAGTAAAAGAATATGTTGATCAAACGGTTTTCACGGCCAGGGATAAAGGCTACGTGCAAACGTTATTTGGCCGCAGGCGCTATGCCCCCGATATAAAAACTGCCAACCCTATGCTCAGAGGATTGGCAGAGCGCAACGCCATAAATGCCCCTATTCAAGGCACTGCTGCCGATATCATTAAGAAAGCCATGATTGAAATTCAAAAGGCTATAAAAGAAAAAAGCCTTACAAGCAAGATGATTCTTCAAGTGCACGACGAACTGTTGTTTGATGTGTACCTTCCGGAAAAAGAACAGATGGAACAATTGGTACGCTCCATCATGGAACAGGTCATCCGCTTAGATGTGCCACTGGTGGTAGGTATGGGTTGGGGTAAAAACTGGATGGAAGCACATTAATGCATGTACATAAATACAGCTACAAGAACGCTGCTTATGGATTTTATTATAGACTTTATAGACCTACTCACAGAGCCTTGGCTGTACGCCGTTGCCTTGGCAGTTTTTCTAATCATAACCTTGCTGGAGTTTTTATTTTACAAGCGTCCGGCTTTTGCGGGAAGAAAAAAACGGATTCCCTTGCCCCAAGAAAAAGACTCCCCGGGAGTTTCTGTAGTTTTGTGCGTAAGGAACGAATACGAGAACCTAACCCAATTGCTGCCTACCCTGCTGGAACAAGAATATCCGAAATTTCAGATTGTAGTTGTTAATAAAAACTCTGAAGACAATACAGAAGTCTTACTGGCATCCCTGGAACATTTTCATAAAAACCTAACCATTAGAAACATAACGGCAAACAGAAAATTTGGTGATGATTCGCTTATGGCTTTGGGCATTGGAATAAGGGCGTCTGTACATCCTTACGTTGTTTTCTTCAGGCCGGATTGCCGACCGACCTCTGACCAATGGCTTAGTTCCCTGGTTAAAACGTCTACAGAGCGAGAAGCAGAAACGGTAGCAGGATATACTTCCCTTCATAAAAACAGTTTTTGGGTAAGACACCATTCTTTGGAATTGCAACTTCATCAGATGGGCATGTTAGATGTGGGCCTGCCTTATGTATCAAATGGCAACAACGTGCTGTTTCCAAAAAAGCGTTTCACAAAAGGAGAAGCCTTCAAAACAGGAACTACTGCCTTTAACCGATGTACGCAGGCTATTGTATCACACGTGTTGAGCAATACTTCAGAAGCAACGTTAGGGCTTGCTAAAAAATCACGTGCTGCTGCTTGCGCCTTCCCCCAAGGCACAACAGTGCTTGTGAGGCAGATACCTTATAAGGAATATCGTTTTGAATACATAAAAAGTATGCAAACGTTATGGCTGACCAAAAGCAGGCCGTTTCTTTTGCTCACTTTAGAAAAATTTCTGACAGCTGCCTTCTACACGCTTCTTGCGTTCCTTATACTTACTTCTTACCCTTGGCAAGAAACGGTGGTATGGGCCATTCCTGCCGGCTTGTTCCTGCTGCGTTGGATCTTTGTGTGGATCTTCCATCTAGGTTATCGTCTGCATCTGGGAGAGAAAATACCGGTCTTTACAGCCCCTCTGTGGGATGTATTTTCCCCTTTGATGCATTTTTATTACCTTATTGTCTTATTGTTTAAAAAAATAAAACATAGATGATATGTCACGCTCACTAGATCATCTGGACGACCGAGCCCTTGTAAAGCTCGCCCTTGAAAACAAGCAGGAAGCCTATACACGCCTTCTTGTGCGTCATAAAGACAGGGTACAAGCCTTTATAAGCAACTTGATTGTTAACCCGGCAGAAGCAGAAGATCTGGTGCTTATGAGCTTTGACAGGGCGTTCAGCAACTTGAAAAGCTACAACCCAAAATACGCTTTCTCTACCTGGTTGTACAGTATTGTCCAAAATTTATGCATAGACCATTACAGAAAAAACAAGTTGTCTTTTGTGGCACTGGAAGAGGCCCGCGAGGCAGAAGAGGTCAATCCGGAAGACGTACTCATAGCAGAACAGCAAAGGCAAGCTATGGAAAAAATGATAGCGCGCCTTAAGCCGGAATATGCACAAGTAATCCGATTGCGTTACATGCAATACTATGCCTACGAAGAAATAGCCAACGAACTGGGCATTCCCTTGGGAACGGTAAAGACCAGGCTTCACAGGGCCAAATCAAAACTTTCGGAAATCATTGTACGTGAAAGCCATGAATAATACAAAGGCAAACGTTGTTTTTCAATTTTTTCCGCACTTGAACCGGCAAGCCAAATCACGTATTTTACAGCTGGAAGATTTATATACCTTTTGGAATAAACAAATCAATGTAATCAGCAGAAAAGACCTGCCCCATTTATACATCAGACATGTGCTCCATTCACTATCTCTGTCTGTGGTAATTAAAGCCCCCCCTTTTGTGAGCGGACAAACCGTACTGGATGCAGGAACGGGAGGAGGGTTTCCAGGTATTCCGTTGGCCATTGTACATCCCGATTGTCATTTTATACTTTGTGATTCTATAAAGAAGAAAATCAAAGTGGTAGAACATGTGGTACGTGAATTAAAGCTCCATAACGTTACCCCTGTTGTGTCACGTATAGAGGACCTTCCGGAACGCATATGTGGAGTAGTGGTATCACGTGCCGTTACACAATTATGTGGGTTCCTTCCCTGGATTAGAAATAAAGTTGCAGAAGAGGGAAGACTTATGTTTCTTAAAGGTGGAGATCTTTCACAAGAAATTGCCCAAGCAGCTGCCGTATGCCGTATTGCGGAAGATAATTTTACCGTTACTTCTCTAAAAGACCGATTTGGAAGTGTAGGAGACGGATTTTTTGAAACGAAAAAAATTTGTGAAATCAAACAAACTTCGTACCTTTGCGCTCCCTTAGTCAAAAGCAGTTAATGTAGAAAACAATATGAAAAGGACATTTCAACCCTCTTTACGTAAACGCCGTAACAAGCACGGTTTTCGTGAGCGTATGTCTACAGCAAACGGACGTCGCATTCTAGCCGCCCGCCGCAGGCGCGGACGTAAAAAACTATCCGTATCTGACGAAGAACGTTTCTAAAACGTGTCTAAAAAAAAGACCATAAAAAGGCCAATATTAAAAAACCTACTTTGGGTTTTTATTTTCTTGGTTGTGGTTTTTTTGGGTATTTATACGTTCTTACACCTGTTTACCAGGCATCAGCAAGGCTTTATCCTGCCAGATTTAACAGGACTTACCGTTGCAGAAGCAAAGAAAAAAGGCGAATCACTCCATTTGCTTATAGAAGTAACAGATTCGCTTTATATGCCGGAATTACCTAAAGGAGTTGTCTTTAGACAAGTTCCCCCGGCAGGACAACATGTAAAAAAGAATAGGAGGGTAGAGCTTACCATCAATTCTCTCTTGCCGCGTCAAATCAAGATGCCTTCTTTGGTTGGCTATTCGTTAAGGCAAGCAAAAGCAGAACTTGCATCACACGGGCTCAAGGTGGGCCGGTTGCATTACGTACCCGATATGGCCACCAACAACGTGCTTGAACAATATTTTCTGGGACGTCCCATTGAACCGGGATCTTTGGTAGATATATACAGTTCCATTGATTTGCAACTGGGCCTTTCCCCGGACGGAGAGTTGGCCTACATTCCCATGCTTAAAGGAAAAAGCTTGGAAACAGCAATTGATATCATCAGTGACCATTCACTCAATACAGGTTCTATACGTTACGATGAAACCGTACAAACGGCCGCAGATACACTGGCAGCAAGAGTCTTTAAACAAACTCCCGGTTACTCGATCACTCCTGAGTGGCCACTGGGGACGGTTGTACATCTGATCTTAACCATTAATCCCGATTTGCTTAAACAGGAAGCCCTCCCGGGACCGGAAGATGACCTGTAGATGAAAAACAAACAAGAACTTTTTGAACATTTTCAGCTGGTAGTGGATCCGGGCCAATCCCCACTAAGAATCGACAAGTTTCTTGTTTCTAAAATGGAGTCTACTTCCAGGAACCGAATTCAGCTGGCAGCTGAGGAAGGATACATTCTAGTAAATGACAAACCCGTTAAAAGCAATTATAAAGTAAGGCCGCTGGATCATATCCGGCTTATGCTTCCTTTTCAGAAAAGGGAGTTTAAGCTCATTCCACAACCCATTCCTTTAGATATTGTCTTTGAAGATGATCACATTCTGGTCCTTAACAAACCGGCCGGTCTGATTGTACATCCCGGTCACGGCAACTACACAGGAACGCTCTTGAATGGATTAGCATGGTACCTTGGCCTAAGAAATGAGCTTCCAACGGAAGATCCTCGCATGGGAGTGTTGGTACACCGTATAGATAAAGACACCACAGGGCTGCTGGTTGCGGCCAAATCAGAAATGGCACAATTTCGTCTGGCCCGGCAGTTTTTTGATCGGAACGTAGAGCGAATATATACAACACTAGTTTGGGACCATGTAGAAAAAGACAGAGGCACAATCACCGCCAACATAGCCCGTCATCCTTCAGACAGGCTCCGCTTTTGTGTACCTGTAAAAGAGACGGAAGGAAGGCATGCAGTGACACATTACCGTGTACTGGAGCGGCTGGGGTATGTAACTTTGCTGGAATGTAAGCTGGAAACCGGCCGTACCCATCAAATACGTGTTCACATGGAACATATGGGACACCCCGTTTTTGGAGACCCTCGTTACAGTGGAAACCGTATTCGCAAAGGAACTCCTTACACAAAGTTCAAGCAGTTTGTCAACAATTGTTTTCAGATACTGCCACGGCAGGCTCTCCATGCCGGAATGTTGGGATTCGTTCACCCGGCGTCCAACGAGCCTATGAAATTTCATGCACCACTACCGGACGACTTTAACAAGGTATTGGAAAAATGGCGCATCTATGCTGTTTCTTCACAACATTCCTCTACTCTTTAGCTTGCGTTTTTTGTTTAACACGCCCCGGATGTTTTGAAACAAACGCTTCCCACGAGGTTGCTTTGGAAGATGTATTACCGAATAAACTAGGTTGATGGGCATGACAGACAGCCACCGCTAAGGCATCTGTGGCATCTTTTGATAAAGGGGCTTCTGTAATGTTCAAAATTTTTTTTACCATAACAGCTACCTGTTCCTTAGAAGCGGCTCCCCTGCCCGTAACGGCCATCTTAACTTTACGCGGTGCATATTCGCATACAGGTACGTTTCTGGATAAGGCAGCTGCAATGGCAACACCTTGTGCACGCCCCAGCTTAAGCATAGACTGAACGTTTTTACTATAAAAAGGGGCTTCTATGGCCATAAAATCGGGGCGGTGGGTATCCAGTAACTCGTACATTTTTTCCAGGATATGGCTCATCCTGCGGTAAGGATCCGTAATAGAAACCATCTTTATAACCCCCATACCCACAGGTTCCATACGGCTGCCTTTCACTCGTATAATGCCGTACCCCATAGCCTGCGTTCCGGGATCAATCCCTAAAATGACACCTTCCTTTTTCACTCGAATCAGATTTTAGTGAACTGCAAATACTCATGCAGCACTTTGGGCATGACAATCCCGTCCGGCTGTTGGTTGTTTTCCAATAACGCCGCAACAATCCTGGGTAAAGCCAGAGCACTTCCGTTAAGGGTATGAACCAGCCTGGGCCTACCGTCTTCCTCTCTGTAGCGAGCCATCAGCCGATTGGATTGAAACGTTTCAAAATTAGAGACTGAACTCACTTCTAACCAACGTTTTTGTGCCGCAGAATATACTTCAAAATCATAAGTCATGGCCGCTGCAAACCCCATATCTCCTCCACACAAACGCAGTATGCGATAAGGCAGTTCCAGCTGATTAACCAAACCTTCTACATGTTTTACCATTTTTTCCAATACGTCATACGATTGGTCGGGGTGCGTAACCTCTACTATCTCTACTTTATCAAACTGATGCAGTCGATTCAATCCTCTTACGTCTTTTCCGTAAGATCCGGCCTCTCTTCTAAAGCATGGAGTATAGGCCGTAATCCGTATGGGAAGATCCCCTACATTCAAAATACTGTCTCTGTACAGGTTGGTCAAAGGAACTTCTGCTGTGGGAATCAAATAAAAATTATCGAGCTCCACATGGTACATCTGTTGCCCTTTATCCGGCAATTGTCCCGTTCCAAAACCCGAGTCTTCATTGACCAAAAGCGGAGGCATACACTCTTTGTATCCTGCCTTAACATTATTATCCAGAAAAAACTGAATGAGGCCCCTCTGCAATTGGGCTCCTTTTCCCATATAAACCGGAAAACCGGCTCCCGTCAACTTCACCCCCAGCTCAAAATCAATCAAATCGTATTTTTTGGCCAGTTCCCAGTGCGGTAGGGCATCTTCCGGTAATTTTGGAAGAACGCCTCCTTCTTTTACCAGTACATTATCATCCGCTCCTACCCCTTTAACTACCAAACGATGAGGCACATTAGGGAGCTGCACCAACAGTTCGTTCATCTCTTTTTCATGTAACTCTTGGTCGGCTGTAAGGGCCCTCACTTTTTCTTTGATTTCTGTGGTCACCCTTTTGATCTCTTCTGCCTCTTCTTTCTTTCCTTGTCTTAGCAGAAGTCCAATTTGTGATGCTGTTTGTTTTTGTTGGGCCGTTAATTCATTGGCTTGTGTTTGTGCAGCCCTTCTTTTAGCATCTGCTTCTAGAATCTGATGAACTACAGGGGTTGCGTCTATATTTCTTACAGACAATCGTTCAATTACAAAATGAGGGTCTTCTCTAAGTAATGTAAGCGTTAACATATGTATCAGGATTTTATCTCCATAATGGCTTCAGATACGTTTATTACATAGTCTCCTACCCGTTCACACTCTCCTATGACATCCATATAATATACCCCGGTAAGATAATCATATGCATTACTTCCAAGGCTAAGCATGTTACCTTCTCTTAACATATCTCTGTATTTATTTATATCTTTTTCCGCATCCTTGGCATTTTCAATATTATTCAACCTCATATATCCGGCGCTCAGGTTAGCAATCATAATCTCGAACGCTTTGTCCAGCAAATCCATCATGCCATGAATATTACGAATCATTTTCTCATCAAAAGAAACGTGATTCAGTCTTTTCCGCTGCAGTATGCGTCCCAAGTTATATCCGGAATCGCCTATGCTCTCCAGTTCTCCAATAATCTTGTACATAGCCTGAATCCTTTTCATAGATTCAGTACTTATTTCCTGTTCTCCAATTTTGTTCAGGTATTCAGCAATCTCAAATTCTATGCGGTCACTCACTTCTTCATAATAAGAGATTTTTTTGAACATGGTCTCAAATTCCTCATCGTCTCTAACTCCCATGGCCTTTCGTATGAGTGTATATTGCCTTGTAAGAATGCTTGCAAAATGAACGATTTCCTGCTTTACCTGATCCAAAGACAATTCAGCCGTACTAAGCATACCGGCTTGAATGAACTTTAATCTGTGCTTTTCTTCTTCCTTAGGACTCTTGATAGCCAATGTAACCATTTTTACCAGCAATGGGGTGAAACCTACCAGCAACAAAGTATTGGTAACGTTAAATAACGTATGCAATAAAGATACGGAGTAAAGCATAGAAGCACTGGCCGCTTGGGGATTCATAGATTCTGCAATAGGAACAAAGGGGTCAGAACCTCCAAGGCCTGTAATGATAAAGGCTATGAGTCTAAGGAACGGGCGGAACAGAGCCAGCGCCCAAATGACGCCCATTACGTTAAAAAACGTATGGGCCAATGCAGCCCTTTTGGCAGATACGTTTCCTACAGAAGCAGCAATATTAGCTGTAATGGTGGTACCCACGTTCTCTCCCAGTACCATAGCAGCTGCCAGCTCAAAAGGAATCCATCCAAAATTGACCATAACAAGGGTCAAGGCCATAGTAGCACTGGAAGATTGAAGAATCATGGTAAGTAACGTACCTATCCCTATAAACATAAGGATAGACCAAAAACCGTTTCCGTTAAATTTTTGTATAAACGACAAGGCTTCGGGGTTGGCCGTTAAGTCCGGCACGGAACTTTTCAGAAAGCCCAAGCCAAGGAACAAAAGCGCAAAACCAATAACCATCTCTCCCGAATTTTTCCGCCTCTGCTTTTTTGACATAGTCAAAATAAATCCAATGGCAATCAAAGGAATAGAAAGTATGGTAATGTCCGCTTTAAAGCCCAAAAGAGAAATAATCCAGGCCGTAACCGTGGTGCCAATATTGGCTCCCATAATCACTCCTACAGCTTGTGCCAACGACAGCAAACCTGCGTTTACAAAGCTTACTACCATAACGGTAGTGGCACTGGAAGATTGAATAATGGCCGTTATGAACAGACCGGTAATGACTCTCTTAAACGAATTGGAGGTCATGGAAGCCAAAAAACCTCGCAGTCCGTCTCCGGCTACTTTTTGTAACGACTCACTCATAAGGGTCATGCCGTACAGAAAAAGTCCCAGGGATCCTGCCAGGTTAAGAATTTGCAATACTGTACTCATTGTTTTGAAATTACCATGCAAAGATGCATTGTTTTTTGTATTTTTGGTAAAGAAAATACAATCAAAAATGAAAACACGTAAATTATTTCTTCTTATTTGCACTCTTGCAAGCTTCGCTTTTTCTTATGCACAATCAGATCCGGTAAGGGTACTGGCTTTTTCTAATGCTCCGGAAGACGCTGCACAAAACGCTTTTGTACAACGTGCCGTATCTTTTTTCTCAGAGATGAATGGTAAAAACCATTTTGTATTTGAACATACTTCAGATCCGACTCAAATGAACGCAAAAAGACTTGCCCAAGTACAGGTAGTCATGATGCTAAATCATATTCCTTTAAATAAAAGACAAAAGCAAGTTTTTGAACAATACATGGAAAACGGAGGCCGCTGGTTAGGTTTTCACAAAGCTGCTTTTTATGATAGCAATGAATGGCCTTGGTTCACCCAATTTATTGGAGGTGAACTACCCATGGAATACAGCTGGCCACCTCTGCCTGCTAAATTGCAGGTAGATGATCCGCTTCACCCGGTATGTACCAGCCTACCCCAGTCGTTTTCTGTACCTTCCAACGCCTGGTACCGTATGTCATACGATTTTTGCCACAACCCGCAAGTGGCCGTTCTGGCCAGCCTGGCTCGCGAATCCTTCCCCGTAGGTATTTCTAAGGTTATTGAAAGTGACGATGTGCCGGTTGTCTGGTCCAATACTAAGTATCGCATGGTTTTTAACAATATGGGAAATACAGGGACCGAATTTGACAACCCTGCTTGGGTATTAATGACAACCAACGCTCTTACCTGGCTTTTGAAACCTGCTGTTCCGGTAGAAGAAAGGGTAGCCGTTGCCTATGTTATATCTTGGGGCATGGCCATACCGGATCCAACACATATTACACATATCAATTATGCTTTTGGTCATGTGAACGAAACTTTTGACGGAGTCCTCATTGACAACCACGACAGGCTACGTGAAGTAGTGGCTCTTAAAGAACAAAAACCGTCCCTTAAGGTGCTACTCTCTATTGGTGGCTGGGGCAGCGGACGTTTTAGTGAAATGGTCTCCGATCCGGCCCTTAGGCTTTCTTTTGCTAAAGACTGCCGCCGTGTAGCAGACGAATTTGACCTGGATGGTATTGATATAGATTGGGAATACCCCACCAATCCGGGACCGGGTATATCTCACGCTCCGGAAGACACAAGAAACTTTACACTCCTTATGAGAGATATCAGGAACAACCTGCCCGAAGGTATGTTGCTGACGCTTGCTACTGCAGCCAACGGTAAGTTTATTGACTTTAAATCCATTGAGAAGTATGTAGATTTTGTAAACATCATGACCTACGATATGGCTTCTCCGCCCTATCATCATTCAGGTCTGTACCGTTCTTCCATGACTTCCGATTTTTCTTGTTACGAAGCTGTACTGGCTCACGTAAAAGGTGGATTCCCCATAGACAGGTTGGTACTTGGAATACCCTTTTACGGAAGAAGTTCCAAAGAGTTTCCTCGTATTATGAGCAGTTACGGAACTCTGGAAAAATTAGAGGAAATTGCAGAAATGAAAGAGTTTGAGCATTTAGAAAATATAGACCAAATCAAAGGAGCTCAAAAGTGCTGGGACGATGTGGCCAAAGCGCCCTACCTGAAAAACAGCGAAGGGAAAGTCATTTGTGTCTACGACAATCCGCTTTCTATAAAATATAAATCCATTTTTATTCATAAATACGGAATGAAAGGAGCCATGTACTGGGAATATGAAGGCGATGATCCCCAGGGTTCACTCAGAAAAGCCGTGTACTACGGCGTGTTTTCCCCGGAAGAAAAGAACCTATGAAATACAGTCAGCACACCTTTGAAAAGTACCCCACCTGCACGGTACATGCTGCTTCCTTTTACCCCAACCAATCACCGTCAGGTGCCGAACACCATTTGATATTTACACTCTCGGCAAAAGAAGACCTCATGGCAGCCAAAGAAAACTGTATAGCTGTGATGCATGCCTGTATAGAAGAGTGGCTCGCGCAAGAACCTTACCAAAAAGCAACGTGTGTTTTTGCCAGGTATTTCTTAAAAAATTCAGCTGAATTGCGACCTCAAGTACATGCCAGACGTATGTTTCCGGCGCCTTGTGCCTTATCTTTTATTGAACAACCACCTGCTAACAACTCGACCTTGGTTGTATGGCTTTACTTGCAAGAACCGGAAGCCTTTTCAGAAAAATACACCCATTTTTGGACCACAGAAAAATTCCATCTGGGAGAAAACGTAGCACAACAAACAAAAAAATTGCTTACCGATTACCAGCAATGGTTACAGGCAAAAGGGTGCCACATGAAAGACCATTGTATGAGAACCTGGTTTTTTATAAGCAACATTGATGTTAATTACCCTGCTTTTGCCAAAACAAGAACAGATTATTTCCGAGAAATAGGCATGGATGAAACTACGCATTACATTGCCAGTACCGGCATTGAAGGAGAAAACGGAGCCCCGGGCTCTTATGTGACTATGGATGCGTATGCGGTTAAAGGACTAAACCCTTCCCAAGTGACACATTTACAAGCTCTTACGCACCTTAGCCCTACCAACATGTATGGAGTGACGTTTGAACGGGGGGTAGCCTTACAATTTGATGACCGCAAGCATATATACATTTCGGGGACAGCCAGCATAGATGCCAAAGGAAATGTGGTAGAAGAGGGCAATGTCCGTGGCCAAACTTTACGTATGTGGGAAAATGTAGAAGTACTTCTATCAGCAGCCAATGCTACATGGAATAACGTGGCTCAGATCATAGTGTACCTGAGACATCAAAGCGACCTCTCTTTAGTGAGAGCGCTTTTCAAAAATCGTTTTCCGGATATCCCTACCGTGATTGTAATGGGGAAAGTTTGCCGTCCCGCTTGGCTTATTGAAATGGAATGTATAGCAATTATGCCATAGGTTGAACAGACACGTATGATTTGTTGTTGGCTTTTTTACGGAAAACCACAACGCCGTCTACTAACGCATACAACGTATGATCTTTACCTATGCCAACGTTTTCACCGGGATTGTGTACTGTTCCTCTTTGACGAACAAGAATGTTGCCGGCCTTGGCCGTTTGTCCACCAAATAATTTAACACCTAAACGTTTGCTATGTGATTCACGACCGTTCTTTGAACTGCCAACACCTTTTTTGTGAGCCATAATCTTACGTTTTTATAATTTATGAAATGGTATCAATACGAATTTGTGTCAAATGCTGACGATGTCCGTTACACTTCTGGTATCCTTTTCTTCTTTTCTTTTTAAATACCAAAATTTTATCTCCTCTCAAATGCTTAAGAACGGTTGCATTTACAGAAGCCCCTTCCAGAAAAGGTTGACCAATTTGCATGTCTCCATCGTTGTCTTTAAACAACACTTTATCAAAGCTAATGGTGGCACCTTCTTCTTCCTTAAGGCGATGTACATAAAGCTTCCAGCCTTCCTGCACTTTGAATTGTTGTCCTGCAATATCTACAATTGCGTACATAAATACTATTTTATTTAGTTATGACCGCAAGCGGGTATTTTTAAACACCTCTTTTTCAAAAGCTTAACGATCCACGTAATGTTTTTGTCAAATCAGGACTGCAAAGGTAGAAAAGTTTCCCTTAATAGCAAAGAAAAAGTATCTTTGCCCTAATAGAACCGAATGTATCATGAATTCACATTTCCTTTATATACGCTCCCTACAAGCTACAGAAGTCTTGGGCAGAACGGCCGGTACAGACTGGCTAGCCTCTAACCTTATAAAAGGACATCATTCGGTAGTGTGGGATCATCCCAAAACAGGAAAAAGTTCCCTAATCAACAAAGCCCTCATGCAAATCAAAAAGGGGGGACAAGATCCCATCGTTGGCAGGTTATCCTGTTTTAATGTCAGAAGTGAAAATGCGTTGTATGCGGCCTTGACCAATAAACTTTTCCATCAGGTTGCCAACACCTTAGGCGAATGGGAAGAACTCGCCAGAGCTTTGTTGCCCGTAAGCCGGCCGGAAATTAACGTACCCCGTTTTCAAGGAGAAGAGTTGACCCTTATTTTTGAAGATCTCACAAAAGAGGCTACCATAGAACTGGCGCATTTTCCACAAGCCTTGGCTACTCATTTGAACAAACCCGTGATCTTGGTTCTTGAATCTTTTCAAACGCTCGTACAAACTAGAGGTTCTGTCTGTAGTGATTTATGCCATAATTTATCGAAATTGTGGAAAAGTATGGATAAAGTTACCTTTCTTCTGAGTGGAAGAGGAAGTACGCAGTCTTCCGGTCATTCCATATACCGTGAACTTTTTGATTATGGGAAGCCTTTTTACAAGTTTGCTGAACACATTCCTTTGGAACGTATAGAAGAAAAAGAATTTACAGATTACATCATCCGAAATTTCGCAAAAGCAGGAAGGGTCATTTCAAAAGATTTTGCAGAAATGATCTATAGGAAAATGGAAGGACACCCCTACTACGTACAGTGCTTTTCTGATCTTTGTTTTTCCAATACTAAAGGGTATATGAACCAAGCTATGTTCGAGCGTGCGACTGAAGAACTTCTGGAAATTTTCAGGCATCCTTTTGAAAACATATGCCGAGACCTCTCCCTTATACAAATTCATTTTCTAAGAGCACTTGCAGACAAAGAAGAACAGCTGTGTTCACAGGAAGTCCTTCAAAAATATTCACTGATTTCTTCTGCTAACGTATACAGGGCACGTGATGCATTAGAGAAAAAAGCAATCATAGAAACCGTACGTAAAAAACCAGTTTTTATTGACCCATTATTTAAACTGTGGTTTACGGAAAGTTTCATTAAAACATACTGGATCCCATGAAAAAAATTGTAGTATTGACAGGAGCAGGAATGAGTGCTCAAAGCGGCATTAAAACATTTCGGGACAGCGGAGGGCTCTGGGAAAATTATCCGGTCCACGAAGTTGCCTCTATTGATGGATGGCACAAAAATCCACGTCTGATGTTAACTTTCTATAACAAAAGACGGACGCAGCTAAAAGATACACAACCCAACGAAGGACACCGTGTGCTTAGCCGCCTGGAAAAGTATTTTGACGTTAGTATAATAACACAAAACGTAGACGATTTGCACGAGCGTGCAGGTAGCAGCCGTATATTACACTTGCACGGAGAATTGACTAAAGCCAGAAGCATAAACAACCCACATCTAGTTACTCATATTGGATACGAGCCCATTCACTGGGCCGATAAAGCAGAAGATGGAGCACAGCTAAGGCCTCACATTGTGTGGTTTGGAGAAGCTGTGCCTGAAATGACAACAGCCATTGAGTGGACACGCTTGGCAGACATCCTGCTGGTAGTAGGTACTTCCCTTGCTGTATATCCGGCAGCAGGTCTCATTGATTTTGCCGATGAGGACACTCCTCTGTTTTTAGTGGACCCCAAACCGGCACCTGTAAGAAGAAAACATTTGCACGTCATTGAGCAAAAGGCTGTAGAAGGCCTGTTGCAACTAGAAAAAATTTTATTGGAACACCATATGTGATTTATGATCTCTAAAAAACTTTTTGCGGAAATCCTTCCCCGGAATTGCATAAAAACAGACTACTTGCATCGTTTTGCCTGGGGGACAGATGCCAGTTTTTACAGAAAAGTTCCCCAAATGGTTCTTTTTCCCAATTCCGAGGCCCAGGTAGCAAAAATCCTAAATGTCTGTAACAAAAAGGGAATAGCCGTCACCTTCCGAGCTGCCGGCACAAGTCTGTCCGGTCAAAGCCTTTCCGACAGCGTATTATTGGTGGCAGCTCACGGTTGGGAACAGTATAGGATCCACGGAAATGGAGAAAGCATATCTCTGCAACCGGGAATTGTGGGAGGCAGAGTAAATGAAATCCTAAAACCGTTAGGTAGAAAATTTTCTCCCGATCCGGCTTCGGTCTCTTCTGCCATGGTAGGCGGCATTGTGGCCAATAACGCTTCCGGAATGAATTGCGGAACCCATGCCAACAGCCATCGTATAATACGTTCTGTAAGGGTGGTTTTGGCAGACGGAACGGTACTGGATACAGGAAATAAAAAATCAAGAGACACCTTCTGTCGTACCCATCCGGAATTCCTCATGGGGCTTCTACGCATACGTGACCATGTGCTAAGTCAGCCAAAATTAACGGAACACATCAAGTACAAATACAGCATAAAGAACGTAACGGGACTTAACCTGTTGCCGCTTGTTGAATTTGAAGATCCGTTTGATATCATGGCTCACCTGATGGCCGGTTCCGAGGGTACACTGGCCTTCCTGTCTGAAGTCACTGTAAACACAGAACCTATACAGACCCATAGGGCCAGTTCCATGGTATATTTCGCTCATGCAGAAGAAGCTTGCCGAGCCGTACAAGCCCTTAGAAAATTACCGGTCATTGGCGTAGAATTGTTAGACAGAAAATCGCTCCGCTCTGTAGAAAATAAGGAAGGTATTCCCCACTTTGTAAAGAACCTACCGCCGCAAGCGACGGCTCTACTTATAGAAACGGCAGCAGAAGACAGCATATCGCTGATAAAAAACACAGCTACTATTAAAGCAGGCCTTGGACATTTTGACACGTTGCAACCGATAGTTTTCACAGATAAGGAAAGCGAGTATTCCGTTTTATGGGACATTCGATCAGGTATTTTCCCCTCTGTGGGAGCCACACGGCCTTTAGGAACTACTTCCATGATAGAAGACGTGGCGTTCCATCCGGAAGACCTGCACAAAGCCGTTCCCGAATTGCAAAGAATCATTGAGGAACACGGATATCACGACGGAGCCATTTACGGCCATGCTCTGGAAGGAAATTTTCATTTTATTCTTAATCAGGCCTTTGACACTCAAAAAGAAGTAGAGCGTTACAAACGTTTTATGGACCGGGTAGCAGAGTTGGTAGTTGATAAGTATAACGGTTCCCTTAAAGCAGAACACGGAACGGGAATCAATATGGCGCCTTTTGTAGAAAGGGAATGGGGCCCGGAAGCTTTTGAAGTCATGAAACAGCTCAAGCTCCTTTTTGATTACAAGACCATTCTCAATCCCGGTGTAATTTTTAACGAAGATCCGCTTTGCCATATAAAAAACTTTAAACCCATGCCCACGGTGCACCCGTTGGTTGATAAATGCATTGAATGCGGATTTTGTGAAATCAATTGCCTCACTTGGGGAAAAACGCTCAGTTCCCGGCAGCGGATTGCCGTACAAAGAGAGATCACACGGCTGAAGGAAAGCAAAAAAGAAAGCACATTACTTAAAAAGCTAACAAAGAGTTATTTTTATCCGGGCAGGGCCACATGCGCTGTTGACGGCCTGTGCGCCACTTCTTGCCCCATGGAAATCAATACGGGAGATTTAACCTTGTACTTAAGAGAACAGGCACATCCAAAGGGCTCGGTAGATGAACTGGCCGGCTGGCTGGCTGCCGATCACTTCCAAGGATTGAAGAACATCATGCGTATAGTTCTGCGTATGGCCGGTACAGCACATGCTGTTTTGGGCTCATTTATTATGGTACGACTCACCCGCTTGGCACACCGGATGGGATTTCCTCTCTGGACTCCGGCCATGCCTACTGCACACCGTCTCAAACCTGTTTTGGAACAAGCCCGGCCGGCCGGGCATCCCCATACGGTTGTTTATTTTCCCTCATGCATTAACCAGAGCATGGGGGTAGCTAGAGGAGTTACCGATAACACGCCTCTTACAGAAAAGATGGTAGGTCTGCTTCGTAAAGCAGGTTACCGTGTGATTTTCCCCGACAATGTAGATTCTCTTTGTTGTGGTACCATATGGGAAAGCAAAGGCATGCCACATTTGGCAGACCAAAAAACGGAAGAACTGAGTGGAGCTTTATGGATAGCCAGCCGTGGTGGAAAATACCCTGTCTTGTGTGACCAGAGTCCTTGTCTGTTTCGCATGCGTGAAAAAATTTCTAATTTACAATTGTACGAGCCGGTAGAGTTTATTGAGAAATTTTTGGTGCCTCGCCTTGATTTTCACCCCACAGACCAACCTGTTGCCTTGCATGTAACGTGTACCTCCCGTAAAATGCACCTGGATCAAGACATGTTGCGTCTTGCCCAAAGGTGCTCAACCCGTGTTATAGTCCCCTACGAAGTAGGCTGTTGCGGATTTGCCGGAGACAAAGGATTTACCAGACCGGAAATCAACGCTTACGCCCTACGTAAACTCAAACCGCAACTGGAAGCGGCAGGCGTACAAAAGGGATATTCCAACAGCCGTACCTGCGAAATAGGACTAACCACCCACGGCGGTGTTCCCTACATGTCGCTTGTGTACCTTGTGGATTCTTGTACCACACCCAAACAGTCCCAAATAAAATCAACTGATTCACTTGATCTGTTTTTGTCATGAAAACTCGTACTTTCTTTATCCTTATTGTATGCAGCCTCTTATGGGGATGCACTGCAACACAAGATACCTGCTTTGCAATCATTGCAGACACTCATTTGAACAGTAGCCGGCCGAGTTCGGTAGCCGAGCTTACAGACATCATCCGTGATATCAATGCACAAAAGAACATAGACTTTGTTATTTTGGCAGGAGATATTACAGAGTTTGGAAGCGACCAGGAAATTGAAATAGCGGCTCGCGTACTTAATCTATTTACGAAGCCTTGGTATATCTTATCGGGCAACCACGATTCCAAATGGTCGGAAAGCGGTTGTAATACGTTTTTAGAAACTTTTGGATATGAACAGTTTTCTTTTACTCACAATAACATCACCTTCATTGGAACCAATTCCGGTCCCAATATGCGTATGGCTCCGGCCCTTATCCCCCGTGAAAGCATGGTATGGCTGGACAGCGTGTTGCAAACCCTTCCCAAAAAAAGACCTGTTGTTTTTATAAACCATTATCCACTCACAGAAGATATGAGCAATTACCGAAGGGTACTTGATCTGCTGGGAACTATAAACATCCAATTGGCCATTTGTGGTCATTACCATATTAATGAGGCTTTTTCTGCAGACGGGATTCCTTCTGTTAAGTGCCGGACCTCACAAGCGCGTGGATTTGAAGGCCCCGGTTACAACTTGGTCAACATCCGCAATAAGAAAATAAGTTTTAAAGAAAGGATTGTTCTGCCAGATCCCGATTCTTCTTTTACACATCCGGCTTGGTATGAAACCTCTTTTACAAAAAAACCGGCAGTCATCACCCATCAAGACAAACAGCCGCAAAAATACGGAGAAGCCCTCTCTCACCCCAATCTAGAAATTATTTGGACTATTTTGGATGATAGTGACATTGGTTCTGCAGCCGTAGCAGATACTGCTCGGGGAATGGTCGTATTTGCCAACACCAAAGGTGCTGTTAAGGCAGTAAACCTAGAGGATGGCTCTTTACTATGGACCACGCATACAGGAGGGAAAGTTTACTCCACTCCGGCCATTTCAAACGATAAAGTGTACTTAGGTTCTACCAACAAAAACGTCTATTGCTTAGACTTGGTAAACGGAGATATCCTATGGACTTACCCCACAAGAAAGTCCATAGTTGCCTCCCCCGCTGTGTTGGGCAACAAAGTATATATAGGAGGTTCCGACAGTACATTCCGAGCCCTGGATGCTACCCGTGGCAACTTGCTTTGGGAATACACAAAAATCAACGGGTTTATGGAATCCAGGCCCTACGCAGACGATACACAAGTGGTAACAGGTTCCTGGGGCAATGAGCTGTACTCTTTTCACCCTCACACGGGACGCTTGCAATGGATATGGAACAACAAGCACCGCGGACGCATGTACTCCCCGGCCGCTACCTGGCCCGTCAAAGCAGAAGGCAAAATTTTTATTACTACACCGGAACGTAAGTGTTACGCACTTGATGCACGTACGGGGCATACTCTTTGGGAAGCAGAAGGTGGTAGAGAAAGCATTGGCTTGTCGGCAGACAAACAACAAGTATATGTAAAAACCATGTTCGATTCGCTCTTTGCGTTTAGCACCTCGGAACGGGAAGCCGTCTCTAGATGGCGTGTTGCCGGTAGTTTTGACTACGAAATAGGGCCTTCGCCCATTACCGTACAGGACGGGATGGTATTTGTTCCTACCTCACAAGGTTCTCTGTTTGCTTACCAAGAAGAAGACGGTATTCCCGTATGGAATGTACGTTTATCAGACGGATTGGTAAACTATGCACAGCCGGTAGGCAATTCTCGTTTGTTGGTATCTACTATGGACGGGTATGTGTACTTGATTTCATACAAAACCGGCGAGCTTCTATAAATATAGAAAGCCAAGGCGAGATTTCATCTGCCATGCGATCCCGGGGATAATAAGCCCAATTCCATGGATACAAGCTGCGTTCCGGATGAGGCATCATGGCCAGGTGACGTCCGCATGTACTCGTAACGGCAGCTACCTGCCCCGGTGACCCGTTGGGATTTGCCGGATATACATCGTATGCATACCGCATGGCAACCGCATAACCGGCCTCGGCCCCCGGTACGTCGTTCTCTGATCCGGGAAACGAGAATTTACCTTCCCCGTGGGCTATCCACGTCCCTAGCCTACTCCCTTGTAGGCCTTGTAGGAAAACAGAAGGACTTGAATCAACGGTAACATTTACAAAACTACATTCGAATTTCCCGGAATCGTTTACCAACATACGTGGTGATTTTTCCGGCACCAAAGACGTTACTGCTCCCAATTGCATCATAAGTTGGCATCCGTTACATACCCCCAAGCTTAACGTATCTTCCCTTGCAAAGAACTTCTCCAGTGCTTCTTTTGCCTTGGGATTGTACAGAAGTGCCGCCGCCCAACCTTTGGCAGAACCCAGTACATCTGCATGGGCAGAACCTCCTGCAAATACAATCAGTTGTACGTCTTCTAAGGTTTCTGCACCGGAGATCAGGTCCGAGGTATGTACGTCCTTTACCCTAAACCCGGCCAAATGGAGCATCCAGGCCATTTCTCTTTCGCTTTGCGACCCTTTTTCACGGATAACGGCCGCTATCGGCTGAAAGCTCTCAGACGGGAACGATTCCTCTGCTTGCAGGATTCCGTTAAACGCTTTCGGAAAGCTAAATTTCAGCGGAACGTTACCGTAGTTTTGGTACCTTTCCTGTGCTTTTTTTGCTCCGCTTTGATACGTATCCATCAAGTAAGAAGGCCTAAACCAAAGATCTCTTAATTGGTCAATATCAAACGAAAGTGTTTTGTCAACCGTGATATTTCTTTCCGTGCAAGGAACTCCCAGTCGCAAACCGGTTACGTGGTGGCGAGCCAACAACTCCAGGGCTTCCTGTTCTCTTTCCTGCCGTATTTGCAGTACCACTGCGGGATACTCAGAAAACAATGCCTCGGCTCGGCTTTCCGGCGCCATCCGTTCCAAAACACCTTCATTCAGGCAGATGCCTCCTTGTATGTTAGAAAAACACATTTCCAGCAAGCAGGTCAAAAGACCTCCTGCAGACACGTCGTGACCGGCCAAGACCATTCCACGCTCAATGAGTTCCTGTACTGCTGCAAAGCTTCGTTTAAAAATCTCTGCATCTGCCACATCGGGACAACAAGTGCCTACCTTACTTAAGCACTGTGCAAGGGCAGAACCGCCCAGGTTGCACTGTTGATTGGCCGTTGGTGAAAAATTCACATAGAAGAGTACAGAATCCGTTGTGGTATCCAGCACAGGCCCCACCTTACAACGGACGTCTGCCACCGGTGCTACCGTGGAAATGATTACCGTTCCCGGAGCTTTTACTATACTTCCGTCCGGGTATTTTTGCGTCATTGATAAAGAGTCTTTCCCGGTAGGAATATTGATTCCCAACGCACAGGCAAAATCAGAGGCGGCTTTTACAGCCCGATACAACCGTGCATCCTCTCCTTTATTCTTACAAGGCCACATCCAGTTAGCACTTAAAGACACGCTTTCCAGTCCGCCCTCCAACACAACAAAAACCAGATTGGTAAGCGCCTCGGCAATGGCCAGGCGACTCCCTGCCGCCGGGTCAATCAAGGCTGCCACAGGCGCATGACCCACAGAGGTGGCCACTCCTGCAAACCTTTTGGTTTCTACTCCAGCAAGTTCATTGGAGGTAGGAGCGTACGACAAAGCCATAAGTCCGTAATCGTTCAGAGGCAGCTGCAATTCTCCTGCCGTTTGCTGTCCGGCCACCCATCCCGTAACGCAGCGGTCTGCCTTGTTCGTAATCCAATCTTTGCAGGCTACCGATTTCAGCTGCATTACGCGTGCTGCATAATCCTGCAGCGTTTTTTTGTCTGAAGAATAGTGCAGTGGCTCAAATACCGGATCTTCCGTAATGTCTTCCATAACGGTAACGGGCAAAGAACCAAACATATCTTCCAAATCCAGATCAATGGGGGTTTCTCCTGTCAAGCGGTTACTAAAGACTAGCCGCTTATCTCCTGTAACACAGCCCAATACATGCATGGGCGCTGTTTCTCTTTCTGCTGTACGCCGCAACAGGGGCAGATCCTTTTCATGCACCACCAATCCCATGCGTTCCTGAGATTCGTTGCCAATAATTTCTTTAGCACTTAGCGTAGGATCACCAACTGGGAATTTTTCAAGGTCAAACCTGCCTCCCGTTTCTTCTACCAGTTCCGACAAACAATTCAAATGCCCTCCGGCCCCATGGTCATGTATGGATATAATGGGATTTTCCGAACTTTCGGCCAGGGCGCGCACCGTATTGTACACCCTTTTTTGCATTTCCGGATTGGAGCGTTGTACGGCATTCAGCTCCATAGAATGGTCCATAGCTTCTGTTACTACAGAAGAGCCGGCCCCTCCTCCCATGCCAATACGGTAATTGTCTCCACCCAGAAGCACTACCTTATCTCCTGCCCTGGGCTGTCCTTTCTGTGCATTTTCCATACGGGCAAAACCAATACCTCCGGCTTGCATAATTACCTTATCGTAGCCAAAACGGTGTTTGCCCTCAAAGTGTTCAAAACAAAGGAGCGAACCGCCAATAAGCGGATGTCCAAACTTATTTCCGTATTCGGCCGCCCCATCAGAGGCCTTGGTAAGGATGTCTTCCGGTGTATGGTAGAGCCACAGCCGGGATTCCGGCCGGTCCTGTTTGTTATGCCTTGGGTAAGAAGTCATGTATACTGCCGTGCCGGCTATTGGGAAAGAACCCTTTCCTCCGGCCATGCGGTCGCGTATCTCGCCTCCGGCACCCGTTGCAGCTCCGTTGAAAGGCTCTACGGTGGTTGGGAAATTATGGGTTTCTGCTTTCAAGCTTAGCACTGTATCAACGGTACTTAATTTAAAAAAAGAAGGTCTGTCCGGAAATTCAGGAACAAAAAGCGGAAGTTTTTTAGGTCCCCTTACAAAAGCACAGTTGTCTTTGTAGGCAGAAACAATGCGGTTGGGATTTACCGCCGCTGTTTTCTTTATGAGCGAAAACAACGATTCTGATTGTTCTTCTCTGTCAATAATAAACGATCCGTTAAAGATTTTGTGACGGCAGTGCTCTGAATTCACCTGAGAAAATCCAAACACTTCTGAATCGGTAAGCAATCTGCCCAAACGCTGTGCCAATCGTTCCAAATGCTGTACCTCTTCCTTGCTGAGGGCTAAACTTTCCTGCTGGTTATATGCTTTTATATCTGTTATGAAACGTACCGGTTTACGCTCCCTTCTCAATTTGAAAACAGGCTCTTTCAACCCTTCATAAACTTCCTGGAACATGTAATCGTACGAATCATCCTGTGTCAATAGTAAGAATTCTTCTACACGAACAACAGTGGGTATATTCAGTCTGTGACAAATTTCTACAGCTACTGTGCTCCATGGTGTGGGCAACTCCCTTCTGGGGCCTTTAAAACGGCTGGTAAGCAAAGGGTGATTTGCATTCACTAACTCTGCACCGTCAAACAGCCATGTGAGTAATTGTACATGTTTTTCCAATAACTGTTCTTCTGTCTGAAGTACATATACCCGGGAGCGGTTATCCAGAAAAAAGTAATTCATATATTAAGTTTATTTTCGCTTACTCTATTTTTGCTGCATTTGAATATAGAAGTATATTTTAGCGGCTTTGTTCAATGTGTCAACGGCATCAAAAACGTCTAAAATGTCCGTTCCCGTTGCCAAAATTCCATGGTGTTCCCATAGCATAAAACTGTACCGGGTAAGGTCCTTTATGCTGGCTTTTGCCAGCTCTATAGAACCTGGTGCTTGGTAAGGAATCCAGCAGACCCCATCGGGAATACACATAGTAACCTCGGGGTGCATCCGGTACAACGTTTCTGTAACGGCTTTCGAACTTTGCAATGCTTTTATATGAGATAAAGCTATTAATTCTGTGGGATGCGTATGGAAAACGAGCCTTCTTCCCGAAGATACCGGCAGGTTGTTTGACAGGGCTTCTTTTGCAAACACCCGATGCATAAGTAAATGCGAGGGCAATTCCATAGTGGGCGGCAGGTCTTTATCTGCCAGCGTTTCAATAGAACTTCCCTCCTCTGTTACCCTAACTACAATACCCTGATCCATGGGGTTGCGAGCAATATCTCTCATACGTGAGCCTGCCGCTGTAACGTAATAATACTGATTGTCAAGTTCAGGAACTACGTGCTGTAAAGGTGTTTTTGAGATTACAGGCAGGTTCCTATTTTCTTTTCCAACAAGTTCCGTAATGTTAACGCTTATGTTTCCCGCATTTCTCTCTGCCCATCCTTTTTCCCACATATATTCCGCTACCTGAGCAATGTCATTAATCTGCATTTGTAAGGGACCGTTGTATTTTAACGCCATGTTTTTATTTTTTTACTAGTAAACTGATTTTCATGATGACCAAGTCCAGGGTCCTGTGACTGTATGTTTCAAACGGAATCTTATTTCCCACCAGTATATCTATGATTTTTTCGTCCAATTCTAAAGATTGTTTCAAATTATGGATTCTTCCTTCCTGTTCAAAATAAGAGGTCCTCTGAATAAACAGATTAAAATTGTTGAAACTTAGAAAATTCTCTACGATTTCTTTGTGAAACGCCGGGGAAATATTAACACCAAAAACAAGGCTGTTTAACAGCGTAGCATCTGTTACTACCACATCTACTTTCCCTATTAACCTTTTGACCCGGTGCGTTTGCACCTCAAAAATATGGCGTTGGTTAGGCTCACTGCCGTCCAGAATAGTAAGTTTCTGATCCCATACTAATTCCTTGGCATACTCAGATACATATTCTGTAATGATGTGCTGTTTTTTTAATTTGCTGGCAATTTCCCATGCACAAGTAGTCTTACCCGATGCCGGGCCTCCAAAAAGGTTGACTATCAATGTGTCTTTGGATGGCATACTATGTGTTTTGGAAACCACAAATATACTACTTTTTTAGATAGGAGTAAGGTAGTCTTTCCCCCCGAAAAGTCCTTCCGCGGGCAGGAGAAGATCCCATAGTAAAGCTCAATATACCTCCCTGCATAAGCTCCCTATGCGTAATATACGCTTTATCATACGGTTTCCCGTTCCACATTACACTCCTTACGTACCTATTTCGTACGCTAAGCAGGGGTGCTTCAATAACCAATTCCTTCCCGTCTTCCAAGGAAACAACCACTTTTTTAAAACTCGGTATACCCAGCACATATTGATCCGTTCCCGGACATAGGGGGTACAACCCCATAGAAGAAAAAACAAACCACGCTGCCGGCACCTCACCACCTGCAACACCTTCACCACCCACAGCATCTGCAACATCCGCAACAGGCTCTGCCATTGGACTGCCGGCTATTTGCTCTGCCCATGCACCGCCGGTCGTCGCTGTTTGGCTGCCGGCTATTTGCTCTGCCCATGTACCGCCGGTCGTCGCTGTTTGGCTGACGTCTGTTGCTGCCAGGCTGCCGACTGTTGTTATCAGACTGCCGTCTGCCTCTCTCGGTCTGCTTGCCGTTACGCAAGCGTCTGTCAGTTCTTTCAACAGTTCTTGCCCTTTCCAGGGAGAAGCCGTCCATACATACAAATACGGAAGTTCCGGAAAGCAGTCAGTTGCATCCAGCCTACGTTCATACGCTCTGCGACCCTGCGCCCTATCCACAGCATCGGTCATATTGTGTGGTATATACAGCAATTCGTCTCTGTTGTTGAGGGAGTCTTCCGCAAAATACAAAGATAAATCACGGTTCCTGGGCTGAACCATGCCTTTTTCTGCATCCAGTAACCACTGGTAAGCCGTAACAAAAGGCCTGATCTCATTCACTGTGTTTATCTCTCCCATGCCCGAGGCCAACATGATTAAACACCAATTTACATAGGAGAACTCCCGCGTAAGAGCCACAGACCGGGAGGAGGTCTCTGCCGGAACAAAGCCAATTTTTCTGGCTTCTTGCACAAGAGAAAGGAAAGGCGTCCGTACTGTAGTAGTTATGGCCTCTGTAAGCAACGGCAACAGAGAGGACGGCAAGATATCTTTAGCCCGGGCATCTGCCAGCAACAGCACAGCCTCTTGCCTGAATGCATCTCCCGGTAGAAGATTGGGCACACTTTGCTGGTGTGCCGTAAGAGCAGAAGCCACAAAGCGGCGGCTTTGTTCAGGTTTAAGCCATATCATCAGAGGATATGCAGCAGTACTTGCCGGATACAACCCGGTGTAATGTACGTGGTACACAGCTGTATGTATATTGTTGTCGCTCCCTCTGTAGCGTTTGTCCACATCCTGCGCAATTATGGGCCACGCCATGCTACGAGCCAAAGATTGGTAAAAAAGATTTTTATGGGCTGCTGCCGGACCCGTTGCCTGACGATCTTCAATCCGTACTACTGCTAGTTCTTTTTCCCATAACTGCTCCATTTCCCAAATCAATGTTTCAAAAGTCTTGCTCTCCTGCTCGGTTTCCAGGTTCTGCAAAGCCCCGTGAGCATCAACGGCAGAAAAAGCCGTGCGTACTTCCAATACACCGTCATCTGCAAAAGATTGCGCTCCTTTAACCAAATCAAAAGTAAAAACCACAGAAAGCTCCCGTCCGCTCATAAAAGGATATGCCGGGCTTTCTGCACTGCCCGTAGCCTTATAGTGTTTTATCGGCCGGGAAAACCTTACAGCAAAATACGTATGCCCAAGGGTTTGGCTACCCTCTGACAAAATAGCCCCCGTAACGGTATAGTCGTCTTCTATCCTAACATGCGACCATAAAAGGTCACCGTACCGTCCGGCCGCCCCTTCGGAAAGGTCCAGTTGAACTTCGCCTGTTCTTGCCGACTCCCCCCATTGGGAAGGAAAAGAAATCCGGTGCATGGCGCCCCGAGGCGTTGCCGCTGTCTTTGTTGCAACCGTCTTTGTTGCCGTTGTTGCCATTCCGTGCCTTCCCCCCGGATTTGGGACCAACAACAACGTACCGTATTCACAGGCAGAAAGTGCATGATAAAAACGATGTTCCAGCGCGTAATGGTGTCCCAGCGCGTTAGAATTTTTATGCTCCGTAACGTGTACGGCTCCAAACGGAACGTATATGGGATTCTCCGGAACGTACACAGGATTTTTATGCTGTGCGGTCAAAGTCGTTAGGGAAAAACAAACTACAAGGGCCAGAAAAAAGGATCTCTCGATCATGTGTCGGCTGCTGGTCAAACTTCGGCTGGTCATACTTCGGTTAATGTATAGATGCGGGAGCCTATTTTCATTTTCTCCGCATGGGCCAGGCCAAATTCCCCATCGGTATGCGGATGAACACAAGTAAATTTATCTTTTCCTTCCAGCGATTTTTCCCCGCGCGGATCTGCCATGCTTCCGGGGACGGCAGGAGCACTCCGCACCATATCAAAGCATGCCTGGTCCAGCGCCAGCGGATCAAAAGAAGCCAGTATACCTACATCGGGTATAATAGGTATATCGTTCGTACCCCAGCAATCGCAATGCGGAGACACATCCATAATAAAAGCTACATGAAAATGCGGTTTGTCTTTCAAAACAGCGAGTGCGTATTCTGCAATTTTTGCAGTCAGGCCCTGCGTTGTGGAATACGTACCGGGACGAGCCGCATCGTACTGGCATACAGCAACGCATTGACCGCACCCCACACAAATTTCGTAATCAATCACAGCTTTCTTTTCTGCGTCCAGGGTAACGGCTTTGTGGCGGCAATGGCTCACACATACGCGGCATCCAATGCAGTTGGAACGTTCAATAATAGGCTGTGAATCTGAATGCAAGTGCAACTTACCCCCCACGCTGGCGCATCCCATGCCAATGTTTTTCAAGGCCCCTCCAAAGCCGGCCTGCTCATGGCCTTTGAAATGCGTCATACTTACCAATACATCGGCACTGGCAATGCCCGAGGCAATCCGTGCCTCTTTGCAATACTCCCCTTCCGGCAGAGGAATGACCTCTTCGTCCGTGCCTTTCAATCCATCACCGATGATAACCGGAGCACCCGGAACGCTAATGGGATTGTACCCGTTAAGAAATGCTGTGCGCAAATGGTCCACCGCATTGGAACGCGACCCGCTGTACAACGTGTTGGTATCTGTTAAAAAAGGCCGAGACCCCAGCTGTTTGAGCACCTCTGCCATGCGGGCAGCATAGTTGTGGCGCAGGAAAGCCATGTTGCCCATTTCTCCAAAATGGATTTTAATTGCCGTGAACTTATCTCGGCAAGGCAATTTTTCTATCCCGGCTGCTTTCACCAGCAACTCCATTTTGTCTGGCAGGCTCCTTCCCGGACGCGACCGCAAGTTGGTAAAAAAAACTTCACTCATAGCTTACATTTTACAGCGGCTAAGTTAAGAAGTTTTTACGTATCTTTCGGGTGAAAACCAATCCTTGCTCATATGAAAACAGTAGCCGAATGCCATACTCTTTTTCAGGCCAACATCATAAAAGGAAATTTGGAAAACGAAG
This sequence comes from Bacteroidales bacterium, assembly GCA_012510445.1. Taxonomy (GTDB): domain Bacteria; phylum Bacteroidota; class Bacteroidia; order Bacteroidales; family UBA932; genus DMER64. The sequence goes on from JAAZIA010000037.1 coordinate 56,036, forward strand.
GATTCCATCCCGTCGTTTTTGACAACAGCATGAACTCCATCCTACCCTTCCAAACCACACAAGGAAAAAAATACATCTCTGTCCGAGTTCCCGATCAAGAATACACCGCAGCCAAAGAATTTCTGGAAAGCATTTGAGTGCGTTGTGCTCGAGGTTCTGGTGCCAGCTCCCTTTTGCAGTGCCAATGCATGCATTTTGGCGCATTTTTGGTATTTTAGATTCAATCTAGTGCGCCAAGTTTTTTCGCCATTGCAATATTTGCCTCTTAATCTGACAGTTGCGATTTCCTCAGAAAGTGTTGGCGCGCTAGATTGAATCTAACGCGCCATTGCACTTGAGTGCGACGCACTAATTTTTCCGGGCCGCAGCATCAGCGGCCGGAACAAGCGGCTGCCTCGGCTTTTTCCACCAGTTCCAGCACGTCCAGGCTTCTTTGGTGTGTATTGACTGCCGATTCTCCGGCGCCCGATTCAATGACGTCAAGGAATTCTTTAAGTTCGTAATATAGATTGTCCTCCAGGGTGGGCACCGAAAGGTCCGTCACAGATCCATCCCGGAGTTCCAGTACCGGACGCTCCATATTGGAAAGTTGCTGAATTACAATGCGTCCTTCTTCCCCCTGAATCTCGGAAGGCAGGCACGAGTCGGAAATCTTGGAGAACATAACCACCGCCTCCATCCCGGGATAGGTCATCAGCACCGAGCCTTGCCCGTCAACCCCGGTGGACAGAAGGGTTCCGCTGGCATACAACTGTTGCGGCATACCAAAAAGGTGTACCAGCGGTGCCAGACCGTACACGCCCAAATCGCGCAATGCCCCGTTCCCCATGCCGGCACGGAAGGCGTTTTCAATAATTCCGTTTCTAAAGCGGTCATACCGAGACGAATACTGGCAAAACTGAGCAAAATACCTTCGAATGGTTCCCAAGCGCGGGAGTGCTTCCCGTACGCGTGCAAAATTGGGCAACAGCGTAGTTTTCATAGCTTCCATCAGAACCATCCCGTGTTTTTGTGCCGCACAGACCATGGCTTGTCCTTCTTTGAGTGAAGGAGCCAGCGGCTTTTCGCATAACACATGCTTTCCGTGTTCCATCATAAGGATGGCCTGCGGAGCATGAAAACAATTAGGCGAGGCAATATAAATGGCATCTATTTGTGGATCGGCAGCCAGTGCCTGAAGGGAGGTATATGTCTTTGTTATACCGTACTTGGCGGCAAACAAGTCTGCCCTTTCCTGCGTACGTGAATACACAGCCTGTAATGCAAAACGTGGATCGTGCGCCGCTCCTCTAAGGAAGGCATCTACAATCACATTAGAACCAATAGTGGCAAAGCGGATCATAGATAAGAATTGGTGAGTTGTACTGGATTCGAACCAGTGACCCCTACCCTGTCAAGGTAGTGCTCTGAACCAGCTGAGCTAACAACTCATTACGTCAATGGGCGGTAAAATTACAAAAAAGAACCCATTATTCAATACTCCCGTACGGTCACATGCTCCCTTTCCTTGCGGCGGGCCTTGCGTTCCAGTTCCCTCAGCTTTAATTTTACCGGAGCCGTAACCAATTCCGGACAATTAAACGAACGGGTAAGGGTACCGTAAAAACGTATTGGGTCCTTCTGTGGCAAAAGAAAAGGTTTTCCCACTTTCCCCTCTTCATCCATATATCCTATGTACGGCAGTACCAGCAATCCATCGCGGCGGCGGCTGGAAAAAACAACCCATCGGGAGTTGCTGCTCCATACAGGGTAACTCTCTGTATCAGGACTGTTCCAGGGTTCCACCAGATGCCACGTACCTTCTTTCAAGTCCAACAGAGCCAGTTCCGAGGCACGGTGGTTAATAGGGAACGTTCCGTAGTCCAGCAAGGTAAAGAGAAGGAACCTTCCGTCCGGGGACGGAGCAGGCTGGGAAATGCTTTTCCCCAAAGAAACAGCATCAATGACCGTATGGATTTCTTTGCCTGTTTCTCCCGTCTGCGGATCAAAATCCACCCTGCACAAGTTGTACCTCAAGTCTTTGTACTCAACCGGCAAGTCCTTTTCCTCTGCCAGGCAAAAATACAGGGAGCGACCATCGGCCGAAAATTTGGGGAAGGTTTCAAAACCGTTGGTAGTCAAGTGATCTCCCACCAGAATACAATTATCTTGCGTATCGTAAATAACAATGTCAGAGACCAGGTCATATACCTCTACCCGGTCTTTTTCCGTTACATGAAACGATTGAAACGTCTTGTTGAGCGAATACGCAATAAACCGCCCTTCCGGATGCCAGGCCGGATAGGAAAAAGCCGAGGCGGTAGCTTCTGTCCGGCTGTCTAGGTAGTGGAACTCCCTTCCTTTTTGCAGTACGGTACCTCCTGCCTCGCCTCGGACATGCAAACTCATGTACTCCGGATCTTTGTCTTTGAAAGAGTGGCAGTTCACGCAAGTTTGCGGAAGGAGCGTATTTTCATAAATAGCTTTGGTGCGGAACGAGGACAGCTCCCGTTGGTAAATGCCAATCTTGCTGTACACTTCATAGCCGGGGGCAATATGACGGTACACCAGCGCGTGGTCAATGGGATGGGGGTTCACATAGATTGAAAAAGGTTCAAAACCGTACCAAGTACCGTTGTGGCGGGCTTTGACCGTAACCACCAAGCTGTCTCCTGCGTTTTTTTCCAACATACGTGCCCAGCGACGGCCGGGGAAACGCAAAGTGCGTCTTCCACGTACGTTCAAAACGGTTCCATCCTGCCCTTCTATCCTTGCTTCCAGGTTTTTATACTCACTCCCTTCCATGGTGAAATGCAACGGAGCTATGTTAACCGGAACCGTCACTCCTTTGTAATCGGGGAAAATTTCCGGTTGCCTTTCTGACTGTACCACATGGATTTGCGGTCTGCTACAGGAAATAAACAGCAACAAAATACCAATCGCCAAATTATATCTTAGTGAAGAATACATAATACCAATAGGTGTTTCCAAAGTCTTTTTTCAACTCTCTTTCCGGTCGACCTCCTGCAAACCGGCTGTACATGGCCGTAAATTGATCCAGCCTCTGCAATACGTCTTCAGAAATTTCCCAGGGGATACCCTCGGGACCGGGATGATCCTGCACCCAGTACAATACAAGGGCTTCCTGGTAGGGCACGGGCAAAGGTTTGTGATTTCCCACGGGATATTCCAGAGATACGTAACGGGCAAAACTTCTCAAATCTTTGGCCAGCAACGTGTAGGCCAGCATATAATCATAGGCCATGCGGTTATCGTTGTTTTGGTCGTACAAGATATGAAGCATGGCATTCAATCCTTCCGGGCTAAATAACATTTCTTCCTTATAACGCAGGCCTCGTATCCTGCCCCACTCAGGGTGTTCTTCAACACGCCTTTCATCTTCAATGATTTGCATAGCCTCCTGTGCCCACTTTCGGTAAAAGAGGGTTTTAGAAAGCTGTTCCAAATAACTGCCGGCTACCCGGTAATGGCCGTTAATGATGTTTGTGCGGGCAAGTTGCCGGTAAGCCCGGGCACTCTTTTGAAAATCGGGGATAGCCTCCATGGCATCAAAAGCATTCCGTTGCGCAGAATTGACCATGCCCAGATGGAGGTACACGTGGGACATGATCAAAGGAGTAAAGAAATCCCGGCGAAAAGTCAGCAACAGCCCTTCGGTTCCTTCTTGTGAGTAATGGAACAGTTCCGTTGGCAAACGACCGGTCTTCCACAAAGCCAGGTTCACCGCAACCCTTTCCAAGGAAGAGCCCGGGGACTCTTTTTGCGCCAGCTGCAACACCTCCTCCCATCGCTCCTCATACACCAGCGTATCGTATGCAAAAAGCAACTCTTTGTCCTTGTCGGCAACGTGATACAGACCCGCTGCAGTGGCTGTGGCAACCAGCACCCACAGCACCGGAGAAATAACCCGATGGATACGAGCCGAGGCTTGAGCGGGAATCAACCGGCACACCAAGGGAACGGCAGCTGCCAAAACCCAGGCCAGGTACTGAACGGGGTATGAAAAGTAGTAGTATCTATAGAAGTGGATCCCTCCCAACAGTTTGGCGTAGGGATACTGCCAAAAAATTCTGGCGGCCATCGGATACAGGAAAACAAGCGCTACTGCCGGAAGCACCCGAACAGCGTATACCATCCAACAGCGGGTATCTATGTTTCGACCTGTATTCCCTAAACGGAACACTTCCAAGTACAGGAAGCAGGATGTAAAAACAACCACCACCCCACCCGCCAAAAAAAACAATACCAGTTGCAGGATGTAAAATAGGGCAATCCGTGATTTTCCGTTGCCGGCGCGTTGGTACAAATATATTGCCCCCAGTGCCAGTAACAGGGCTACCACAGCGGAAAGCATGTAATTTTCATGGCACAAAAGCAGCCAAACAAAAGCAGAAGGCAAGTAAGTTAGCGGATACCAGAGAGGGTTGCCGGATGCATTGGCGGACTTCCTATCGGGTGCATTAGCGAATTCCCTGCCAGGTGCACCACTTTGCGCCCTGTATGCGATTGCGGCTACCAGCCGTTGCATAAGTACCAGCAACAAGGCTAAAATGAGGGCTCCGGCCCATGGGTATCGAAAAAATTGGACGAAAAATCCGCTCAGGTAAAAGGAAAAACCTTCCGGATGTAGAGCCGAGTCCACAAAATAGTCCATCCCAAACCTGAAAAACTGGAACTGTTCGTGAAACCGCAAATGGTACGGAAGCACTAACCAGAAAAAAAGAAAAACACCCAGCCCAAAAATCAGTGAATAGACTTTTCGCATAAGACAAAGTTAAGAAAAATGCCCGGCTATGAATCTTTGCTCTGAGGGCTTTTATTTATTTTCTTACTCAATAACAACACACAAAAATAGATGACTATGTAAGCCAGGTAGTAAATGATAATCTCTCTTGTGTTTTGTACAAAGAAATTTGTTTTGGTAACCAAAGATGTCAACAATAACGCTGCAAATAATGTGAGTGTAGCAATTACCAATTTCTTAAGTATCTCTTTCATATATACAAAGGTAGTACAAAATTATATCCTAACGTGAATCTCGTGTTTTTTTGAGATTAATCGTATCTTTACAGATACCTGCTTCAGAAACAATTACAATCAAATTAACAAATAAGCTTTTAAATAACATGAGTTTAAAAACACAGAATCTTCAACCAATTATCAATTTTATTTGGGCAGTAGCAGACGACATTTTGATAAATAAATACCTGGAAAATCAGTATCAAGACGTAATACTGCCAATGACGGTATTAAGAAGATTGGATTTGGCTTTAGAACCCACAAAAGATAAGGTGCTAAAAACATACAATAAATTTAAGGGCAAGTTGGATAACCTTGCGGGGCTTTTAACCAGTGAACAGCACGGTTCAGGGTTGGCCTTTTACAACATTTCGCAATATACTATGAAGAGGCTACTAGCAGATCCAAAGAATATTAATCAAAATTTTTTAAACTATTTAAACGGATTTTCAGAAAATGTGCAAGACATTATCTCTAAATTCAAATTCCGCAACCAATTGGAACGCTTTGAAGAAACAGGAATAACTTTTTCATTAATTGAAAAATTCTGTAACCCTAAAGTTGAACTTAGTCCCGATAAAATATCGCCAATGGCCATGGGCTATATGTTCGAAGACCTACTTCGCAGGTTCAACGAAAAAACCAATGCGGCCGCAGGACGACACTTTACACCAAGAGAAATCATTGAGTTGATGACCCATTTGGTATATTTGTCTGTAAAGAACAAAATTCAAAAAGGTACCTTTTTGGTGTATGACCCTTGTGCGGGTTCGGGAGCTATGCTTACACAATCTAAACTGTTTGCTACTGACCCCGAAGGGGAAATAAAATCTACCGCAACTTTCCATTTATACGGCCAAGAAAACACAGGTGAAATGTACGCCACCTGCAAATCCGATATGCTGCTGAAAAACGAAGACCCAGACAAAATCAAATTTGGGTCAACTCTAAGCGAATATGGTTTTGACCCTAATTTGAAATTCAATTTTATGCTTACCAATCCGCCATACGGTACCAGCTGGAAAGAGGATATCAACAAGCTGAATATAGGAACAGGCAACAAAGTAAGCATTGTGGACAAACGCTTCAATTTGAAGATTAAAAATTTCAAAGGTGAATTAGTAGCAACCTCTTTGACTTCGCGAAGCAACGACGGACAATTAATGTTTATGCTCCATATGCTTTCCAAAATGAAAGACCCTAAAGATGGAGGCAGTCGTATTGCATCCGTTCATAACGGATCCGCTCTGTTTACCGGCAATGCAGGCAGCAGTGAGAGTGGCATCCGTCAATATATCCTAGAAAACGATTTATTAGAGTGCATCATCCAATTGCCCAACGATATGTTTTACAACACAGGCATCACCACCTACATTTGGTTGTTGACCAACGTCAAAGAAGAACGCAGGAAAGGCAAAGTACAGCTGATCAATGCATCATCCGAAGAGTTTTACCGTAAAATGCGTAAAAGCCTTGGGGATAAGCGAGTAGAATTGGCGCCCAAACATATTATCAAAATACAACAACTCTACTTTGCATTTGAAGAGAACCAATACAGTAAGATCTTTGACAACGAAGATTTTGGTTTTTATCAAATTACCGTACACCTACCCGAAAAAGATGAAAACGGCAATACTGTTACCGACAGCAAAGGCAAGCCCAAGAGCGACAACGGCCTGAAAGATATTGAAAATGTGCCGATGAAAGAAAATATTGCCGAATATTTCAAAAGAGAAGTACTACCCTTTGCCCCCGATGCCTGGTACGATAAAAACAGAATAAAAGTAGGCTATGAAATAGCTTTCAATAAATATTTCTATCAGTACAAACCACTGCGCTCATTAACAGACATTGCGGCGGATATTTATGCACTGGAGCAAGAAACAGAAGGACTTTTAAAAGAAATAATTGAATAATGGGAAATTATAAACCCTACCAAAAATATAAAAAGAGCGAGATACCGTGGCTTAGAGAAATCCCGGAGCAATGGGAAATTAAAACTATTAACAATTGTTTTATTGAACGAAAGGAACGCGTTAGCGATAAAGATTATAAACCGCTCTCAGTCACTAAACATGGGATTGTACCACAACTGGAAAATACCGCAAAAACAATACATGGCGACAACAGGAAAAAAGTATCTAAAGGTGATTTTGTAATTAATAGTCGTTCAGATAGAAAGGGTAGTAGTGGTATTGCAAAAGAAGATGGTTCTGTGTCATTAATAAATATTGTTCTTGAACCGAATACTATATGTTCAAGATTTTCAGAATATACTTTAAAATGCTATAGCTTCAAGGAAGAGTTTTATCGATTTGGAAGAGGAATTGTAGCGGATTTGTGGACAACAAGATATGCTGAAATGAAGAAAATGTACATACCCTCACCTCCACCACAAGAACAAATCACCATCGCTAATTTCTTAGACTACAAGCTCTCAAAAATCAACCGTTTTATCCGTAAAAAGAAACAGTTGATCCAATTGCTTCAAGAGCAAAAAATTGCCATTATCAACCAAGCGGTTACCAAAGGTCTGAATTCCAATACCAAAATGAAAGAAAGCGGTATTAAGTGGCTCGGAAAAATACCAGAACATTGGGAGGTGAAAGAATTAAAGCATTTGGCAGAAGTTAAAACTGGTAAAACTCCAAAGATAGAATCATCTTTAATAGACTATTTTCTAGAAGGTAATATTAATTGGTATACTCCAGGTGATATAAAGAATGGTGGCATAATATCGGAATCAAACAGAAAGATTAACCATAAAGCAATAGAAGATAGTCGAATATCTATCTTCCCTAAAAATTCAGTTTATCTAATTTGTATCGGGGGAACAATTGGCAAGGTTGGTATTTCTTTCATTGAATCTTCTTGTAATCAACAGATAAATGCTATTGTATTTAATGAATCAATAAATCCATTATTTGCTTTTTATTACTTAAAATCGCAAAAGCATCAAATTGATTTTTTAGCTGATTTTACAACCTTACCAATTCTAAATCAATCAAAAACTAAGAGTATAATCTTTTCATTTCCACCTTTATCTGAACAACAGCAAATCATTTCCCATATCGAGCAAGAAACCATAAAAATTGATACGACCATTTCCAAAATAGAAAAGGAATTGGCTTTGGTAAAGGAATATAAAACTGCTCTGATTTCAGAAGCAGTGACAGGGAAGATAGATGTAAGAGATTTTGTATTACCAAAAGATTTTAAACAGGAGAAATATGAGGCCGAAGAAGAAATCTCTGTAGCAACTAAAGAATTCGCTAAATACTAAATTGAAGAAACAGCATGAGAAGTACAACCGAAATAAAACAAATTTTGCAGCAGCTTCTTTCTCTGCGCAGGGAAAACGAGGTAGTAGAATTTAAAGAGGCGAAAAATCAATACGACTTCGATAAACTTGGAAAATACTTTTCTGCTTTATGCAATGAAGCCAACTTGAAAGGCCAAAGATCTGCCTGGTTGGTATTTGGAATAAAGGATATAGATAAAAGTGTTGTTGGGTCACATTATCGCATTAATCGCGATATTTTAGATTGCCTCAAAGGAGAGGTCGCCAACCATACCACCGCCCGTTTGAGTTTTATTGAAATTTATGAGGTCAACCTGCCAGAAGGTCGTGTGGTTATGTTTGAAATTCCCGCTGCACCTAAAGGTATTCCTATTGCCTGGAAGGGACATTACTATGGACGTGATGGTGAAGAATTGAATGCGCTAAATTTGGAAGAAATCGAACGTATTCGTGAACAAGTTCGTGGTGAAGACTGGAGCATTGGTGTGATAAAGGAAGCAACCATTGCAGATTTATCGGATAAAGCGATTGCCAAAGCTCGGAAATCATACAAAAAGAAAAACAAACATTTAGCCACAGAAATAGATACTTGGGATAATATTACTTTTTTGAATAAAGCAAAAATTTGTGTCAAGGGAGAAGTAACCCGTACGGCTATACTGTTGTTAGGGAAACCCGAATCTGAACATTTCATCAATCCGGCTACTGCTAAAATATCTTGGATACTGCGGGATAAAGATAATATGGAAAAGGATTATCAACATTTTGCTTGTCCACTATTGCTGAATACTGATGAAGTATACAAGAAAATAAGGAATTTAAAGTACCGTTATATTGCTGATGGTACCCTTTTCCCTGAGGAGGTTGACCAATATGATCCTTATATAATCAGAGAAGCCTTAAACAATTGCATTGCCCATCAGGACTATACTTTAAATGGCAAAATCAATCTCGTGGAACATGAAGATGGCAAACTTATTTTTATCAACTCTGGTTCGTTTATACCTTCAAGTATAGAAGAAGTTGTAATTGCTGATGCTCCGGAATCCACCTATAGAAACCCATTTTTGGTGGAAGCAATGATCAACCTAAATATGATTGACGCTATTGGCAGTGGTATAAAACGAATGTTCGATATTCAGCACAAAAAGTTTTTCCCTTTGCCGGAATACGAATTTGAAGAGAGAAAAGTAAAGGTAACTATTATAGGCAAAGTTGTAGATATGAATTATGCACGAAAAGTAGCGTCTATGCCCTCCCTAAGTCTTACAGATATAATTGCTTTAGATAAAGTGTCAAAAGGTAAGACAATTAATGATTCTGAAATTAAAATCCTAAGAATGAAAAAGTTGATAGAGGGTAGGAAACCCAATTTTCACATATCTGCTACAGTGGCTGGTGCAACGGGTGAAAAAGCTGATTACATCAAACAACGAGGTATCGATGATGATTACTGCCAGAAAATCATTCTGGATTATCTGCGAAAATTTGGAAGAGGAAAGCGAAAGCAATTTGAAAATGTGTTATTAGAGAAATTACCCGATGTTTTGAGAACAGATCAGAAACAGCATAAAATCAAAAATATTTTGCAAAAAATGAGAAGAGAAGGCAAGATAGTAATCGAAAAAAATAGAACTTGGACCCTACCAAAAGTTTAGACGAGATTTAGACGAGATTTAGATAAGGTTTAGATGAAATCTGATTTAAACTGCTGATTTACAGCAATTAGAAAAAATTAATTTAGACAAATAATCAAGGATTTATATTTCAAAAAGAAAATGACTACCAATACCACAGAAAAAGGATTAGAAGATCATATTGTCAGTTTTTTGAGTAATAATGAGAGTTATTTGATTCGTAAGAATACAGTTTACGACAATGTGGCCTGTTTGGACAAGGAATTATTATTTCGTTTTCTGGAAGCAACACAACACAAAGCAGTTTCCAAACTAAAAGCCTTTCATAAAGACCTGTATCAGCAGAAAATCATCAAACGTTTGAATGACCAAATTCAGTCCAAAGGTGTAATTGAAGTTTTACGAAAGGGAATTACAGATGGCTTTACCGATACCAAACTGAGTTTGTTTTACGACCGTCCTGTTTCTTCATACAACGTTGATGCAAGAATCCGTTATGATGCCAACCTTTTTTCGGTAATACGTCAAGTCTATTATTCCCCTAACAACAAAAAGTCGTTGGACCTGGTATTGTTTATTAATGGTATTCCCGTAATTACTTTTGAGTTAAAAAACGAACTGACCAAGCAAAATGTGCAACACGCCATTAAACAATACAAAAAAGATCGAGATCCCAATGAACAATTATTTCGATTGGGAAGATTGATTGTGAATTTTGCTGTTGACACCAACGAAGTTTGGATGTGTACACATCTGAAAGGGAATAGTTCCTATTTTCTCCCATTCAACAAAGGCTACAACAACGGTGCGGGTAATCCGCCCAAGGAGGGTATTAAAACAGATTATTTGTGGAAAGAGGTTTTAACCAAAAGCAGCCTGACCAATTTGGTTCAAAATTTTTGTCAACTCGTTACAGAAGAAAAAGAATTCCTGAATGAGAAAGGAAAAATAAGAGTTCGAAGAGAAAGGAAATTAATTTTCCCACGTTATCATCAATTGGTCACGGTTCGTATGCTTTTGAAAGACGCACAAACCAAAGGTACCGGCCAAAAATACTTGATTCAACATTCTGCAGGTTCGGGTAAGTCCTATTCTATTTCCTGGCTGGCACATCAGCTGGTGGGCTTACATGATAAATCAGGTCAAAACAATATTTTTGACTCGATTATTGTTGTAACTGACCGTAAGGCATTAGATGCACAAATACGTAATAATATTAAGCAGTTTCAGCAAGTTGCAGGTGTGGTAAAAGCTATCACAAAAGGCAGTAAGCAGTTGAAGCAAGCTTTGGAAGAAGGAAAAAAGATTATCATAACTACTATTCAGAAGTTTCCCCACATTGTAGAGGAAATTGGAGAGCTGCCCGGGAACAACTTTGCCATAATTATTGACGAAGCACACAGTAGCCTAAGCGGACAAATGGCAAGAAAGTTAAACGAAACACTTTCAAAACTCGATCTTGATGAAGACACACAAGCAGAAGTTAAAGAAGAGATGGATAACATCTCTAGTATGGTAGATGTGGAAGATGCAGAAGAAACAATAACAAGTGAAGACTTAATTCGTGTATTGGTAAAATCAAGAAAACTTTTGCCTAATGCCAGTTATTTTGCATTTACAGCAACACCGAAAAACAAAACCTTGGAATTATTTGGCGTTCCATATCACGAAGAAGGTAAAACTAAATTCAGGGCGTTTCATCTGTACTCAATGAAACAAGCCATTGAAGAAAGGTTTATTATGGATGTCTTGGAAAACTATACCACCTATAAAAGCTATTATGCCCTATTAAAAAAAATAGAGGAAGACCCCATATATGATAAGTTGAAAGCTCAGAAAAAGTTAAAACGCTTTGTAGAAGGCCATGAACATGCCATTAAGAAAAAAACGGTTCTGATTGCAGATCACTTTATTGATGAAGTAATTAGAAAACGAAAAATTGGTGGATTGGCAAAGGCAATGGTAATTACAAGTTCAAGGGCCAATGCCGTGAAGTATAAAAAAACATTTGATAACTATTTAGAGAAAATTAATAGCCCCTACAAAGCCATTGTTGCCTTTTCAGGTGAAGTTGACAAACAAACAGAAGCAAGCTTAAATGGTTTTTCAAGTGCAAGTATTCCAAGAGAATTTGAGAAGAACGAAAATCGTTTTTTAATAGTAGCAAATAAGTACCAAACAGGTTTTGACCAGCCACTTCTGCATACTATGTACGTGGATAAAAAAATGGGTGGTGTAAATGCTGTCCAATCGCTTTCAAGATTGAATAGAAGTCATCCGTTAAAAAAAGACACGTTTGTTTTAGACTTTGCCAACACAACAGAAGATATTGAAAATGCATTTAACCCTTATTTTGAAAGCACGGTTTTAAAAGAGGCAACTGACCCAAATAAATTATTTGACTTGCAAGATGCATTAGACAATTTTCAGGTATATAGCCGTGAACAGATTTTTGAATTTTCGGAAAAATTATTAGCAAACGTGTCTGTTGACCAATTACATGCTATCTTGGATCGCAGTGTAGAAACATTCCGCAACAACTTACCAGAGGATCAACAAGTCGATTTCAGAGTCAAAGTAAAAGCCTATGTTCGGTTATATATTTTTCTGTCTCAAATTGTTCCATATGAGAACCCATACTTAGAACGACTTTATATTTTTTTGAATCACTTGCAAACCAAATTAGGTAGTAACAATACCAATGACCTGGCCAAGGGCATTCTGGATAGTATTGATATGGACAGTTATCGCTTGCAACTGGAAGGAACTACTTCTATCATAATGGAGCAAAGTAATGAGTTAAAGCCCATTCCAACTGAAATGAGAGGAGGTACATTAGAACCAGAAATGGACAAACTTTCCAACATTCTGAAAACTTTCAACGATCGCTACGGAACACACTTTGAAGATGCAGACAAGGTTCGGCAACTGGCAGAAAGTATTGCCAATGATGTTGCTAAAAATCAGGAGTTAATCACTTCTCTAAAATATTCGGATGAACAAAACGCAAAAATCACAAGCGATAAGATAGTAGGTCAAGAATTACTGAAGCATATCACAACTAACTTTGATCTTTACAAATTGTATTCTGACAATAAACAATTCAAAGAAGATTTTTCCGCAATGATGTTCAAGGTTGTGAAGGAATTGATAAATAAAGGTGCTAATGCACTAACATAAAATTCGATAAATTAACATTTAACTGTTTTAGTTACCACCGTAACCGTTACCACGATAACTAAAACAATTCAATGTGTATATACGGTATGGTAACATTGGTAACATCTCTTCCCTGCACATCTCTTACACTAAATGATTTGACATTACCCGAGGGATCAAAATTTTCTGTCCAAACACGGTAACTTATCTGAAGGTAATGCTCCTTGTCTATCTTATTATAATTGTGATCATAAGCCTGCAACAAGGGAACCTGGCAATTTTCCACTCCGGTGATCTCAAAAATAAAGAATTGATCTTCATCGCTGGTCCTGAGAATGAGTCCCGGCAATCCGGAAAATTTGTACGGACCGTCACTTATGGGTATCTGCGTAGTGAACCAGGCAGTCCACACCCTTCCTCCGTATTGGCATACCGCTTTTTGACACGGATAGCCCAGGATACTGCACGTATCCTGTTTCAGGGACCATTGGAAATCGGGAGCAGGTTCTTTGTAATAAAAACGTGAGGTTATCAGACGGTCACTAAACACAATTTCCTCCGGAGTTTTTACAATAACGTATTTATTTCCGTATCCATATACACTTAGCGCTTCCTGAATGACAACAATTTTTTCGCCTGCTGCCAACATCGCTGTCCTGGTAGAGTCCTTCAGGTATTCTATCCGGCTGTAAAACCTGGAGGTATTGTTTCCCCAATCCAGAAAAAACAGGTCGTTATGGTAACCCTTCTTAAGGCTGTTCCGTTTGTATTTGCACGCATACTGAAACCGATGTGTTGATGTACCCAGAGTATCCTTTGATACCTCCTGCCGGCAGGACAGGAAAAGAAATACAAAAAAGAAAAATAATTTGTAATTCATGGGAAATACTAATAATAACAAATTTACTAAATTAAAAACTCCACTTAATAATTCAATCCAAAAGCCCAAAGTGGAATCACATTGCGATAACCATATTCTATATCGTCTTTTACAACAAATGATTTGCCGTCTTTTTCCAATTGGTTTTGTTGTTTATTTTTGCCTCCCACTTCAAACGAATAACCATCAATTACAAAATCAGCTTTTCTTGAAGAAATCACTTCATTATTTACCCGCATTTGATTAAAAAAGAAGGTCTCCCGCATATTCCCGATATTTGATTTATCTCCAACCAGATTGAAAATGATATTTGTATTATCTAAATATACTTTATCAACTTTCCCAAGCCCGCGAATACCACTTGTTTCATTTCGTAACTGACCAATAAGTCCTGCTTTTTCCATGTACATGAAATAGTCGTCTAAGGAATTCCGGCTTACTCTGATTATTTCAGCAATTTTAGAATAGTTAGGTTTAAAGGGCACGCTTTCCGCAATGACAGAAAGTAATCGTTTCAATTTTCTACTTGTTCCTACATTTAAATTTGCATACTGCGGAATATCTGATTCCAATGTCTGAACAATAATTTGAGCTAAACGTACATGTATTTCGTTTTCTATTCCAAAAGGATAGTACCCTCGTTTTAAATAGTCATTAAATAAAGGCAGTGGATGTTGAATGCTCTCAAGCTTTATTTCATTATTTATGATTTGCTGTAAAGAGTAAGTTGATGCATCATAATTATGAAATAATTTCAAATATTCACGGAACGAGAGTCCTTCCAGCTTGTAAACTATGGCCCGACGACTTAAATCTGCAGAACCTTTAAGGATATCAAGTACAGAAGAACCGGTAAAAACAATTTGTAATGTAGGGAATGAATCATATATATTTTTTAGTTCACGAGACCAGTCTGTGTATTTATGTATTTCGTCAATAAATAAATATTTCCCGGCATTTTTATAAAAACTATCTGCTATATCAACAAGTCTGTTCTCACTAAAATACATATCATCTGCAGAAACATATAACGCTGTTTTGCTATCTAAATTCTCCTTAATATATTGCAGAATCATTGTTGTCTTACCAACTCCACGCGCACCAATAATACCAATCATCCTGCTATTCCAAGAAATTCTATCATACAGATAACGCTTAAATTCCGTTGTCGTACTTTGTAAAAGTGTTTCAAACTTATGATACAGTGTTTTCATTGTCTTTATAATTTTTACAAAGATAGAAAATGCACAACATATTCAACAATTATTTCACAAAATGCTCATCAGGATGTGCAAAACTTAGTAAATCGCCAAACAATTTGCAAGGCATTAATTCTGAAATTCCATCCTATCCGCCAACTGTAAAAAATAGTCAGTTGACCAAATCTCTAACTCTTCGGGATTTTGAATAAAAGGCAACACATCTTTTTTAACCAGTTCTATATCTGTATCGACCAGCCGTCCTTTTAATGTATCTATAAATTGTTTGCGATTCATTTCAATTCCATTAAACTGCCTGATTCGTTCCTGCAAGTGATTAAAATTAAGCTTTATTCCCTTTCTGATGTACCATTCAAAATCGTACCAATCGCGTCCTTTGACTCGATGCTTCCATTTTCGGAAAACAAGAGCGTGTGTTTTGCCGGCGAATAAATCGGGAAGAACAAAACAACGTGTCATAAAAGAATAAGGGAGCAGTAACAATTTCTGCTCGGTATCGAATTTCATCGGAGGATTGACATCCACTTCAATCTTTATTTTGATTGTTTTCTCTGTCCTAAATTCTAAATCATACACTGCGGTGTTTTCTTTATCTTTCTTTGAAAGAACCACTTCTTTGCCTGCAGCTTGAAATTCATGGATGATAGAAGAAAAATAGTTTTCCAATTTGAAATCAATATCAGGAGTGATCAACGAAAAATCCATATCTTCCGAAAAGCGTTTCATACCATGAAAGATACGCAGACAAGTACCACCGTAAAATGCTGCTTTATTGAAAAAACCGCCACGATAAAGTCCGGCTAGGATTATTTCTTGCATCACTTCATACGTTGCATTTCTTTTATTTTCTTCAATACCGTAACGGGCTACCATCTGATCGAATACATTC
>JAAZIA010000038.1 GCA_012510445.1 Bacteroidales bacterium
CATTGCCAGTGTAACAAACAGCGTTATGTATTTTATATGCTTCATAATCGTATTCATTAAGGAATGATTCAACTTTCTTTAATACCCCGGGTTTTGTACCAAATTGGGGTTGGCGTTCAAATCGTCCAGGATGATGGGATAGATCTTGCGATGCTCCGGCAACGACACTTTTCCGTTCATCACTCCGCCTTTCAAGGTCCAGGGGAATTGCATGGAAGTAAAGTAGCCGTAACGAATCAAGTCCGTTCTGCGGTGTCCTTCCCACATCAATTCACGCACACGCTCATCCAACAGCCATTCCAGACTGAGTGAGGACGGGGTTTTTGAAGCTACCCCGGCACGTTCTCTCAGCAAGTTAATGTATTCTTTAGAGGCAGGGTCTGCTACCGTGCCTCCGTTCAGGCGTGCATCGGCCTCGGCATGTATCAAATACATTTCTGCCAGGCGGAATACCGGGAAATCAATAGAAGAGAATTTGTAATTGGGTTCTGCATCTGAAACAGTATGTCCGTCTGAATAAAGCCCGGTAAATTTCCAGCACCTCCACCCTGTATCGGTAGTGGTGTTGTCAAATTCTTTGGTGGAACCAATGTTGTAGAAAAAAGCACGTTTGTCGCTTCTCTCGCGGTCATAGCCAAACCCTTCCGTAGCTCCCCATTCCACTCCGGAAAGTTCAAAACGTTGTACGTAATCATCGGCTACGTGATAGCCGTTCCATGTTTCAGGATTTAGCAGTCCGCTCACACCCAGGTTTTCTGCGATGGCCTTGTTGGCATCGGAACTGAGAGTGGCAGAAACCAAGTGAGTGGTACCGCCCCAGCTTTGGGTGTGGTCTTTATCATAGGAAATAGCATAAATGAATTCCTGTGTAGCTTCGTTGGTAGTATTGTCCTGCATGAACAATTCCTGATAATTGGGATGCAGTGTGTACCCCATATCAATAACGGTTGCCGCAGCGTCTTTGGCTTTCTGCCATTGTGCCGTTCCCGTATATACTTCTGCATTCAGGTACATACGTGCCAGTACGGCCCAAACAGAACCTTTAGTAGCACGCGGGTAAGGTACCTGACCTTTGGCAGGCATATCGGGGCTGTTGGCCAGCTCCAGCAATTCTTTTTCCAGCCATTCATAGAGTGCTGCACGTTGTATCTGCTGGGGAAGATCACCGCCAATATTTTCTTCCAATGCAAAAGGCGGATTTCCAAAGAGATCCAAAAGCAAGTAATAGTATAGTGCCCGGTTAAAACGTGCCTCGGCACGGTATCCGTGTACGGTTTCCATTTCGCCTTCATGGTCCCTATCTTTCAGTTTATCATCACTTGTCTGAATAAGGTACTCGTTGGCCAGCGTAATGCCTTTCATACAACGCGTATAAACGGCAATAATGGCCTCGTTGTCTGCAGACGTCCAGCGGTGGTACTGAATGGGTGCCACGTAGTTGTCTCCCCAAATGATTTTGAATGAGTCTGTGGAAAGTTCGTTCAATACCATGTACATACGGGTTAATTCACTCTGCCCGGCATCAGACACACTTATATCTGATGAGCCCACGTCGCTTTGGCTTACCAGAGCCCAATATCCATATATGTATGCCAGTCCATTCAAATAACTGGCAGGTTTTTCATATGCAGTTTCTGAAGTGGCGTCTGTTTCGTTCAACGGCAATGTATTCAAATCATTGATACACCCGGTAGGAACCAACAGAAAGCCTAGTACTGCAAGAAAACTTATTTTAATTAATTTTTTCATAGCTGCCTGTTTTAGAAAGTCAAATTAAGACGGAGGGTAAAGAGTCTGGGACGAGGTATGATGCTAAAATCAACACCATCAGAAGAACCAATCTCCGGGTCAAGCCCCCTGTACTTGGTAAACACATACACATTCTGCACAGAGGCCGCAATCCGTAGGCTTTTTATACATTTCAGTTTATTGATTGTATAGCCCAGGTTGATGTCATCTATGCGGAAGAAAGAAGCATTTTCTATGAACATGTCTGAATATTTCTGGTTGTTTTCCGATGGAGCTGTCCATCCGTTCACCAGGTATTGTTTGCTCAGGTTGTTCAGGTATCCTTTGTTCCAATCGTCGCTGTACGAGGTAGAATAGCCCATAGCCACTCCGTTGATCAGGTAATTCCCCAGAGAGCCGTGTCCGTTAATGCCCAGGTCCCAGTTCTTGTAGCGGAACTGTGTATTGAACCCAAAGAAAGCATCGGGCACAGGACTGTAACCGGTTACGTAACGGTCTGCGTCTGTAACCTCTCCGTCCCCGTCACGGTCTATCAGGCCGTTTTGTACGGGATTGCCTTCTTGGTCATACAGTTGTTGAAACAAATAGAATGTATAGGGAGTAAATCCTTCCCTGTGGAGCGAGGTATATCCCCCCGTACCTCCCATCCCTTCTCCTGTGGTTACCCCAAGGTATCCTTCTGCTTTAAGGGTGGTAAGCTTGGTGATTTTTGTATCCTGTAAGGTTAGGTTTCCTCCTATAGACCAGTGCATATCAGCCGTTTGTACGGGAATGACGTTCAGGGTAAATTCCAACCCTTTGTTTTCCATATTTCCAATGTTGGAAATGATGCTGTTGCCAAAGTTGGATCCCAGCGGTGTGGAAATCACGTTCAATAAATCGTACGTGTGGCGGTAATACGCCTCTGCACTTCCTGTAATGCGGTCGTTAGCAAAACCAAAGTCAAGTCCTACGTTGTACGTTTCTGTAGTTTCCCATTTTAAGTTGGCGTTGTAAGCCAGGGGAGCCAGTGTAGTTAAGTAGATTAAGTTGGTATCGTCCATGTCCATAAGGTACTGCATTTCCAAAGACGGTGAAGAAAGATACCTGGCCAAATATGGGTAATAGTCAGAACCTATATCTTGTTGTCCCGTACGTCCCCAACCAAGCCTAAACTTGAGTGCAGATACGCTGCGGTTTCCTTTCAGGAAGTTTTCTTCCGCTACGTTCCACGCCACGGCTGCCGAGGGGAATAGTCCCCAACGGTTGGCTTTGCTAAACCTGGACGAAGCGTCGTTCCGCAATGTGACGGTAAATAAATAACGCGAGGCGATGGAGTAGTTGATCCTTCCAAAGAAAGAAAGGAGGTAGTACTCTTTGGCGTTGGTAGGTGCCGTAAAGTAATGGGCTCCGGGGCCGTCGGGTTGCGTATTGCGGAATTGTTCTTCGTCATACTGTACGTAGTTATGCTGCCAGGAATAACCGGCCATCACATCCAGGTTGCTGTTGCGGAAAGCATGGTTATAATTCAAGTACGTTTCCAACAACATGTTTTTGTTGAAGTTTTCGTACGTAACGAACAAGTCGTTGCTGGAACGCATGGCAGAAATAGACCCCAGGGCGTTGTATCTTTCTCCCTTGGTCTGTGCTATATCGTATCCGGCATTCACATTTAACGTAAGGTCTTCCCAGCCGTGAACTTTATACACAAGCTGAACGTTTCCAATGGAGCGCAGCGTATGGTTAAAGTTTGTGTAATCATAAATAGTGGATAACGGGTTGGTGCTTGCCATGGTGTTGGCACTTCCGTCCGGGTTTAGCCAGTTCCAGTATCCACCTGCTTTTGAAGTATCAATACTGCCGTCTCCTTTAGTAAAATAGACCGGTTTAGTAGGGTCAAAAGCCAGGGCATTCCCTACCGCGCCGGTAGAGGCCCAATCTGTCTTCTGGTAGATTCCTTTTGCATTTATATTGATGGTCAAATGATCATCAAAGAACTTGGGAGAAAGACTTACGTCCAGGTTACCGCGCTGGTTGTCTCCTCTTTTAAGTGTAGCCTGATCCAGGTTGTAACCTAAACTTACACGGTACGGCATAAAGGAGGTGGTTCCGTATACACTTACGTTTTGGTCTGTGTTAAAAGACAAACGGTAAATTTCTTTCTGCCAGTCTGTATTTTCCGTTCCCAGCAAACCTTGTATTACCTGGTTGTTGGGGTACGTAGTATTCATAAAATCCCGATACTCATCTGCCGTCATCATTTCAATGGCAGAAGCATTTTGTTTCATTGAATAGCTGGCATTGTAGCCTACGTTCAACTTCTTACCCGTTCCTTTTCTTGTAGTGATTATGATCACTCCATTAGAAGCCCGAGAGCCGTATATGGCCGTTGCCGAGGCGTCTTTTAACACCGTATAACTTTCAATGTCGTTGGGGTTCACAGAAGCCAGCGGATTACCCATTCCGGCTCCTCCGTCTCCTGTAATAGGAACACCGTCAATAACAATCAGAGGATCATTGGAAGCATTGAGCGAAGCAGCCCCGCGAATTCTGATCTTTGCGGAGGCCCCGGGTTGCCCTGTGGCCGGAGTAATGTGCAGCCCGGAGACTTTTCCAAGCAACATTTGATCCGGTGAGGAAATGGCTCCCCTGTTCAAATCTTCTGCCTTAATGGCTACTACAGAACCTGTCATGTCGCTCTTTTTAATAGTTCCGTAGCCAATGATTACGACTTCTTCCAGAAGCTCTGTGTCTTCGTGCATTACCACCCGGGCTGCATTCCTTGCTTCAATAACTAGGGTCTTATACCCTAGGTACGAGATTTCTAGCAGGGTCTCCCCGGAAGGTACCGTTATGGTAAACCGTCCGTCCAGGTCTGTAGTGACACCGTTGCTGGTTCCCTGTTGCAGGACTGTAGCTCCGATTACGGTCAGGCCGTCTGTATCTACGACCGTTCCCCTGACCTCGTACTGAGCGTAAGCAGAAGTAAGGGAAAACAAAGTGACCGCAAGCAATAAAGTCATCAGTCTTTTCATAAACATTTTTTTAGTTAGTAATATTTCTTATTAGTAATTCAGGCACGTTTTCTGTTGTACTGCAGCAGCTGTACCGGATCGTCCTTGTCTTGGACAAATAAAACACTTACAGCAGCTACCAGCAAACAGATACCGGAAAAAACCATGGCAAAAATAGTTTTGCCCTGGTATAGGTGTTTTACCATTACCCCTCCTATCAGACCGTTGAAAATCTGTGGAATGGTAATGAAAAAATTAAAAATGCCCATATATACACCCATCTTGTGTGCAGGCAGTGCACCTGCCAGGATGGCGTAAGGCATGGCCAGAATCCCGGCCCATGCTATCCCTATACCAATCATGGGCAGGACTAGCATGCGGGGATCTTGTATAAAATAAAAGGAAATAAATCCGATTGCGCCCAGCAGCAAAGTCATAGCATGAGTTCCTTTGCGGCTGATCTTACCGGCAATCCATGGCAGAAGGAAAGCAAAAATGGCTGCCACTCCATTATATACACCTTGAAGAATACCTACCCAGTCCCCTGCATTGGCATAGGCTTGCGAAGCATTATCTGTGGTACCGTACATATGGTCTGCCACGGCAGGGACCATATATACCCACATAGAAAACAAAGCAAACCAAGAAAAGAATTGCACCACTCCCAACTGTTTCATGGTTTTGGGAATGTTCATAAAATCTTTACCTATCTGCCAGAAGGGTTGTTTTTCCGGTTTTTTCCCGTCTGCAGGCGGGTATTCCTTTGTTTTAACTATGGTCCAGAGGACACTTCCCAACAAAACAACGGCTCCTATGTAAAAAGCATATTTGACATTGTTGGCTACCAGATGGCCTTCTACCGGGTCGGGTACATTGGATACACCCAGCCAGTTGGTAAGTACGTAAGGCAGAATAGCCCCCAGAACGGCTCCCACTCCAATGAGCGAGGTTTGTACAGAAAAGCCCAGGGTACGTTGTTCAGAAGGCAATAAATCAGCTACAAGCGCCCGGAACGGTTCCATGGCCACGTTTATGGAGGCATCCATGATCATCAGGATACCGGCCCCAATAAACATAGGAGCAATATACGGTGCCAGAACAGGGGCATTGGGCATGAGCGCCAACGACAAAGCGGCCATAAGAGCTCCTGCCAGAAAAAACGGACGTCTTCTTCCCAATCGGGTCCATGTTTGGTCGCTGTAATGGCCAATGATGGGCTGTACAATCATCCCCGTAAGAGGGGCTGCGATCCAAAACAAGGAAAGATGACTCACATCTGCTCCAAACGATTGCAAAATGCGACTGACGTTTGCGTTTTGTAAAGCCAGTCCAAATTGGATTCCCAGGAAACCGAAAGTCATGTTCCAGATATCCCAGAATGTCATCTGTTTTCGCTTATTCATAATGTATGAATATAAGGTATTTACCTTAATATGGGGAACCTAAGTGGGACCAAGTGCAGTAAACGAGCGACCAACTTCAGATTTTCTTTCCTGAATTTGCAAGCATTAATGATGTTCTTGCCAATCTCCTTCAATCCATCTCATAAAATCGGGGACTCGCTGCCTGCTTACTAAAACGGGACGGTTGTGGGGCGGTTGCAATTCAATACGCAAACGACTGTTAAAATGTTTGTTGATGGTAGCAATGGCTCCTATACCGGAAATACAGTTTCGGGAGAGTTTGAAAAATTCTTCGGGATTCAGCTGGCTTTCAATAGCCTCCAAGCTGGCATCGGAAAGGTAGGATTTTCCTTCTTTGGTCATGATGTGCGTAGCTTTGTCTTCAGAGAAAAAGTAAGCAATGTCTGTAGTTTGAATAACAATGATCCTGTCTCCTACTTTTACCACAAAACGTTGTTTGTATTCCCTGGGTTGGGCAAGGAGCTTGCCCAAATGACGCAGCTCTTGCTGGAGGGCCGGCAGTTTTCTGCATTTTTCTACGGCCGCAACAAACTCGGTATCTCCCACCGGCTTAAGCAGGTAATCTACCGCACTTTTTTTGAGGGCCGCCAACGCATAGTGTTCATAGGCAGTTACTATGATAACAGGAGGCATCTCTTCTATACGGTTAAACAGTTCAAAGCATACGCCGTCTGAAAGTTCTACGTCCATAAAAATAAGGTCAGGAGTTTCCCGGGAGAGCCATTCGGCCGCTTTGTCCACAGAGTCTATAACGGCTTCAATAACGGCATGGGGGTAATGAACTGCCAGCAAACGTTCCAGTTGCTTTTGTGCAGGTATCTCGTCTTCCAAAATCAATACTCTCATGGTTCCTGTTCCCTTAACGGCAGACGCACTTCAAACGTTTCTCTGCCTTTATCTATGATAATGTCTTTTTGAAATACAGACCGGTATTGCCCCCTTATGTTCTTCAACCCCACACCGGTAGAAGCCACTTTATATGTTTTGGGCTGCAAGTTGTTTTGAACCAGCAGATAGTCGTCTTCTGTAGCAATGCGTATTTGTAAAGGTTTATCTTTACTTACCACGTTGTGTTTAGTAGCATTTTCTACCAGAACCTGAAGGCTGCACGGAATTACTTTGCACGTGAGAAAGGCTTTATCCACCTCTACAACTACTTGTAACGAGTTGTCAAAACGCTGCGACAGCAGTTCAGTATACAATTGAACAAACTCCAGCTCTTCTTGCAACATGATGGTAGCTTCTTCGCAAACGTTCATAAAGTGACGGTACAGCTGTGCCAGGTTTTTTACGTAATCGCTCGCTTTCTGCGCATCTGTATGGATTAAGTAATCTAACGAGTTGAGGCTGTTAAAAAGAAAGTGAGGATTCATCTGATGCTTCAGTTGATGATACTGGTACGTAGCCTTGTTCTTTTTACTGATTTCCCTGTCCAGTGCTTTTTTTTGCACCCTTCCGTAATAGGCATAGATATCCATTCCTGCAATGATGATTAGGTTGAAGAAAAAAGCGGCAATGGCCGTATACCAGTAGATGTAATTAAAGAACGAGCCTTCTCCCCTGCCTTCCGGACCCGGCATGACCCTCATAAGAGCGGCTGATCCCAGGGCTATTACTACCAGACCGGCCGTTTCTATCAAGGTCCTTAGCACGGGAGCTTTGCCGTAATCCATATAACGCACTAAGTTCCAAACCAATAGAAAGTCCAAAACGATCATAAGCAGGGCCAAGGGGTAGTTCTGTAATAAACGGCTTAACGTCTCGTTAAAATTGAGGTTAAACTGGTTTTGGAAAAAGGGAATGGCCCCTTCAAAAGCTATCCTAAAGGCCAATACAAAAAAGGCCAGGAGCAAAACCTCAATAAGTGTTGTTTTATTTTTTTCCACGGCGAACAACAAAGAAAACAGACCAGCCAATAATTTCAGTTACCAAGGTAGTAGTAAGTACATTGCTCAGGATGTTCTTTAGTTTAGGAAACAACGTCTGAATCCAGCGTGCTCCATTGGTTCCAAGGAAGAAACCTGCAAACGAGGACAATAACAATAACCCCACAATTACCTCTACAGGTCCGTTAAAAACGCGGATTAGAATCACAACCATAGCAATGGTCAAACAAGTGAGCAAAAACGTGTCTCCAAAAACCGTGTCGTGTAATAGAAAACAGGCAAGGGCATGTGCCACGGCAAAGCCATGAATAATCAGGTGTACAGTCCTTGCTTTCTTCATAATGGGTAAAGTTACAAAATTTCCTGAATGTTTTTTAAGTATATTTGTTAGTAATTTTTATGGTTATGACTATGGAACTGATTTTTCAATTGCATTACGATGCACCGGAAGGAAGTACTATGAAACTTTGCCCGGAAGGGACCCGGCAGGGTGATCTGGTTATGGACCGGCGGGACAACGGCTGGTGGGAACTGAAAACAGACACCGCTTCTTTTACCACCGGTTTACATTACAAATATGCTGTTACGTTCCCCAACGGGACCTCCCGAAAAGAGCTCGCAGGGCGAAGCCACACAGGGCTTCCAAAAACAGGCCGCATATACCTTATAGACAGGTGGACAGACCTCTCTTATGCCTACGTTTTTCCTACACATAAAATACAAAGACCTAAAAAATCCGACATTACTACAGTTATCAAAACGGGCCACGTACCGGAAGGATACCACTTGGCACTGTGCGGTAACACGTCGGCTACAGGCCTATGGGATCCCTTGCAGGCCGTTGCTCTGCAATATGCCGGGGACGGCTTTTGGAAAGGAGGACTGTCTTTCCCAAAAGACAAAGCGCCAACTGACTGGGACCGTTTATTTGAATACAAGTACGTAATCAGAAAGGACAAAACAAACCAGCTGCTGGAATGGGAAAAAGGCCCCAATCGCAAACTTCCACACCTCCCTCACACAGACAAAGATCCAAACCTCCCGGCCAAAGGCAAAAAATACTGCATTATTTCCGAGGCTCCGTACCAAAGCCGTGGGGAAGGCTTGCGTCATGCCGGAACGGCCATTCCTGTCTTTTCTTTGCGCAGTAAAAAAAGTTGGGGTATCGGCGATTTTAAGGACCTTACCCTAATGGCAACATGGGCAGAGCGGACCGGTCAGCGAGTGCTGCAGATCTTGCCGGTCAACGATACCACCATGCATCACAATTGGATAGATTCCTACCCTTACGGAGGCATTTCCGTGATGGCTTTGCATCCGCTCTATGCCAACATAGAGGCTATGTGTCCTGCTGAGAAAACCAATGGGTTAAAACGTTTTGAAAAAGAAAGACGTATGTTAAACGAACTGCCCCGGCTGGATTACGACCGGGTATCTGCCCTTAAATGGGATGCCATACGGTACTTATATAAAGAAACCGGGGCACAAGTAATGGGTACGGCCTCCTTCAAATCTTTTGTTAAGGAAAACCGGTGGTGGCTTACGCCTTACGCCTTATTTTGTGTGCTTAGGGATGATTTTGGAACGGCAGATTTTTCTCAATGGGGAAAGTACGCACATTATAATCCCGATTTTAGTTCAGATTTTGAAAGCGAAAAGCTGAATTTGTATGTTTTCATACAATACCATCTGGACAAACAGTTGACAGAAGCCAAAGATGCTTTAACAAAGAGAGGTATTATCTTAAAAGGAGACATTCCCATTGGAATTACCCCGCAAAGCGTAGAAGCGTGGGCACTCCCCCATTTGTTTCATATGGAATCTCAGGCCGGTGCTCCGCCCGATGAGTTTTCTGTTCATGGCCAAAACTGGGGCTTTCCTACCTACAACTGGGAGGTGATGGAAAAAGACGGATACGCCTGGTGGAAAAATAGGTTTGCATACATGGCTCGCTATTTCCACGCGTACCGCATTGATCACATCCTGGGATTTTTCAGGATTTGGACCATACCTGCAGAGCAGTCGTCGGGTTTGCTGGGATACTTTGATCCGGCTATGCCTTTTACCCATCAAGAGCTGAAGGAAAGAGGCGTAGTCTTAGATCACCAACGGATGGTCAGTCCTTACATTACCCATGATATTCTGGAGCAATACTTTGGAAAAAGAGCAGAAGAAATAATAGCAACATTTCTCACTACCGGCTCTACACAGGGCAGGTACCATCTTAAAGAAGCGTTTGGTACCCAAAAACAGATCCTTGCGTATTTTGCATCTTTGGAGGAAAGCAAAGAAAACAAGGCTTTGTGCGACGGGCTTCTAAACTTGTGTGCCAACGTGCTTTTCATTGCACAGCCGGGAAAAGAGAACGCATACCACCCGCGAATCTCGGCTCAGTTTAGTGAGTCTTTCAAAGCACTTGATGAAGAGACTCAGTCTGCTTTCAACCGCCTGTACGATCATTTTTTCTACCATAGGCATAATGAATTCTGGTATGCGCAAGCCATGAAAAAGTTGCCGCCTTTGATTTCGGCCACTTCTATGTTGTGCTGCGCAGAAGATTTAGGAATGATCCCCGACTGCGTACATCCTGTTATGACAGAATTGTCTATGCTAAGCCTGGAGGTGCAACGTATGCCCAAGGATAAGCACTTGGACTTTGGAAATCCTGCACAATACCCCTATTTGTGCGTTTGCACCACCGGTACGCACGATATGAGTACGTTACGAGGCTGGTGGGAAGAAGACCGCGACATTACAAACCGTTTTTACCACACCTTTATGGGCATGCAGGAGAGTACTCCTTATTATTGCGAACCTTCCGTCTGTCAACAGATAATAGAAGACCACCTGAACAGCCCTGCCATGCTTTGCATCTTGCCCTGGCAAGATTGGATGGCTCTTTCCGGTAGCCTGCGGCGTGAGAACCCACAGGAAGAGCGTATAAACATACCGGCCATCGTACCGCATTACTGGCAATACCGCATGCATATGACGCTGGAAGAGTTGCTGGAAGAAGAAACATTCAATCTGCAGCTCAAAGACATGGTGAAAAAAGCAAGACGATTATGAAAGAATTCAGACAAATCCTTCCGGAAGAAATTGTTACTTTAAAGGAACAGCGTTGTCATTCCCAAGACTGGACCAAAGTTTGGGTAGCCTCCGGTTTTAGGCCGGAAAGGGTATGGGATACTGCTTTTTCCGGAGACATTCGTCTGGGAGTCTTTGAAGCAACAAAAGAGCTTCCTTCCGGAATACAGATCCGGTCCGGCATCTGTAACGCCAAGCTGCACAACGTATCTGTTGGCGACAATACCTGTATAGAAGACATCCATGGTTATATTGCCAATTACAACATTGGGGCAGATTGTATCATAGAAAATGTTGACAAGATTTATACAGAAGGTGTTTCTTCGTTCGGGAACGGCATAGAAGTATCTGTTCTTAATGAAACAGGCGGGAGGGAAGTGCCCATCAACAACAAGCTTACTGCACATTTTGCCTACATCCTCGCACTATACCGCCATAAGACAGAATTGGTTAAAAGAATGCAGGAGCTGGTAAGCCGGTATGCTGTAAAAGTTTCATCAGACAGAGGAACTATTGGAGACAACGTTACCATAAGTCATTCCGGTACCCTAAAAAATGTGGTCATTGGAAACTGTACCAACATAGAAGGAACCTCATTTTTGGTCAACGGCAGCATCAACGGTAATGAACATGATCCCGTTTACATTGGCTATGGGGTTAACTGCAAGGATTTTATCATATCCTCCGGAGCCAGGGTAGAAAGCGGAGCTACCATTAGAAAATGCTTTATTGGCCAGGGAACCATACTTGGAAAAGGTTATTCTGCCAATGACTCATTGTTTTTCAGCAATTGTTTTGGAGAAAACGGCGAGGCTTCTTCTATATTTGCGGGTCCTTTTACAGTCACGCACCATAAGTCCACCCTGCTTATTGCCGGCATGTTCTCTTTTATGAATGCCGGTTCAGGATCAAACCAATCCAACCATATGTATAAGTTGGGTCCTATTCATCAAGGTATTATGGAAAGAGGTGCCAAAACTACTTCCGATTCTTACATCTTGTGGCCATCGCGCATTGGTGCATTTTCCCTTGTTCTGGGACGTCATGTTAGCAATACAGACACCAGTTCACTGCCTTTTTCATACCTGATAGAGCAGGACAATACAACCTACCTGTACCCCGGAGTCAATCTTAAAAGTGTAGGGACCATACGCGATGCTCAGAAATGGCCTAAAAGGGACCTAAGAAAAGACCCCGTAAAACTGGACCAAATCAACTACAACCTACTGAGCCCCTATACTATACAGAAAATGTTGGATGGAAGGGCCATTCTCTTGGAGTTGATGAGGGTGTCGGGAGAGACAACAGATGTGTTTTCTTATAAAAGCACCAAAATCAAAAACACGTCACTCGTTAACGGGATCAAATATTACGAAACAGCTATAAAAAAATTCCTGGGGAATTCCATTATAAAACGTTTGGAAAAAACACGTTTTAAGTCTGTGCAAGAGGTCAGAGAACGTTTGCTCCCCGACACAAAAATTGGTTTGGGAGAATGGCTGGACATTTCAGGCCTAATAGCCCCCAAAACAGAAATTGATAAATTAATCTTGGGAATAGAAACCCGTGAAATCTCCAAAATAACAGATATAAACCATTTTATTCGGGAAATGCACGGGAACTATTACACTTATGAATGGACGTGGGCCTATGCCAAAATCCGTGAGTTCTTCCACATTGATCCCAAAGAGATTACCATAGCTCAAATTATAGAGATTGTAGGAGAATGGAGAGACGCTGTAGTAGGACTGGACAAAATGCTTTATGAAGATGCACGGGATGAATTTTCACTCAGCTCCATGACAGGGTTTGGTGCTGATGGTAGTATGGATGAATGTCGGCTTGATTTTGAGCAAGTAAGGGGCGTTTTTGAAAAAAACCCATTCGTTGCCTCGGTATTAAAACATATTGAAGTCAAGACGGCTTTGGGACAAGAGCTGATTACAAGATTGGAGAGTATCTAAAAAGGGCTTGCCGTAAGACAAACCCTTTTTTCTAATCAATAAACGACCGTTTATTTGGCAAATCGTTTATTTTTCCTCTTTGTACAACTTGGCTACCTGTCCGGCATCTAATGCAATATTGTACAATTTCAACTCATCAAGACAGCCTACAAAACCATCCCACCCATCAGGAGTACGAGACCACTCCCAGTCCCATTCAGCATCTGCTTCTGCAAATGTTGTACATGCACCTATCATCAATGGTAAAACAGTTTTGTACTCATGTGCACCAGTCCCGGTAAGACCGGTCTTGGTTGTTTCATCCCATTCCATAGTTTCGGCTCCGTTAACGTAGAATACGAGTTTTTTAGTATTCATATTCAGAGTTACCGCCAAATGGGTCCATTCACCATTGGGAGCAGAGAAATCCATCTGGTTGTCAGCATCTACCCATCCGTCTGCATTGGTGTGAATGGTGAAAAACGGTTTGTTCTGTTCCTGCAGCTGGAATTTCCAGGAATTCCAGTAGTTGTAGGAAATGATATAATTACCGGCCCTTGTAGAATCAGGTTTTACCCATACTGCTATTGACAACTGGCTTCCCAATAAATCATTGGCCGTAAAATCAGTAATCCGCAGGTGTGAACCGTTATTAAAGTAGATGGCTTTCCCAATTTTACCTGTTTGGAAAGAGGGTAAATTTGTGTTTTCACCAAATATTTCAGCAGGTCCCTTTGTGAGTACTGCCGTCCAGCCTTTACCTGCTGTAGTAAACTGGTTGTTACTTACCGATTCATCAAAAGTCATACCCATAATTAGTGCAGTTTCCGGAATTAATCCGTATTCTGAAGCCAGAAATGTTTCTTGTGCCTGAGTCAGCTGCACAACCATTGCATTTACTTGTGCCTGAGTGGCTTCTTTGTCATTAATAAGTGTTTTGGCCGCATTTACAACAGTTGTAAAGGCAGTAATAGCATCGGCAGGAAAATCTTCAGATAAGGTAGGAGAATTCAACAGTGCATTGCATTCATTAACAAGCGCAGTGAGTTCCGTTTTGTCAGCTTCTTCTATAGGATCATCTTTTTTATCGCAAGCGGTAAAAGAACCTGTCAGCAACATTATTGCAAACATTGCAATAAGCGCTTTTTTAAAAGTAACTTTTTTCATAATAATGTAATTTAGATAGTATTAGTAATTGTTATTGTATAGCATGGTTCGTATCTATTTCCGATTGTGGTATAGGGAAATAGAAACGAGGTTGTGTCCATTTCAGATTTGGAGCCAGGGCTGCTTCTGCCACTTCCCTGCCCCATCGCATAAGATCAAAGAATCTATGGAATTCAAATCCCAGTTCTTTCCTACGTTCGTTTCGGATAATCTGGCGAAGTACAGACTGGCTGGCAGATGTTAGGTCGGACAACTGTACCCTTCTTCTGATTTTGTTTACTTCCGTGACAGCAGCCTGAGTCTGGTTGGTTTCGTTCAACGCCTCGGCTTTCATCAACAGGATGTCTGCATAGCGAATGGCATGGTACGGAATCACCGATTGGGCTTTTGCCTTGCCGGGGATCATATCCTCGTTGTATTTTTTCACAAGGTACCCTGTGGCTTCAGACCATGAAGCAGAGAAAACAGTATTGTTAAACCACGGTTTACCGTCTCGGCCAATTGAGGCGTCCAAACGGGGATCGTCGGTCCCTTCAATTGTCTTTTCTGTAAAAGCATCTACAAAGCTCTGGGTGGGGGCGTTGAAATAATATCCACCTTCAATGGATGGTGCAAACCATACATTAAGGTGATTGCCAAGTGAGACTTGATCATCATCTACATAGCGAATACCAAAAATGACTTCATGACTGTCTTCTGCACCGGTTTGAAATAAATCTTCATAATTATCTTCCAAAGTGTATTTTCCCAGGCCCTCTAATGTTTGAATAATGTTCAGGCATTCGTCGTATTTTTTCTGGTACAAAGCCACCTTTGCCAACAACCCCAGGGCAGCCCCTTTTGTTACTCGCCCCTTGTCCAGGTCGTGAAAAATTGGTAAATCAGACTCTGCTTCGCGCAGATCCTTTTCAAGCTGTTTATATATGGAAGAGACATCGCTCAATCCCACATATATGGTCTCACCGGTGTTCTGAGGATCCAGCTTCAGTGGAATCTCCCCAAAAATGTTTACTAAATTAAAATAGGCATACGCCCTCAGAAATTTCACTTCGGCCACAAGCCTTTTCCCGAGCGTTTGGTCCATCTCTATGCCGGGTACATAGGCTATTACGTTATTGGCCCGAGCTATAGTTTCGTAGGTGTTCTGCCAATAAGTATTCAAAATACCATTGTCTGCCTTTGCAGAAAAATCGTTGATGTCATTGATGTCTGCCTGGTCACCGGCATTCCCGCCTTTGACAGCATCATCCGAGGCTACATCGCCAAATATCCACAACGTACTTCCGTAAAGTGAATTATACACACCTGTAGTTGCCGTAATCGCATTCCCGGCAGAGGTAAAGAAGCTTTCCGATGTGTACTGTCCTTTCAAATCTGCCTGGAGGAAGCCCTCACAAGAAGTGGTTAAAAGGAAAAAACCGGCTATTGCTAAAATAAATTTTATTGTTTTCATAATGCAATCGTCTTAAAACGTTATGTTTAAACCAATGGTGACACTCCTGGCAACAGGATATGTTCCCCAGTCAATACCGTTGGCTATGTCGCCTTCAGCGGCAGAATTCGTACTTACAGTCATTTCAGGATCAAGCCCCGAGTAATTTGTTATAGTAAACAGGTTTGTTCCCGACAGATACAGACGGATGTTGTCTATATACCATTTCTTGGTATTGGGAATGGTATACCCCAATTGAACGTTCTTGAGCCTGAAATAGGATCCGTCTTCCAGGAATCTTGTAGACGCTCTTACGTTATTAGCCTTTGCCGCCCATGATGCGCGAGGCTGCGTATTGGATGTACCTTCCCCTGTCCAATGTTCGTTGTAATATCTTTGTGTAACGTTAAATCCGCGGTAAAATCCTTCGATATCATAATTCACCTGCGAAAAAATCTTTTGTCCGAATGCTCCCTGGAAAAACAACGAGATGTCAAACCCTTTATAGTCACCGTAAATATTCAAGCCCGTTGTCACTTTGGGAATAGAGGTACCGGCATAAACCCTGTCGTTGGCATCGATGATATTATTGCCGTCCTGATCAACGTATTTCACATCACCCGGTTTGACATTCTTTCCCTGGTAAGCCGAGGTCAGAACTTCCATCTCTGTCTGGAAAATTCCTTCCATTTCGTACAAAAAGAAGGAACCCAGGGGATAACCTGTATCGGTTTTTGTTGCATAGACTCCTGTGTCTACCCTTCCCCCGTAATAAGGAAATTCCAAATCTCGTACCTGGTTGTATAAATAACCGGCATTTAGCGAGATATAAAAGCTTCCGTCATTGAATTGCCCGCGAAAGAATAATTCCATGTCCACTCCGGTATTCAATACATTACCGGTGCTATTTAGATAAGGAGGACCTGCCAGACCGGAAGATGGCGGAAGTGATGCAGGCAACAGCATGTCTTTAGTAGTTTTGTAATAATAATCAAGGGTTATTCCAAAAGAATTACTAAAGAATTCCATATCAACCCCCGCATTAAACTGGCTGCTGGTTTCCCATTTTAGTTCCTCATTACCTAGAAGGGACTGGGCAAATCCATCATAACTGTTTCCTCCAAAAACATAGTAATAGTTGGGAGTAAACCTGTCCAGATAAGAATACAGAGGAATATTCTGGTTTCCGATGGCACCGTATCCTACACGGATCTTCATTTTGTTAATTTTGTCTACTTGTTTTAGGAAGTTTTCCTCTTCCATATTCCACCCGGCGGATACTGAATAGAAAGTACCCCAGCGGTTACCCTTGCTAAATCTGGACGAACCATCACGGCGAACAATCCCGGACAGATAATACTTCTGCTTGTAATTGTAATTTATATTGGCAAAGAATGATAACAGGCTGGAAGTCCATTCAGTCTGGTTGTTGTTCTTTTTGCTGGTACCCAGACCCAGGTATACGAAATTGGGATCTGCGTTGATAAATTCACTTTCACTGGCATACAATCCCTGTCCGGTATTCCTGATGGCTTCACCTCCCAGCAGCGAATTGATATTATGACTCTCTCCTATGGTAACACTATGGTTCAATGTGGTGTTTACAGTCCAGGTGTTCTGTTTGACCGTGGAAACATTTAGGCTATTTGTACTATTAATCCTGTTGACTGTCCCCCAAGTCTTGTTAAATTCCCTCATTTCCGTATCGTTGTAATCTGTACCGGCCGTTGCCTTTATAAAGAAATTGGCCGGCAGAGTGATAACCGCATTACCGGAAATAAGCAATGATTTGATCTTTCTTGTTCTGTCTGTATTGGCGCACAATCCTTCGGGGCTGTAACCGTCTCCAAAAAACGAGTTATACACCGGATTGCCGTAATATTCAGAAGGAAGGTCCACAAATTCTAAGTTCTCATTGTAAACGGGGATGGCCGGATTCCTAAACAAAGCATACCTTACTACACTCCCTCCTTCGCCGGCATATCCGTCTCCTGAGCTGGAAACCAAACGGTTGTTTGAAAAACCGCCGGTTATATTCAGGCCAACTTTCAACCATTTTTTTAGGTCGGAAGAGACGTTGGAGCGCATGTTATACCTGTTGTAATGGGTCCCCCTGATAATCCCGTCTTGTTTAAAGAGTGTGCCGGAGATCAGGTACTGTGTTTTTTCATTTCCACCACTGAAAGAAAGTTCGTGTGAATGGATAGGAGCAACCCTGAATATTTCTTCCAGGTGATTCACATCGGGGAAATCCTTTATCCAGTCTCCCTGTATTAATTGCCTTTTAACAATAGACGAAGCATTGTCCGTCGTTGCCGCTTGGTTATACATTTCTATGTATTGCGCTGTATTTGCCATTGGCGTAAGCCTTCCGTGAAACTGATATCCCAGTTGCGCATGATAACTAATCTTGGCTTCTCCGGACCTTCCGCTTTTTGTTGTGATAAGGATTACTCCGTTTGAAGCACGCGAACCGTAAATAGCTGCCGAAGAGGCATCCTTTAACACGGTCATGCTCTCAATTTCGTTGGGAGAAATATTGTTCAATGCACCTTCCTGTGGGATCCCATCCACGATATATAGTGGTTCGTTGCTGGCATTAATGGAGCCTACACCACGAATCCTGACGGCAATGGGCGAACCGGGAGCCCCTGTCTGCGTTGCAACATTAACGCCTGCCACTCGGCCTTGTAATGCTTGTTGGGCCGATGCCACCGGTGTTTTCACAAGATCCTTGTCCTGAACTTTACTGATTGAACCAAGGACATCGCGCTTTTTCTGTACACTGTACCCCACTACTACCAATTCATCAATAATCATGGACTCCTGCTCCAGAATAATTTCCAGCATGGTTTCTTCTGTCACCTGAATCTCTTTAGATGTAAACCCTATGTATGAAATTCTTAGGGTACTGTTCTGCGGTACGGTCAGACTGAAATTTCCATCAATATCTGTTGTCGTTCCGCTGTCTGTACCAACTACTAGCACAGTAACCCCAATGAGAGGCTCACCTGTACCTGCCTCTTTCACAACTCCTCTGATTTCCAAAGGCGTTTGTGCCGACAGTAAGTTGGCAATGAAAGCAAATAAAATGATCAACAGTGATTTTTTCATCGTATCTATTTTTTATAAATGTTTTTTTTTTTAATCCTGTTACCGACAGGCAATTCTACAATAAGACAGGCCTGGTCTGCAGCAATGGTTATTAACGCATGATCCTCTACATTGGTGGCCAGATAACGTGCAGAAACAATATCAAACAAATCTGCCTTCTGGCCGGATATCTTATAGGTAACCTTCCTGTCCTGGTCGTATGGATTGTAAAGCAAAAACACAGGGTGTGACGGATAAGAATAAAAATCGGTCACATTGCAATCGTGTTTCAAAATACCGGGCACGTCTGTTGTGTCTGTCATGGCACCCAGAATGCCCACAGGAGCAGTACTGTAGAGACTGAACATAGATTCCTTGGGATTGTTGGGGTGCCAATTGGGACCATCACCCAAGGCTACCGGATGAACGCCTTTAAGGCGGGGGTCATCATAACAGTCTTCGTACCTGAGTCCTTCATAGGCAATAACAGAGCGGGTTAACTCTTTCATATCCGGTAACCACTGGTTTTCATCTGCTATCTGGTCAGGATAGAACAGACGGCATGCATTAACATTGTTCAGCATCCATTTTCCAATGGCCCGGGCAAAGGAAGGCTCGTACTTAACCATGGGGACCAATGGCATGGCCATCAGGATACTGTTCATTAAGAAAGCATAACCACCGCCATCAATAATACTCCCCTGCAAACCGCTCACATCATACCGGCCCCATTTGCCTACGATAACCCCCCATCCTTTCCTACCAAGGGAATCCTGATTCCCTTCAAATACCCAGTCTAGCATTTTAGCGATATCGTAGCCTGTCCCTTGTTCTGCATTTAGACGAGCTGCAGTATAAATACCTATTGGTAGAAGGATTTCATAAAAATGGCTTTCTTTTTGGTCATTTAGTGCTTGAATGGCACATTTAGCACGTTCAAGATAACGGGCATCACCAAATTTCATATATGCCGAGTACAGTACATATCCATAACCTCCTGCAGCATCCTGCTGAAATGGAATATGGTTGCGCATGCCCTGCATACGGGAAAAATCAAAAAAAGAATAGTCGTAATTTCCGTTAAGGACAGAATCGGCTTTATAAAATTGTTCTGCAATGATTTTCTGAATGTTATCTGCATTTTCTACTTCCGGGAATATATCGCAAACATTATAGTAAAGTATGTTAGGCAACAAATCGTACCACCAGTCACGACCGTAACCTCCCCCCAATAAGGCCACCTGTGGTGAGGTGTTATTCATCATGATGTTCCATCCGTTGTCTGAATTGAAATAATTCTGGACCATCTTCACATAATTATAACCTTCCTGATTTGTCTTATTTATGCCCATCAACCCGGCTCCCATGATAGCTGCCAGAGAATTAATACTCTCATGGAATTCTCCGTTATTCTTGTCCGGCCCTTGCCGGGCATCGTTCACGGCTGTATATAATCCAAATGTAAACTGAGGTATATTACGTTGATTGTCATCCAGCCAAATCATGGTCCCTGCAGGAAGTTCGGCATTGAAATCAAACACATAGTCATAAAAACCTTTTGCTTTTTGTTTCCAATCAATGATTTTATAAGGTTGCGGCATATTGGGCATTAGCTCAACACGTTCAACATTGACCTGTTTAACTTCACTGCCATATCTGTCAGCACAACAGTAAAACGGAAGTGCCAGAAAAAACAATGTTATGATTACAAAATTCTTTTTCATGATTAGTCAGTATATTTTGTATCAATTTCCTTAATAATATGTTTTGCCAGAGGTAACGAGACCAGCTGTATAGTTCCTACAATGACTAAAGCATACTTGAGGGCAAACATTTCAGATATCTTATAGGACAACAAGATGAAAAGCAACATGCCAAAAGCACGTCCAATAAACAACCCTACCTCATGGCTCATAATATAGGTGTACTCATCCCTTTTCTCTATCTTTTTAACGGCATCAATGGTTTTCATCATAGTGGGGAAATAGGCCAGATCATGTAAGGGTTGGAACATGACCTTGCAGAAAATAAAAATGATCACACCGGTAACGGAAAACATGATCGCATTGAACATGGTCCCTATAAAGAAGATTATCAGGCCAAAGCCAAAAACAGCCATTCTGTGTTTGGGCTTTGTAATCCGCCCCAGCACATAGACCAATACTGCCGTTAAAGCGCCGCTGATTCCCTGTATCAGTCCCAGGGTCCCTTCGTCCCCAACCAAGCGCATAACCAATATGGCCGGAGTAGTCACTAAAAAACCCTGTACCATTCCTTTCAAGCCGGCCAGGCCTAACAGTTTATGCCACAGTATGTGAAACTTGGCATAAAGAAATTTTTTTTGAGGCGAACTTTTAAATTTCCCTCTGGCCAATACAATGCATGCACCAATGGATATAAGAAATGCAACAACTGTAACCAGCTGGTAACCGATATTTATATTCAACGGACGTCCAAAAAATGATGCGCCTTCAATAGTTCCTAAGAAAGCACCTACAGCCAACGGTACCAAAATGCTCCACATGGAAAAGAAGAAAGTCTCCAGTCCAAAAAAATAGTTGCGGTTATCGTCATTGGTTGCATTCAATGTCAAAAAATAGCGGTTGGTCCAGAAAAATCCGGTAGAAAATCCCAGGATCAAACCGGCAATTCCCAGTTCAACAATACCAATGGATTTAATAAACATCATGGTTGCCATTATTATGGTAGAAAGAATGATCCCAAATCCGTACAGGAAACTGGAACGCAACTTTTGCAACAGAAAACCGTTCAAGAGTGAAGAGAGAACTATCCCCACATACATGCTAAGTTGATAAAATGCTACATAGGCAGGCTTCCCCGTATTTCGCATAATATAGGCTCCCACAAAAATCTCAATGATTGGCAGAATCAATGCATATAACATGTTGGTTATAAGCAACGTCCTGATGTTCAAAGGTTGTGAACGAAAAAACGCGAATTCTTTAAATAATTTTTTTTCCACTTTATTTCAATGAATTAAAAATGTTATTTATAGAAAAAGTCGCTCCACATATTACTTCATCACTGGCACCATAAAATATCTTTAGGTTATCACCGGAAAGGTAATGACCATTGGTAAATACCACATTGCCAAAAAATCCGGTCTGTTCATAAGGAGCAATCGGTTCCATTATAGGGTCTTTGCTGCGCGCCAGTACCTTGGAAGGATCGTTAAGGTCCAGCAACAGGGCACCCAGGCAATAACGGTTCTCGCTGTTGGCTCCGTGGTAAATCTCTAGCCAGCCTTCAGGCGTCCTGACAGGAGCAGCTCCGGCTCCTATCCTTGCCGAATCCCAACCTCCGGGGCGAGTTACAGCAATGCATTTGTGATTCCCCCAATGCAGGCGGTCCGGAGACTCGGCAAGCCAGATATAATTTCCTCCAAGTTCGGGGCTGCTGGGCCTGTGAAGAGCGTAATATTTTCCGTTGATTTTTTGCTCAAAAATGGCGCAGTCTTTGTTATGCGGAGGGAATATCATTCCCTTATGCTCAAAGTTGATAAAATCTTGGGTTACCATAAGGCCTACACCAACTGCAACAGGTGAGACTTGGGTATAAGTTAGGTAATAACCATCTTCCATGGTCGCTACCCGACAATCTTCAATTCCGAAAGATTCCAGAAGACCTTTTCCAAAAATGGGCGGATAAGCAGGGTCTTCACTGAAATTGATATCATCATCACTGCATACCAACCGAAAATAAGACAGCGTGGTAAGGTAATTCTGTCCCTTGTATTTAATCACACGAGGATCAGAGGCGTCGAGTAAAGGATCATCCTTGTCAAAATGAAGCACTTCAATTTTCCCGCTTTTATTATACACAGGGAAACTAATCTTCCCGGGTTCTTGTGCAGGTCTTTCTGCAACGCGCATAATAAGCCAGGTTTTGCCATTCATTCTGAATACTCCGGGATTTAAAAGGCACGTAATTTCCATCCCTTTTATACCGGGCCTCAAATCAGATGGTTTCAATAAGGGATTATGTTCTGAACGTTTTGCTATATCCATAAAATGATGATTTTCCCTAAATTAGCTTTTATCGGAAAAAATAAGGTGTCTAATTATTTCAAATTGGTGTACTAATCTTACAAACAAGAGAATAAGATACTTTTCGTATATTTGAATCTAGGTAAATACAAGTATTTGAAGGCTTAAAATGAGAAAAAAACTGTTGTGTCTGGGGATTGTTTTGTTATGTGTCCCGCTCTTTGCGGAAGACTACGATATATGGCGCCTTACCAACAACGACGGACTATCCAACAGTTCTGTAAACACCATTTTCCAGGATTCCAGACAAATTATGTGGTTTGGAACATGGGATGGTCTGAATATGTACAACGGCCGTGATTTCAAAGTCTATAAACCGATATCAGGGAATCCGCAAAGCATAAGTAATAATATTATCCGTGATATTATCCAGGTAAGCGAAGATGTGTTGTGGATTGCCACAGACGTGGGGGTTAATCGTTTTTCTTTAAAAGATGGGGATTTTACAAGGTTTTTTACAGATACGCTACAAGTGGGGATCACCACTGAACATTCCTATCATATGGTCTTTGACAGGTCAGGGCGGCTGTTTGTATGGGTCTATCAACAAGGCTTTTATAGCTACGATCCGGAAGAAAAACAATTCCGCAATCTGGAAATTGCTGGCCACCTGAATATCAAAAATATGGTTTTTGATGATCAAAACAGCCTCTGGATATTGACAAAAGAAAAAGAACTTTATAAAGTATTTGGAGCAGGTGAAATCAGTAGGGTTTCCCTACTTTCTAACATAGAGTCTGTATTTTTTATTGAACACTTGGGTCTGATGATACAGACAGCAGACCGAAAGCTATATCTGTACGACATAAAGTCGGAGATGTTGACAGAGACAGCGTTTACCACCTCTGACAACGAAACAATAAAGGCTTTATGTCGCAAGGATTCAATCCTTTACCTGGGAACAGATAAGGGATTGTATTCTTATGATCTGGTCAGTGGCACCACTACGGCGGTACTATATAACTGCTCAGTTCTTTCGCTTTATTGCGGTACACAAAACATCTTGTGGGTAGGAACCGATATGCAAGGTATTTTCAAGGTCGTCTTGTCCAAGGGGAAATTTATTACATATTCCTCGCAAAACGTTCCTGAGTTTGGAAACAGTGCAGTAAGGACTTTCTGTGAAGACAAGAAAGGAAATCTATTAATAGGTACCAAAGGAAGCGGCATATATACTTTCAGAAGGGATGATAAGAGTGGGAAACTGTTTTTACATGACCATTACACAACAGACCAAAGGTTGACAAGCAACTCGGTTTTCACCATTACAGAGGGAAAAAACAATACGTACTGGATTGGAACGGACGGAAATGGCATTAACTACTACGACAGCCGCACCGGGCAGATACAAAGGCTTATTCCATCTGAGGGCCTGGAAGAGAAGATCAATCTGTCCTCTGTTTATGCACTGTTGCCTGACCGGGATAACGTGTTATGGGCAGGAACAAGTGGCTACGGTATGTATCGGCTCACTATAGATAAATCAAGGTATCCCTATAGGATAAAGAATTTCAAACAATATGTATTCCGTACAGACAAGCCCTCCTTAAGCAATAATATTGTCTATTCCATCATTCCGGACGATTCCATACATTTATGGATAGCGACAAGGGGTGGCGGAGTCAACCGTTTTAACACCCATAACGAGACCTTTGAAACATTCAAATTTTCACATTACAATCCCGATTACTCCAGCAGCGATGATGTGTTATGCCTGTATAAAGACAAAAAAGGAGCTCTCTGGGCCGGATCAAGCATGGGATTAAACAAAATGAGCTGGGATTCGGACGGTATATTACATATAGACAACTTCAGCGAAAAAAACGGCATGCCTAACAATACCATTCACGGTATCCTGGAAGACAAACAAAACAATATATGGGTAAGTACCAATAAGGGTATAGCCAAACTGTCTCGTGAAAAAAAACCCTATAAGATCATTACTTATTATGCCAGCGACGGACTGCAAAACAATGAG
The DNA here is from genome assembly GCA_012510445.1 of Bacteroidales bacterium. Classification (GTDB taxonomy): domain Bacteria; phylum Bacteroidota; class Bacteroidia; order Bacteroidales; family UBA932; genus DMER64. The sequence goes on from JAAZIA010000038.1 coordinate 24,820, forward strand.
TTTTCCGACGGATCGTATTATGCAAGTCCGTACTCTTCTTTGTTATATTTTGGAGGTATTGGCGGATTCAATGAATTTAATCCACTGACAATTGTTCACGACGAAAGTATCCCAAAACTTATGTTGGATGCCTTTTATGTTGACAATGAGGAATATATCCTTTCTGATTTTTTAATGCATAAGAAAGATCAGCAAGTTTTGACTTTATCTTATAAGCATAAATCGTTCAGTTTTCATTTCACACACATTGACTACCTTACAGGATCCAAATGTGAAATCTCCTATAAACTGGAAGGCTATCAAAGCGACTGGGTTCATTTGAGAACATCCAACACCATTGTTTTCACCAACCTGCCCAAGGGGAAATATATTCTGAAGGTGAAGAACAGCAATGCCGATAAGGTGTGGGGTGATACTTGCTTCACCCTCCCCATCAAAGTCAATCCTCCCTGGTGGGAAAGTAACCTGGCATATGCGTTCTACGCCCTTTTAGGCATACTTATTTTATGGAGAACCCCAAAAATGATACTGTATCGGATCAAGGTTAGGAATGATATCAGGTTGAAAGAAATGGAAAAACAAAAAACCGAAGAGATCCATCAGGCAAAACTCAGCTTCTTTACCAATATTGCTCACGAATTTTCAAATTCATTGACCCTGATATACAGTCCCTGTGAAAAACTTTTGAAAGAAAAATCTTCTGATGTAGCAACAAAAAAGTATGTGCAAATCATCAAATCCAATTCTGAAAGGATGCAGCATCTGATTCAACAATTGATTGAATTTAGAAAAGCAGATACCGGTCACTTGAAGTTAAACATAGAATTAATTGATATTCAGGAGCTTATTAGGTTCATGCTGGACCATTTCATAGATGTTCTGGAGCAGAAAAAAATTCGTTATTCTGTTGCATCCATTCCCGAGGAAATCCACTGGCAAACAGACCGTGACAGTGTAGAAAAAATCGTATTCAATCTGCTCTCCAATGCCGTAAAATATACGCCTGAAAATGAGAAGATTGATATTATCACTAATGTTACTGATAATATGTTGTCTATACAGGTAAGCAATACGGGCATTGGAATAAAACCTGAATTCCAAGAGTATATTTTTGACCGCTTTGAGGTGTTAAATCGGTTTGAAGATCAAGTTTCCTACGGCAAGCAGTCCCGGCACGGCATTGGGCTGGCATTATGTAAAAGCATTACCAAGTTATTGCAGGGTGACATTAAAGTACAGAGTGACGGAGAGACATACGCCTCTTTCGTTGTACATCTACCTATGGCACCGCTTACACCACAACAGGATCTTATTGTAGACAAACAACCGGTAGATAGAAGGTATACATCCATGGAAGTCAGGACAAATCTACCGGAAGACCCGGAAATTAAGCTTTCAGACGAAAACAGAACCTCTGACCCCAAAGCTCCCCTGATTTTAATTATTGAAGACGATGTGCAAATCCGCTCTATGATAAAAGAATTCCTGTATAATTGTTACAATGTTCTGGAAGCTTCCAATGGAAAAGAAGGTATGGAAATTACGGAACAATACCTGCCACAGCTTATTATTAGTGATATCATTATGCCTGTGATGAATGGCGTGGAGTTTGTTAAAAAGATCCGATCGCTTGACCATGTTAAACATATTCCAATCATATTTCTGTCAGCCAAAAGTGACATTGAAAGCCAGATAAAAGGGTATGCAATAGGTGCAGATGCTTTTTTGAACAAACCATTCAACATCCGCCATCTGGAGGTCTTGATTGAAAGGTTGTTGAACAAGACCAAAACGCTGAGCGAATATTCAAGTTCTCCTTTTTTTGCCCTTGAGCAATATGAGGGTCGGATCATGCACAAAGAAGATAAAGATCTCTTGTTACGCATTACCGGGATAGTTTGCGATAACATTGATAATGAAAGTCTCTCCATGGATTTCATTGCCAATGAGCTAGCAATGAGCAAAATGCAACTCTACAGGAAAATCAGGGAAATAACAGACTTGACACCTACTGAGTATATTCGTTCCATCCGTTTGAATCATGCCCAGAAGCTATTGAAAACCACACTTAAAACAGTACAAGAAATTATGTATCAATCCGGGTTCAACAACAAAGCGTATTTTTACCGAGAATTCTCAAAAAAATACCATCTCACCCCCGGAGAATACAGAAAACAGTTTGCATAACATGTAACGGCTTCAACCGTTTCTATTCAATAGCAGCTCCTCTTTCTCCCCCGGCCGTAGCCCACGCCCGGTACATCATGCCTGTATTGAACTCCATGGCAATGTTACCTTCTTTATCCACACAGATTACCCCGCCACCGGAGCCTTCCATGGGGTCTATCTTTTCAAAAATCACTTGGGCGGCTGCTTCTTCAACGCTCAAACCTTTGTAATCCATCAATGCACTGATATCAAAAGCCACACAGCGCCTGATCCATAATTCTCCATGGCCTGTACCCGATACGGCTACCGTATGGTTGTTGGCATACGTACCTGCTCCAATGACCGGTACATCACCTACTCTTCCCCAACGTTTTCCGCTCATGCCGCCCGTGGAAGTGGCTGCTGCCAAGTTTCCGTTTTTATCCAGTACCACACAGCCTACTGTTCCGTTGGGATCGGGGTCCCGAGTGGAAAAGTACGAATTTTCAACTACCGTCAGTCCCATTTGTGCAGCAAAAGCCGAGGCGCCTTCGCCAATAAGAAGCACGTGCGGCGAATCTTCCATTACGTGACGGGCTGCCAGGATGGGATTTTTTATATCGCGCAAACCGGCAACAGCTCCTGCTTGCAAATTCCTGCCGTCCATGATTGCTGCATCCAATTCGTGAATACCTTCCATGGTAGTTACAGCTCCTTTCCCCGCATTAAAAAACGGACAATCTTCCAGCCAAACGACTACTTGTGTAGCCACGTCCAGCGCATCTGCCCCTTCCTGCAGCATAGACGTACCGATTTCCAATGCTTGATCTAACAAGTCCAGGTAAAACTGACGCACGTGGGGTTCCATAGGTTTAGCAGAACCGGCTCCTCCGTGTAAAACAATGGCCCACTCTTCTTTAACACCCTTTTTCACGCAATTGGTTGCTATAAAAGCAAAAGAGAATAAAAACAAAATGACAAAATTTTTTTTCATAACACTACATTGAAATTTTTCGCAGAACAAGGTACGATTATTTTGTTCCTTTTAAAAAAAACACTAACTTAGTCCGTAGTTTTCGTGGTTGTATAGGAACCACTTTATCGTTTTTAGTTCAAAAATCCTATACCTGAAAGCCGTTATTAATTTAACGGCTTTCTTTTTTTTAGATAGAATTTATATTACTTTTGAATAATCATAATCACTTAAATGACTATTCTATGAGAAAAATAGTTGCTATTGTAGGATTCGCATTACTTCCGTTGTTTATGCCTTCTTGCTGGCTTGTTAAAGAAAAACCGGAGCAAGTCACATCATATTTATACAAGGAAGTTATTTATGAATTTAATGATGGTGTTGATTACTTTACAGCTGACCTGTTGAGTTGCTATGGAGTAAAAGATATTGATGACCCCACAACAGGGACCATCTATGCTTCCATTTCCATAAAAGTCAATACGGCCAGTAGGCTTCTTTTTGAATCTTCAGCAGATTTTGCAGACAAATGCTTTATAACAAAGCATATGGAATACCCTCAAGTTAATTATCCGGCCACACCGTTCAGCTATCAATACGATGCAGAAAAAGGAGAAACCATAAGGTTAGATCTGAATTTTCCCAACGTACCTACCTCTATTCTAAAAATCGGCAGTCTGCGTGTGTCTGTACGTATTAGGGGAGAAAAACGTTACGCTTTCACCGTTCACCAGATTCCATTCAGACCCATCTCTGATATGCTTACTTGGAGATAATCTTTGGCAGCGGCCAAGCCGCCCTTAAACACAAAACCCCGGACCTGTTAGGGTTCGGGGTTACCTTTTGCGCAGCTAAGCCCTCCCTACGGTTAAGGAGGGTTTGGGAGGGTGATCGTTATGCAGCGGCCAAGCCGCCCTTAAACACAAAACCCCGGACCTGTTAGGGTTCGGGGTTACCTTTTGCGCAGCTAAGCCCTCCCTACGGTTAGGGAGGGTTTGGGAGGGTGATCGTTA
>JAAZIA010000039.1 GCA_012510445.1 Bacteroidales bacterium
GCTCACAATCACACTTATTTTTGGCCTACTGTTGACAGGGTTCTCTGTGAGTATGAATGCCCAAACAACAGTAGAAGCCACAGCTTCTGCAGAATTGGTAGAAGCTCTATCTGTTACAGAAGGTGTTACAGAATTGAACTTTGGTCGCTTTATTCAAGGAGACGCTGAAGGTTCAGTTGTTATTGCTGCATCAGACGCAGGTACACGCATCAATACCGGTGGTGTAATACTGGTTAGTGGTGGATACCCTGCCTCGGCAGAGTTTAAAATTACCGGTCTTCCCGGAACAGAAGTAAACATTTCTCTTCCCAGTGAAGGTGTTATCAATCTGACCCATCCAACAAACACCGAGAAAAAACTAAACATCTCTATCTTTACCATTTCTGAAGTGAAGCCCACCTTAAGTTCAGGTGGTGAAGCTACGGTATATGTTGGAGGCAGCCTTACCGTTCCCGCCAAAACTAACCCGCACCCCAATGGCATTTACAGCGGAGAGTATCCCGTTACCTTCAGCTATGAGTAAAACCGGGTGGCAGCATCTTTAGTTGTAACTTTATTGACTGAACGCTTCTCTACGTATGAGAAGCGTTTTTTATAAACACCATTTTTTTGAAGATTATGATCCACAATAAATACAGACTTACATTATATGCTTTCCTACTGGCAGCCGGCCTGTATTTTATTTCAGTTCCTGTACCATTGTCTGCACAAGATCCGGAAATTGTTGGTACGATAACGGCAGAACTGATTGAAGTATTGTCGGCATCGGAAGTTTCTCCGTTGGGCTTTGGAAGGTTTTTTATAGACGGGGACGGTACCGGTAGTATTATTGTAGAAGCCCTCCCCTCTGTTAACAGAACCACTACAGGAAGTTCTGTTCACCTGGCCCTTGGAGGCCACGAAGGAGCAGCCGTTTATGAAATACGAGGTTATCCGGAAAGCACCATTAGTATTACGCTTCCCAGTCCTACTCAAATTTCTAATATAGAAAATTCGGCCTATAAAATGACAGTAAATGACTGGACTTTGCACCCATCGCAAGCTCCCACATTAGACCAAGAAGGTAAGCTCACCTTATATTTAGGAGCCAGCCTGCAAGTAGGAACGTTAGCAGACAATCCGATTGGCCAATATTACGGGACTTATACCCTCATTTTCACATACGATTGACAGCAATATTCCTTCTCTTTTTACAGTTTAACACGTAGTTATTATTTTTTATACTATATTTGTTAGACTGTATTTAATTAAACGGCTAATCATGCGTATATTTAGAAACATTTCCATCTTTCTGGCGTTGTCTTTTTTAACGGGTGTTTTTACACCATCGTTTGGGCAAGGGAACTTGCTTGTTACCCCGCGTCGCGTTGTTTTTGATGGTTCCCGCCGAGTTATGGAACTGAATCTGGCCAACACAGGCCAAGAGCCGGCACGTTACAACATCTCGTTTGTACAGTACAGGATGACGGAAGATGGTGCTTTTGAGGAAATTACAGAACCCGATCCCGGTCAGTTTTTTGCAGACAAGCATCTGCGGTTTTTTCCTCGTACCATACTTTTAGGACCTAACGAAGCCCAAACGGTCCGCATGCAGGTATTGGGCAGAGAGCGCCTGGAACCGGGAGAGTACCGGTCCCATGTGTATTTCCGTGCCGTACCCGATGAGTTGGCCTTGGGCGAAGTAGACCCCGACGCCGATACTACAGCCGTAAGCATACGGCTGATTCCCATTTTTGGAATTACCATTCCGGTAATCATCCGGGTAGGAGAAAATACTACGGAAGTAACTCTTTCAGACCTAGGCCTGACAAAAGATGAAGAAGGAAGAACTCGTTTAGGATTTACTTTTAACCGTACAGGAAACATGTCTGTATATGGTGATATAACTGTAACACACGTAGCCCCCAACGGTATAGAAACACAAGTGGGCGTTGTTAACGGAATTGCAGTCTATACTCCCAATACGCTTAGAAAATTTCAACTGCAACTGGCAGAATTGGAAGAGATTGATTACAGCTCCGGTAAATTACTTATTACCTACACAGCACAATCCGATGTGCGTCCGCAAACGTATGCCACGGCACAGCTAAACTTACCCTAACTGTATAAATAACTACTCGAAACCATGAAATGGAAGATTCTTATAAGTATCTTGTTACTATTTCCGGTCTTTAACGTCAATGCACAAAATCCTGAAATTGGTATCGAGGTTGTGGAAACTATGTTTTTTGGAGGATGGACGGTCAGTTCACAGCTCAATTGGATGACTGTTCATATTGATAAAGGGGCAAACAATTTACCGGTAAGAACCACCAGAGGCAGCGGTGCTTCTGAACGTGATAACGTTTGGTATGCTGCTAAGATAAGGCTGTTCTATATACCCAACGGAAGTACCAAAACCATTAATATTACAAGTTTTCAACATGCAAATGGAGATTTATATAATACAATAGGTAGCGGACAGCTTAAATTTAGCACCTATGGCTATTACTGGGGTGAAGTCAGTGGCAATCAAAATGGTATCTTGTCTCCAACTAATCAGGAAGCTTTTTTTTATTTAGGAGGAGTAGTAGATCTTGAGAAAGACGCTCAACCAGGCATTTATACTAACGAAAGCATCCCAGTTACTATTGGGTATTGGCTTAGTGGTAACTAATATAACGTCTCTTTTTATTGGTCTGGAAACAATTTGCGCATAAGCGCATCGGGTTCCGGATCGTGTCCGCGGAATTTTCTGTATAGCACATCGGGAGCTTCTATATTGCCGCGAGAGAGAATGTGTTTGCGGAACAAATCGGCTACCTCTCTATTGTAAATGCCTTCTTCTTTAAAGTATTCAAACGCATCTGCTCCCAGTACCTCTGCCCATTTGTAGGAATAGTACCCTGCGCTGTAAGCACCGGAAAAAATATGGGTAAAGGCCGGTGAAAAAGCCGTACCCGGGATGTAGGTAAGTAGCTGGTAACGTTCCAGGGTCTTTTCTTCATTTCGCACGGGGTCTTCTTCCGGAACTTCCGTTATGTTGTGCCAGGCCATATCTATCATGCCAAATTGCAGCTGGCGTACTTGTGCATATCCCGCCAAAAAGTTTCTGGTCGCTACAATCCGTTCTATATATTCTTCCGGAATAACTTCTTTTGTTTTGTAATGAATGGCATACGTACGTATGAATTCCGGTTCAAAAGCCCAGGCTTCTATAATCTGGGAGGGAAGTTCCACAAAATCCCGCGCTACTGCCGTTCCTGTAAGGGACCCGTAGCGACCTTCTGCCAAGACTCCTTGCAGGCAATGGCCAAATTCATGAAACAAAGTAGTTATTTCATCTAAAGTAAGTAAGGCCGGCGTGGTTAACGTAGGTTTGGTGATATTGGTCACAAGCGACACAAAAGGCCTAAGTTCTTTATTGTCCCGGAAATGTTGCCTGCGATACACCGTCATCCAGGCTCCGCCTCGTTTGCCGGCACGTGGATAATAATCTGTATAGAGCAGCGCTAAAAACTTTCCGTCTTCATCCAATACCCGAAAGACCTGCACATCGGGGTGGTACACAGGTACCGTAGGTTCCGGCCTAAAGTCCAATCCATACAATTTTTTAACCAAGTCAAAAAAAGCCGCTTGTACATTTTCTAATGAAAAATACGGTTTTAGTAATTCTTCGTTTAAATGGTAAGACTCTTCCCGGTATTTTTCTGACCAAAAAGCAAAGTCCCAAGGCATCAGCAAACCTTTGAAGTCTTTGGAACGTGCATACTGCTGTACTTCTGCCACTTCTTTCCTGGCGTAAGGCAATGTTTTTTGCATAAGGTCCTGCAAAAAGTTTTGTACGGTAAGCGCATCTTTTGCCATTCTGGTCTCTATCGCATAATCTGCGAAAGTTTCATAGCCCAAAATACGTGCTGTCTGTATGCGCAAGTCCACCATTTCACGAATCAAGTCGCGGTTGTTATGCTTGCCTATACAGCGGCTGCTATAGGCTTTCCACATCTTTTCCCGTAATGTCCTGTTCTCGCAATACTTCATAAAGCCTGTAAAACTGGGACTGTCAAGCGTAAAAACCCAACCTTGCTCTTTACGTGCCAATGCAGCTTCTTTTCCCATTTCAACCAAATAGGGAGGAAGTCCCTTTAGATCTTGGGAGCGAGTAATGGTAAGCGTAAAATCTTTGTTGGCTGCCAGCACATTGCGGGAAAATTCAATAGAGGCTACAAACAGTCTTTCCTGAATTTTTCCATACGTTTTTTTGTCTTCTTGGGACAAGTGCGCACCACTGCGTATAAAACCTTTGTACATCTCTTGCAACAACCGGGCTTGTTCTATAGTAAGGTTATCTGAATCTGTATTTTCATGTACTTCTTTAACACGCAAAAACAGCTCTTCGTTTAATGCTATATACAACTGATACTCTGTTAAAAGTGGGGATAATTCTTGAGCCAGTTTTTGCATTTTGTCAGAAGTCTCTGCCTCGTTCAGGTTGAAAAATATATTGGCAATCCAATCTACTTCTTCGCCTGCCAGTTCCAGAGCTTCTACAGTATTTTCAAAAGTAGGTTCGTTGGGATTGTTGATAATGTCGTTGACTTGTTTTTTAGCTTTGGCAATGGCTTGCAACAAAGCCGGCTTATAGTGCTTAAGTGTTATCTGATCAAACGGAGGCTGACCGTATCCTTCCCGAGGGATTTCAAGCAATGGATTGTCACTCATGGCACAAGAGGTAAGCGTTAATAAAATAATAAATTTTAGCAGTGTTTTTTTCATGACCTGTTAAAGTTCGCTGGTGAGAATATCCCCACTCAACAAAAGTAGAGATATTTCACATATTTTTATGCTGTATTCTACGGTAGAAAGACGTTCTTCCGAGGTAAGCAGGCTAAGCTGCGCCTCTCTTAAGGCAATCCCGGACAATTCACTCAAGCGGTACCGTTCCATGGCTACCTCAAAATTGCTGCGAGCTACCTGTAAATTACTTTTTTCAATATCCCACAAATTCAAATTGTTCTCGTAAGCAAGCCACAGACCGGCCAAGTCTGCGTGCAGGGAATTTTCCAGCTGTTCTTGTTGCAGGCGACTGTTCTCTACATGTAGCCGGGCATTGGCCTGTTCTCGTTTACGGTTGCCACCATCAAACAACGTAAAGCCCATAGAAGCTCCTACCGAAGGACCCCATTGGTTGCTTCTATCGTAATGGCCGTCTGTGTACCAATATTGCCTGTAGCCGTACCCGGCATTCAACCTAAGGTAAGGATAATTACGGCTTTGTATGCGTTTGAGCTCCAAACCGGAAACATTCCTGCTGCTTACCGCTTTCAATAACATGGTATTGGCTCTCATAGTATTGCGTTCCAACATATCTCTGTCCAGGTACTTGTTGGGATAGATGGCCGTATCTGCCGGTACGGTCTTTCTTTCCACATCGGGCAACGCCAGTAGCTTGTTTAAAGTAATGATGGATTTTTTAACCAGTTCTACCTGCGCCAGGTATTGAGAGGTATCTGCATTATAATCTACACGCGCTTGTTGGTAGTCCAACCCAGATGAGGCTCCCAAACGGTAACTTTCTTCTACTATACGCACCCGCTCTCTGGAAAGAGCTACTGTCTTCCGTAAATTACTCAGACGAACCTGCTGACGAATAAGGTGATAATACTCAGAGGCTGCCGAGGCCACAAAATCTTCTAAAGTCAAGCGCATATCCAACTCTCCCATTATTTGGAGTTCTTTGAGCCTGTTGTAATTGGCGCGAATGTTAAACCCGTCAAACAAAGTCCAGCTCATATCTACCCCCGTCTGCACATTGTTGTTCAGGGCATTTGCCGTGGTTCTACTCCCGTCCGGATACGTGTATCCGCTGTTTTGATAAGAACCTGCGTACGTAGCATTCAGTCCTACGGTGGGCAATTGGCCTGCATTACCGCGGGTAGCGTTGTTGATGGCTTGTTGTTCCAGGTTGCGCATTATGCGTATAGAAAAATTGTTTTGCAACCCGGTTTCTATACATTCTTGTAGGGTAATACCTTTGTCATTCCCGGCCATGGCGGCGGTCGGCAGGACCGCCGCGGCCAGGACGATCATGAACCTAACTATCATGAAAATTTATTTTTTGTTTTTTCTTTTTGCTCCTATCCGTAGCTATGTAACCATACATAGCCGGCACAATAAATAAGGTCATAAAAGTAGAAAACACCAATCCGCCTATTACGGCAATTCCCATAGCCGTACGCCCGTGTGCTCCTTCTCCTGTAGCAAACAGGAGTGGAAGAAGGCCCAGTACTGTAGAAATACTAGTCATCAGGACCGGACGCAGCCGTTGCGATGCGGCAGCAATGATGGCCGGGATTTTTTCTTGTCCGGCCGCTTGCTTTTGGTTGGCAAATTCTACAATCAAGATCCCGTTTTTGGCTACCAATCCAATAAGCATAATCAATCCAATCTGGCTGAAAATGTTCATGGTCTGGCTTGTCCAACTCATAAGAGCCAATCCCCCTGCCAAGGCAAGAGGCACCGTAAACATGACAATGAAAGGATCTTTAAAACTTTCAAACTGGGCAGAAAGGACAAGGAATATAAGCACCAACGCCAAAAGCATGGCAAAGATCAGGCTAGAGGCACTTTCCCTGAATTCTTTAGACTCTCCGGCCAAAGCCGTTCGGAAGGTTTCATCCAGAACTCGTTCTGCAATGCGGTCCATTTCTTCCAGACCGTCTCCTATGGTATACCCCGGATGCAACCCGGAAGTTACGGTAGCAGAAACAAATCGGTTGTAACGGTACAGTTGCGGAGGGGCTACATCTTCTACCAGTTGTACCAGGTTGTCCATTTGTATCATATGGCCATGGTCGTTTCTTACAAAAATAGATTCCAAATGGGCCGGCATGTTGCGTTGCTGCCTATTGATCTCTCCCAAAATCTGGTACTGTTTTCCGTTCATATAAAAATACCCCATACGTTGCCCGCTAAGGGCATATTGCAACGTTTGCGCAACAGTACGGGTACTTACTCCCATAGAACCGGCTTTATCGCGGTCAATAAGAATCCGCAGTTCCGGTTTGGTAAATTTCAGGTTTACGTCTGCCATACGTAGTACGGGACTGTTATCTACTTCTTCCATAAAGGCAGGCAGCACGTTCCTCAGCTTTTCAATGTTGGGGGCTTGTATCACGTATTGCACAGGCATGCCTCCCCGGCGTCCTCCAAACGTAGAGGTTTGCTGTACAAATACACGCGCCCGCGTTTCTCGTGTCACCCGGCGGGTGACCGCCTCGGCAATTTCCATTTGGCTGCGTTCCCGTTCCGCAATGTTGGGGAGCATCACACTCACAAAGCCGCTACCGGCCCAAGACCTGGAGGTCATGGCTCTGTTTTCGTACGCTACAGAGTCTGCCAGACGGGCTACATCGTCTGTGATATCACGTATGTACTCAAAAGTACTGCCTTCTTGCCCGCGTACGTTAACGGAAAACTGCGAACGGTCTTCCAGCGGCGACAGTTCAGAAGGTATGGCTCTCCAATACAAAGCAATGACTGCCAACAAAAAGACAACTACAGGAATGGCAGCCCATTTGATTTTCATAAAATACGTAAGCCAGCGGGTATAGCCGTTTATCATTCCGTTGAAAAAAGGTTCTGTCTTTGTATAGATCCATCCCTGTTTTTCTCTTTTTCGCAAAATCTTAGTGGCCAGCATGGGAGTAAAGGTGAGGGCTACCAAAGAAGAGATGGTCACCGCTCCGGCAATGACAATGCTGAATTCACGAAACAGACGACCTGTCATGCCTTCCATAAATACAATGGGCAAAAACACGGCTACCAGAGTAATGGTAGTAGATACCACGGCAAAGAAAATTTCTTTGGATCCTTCAATCCCGGCCTGTATGGGAGACATACCTCTTTCAATACGTATGTATATGTTTTCTGTAACTACAATGGCGTCATCCACCACCAGCCCCACAGACAACACTACGGCCAGCATAGAAAGTACGTTTATAGAAAAACCGGCCAGGTACATCACAAAGAACGCACCTACCAAAGAAACAGGGATAACTACTACAGGCACCAGCGTAACGCGCCAGTCACGCAAGAATACGTATATAATAAAGACTACCAGCAAAAAAGCTATGTAAATGGTATTGCGCACCTCGCTGATAGAAGCCCTAATGTATTGCGTATTGTCCATAAGCACTTCTACCGATACGTCTTCCGGTAAGTCTTTTTGCATTTGGTCAATACGTCGGACGGCCTCGTCTGCAATCATGATGTGGTTGGCGCCCGGCTGTGGAATGATGATGACCACCACCATGGGAACTCCGTCTTTTCGGAAAGCACTTCGGGTATCTTCCGGTCCCAATTCTGCCCGGCCAATGTCCTGAAAACGTACAATTCGTCCTCGGCTTTGCTTAATGATTAAGTGGTTGAATTCGTAAGGTGTAGTCATGAGCCCCAGCGTACGGATGGATAGCTCTATTTTGTCTCCTTCTATCCTCCCCGAGGGCAATTCTACGTTTTCCCTGTCCACGGCATTCTTTACATCCAACGGAGTAACTCCGTAACCGGCCATTTTTGCAGGATCAAGCCACAACCGCATAGAGTATCGCTTCTCGCCCCAGATGGTTACTCCGCTCACATCTTGAATGGTCTGCAATTGCTCTTTGACCGTAAGATCGGCTATTTCGCTCACTTCCATAAGGGAGCGTTTGTCGCTACGTACGCTTATTTGCATGATGGGAGTAGCGTCTGCATCTGCTTTAGATACGGTAGGCGGGTCACAGTCCCTGGGTAGAAAACGCTGTGCACGCGATACTTTGTCCCGTACGTCGTTGGCTGCCGTTTCCAGGTCAACGCTCAATTCAAATTCTACCGTAATCCGTGACATGCCCTGACTGCTCACGCTGCTTAAGGAACGAATCCCCGGAATACCGTTGATGTTTTGTTCCAAAGGTTCGGTGATCTGGTTCATGATCACGTCTGCGTTGGCGCCCGGATAACTGGTGCTGACAGTAATGATGGGTTGGTCTACACTGGGAAACTCTCTGGTTCCTAAAAAGGTGTACCCTATTATACCAAAAAGAGTAATGACCAAGACAACTACCGTGGCCAGGACCGGTCTTTTAATGCTTAGTTCGGAAATATTCATAGAGGCATTTCCAAAAATTGATCAATAGTTACTTCTAAACCGTCACGCAATTGCATAACGCCTGATACAATCAACGTATCGCCTTCTGCAACGCCGCTCAATGCTTGTACCCGGCTTTCTGTACGCAAACCGGCTTCTATGGTAACGGGATAGGCTTTTCCGCTACGGTACACAAATACCATATTTTCTCCCATCTCGGGGATGATGGCTTCTGAGGGAACAGATACAGCATTTTGAATCTGTGACCTCATAATTTTCACAGAAACATACCTTCCGGGAATCAGTTCGTTGCTAACGTTGGCGTACAAAGCCCGGACAGTAAGGGTGCGTGTATCGCGATCGATTCCCGCCTCGGCAGCATAAACATATGCCCGGCATGTCTTTTCTTTTCCTTGATTGTCTGTAAGTACAAACTCAATGGGAGTGCCTTTTTTAATGTCGGCAGCGTATATTTCCGGAACAGAAAATTCAATCTTTAATTCAGACACTTTAGACAGTGTGGCAATGGTGCTTCCGGGCGAGGCGTATGCCCCTTCGCTCAACCGCCGCAAGCCAATGGTTCCGTCAAAAGGAGCCCTCAGCTCTGTCTGATCCAGCTGAGCTTTTACTAATTCAATGTCTGCCTGTAATTTGTTGTAGTCTGTTTGTACCGATTCAAAAGCCTCGCGGCTGACGGCGTCCTTTTCTAATAGAGCCTGTTGGCGGTACACACGATCTTGAGCCAGTTTAACTTGTGATTCCAGTTTTTTGAGCTGTGCCCGCAAAGGAGCATCGTTAATCTGTGCCAATACCGTACCTTTCTTCACAAATTCGCCTTCGTTAAAGCAGATCTCCACCACTTTCCCCGATATCTCAAAAGTGAGATCCACTTCTTCTGCCGGAAGGATATCCCCTGTAGTAACGGTATGATCTGTCATAGGATGCACAGACAGTACTTCTACATTTACGTGCAATACGCTTTGTCTGAAAGCCCCTCTGCCTGACAGCGAGCCCGTTTCTTCTTTACTTACTTTCTTTCTAATTGTAAAGAAATAAATTACGCCCCCTAATAACAGAAAAACCAGGAAGACAAGGATCCATCTAGTATACTTTACCATAATATTTAACAAAAAAAGACCGAAGGTTTGACTTCGGTCGCAAGTTAAGGTTTAAAATAATATTTTATGATACAGGTACAGGCCAAGATTTAATCATCCACATACTGTAGACGTAGTTGAACAAAACTACTCCCGAACTTAGGAAGCACAAGAACGCCATTGCTTTAAAACGTGTTTCTACAGTAAAGGGCGGAATGATTACAAAGAGTGCAGCTACAGCCGTTAATATTATGATGGTAACCAGCAAAGTCAAAACCAAATTTTTCTTAGTTAGGCTGTATAACTTAGCGTTGCTATTCCACTGAAGGCCCAATACCACAATCGTACCCAAAGCCGTTAACTGAATTACATAACCGGTCAGGTATTCTCTAAACAAAAGGATAACAATGGCCAGAATAAAGGTGAAGAGTCCAGTTAAAAAAAGCAGCCACAAACTTCTGTTTTCTTTTGTATCTTTAACACGAATATGGGTTCTGTTAATACCCCATATTAAAAAAACTGCTTCGCCTCCCGTAAGGAAAAGCATAGCCAGTAAAATTACGTGTACAGAAGGTTTAATTAATAAAAGCACACCGGCAATTAGAGTTACCAATGCACCTATAAACGTAACGTAGAGATATCTCTTATCAGGCACTCCCATAAGAAATGATTTTTTGAACTGTCACAAATCTAATAAAATTCTTTTACATTTAATAACATTTTTAAAAAAATATCATGAAAATTACTTCTTACAAAGACTTTGAAACCTCTAAAAACCCACACGGCGTTGACGCCCGCATCATTTTTAATTCAGATGCCGTTCAGGTAGTTCACATATCTTTAGGCAAAGGAGAAGGTCTAAAACTCCATACAACCCCCATAGATGTATTCTTTTACATTTTAGAAGGCGAAGGTTACCTTGAAATTGGAGAAGAAACACAAAAAGTGAGCAAAGACATGCTCATTGACAGTCCCAAAGATATCCCACACCGCCCTTTCAACGAAGACAGCGAAATATTTAGGTTCTTAGTTGTGAAACTGAAAAAGTAAAGGTTCGGATTTGCTTCGCGACTTCAGAAGCCGAGTTCCTCTTCAATGGGGGCGAGGGCGTTGAGGGCCAGCTGCGCAAATTCCGGCAGCGGAATCCCAATGACTTCGCACTCCCGGATGGTTTCCCTGCAAACAGAAGCCGCAAACAGTTTCTCTTTCATGCGCTTGGTAATTGATTTGGGACGAACGCTGGAGATTTTCTTATCCGGATACACAAGAGCCACCGCAAACACCAACCCGGTAATGGTTTCACCGGCTGCCAGGGCGTGTTGCAAAAGCGTAGAACGTTTTTCATTGCCGGTGGCTTTTTCGTTATGCATGCGTATGGCCTCGGTTACCTCCGGCGGCAACCCTTCGTCCCGAAGCATGGCTGCCCCTTCTGGCCCATGTCTGAGCGGGTCTGCTGCGGTAATCTCTACATCCAGATCGTGAAGCAACCCGGCCAGACCCCACGCCTCTTCGTCTTCCCCAAACCTACGCGCCAAAGCCCTCATAACGGCCTCGGACGCCAGGGAATGAGCAATCATTTTGGGGTTGCTAATGTGCTTGTACAACAAATCCAAATAATAGTCATGGGGTTTCATAATGGTTGTTTTTTTATTCACTCTTCTGCAGTTCAAACAGATACGCTCCCGGAGAGGGGGTTCGTGTTCCAGCAGCTCATCTCCTCCAGCGATTTCCTTTTCTTTTCGCGGATAGGTGCCGGTGAATACCCCAGAGAAATCATCAGTGCAATGCGTTTCTTCTTGTTTATATTCAGCAAACTTTTGATTTTCTCTTCCTTAAACCAGCCTAAAATACAAGTGCCCAGCCCCAATTCCGCAGCTTGCAGGCAAAATTGATTGACTGCCATACCAATGTCGTAATGACAAAACACCTTGTCTTTCACCAATCCCCCCAGCGACGACCATATGTTTTCCTTATCCTGCACCACCACTACCAGCACCGGTGCCTGAAAGGTAAACTTGTTCATTCCCAGACTGGCTGTACAATCTGCCACTTGGTCTTTAAGCTGCGGCTCGTCCACCACAACAAACTTCCAAGGTTGCGAATTATTAGCCGAGGGAGCCAGCCTGGCAGCTTGCAAGCACTGTATGATTTTCTCCCTTTCAACCGGCTTGTTTGTGTATTCACGCGTACTCTGACGCAATTTAATAAGTTCAGCAAATGGTTTCATACTTTCAAAAATACAAAAACTTCCGCTTCCAGATATTAGTGCGTCGCACTAAGTACTTAACTCTCTGTATCACAACTAATTGCTCAAAACGTTCCCTAGGGTATTTTTTTAGTAACATGCAGATAGTTAGCAAATTAACCTCCGAGTGCGTTGCACTAAGCACTTAATTCTCTGTATTATAATCAATTACTAAAAACGTCCCCCCAGGGCACGTTTTCAGTAACATACAGTTAGTCAGCAAATTAACCTCCGAGTGCGACGCACTCGTTCACTCAAATATTGTTATTGGAACTCAGGGTAGTAAGTAATGAAAACCACGAAAAACCCTCCAACATACGTTAAATCAGCATGTTACACGTTTTTGCTGTTTTGTTATCACTTACCACCTTCTCTTCAAATTGCTTAAAAACAGTCAAAATCAATGAGGGTGGTAAGTAGTGAAAATCAAAGAAAGGGCTCTAGTGTGCTTATATGCAGCATATTACATGATTTCACAACTTTATTGTTACTTACCACCCTCTACACGAAATATTAGTGCGCCGCACTAAGCATTTAAGTTTTAAATAAAAAGGGCGGCCTTTCGGTCACCCTTTCATTTTTTTACGGTAATTGTTTTTTGTAGCGAGGACGAGACTTGAACTCGTGACCTCATGATTATGAATCATGCGCTCTAACCACCTGAGCTACCTCGCCTTAATAAGAACTACGCTTTGTGCTGCGCTTCATGGTGGCGCTTCACAGTTGCACCTCACGCTGTTCCGCCAATTGCATGTCAATCTGCAGAGGTGCAAAAGTACACAATATTTTTGAACGTGCAAATGCCCACGTCAATCTGCTCCATTTTGCAACCACAGACCACAGATCACAGATCACAGACCACAGACCACAGATCACCGACTACCAACCAACCAACCACCCATCACCGAACATCCATCACTCCTTACCCTTCACACTTCACCCATCGCTCCTAAGCTCTCACCCTTCACTCCCCACTCCTCACCCCTCACTCTTCACTCCTCACCCATCACTCCTCACCCCTCACTCCTCACCCCTTACCCCTCACCCTTCACCTTTAACTCGGCAAGGCCAAAGCAGCACGGTGACGTATACCGCAATTCCTTCTTCCCTTCCTACAAATCCTATCCGCTCGCCGGTGGTGGCTTTAATGGATACGCACTCCTCTGCAACTTCCAGTATATGAGCCAACAAGGAGCTCATTTTGGGAATCAAGTGTGCAATTTTGGGAGATTGTAGGCAAACGATACAGTCTGCATTTCCCAGGCGATACCCGGCCTTGCGCACAAGGTCGTACGTAGTTTTCAACAAGGCTTTGCTGTCTACCCCTTTATACCGGTCCGAGGTGTCGGGATAATGCTTTCCAATATCTCCCAGTGCCAGAGCACCCAGCAGTGCATCGCAAAGCGCGTGGATAAGACAGTCTCCGTCTGAATGAGCCACACAACCCAGCGGATGCTCCAACCGAATGCCTCCCAGGAAAAACGGGAGGTCGGGTGCCAGCCTGTGCACATCGTATCCGTTTCCCACTCTGGGCAACCTCTCTGTAACGCCCGATTTAGGCCTTGCGGTATTAGGGAACTGCTCCTCGGCATTTGGTAGCCGCCCCTCAGCATCTGATAGCTGACCTGTGGCATTCATCGGCTGCTCTGCAACATTCGCCGACTGACCTGCAACATTCACTGGCTGACCTGTGGCATTCATCGGCTGCTCTGCGGCATTTGGCAGCCGCTCGGTAGTATTTGCCAATTGCTCTTTGTCGTTTGTTTTCATAGACATACAAAAATAATGATTTTTCCATATCTTTGTGAGTTATGACAAGAATTGCCATTTTTGCTTCGGGGAGTGGCAGCAATGCAGAAAACCTAATACGCAATGTTACTGAGGGGAGGGTTGTTCTGCTCCTCTGCAACAATCCGAAGGCCCCGGTTTTGGAGCGTGCCCGCAGGCTGGGTGTTCCGGCGGTTGTATTTACAGCTGCTCAGCTTGAACAAAAAGGCATGGCTACCCAAAATAACGCCCACAAACCCAACATAGAAGTGGCAAAAGAGGGAGAAAAAAACGTATTGGATATACTGCGGGATTATGAAATAGATCTGATCTTACTGGCCGGCTTTTTGTGGAAGATACCGCAGCACCTGCTAGAAGCTTTCCCCTCCAGGATCTTGAACATTCACCCGGCACTGCTACCCAGGTATGGAGGGAAAGGCATGTACGGCAACAAAGTGCACGAAGCCGTTCTAAAAGACATGGCAACGGAGAGCAGCAACGCAGCAACGGAGAGCAGCAATGCAGCAAAGGCAAGCAGTGTCAGAGCAATGAAGAGCAGCTTCCTCACAGCAAAGGCAAGCAGTGCCACAGCAATGGAGAGCAGCAATACAGCAACGGAGAGCCGCAACGCGGCCGACCCTGTGGTGGGGATTTCGGGGATTACCATCCACCTGATTGACCAATACTACGACAAGGGCGAGATTCTGTTCCAGGCCACGTGTCCTGTACTGCAAACAGATACCGTAGAGACTCTGGCGCAGAAAGTGCATGCGTTGGAGTACAAACACTTCCCACAGATAACAGACCAATACATTACCACACTACATAAACAGCACACCAAATAAACAGCACACCAAATAAACAGCACACCAAATAAACAGCATACAAAACAAACAGCACACCAAATAAACACCGCACCACTATTAATAGCACACTACAAAAACAACAAAAAACACACTACATAAACAGCACACCA
>JAAZIA010000040.1 GCA_012510445.1 Bacteroidales bacterium
ATAAACAGCACACCAAATAAACAGCATACAAAACAAACAGCACACCAAATAAACACCGCACCACTATTAATAGCACACTACAAAAACAACAAAAAACACACTACATAAACAGCACACCACATAAACATCCTACAAAACAAACAGTGCACCAAATAAACACCGCTCCACATTAATAGCACACTACAAAAACAACAAAAAAACACACTACATAAACAGTACACCAAATAAACAACACAATCATGGCTTTTAGAATATCGTTTTTTCGTACTCCTAAGCACCGGGTGTTTACTTACAAACCCAGGTACTGGGATCCGGAAAAAGAAGAGTTTGAAGCACGCGTTAAAAGAACGCGTGAAATAGTGGCAGCCCAAAAGAAAGACGAGGACAAACCCTACATACCGGGCGGCACTATCCGAGGCTCTTTCCGCAGAACGCACCAGGTGGAACGCAGGTACCCGGCAAGGCAAAAGCTCATACGTGCTGCAGTCATTATTTCGCTCATAATCATTATGATTATGGCTGTCTATTTTACACAAGCTTTTAGTTACTTTTTTAAATTCTTCTGATGATTTCTGTTCTTCCATCGCACATTGCCAGCCAAATAGCTGCCGGTGAGGTCATCCAAAGACCGGCATCGGTTATCAAAGAGCTGATGGAAAATGCCGTAGATTCCGGTGCAGACCGTATTGACGTGGTTCTCACAGACGGAGGAGCAACACTTATGCAAGTGTCCGATAATGGATGTGGAATGAGTCCGGAAGACGCCCTTCTGGCTTTTGAGCGTCATGCCACCAGTAAAATCAGAGGTGTGGAAGACCTGGAACAGGTAGCCACTTTTGGATTCCGAGGCGAGGCCCTCCCTTCCATCGCCTCGGTAGCACACATACGGTTGCGTACACGCAGAGAAGAAGACGAACTGGGCACAGAAATTACCCTCTCGGGCTCGGAAATTACCTCGCAGGAAGAAGTGGCCTGTACTAAGGGTTCGGACTTTTGTGTAAGAAACTTGTTTTACAACGTACCTGCACGCCGTCGCTTTCTTAAGTCTGAACAAGTAGAAATGCGCCACATTCTGGAAGAATTTTACCGGGTAGCACTCTGTCACCCCAACGTAACGTTTACCCTCAATCACAACAGCAGTACCCTTCATCATTTGCCGGCCGGTGACACCTTACGCAGCCGTATTTCCGGAGCCTTAGGAAAAGACCTGAACACCCAACTACTGGATATACATGTAGAAACATCGCTCGTAACCATCAACGGATACGTTAGCCGACCCAAAGACTCCCATAAACGAGGAGGGCACCGTTATTTCTTTATTAACGGACGGTACTTTAGAAGTCCCTACCTGCATAAAGCTGTAATGAATGCTTACGAAAAACTGCTGCCGGAAGATAAACTGCCAACGTATTTCATATACCTGGAAACAGACCCACAGATTATAGATGTAAACATTCACCCTACCAAAACAGAAATTAAGTTTGAAGACGAAAACGTGATCTTCCAAATGTTGCAAGCCGTTATTCGTGAAACACTGGGCAAATTCGCTATGGGACCCACCATAGATTTTGACCTGGGCGGAATGCAACACCACATACCCATCCCTCCGGCTCCCGGAGAATACGTACCTCCACCACGCATTGATTACGATCCGCTTTTTGACCCTTTCCAACAAACACAAGAAACTCCGCCTCTGTTCAAAGAGGAACCGGTACAAACTTTTCAAACACCGGTCATGCCTCTACACAAAAAGTACCTACTCACCCTTGTTCCTACAGGAGTGATGGTCATTCATAAACAAAGGGCTTTGGAGCGTATTTTTTACGAAGAGCTGCTCCCCCGCTTTGAGGAAAAACAACCGGTGGCAGAACCCTTGGTGCTTCCCGTGGCATTGAACTTGCAACCCCCATTATCTCTGCATTTTGAAGAAAGCCGAGGCCTCCTTCTGCAGATGGGATTTCAAACAGACGAAGAAGGCAACGTTACCTCCGTTCCCCCGGAACACCCCACCGACGAGGAATCCGTACGGGAATCGATCAGCGAACTGCTATCCGCCCCTCCGGGGTACGCCACCGGAGCCCCGGGTACAGCAGAAGCAATCGGCCCGACAGGGACATTCGGACAAAAGCTGGCCGCAACGGTAGCTCGCAGCATGGCAGCCTCGGAAGTTAGAAAAAACAGAGACCTTGGTAGCATAAGCCTGAACAGCAGCAGCACAAGTGGAAGTAACAGCAGCACAAGTGGAAGTAGTATCCACAGTATGTCTACCAACCGCCTGCTGGTGGACAGGTTGCTTTCCTGTAAAGAGCCGGCACGTACAGCAGACGGAAGACCCATTTTATGGATACTTACCACAGAACAAATAGATAAATACTTTACATAATCACTATGTACCAATACAACCGAGGCGGTTTTTTTGCAAGAATGCCGCTTGTCATAAAGAACATTATTATTATCAATGCGTTCATGCTCATTCTGACCATGATCAACAGGGAATTCATGCTAGAACATTTTGCATTGTTTTTCCCCACGTCGCATTTTTTTAAGCCTTGGCAGGTGATTACGCATATGTTTATGCACGGCAATTTTACACACCTGCTCTTCAACATGTATGCACTATGGATGTTCGGATCTGTTCTGGAACAACTGTGGGGCCCTAAAAAATTCTTACTTTATTTCCTTGTGACCGGTCTGGGGGCAGCAGCCCTTCATATGGGAGTGCAATGGATCGGCATCTCTTCCCTGGTACATAAAATTGGAGAAAACGGGCCGGAAACCATGGCCGCACTTTCCCGGTACCGAATGATGGTGAACGTACCTACGGTAGGCGCTTCGGGGGCTGTTTATGGAATCCTTTTGGCCTACGGAATGTTGTTCCCCAACAACGAACTTCGCTTTATTTTTACTCCCTTTGCCCTGAAAGCAAAGTATTTTGTCATTATATTTGCTGTCATTGAATTGGTGCTGGGCTTGATTGGCGGCGGGAACATTGCCCATTTTGCCCACTTGGGAGGTATGATTTTTGGATTTTTCCTTATCCGCCATTGGAGAAAAAGAAACAGGATGTATTATTAATGAAGCAAGACGGGGACATATACACGCATTTGGAAAAAGCCGTTACCATACTTCGCGGCGGTGGTATCATCCTCTACCCTACAGACACCGTGTGGGGGCTTGGATGCGATGCCTGCAACGCCAAAGCCGTGGGAAAAATCTCTGCCCTTAAAAACAGAATTTCCCTAAAGCATTACATAGTACTGGTAGCCGACAGCAATATGCTGGGACGGTACGTAGAACACGTTCCGCAAGCAGCGGAAAACCTGCTGGATGTGGCAGACAGCCCGCTCACGCTCATCTACCCCTCGGGCATCAACCTGGCCCCCGGAGTGGTAGCAGAAGACGGGAGCGTAGCCATCCGTATTCCCAACCACCGTTTTTGCCAGTCGCTCATTCGGAGACTCAAAAGGCCGTTGTTGTCCACCTCGGCAAACATTAGCGGAGCTCATGCTCCGGCCGTCTTTTCAGAAATAGATAAAGAACTGCTGCACCGGGTTGATTGGGCAGCTCCTTCTTTTTTAGAAGCAGGTGCTACGGGTAAGCCTTCTTCCATCATCCGGGTGGGCCTGCAAAACCAAGTAGAAATTATCAGACCTTAAACCTATATACCATGCAAAAGACCCCCATTCAAATCCGGTTTAACGACATTGACATTTTGGGACATGTTAACAATGTGATGTTCGGACATTATTGCGATGTGGCGCGGTCGGATTTCTTTCTGAACAAGACTTCCTATCGTCTGAATTTTCAAAAAGAGAATAAAGCCATCACAAACAACAAAGCCATCATATTAGTTCATACAGAATATGATTTTTTGGCTCCGTGTTTTTTCACCGATACTCTTTTTGTAGAAACCACCTTAGAGAAAACAGGAGAAAAAAGCTTGCATTTTTTGCAGGAAATTGTGGATGAACAAGGGAACGTAAGGGTTCGGTCGCGTAGCGTGATGTCCACATTTGATAAATCTACCGGTAAATCATTTCCCCTTGCAGGAGAGTGGTCTTTTTCTGAATAATGTATTTCTTCTACTCCCCCCATATTGACACTCCGGAACACACGCTTTCTCCCGCAGAAAGTGTTCACTGTGCGAGGGTACTCCGTTTAAAAGAATCAGATACGGTGCACGTTACAGACGGAAAAGGAAAGCTTTGCGCCGGCCGATTGCTAGAGGCTAATCCGCGTGGCTGCCGTGTACTGATTACAGAAGTTACCAATCATTACGGAGCGCGCCCCTACCGTTTACACATGGCTGTTGCCCCCACTAAAAACATGGAGCGCTTTGAATGGTTTGTAGAAAAAGCCACCGAGGCAGGGACAGATACCATTACCCCAATTATTTGTGAACGCTCGGAAAGAAAAATATGCAAAACAGAGCGGTCAGAACGGGTGGCCGCCGCTGCCCTTAAACAATGCAAACGGGCACAGATGCCGGAAATCCGCCAAGCTGTGGCTTTCCAAGATTTTTTAAACTCAGGAGTATTGAAAGGAGCCCAAGCCGCCATTGCTTGTTGTTTTACAGACGAACCCAGAACATCTATTACCCAATGGATTAAGCAAGCAGGAAACGATTTGGTTGTTCTGATTGGCCCCGAGGGTGATTTTTCCCCCGCAGAAATAGAAGCAGCCATACAAGCCGGATGTACCCCTATAGATTTAGGACCTGCCATCTTGCGAACAGAAACAGCAGCTCTGGGAGTTGTTTTTCTGGCTGCTTCCCATTTTTTATATTTGTAAAAACTATCTCTATTATGTCAACCCCTTTAACAAAACAACGTTACGTAGCACTTGATGTGTTGCGGGGTATGACCGTTGCCGGAATGATCTTGGTTAACAACCCGGGCAACTGGGGGCAAATATACCCGCCTCTGCGTCATGCTGCCTGGTCAGGTTGTACCCCCACAGATCTAGTGTTTCCATTTTTCCTGTTTGTGGTAGGTACCGCTATGGCTTTCTCTTTTTCCCGTTTCTTTGAAGGAAGGGATTCTATGAAGAACGCCTACGTAAAGTTGTACAAACGGGCCCTCCTTATTTTTTTAACAGGATTGCTGCTCCAAGCGTTTCCCTTTGTACCCACAAGAAAGATCCCCGACCTCACGTTCTGGGAAAACGTTGCCCGGTATTACTCTAACCTCCGAATCTTTGGGGTATTGCAACGCATTGCCATGGCTTATGCACTAGGCGGTACGTTAGCCTTGTGGCTTAAAAAGCCTCGTCGCATTTCCTGGGCTTTTGTTGCCGTTTTGTTGTTGCACTGGGTACTGTTGTATGCCTTTGGTGGAGAAGACCCGTACGGCCGGGAAACCAACTTTGCCCGTACCGTGGATCTTTTTCTATTAGGTCCCAACCACCTGTACAGAGGATACGGACTGCCCTTTGACCCGGAGGGTTTGTTAGGAATGATTTCAGGGGCCGGAACGGTACTCATGGGTTACCTGGCAGGCGTTCGCATCCGCAAAAGTCCGGAAAAAATCCATGCTGTGGGATCGCTCTACACGTGGGGCCTTGTAGGCTTGGGAGCCGGTATGGTATGGAGCATCTGGCTGCCCATAAACAAACCTTTGTGGACAAGTTCGTACGTACTGTACGCCGGTGGATGGACCCTGCTTATGCTGGCCTTTTTCATATACCTGATAGACATTAAAGAAAAGGGGAAATGGTTCTTACCTTTCCGGGCATTGGGACTTAATCCGTTGTTTGCCTTTGTCATGGCAGGACTTTTTTCCAAAATACTGGGAGGCATGATCCATTGGACTTCACAAGACGGAACATACTACAGCCCACTCAGTTGGCTATACAAGAACGTATTTGCCGCCGTGCTTGGGAATAACCCGGCCGGTTCGCTTGCCTATGCTATTTTTTATGTGACCGTCTTTACGCTCCTGGCCATATTCCTATACAAGAAAAAAATTATCATCAAATTATAAACTTTCAAAAGAAAACATATGAGACAGAAACACCTATTACTCGTTTGCCTGGTATTCCTTATGGGATTGCCCCTTCAGGCACAAATCCAACGTGGGATCGCACGTGAAAAAGCCGATTACGAAACGGCTGCGCGGTTCTCTATGAAAAAAGTACGGAAAATGGTCTTCTCTACGGGAGTACGCCCCGTATGGTTTAAAAATTCGGACCTTTTCTGGTACACGTATAAAACACCTCAGGGTGAAAGCTGGTATGTAGCAGACCCCGCAAAAGGAACTCAACAGGAACTTTTTGACAGGGTACAACTGGCTGCCGACCTTACCCGCATAGTAAAAGACCCTTTTGATGCACAAAACCTGCCTATAAGGGCACTTAGACTGAAGGATGACAACACGTTTACCTTCTTTATACAAAGTACAGAGATGGTGGAAAAGAAGAAGAAGGATGAGGAGAAAGAAGTGAAGGGTGAGGAGAAAGAAGTGACGAGCGATCCGCAAATGCGCTTTGGTATGCCCCCCGGAAGACCGGGAGCTCCCGGCGGAAAAGAGCCGAGGATATTTTATTTTGAATATGCCTGGAGAACAAAAACACTCACCTGGTTGGAAGACAAAGAAAAAGAAGATCCCGTTCCCATGTGGGCCAACATTTCGCCCAACAAGGAGTATGTCCTCTTTTCCCGCAATTTTGACTTGTACTGGATGGACTGGGAGAACTTTGAAAAAGCCCGCAAAGACGACAAGGACACCACCATTGTAGAACACCGCCTGACCACTACCGGCACACGCGATTTTCCCTTTGGTTCCGGTTCCGAAGATTTTTACGCAGATTCTACCGAACTGAACAAGCGCACCGGCCTGTACGGCTTGTTATGGAGCCCCGACTCACGTCATTTTGCCCTGCTCCGCTCAGATGCGACCAAGGTAAAAGACATGTTTGTAATCAACGTCCTGGCACAGCCTCGTCCTAAATTAGAACGTTACAAATACGAAATGCCGGGCGAAGAAAACATTCCACAAAAATCCCTGGTTTTGTTCAACATGGAAGACAAAACATGGAAAACCATAGAGACGGCAGCTTTCAAGGATCAAGATTTGTCCATACTGTACAAACCTATGGAAAAACGTGCCATGTCTGACGAGTTCCGCTTTAGGGAATGGCAAGGAGATGCCAACGGATTTTACTTTACCCGTACAAGCCGAGACCTCAAGCGCATAGACCTGTGCCGCGTGGAAATTGACAAAGACACCGCCCTGACCATCATAGAAGAGCGCCTGAACACGTATGTGGAAACTCGGCCCGTGGAGTTGGTGAACAACGGCAAAGAGTTGGTTCATTGGTCGGAGCGTACAGGATGGGCCCATCTGTACCTGTACGACAGTGATGGCAATGAAAAGAACGCCATTACGTCCGGTCCCTGGCACGTAGAACAAATCTTAGGTGTTGACCAAACCACCCGCACGGTCTATTTCACAGCCTGCGGAAGAGAGCCGGGCATTGACCCCTACTACCAGCACGTATATTCCGCACGTCTTGATGGCAGCCAGCTGCGCCTGCTCACCCCGGGTGATTACCACCACATGGCCGATTTGGCAGACAGCCGCAAATTCTTTGTACTGAATCGCTCCCGTGTTGATGCCGCGCCTGTATCTGAAGTGTACGATGCCAACGGAAGAAAAGTGTTGAATCTGCAACAAACAGATATCAGCCTGCTGGAACAAGCCGGATACAAATACCCCGAGCGTATTAAGGTAAAAGCCGCCGACGGCATCACAGACTTGTACGGCATTATGTACAAACCGTTCAACTTTGATCCCTCACGCAAGTATCCCATCATTACGTACGTATACCCCGGACCGCAAGTAGAAGGCCCCGGACAAAACTGGAGCTTCTCCATGGATCGTCTGGACCGCTTGGCTCAGATAGGGTTTGTTGTAATTACAGTAGGAAACCGCGGTGGCCATCCCAGCCGTTCCAAATGGTACCACAACTATGGTTACGGCAACCTGCGTGACTACGGGTTGGAAGATCAAAAATACGCCATTGAACAATTGGCCGCTCGTCATGCGTTCATTGACCAATCACGAGTAGGTATCCACGGCCATTCCGGAGGAGGCTTTATGTCCACAGCCGCCATCCTGCAATATCCCAACTTCTTTAAAGTAGCCGTATCTTGCGCCGGAAACCACGAGAACAACATCTACAACCGCTGGTGGAGTGAGAAACACCACGGCGTACTGGAAGAAATCACAGCCAAAGGAGACACCACCTTCAAATACAACATTGGCACCAATTCACAGTTGGCCAACAAATTGCAAGGAAGGTTGCTCCTTATCCATGGCGACATTGACAACAACGTACACCCGGGCAACACCCTGCGCGTAGCCAATGCTCTTATCCGCGCCAACAAACGGTTTGACATGCTTCTACTCCCGGGCCAACGCCACGGCTTTGGAGACATGCAAGAGTACTTCTTCTGGAGAATGGCAGACTACTTTGCCCGCTACCTGCTTGGAGACTACGAAAACACCGTAGACATCCCGCAGATGTATAATGATTGATATATAGCGTATTGAAAATTCGCTATCCTAAAGTGGTGCGCTTGATCCGATCTGGCGCGCCATTTTTTTTCGAAAACGTACCAAAAAATCTATGGCTAGCAAAAGTCCTACTCCCACGGTTAGGAATAGTATGTACCACACCTGAACAGGCCATCCGGCAACTACCGCGGCAATCTTTTTAGCCGTATCTGCAACTGTGGCCATTGCCTGTACACCTTGTCGAACTATATCCTCTTGACGTGTAAGATCGTCCTGCCATCTCACTGCCTCATCTCCCGACAATAGAGCTTGTACTGCCATTCGAAATTGTGCCCCAACGGGTTGGATGATTTTGCGGGTTGCTTGCTGTATGCCCGTAAGGGCCTCGGCACTATGTTGTGTTAGCGTTGTACTTACTTGAGTTGCTGCTGTTCGCACAGACGGCACCGTGTAGAACACCGTCGTTCCCACTGCCAGCAATATACAAACAACAGCTGCCACCAAACCGTACCTTTGCCTTTTGCGCCGGACGGCCTGCTGCTTAGCAATCTCCCGGGCCACAAGTATTCCCAGGGGGGAAAGTTCGGTTGCCTCGGCTTTCCATTGACGGTGCTCGTCTTCAAACAGAGTTGCGTAGTTCGGCTCTAAATTATCTGACAGTGGCTTGTTTTCTGTAAAACCGGTGTGCTCTTTCATAGCTTATCGTTTGTGCTTGTTGTGTTCACTTCTCTTTCTCTTTTTCTTTTTTCCCCATTCCCGTTTCCGTTTCCATGCTCGCTTTTAGTTTTTGGCGGATTCTGAACAGACTCACCTTAACGTTGGAGGGAGTCAGGGAACAAATGTGCGCTATTTCGTCTATTTTCAGGTCTTTGTAATAATACAGCTCTATGAGCAGGCGCTCCTTTGGCGGCAGCGAGGCTACCAGTAACCTCAGTTTCTCGTAGCGTTGCTGCTCGTCGCTGTCTTGTTCTTCCTCGGCATATGCCGGGGTCTGCACTGTGGTTTGTGCCGAGGCGTGTAAAGCTTGTGCCTTGTAATCCTGTGCGCGCCGCTCCCTGCTCTGCACTTTTCTTATATGGCTGATGGCCGTATTGTAGGCAATGCGGTACAACCATGTTTTAAACGATGCCGTTCCTCGGAACGTATGCAGTTTTTTGTACGCCTGCAGGAATACGTCCTGAGTCACTTCTTGGGCCTCCTCGGCATGACGGCAAATACTGCGTACCAAAACAAAAACCATGCTTTGGTACTTGTCCACCAAAGCCGCATAGGCATGCAGATCTCCTGCCCTGGTTCTTTTGATATAGTCAGCATCCCTGTTCAATGCGCTCTGTCCTCTTTGTTTTTGACGCAAATACTCCAAAAGCGTTACAAGGATGTAACCAAAAAACACGCTTTACGTCAAACAGATGAAACCCAAAACGGGTACAAGTAAAGTAACAACCTTTAAAAGTAATAATAAAATGGAATTAACTCCTGTACTGATTGTAGCCACTATCTTTTATTTTATTTATGCCCTTGCGGCACGTATAGCCACCAGAAAAGAACGTCAGAACTTTTTTGACATTATGGCAACCATGGACCCCACCACCCTTCTGGCGTATAAAGAAATCAACCCCCAATGGGAGGTGATGGTTAAAAAGAACCCATATTCTGCCCTCCGCACAGCCTGCCTGCTCCTGGGACTGGGCATAGGCTTAGTAGTTGTCTGGGTGGGTCTTTCCTTCTTTTATCCGGGTACGCTCCGTGAGATTATGTACGATGGCGTCAATGGATTCCTGATCCTGGGCAGCCCCCTCCTCTTCGCAGGCTTGGGCCTGCTGGTTGCGTACCTGATTGAGCGCAAGAAAAGCTGAGGTTAGTAATAGTTTTATAAAATCTTGAGTTTCCGCTCCCCGGAGGGTGTCTCTTCCAAGCTTTGTGAAGGGTGCCTTTTGGGGGCGGTTTTATTTCTTTAATGAGTGTGGCTTGCTGAAAACAAGTCAGTACTATTATTATAAGAATGGCAGAAGGTTAAATAATCCGATTGAAAAATAATAAACAGCACATATATAGTGAAACCAGATTTGAGAAACAATCAATTTTATTTCCTGATATTACTGCTTAGATTTCTTTTTCGTCCTCTTGTTTCTTAGTCATTTGGATATTAAATGTATTCCTTAATATTATGAAAAGGAACCTCTATTAAGTGCTTGTTCTGGGTCATACCAAGTAGATGAAATGAAGTCCTGCATTTCTTTGACAAATCTTTTCATCACATCCGAAGAAATAGGGAAATCTCTATGCTGGTCTCTAACTTCTTCAAATATGCTTCTTTTCTCAAATGGTAATCTTTTTGCTTTTCGAAGTAGAAATACATTATCTATATCGGTTAATCGAACATCTTCGGGCTTCATATCAAGATACTCGACTAATGCATAATATTTTGAGAGTGGACATCCTTGTTTTAATCTAGATGCTGTTCCTGCACATTCCTGAAACATAGTTTTGTCATAATTAACTTTTACTTCGACAGCTAAAACTGCTAAAAATAACTTTCCGTTCGTAGTTACTTTTTTATCAAATTTTTCATCTGGTGAGAACTGGTAATAAATACTTTTCCCAATGGTAAAGTCTTGATCTTTTTGTTTTAGAACTATTTCAGGTTGTTCAACTAACCCTTCTATTGTGCTTGGTCTAAAAGTCAAAGACATAAAAGCCGTCTGACTTCCTGTTTCAATTCTTTTTGGCAGTCCTTTTAATATATCGTCACAGACTAAATGAATTAAAAACTCTTCGATTATGCTATTATCAAGTTTCAATTGCCCTTTCTGTCTTTTTATAAAGGGACTCCCTTTTTTAGCAATTAAATCTACTTCTAAAAAGTCTTTATACTCGTTAAGAAGGCTAGTCATTTCCTCAACTCTTTTATCTCCTTTGCTTGTAAGCTTCGTCAACTTGCCATACCAAGCTTCATATTCTTTAAAAGCTTCTTCTAATAAAGGTTTATCTGCTTTTGCTTTAGGGTTTTTAATTGCAGCAAGCAATTTATCTCGATGTGGTGTAAGTGCCATTATTTAAAAATTGGTGATGGTTTAACTTGATTTAATTTTATAAAAACATCTTTAAAGTCATCTAAAACTTCTTTTGGCGCTATCTGTACTGCTCTTTTTAGATGTTTTTCTGCAATACAAAAAGCATTTCTCGGAATAGGAGAATTATCCTCTATTTTTTCAAAAATCAGAATATCTTCAAAAATCATTTGCCCAAATTTGTTACTGAATGACCTTTCTTCTTTACCTATCAATCCGTAACCTCCCATTTTTGTAATTAATTCTTCAACAATTTCACCATTATAAAATGGTGTTTTTCTTACATTTGATTCTCTTCCGACAACCATTACTAACTTTCCAGTATCCTTTAAGGTATGCCAAAAACTATTAATGGAAGATTCCATATCAAGACAATATTGGACAACCGTCAACAGTCGATTTCCTCTATTTTTTCTGTTTGAACCAAACTCAGAATGTGCCACTCTAAGTATATCGTAACCAAATGATTCTGTAATCGCACGGTAGTTTTGATGATAGTTAAAAACGTTTATATAAGGAGGGCTAGTCAAAATTAAATCCACTTGTTTAGGGTACTGAACTGAAATATTTCTCGCATCTGAATTTTGTACCCGTATATCTACATCACAAAATGGAAGATTTAATAGACACTTTTTAAAATAATTAAATGAATATCGTAATGATTCAGAAACTGTCATTTTTTTATCATTCTCAGATAAAAAGAGCATATTCATAAAAAATGGCAGTGTTTCATTATTTGATATTGACTTTAAAGCTTTTGAAACATCAATTAATCCTTTATATGAAGCACGATAATCAGATAAATCAACAAAGACCTTCTGGCCATTTAAGTTTGATAGAACCTGAGACAAATTATTCTCTATTGTGTAAAGTAATTCATTTCTTTCGGTAATGTTTAGTGTTGAGTACTTATAGAAACAGGCCATCTGATAAGCGGCAGGATTGATTTCGTAACCAACACTTGAAAATCCTTTGACTGCAGATTCTATTAAAACAGTCCCACTACCCGCAAAAGGATCCGCGATCAATGCATTCGATTCCAAATCTGATGAACTAATTATATATTCAACAAATTCAGGAGTAAACTGACCTCTCCAATTAAATAAATTGGCTCGCTTCTTTGATTTTACGTCTAGTTTATCTTGTACA
The DNA here is from genome assembly GCA_012510445.1 of Bacteroidales bacterium. Taxonomy (GTDB): domain Bacteria; phylum Bacteroidota; class Bacteroidia; order Bacteroidales; family UBA932; genus DMER64. Next base: position 12,737 of record JAAZIA010000040.1, read on the forward strand.
AGGTTCATATACCATTTTTTCTTCGTTGATATTCAACTTGTTCCTCAGCAACCCTAAGAGCGTTAAGACCTTCTTCCTCATCCTTAACCAAATCATAAACCTTTGTTGCAATCCACAATGCCTCTAGTTCTGAATATGAAGTATCGAAGACTTTGCTTAAAGTTTTTAAGTGCTCTCTTTTTAAAAGCTTACTATCATTTTCAACTTTACTTAAAAAACCGTCACCTACCTCAAGAATAGACGCGAGCTGTCTTTGAAGCATTCCTGATTCTTCTCTTAATTGCTTTATTTTTTGCCCTATCGTCATTTTACCTAATTTAGACTTGACTAATATGGGTCAAATATAAGATTTTTTTTTATACAAAACATTTTTTATAATGATTCGATGGTATGTTTATTTTTCACACTGAGCGAAAACAGTGGTGTGTCTAAAACGTTGGGGGAATCGGAGCCACGCTCCTATCTATATTACAAACCTTGCCTACGGGAACTATACTTCTCTTTCATATTTTCTTTACTACTCTGATTTTTTAGTTGCTCACTTAGAAATTTTTTACGTGTCCGCGGGTGAACTGTATGGTTACCTGTCGTTCTTTGACGTATTGATAACTAATGGAGTCTTGTGACCTTGCAAAACAAGAAGGATTTAAATTATAAACATGTAATAAATTATATTATGAAAGAAGAAAGAAAAAAAGTTACCATTCGCGATTATATGAAAGAATGTGAATTACAAATGTTGGGCTGTAGAGAAAGTATAGATGGCACCCGGGTTAATGCTTTCAAAGTGTTAACAAGACTCTTAGAAGACAATGGTTTTTGGTCAATACCGGAAGTGCTGGCTATCACAGACAGGTATGTATTTCGTGACCGCGTCACTCCTAAAGTCAATAAAGACCAACCAGAAAAAAATTCACAGACCTTATCAGAGAATTTGTTACAAAATTATACAATGAGGAGTACGGTACGAATTTTTAGCACCTTGTCCGGTCAATCCATACATTTTTGAATAAATGATACAACACACCATTTTCAAACGTCATTCCATTCAGTTGCTCATATACACCAGATGGCCTTCCAGATTTTCGCACAAGGGGGTAGTAAGCAGCTGTTTTTGCACGGTTGCTCAACCAGCTGTCTACCATCCACTTGCGGCACTATGCCATGGCATGGCACTTACTACCTCCAAATAAAGACACAAAAACCAAGAAATTTTTGCGGGTACATCCCTAAAAAGTGACTGTTTCAAAAGTTTTTATGGGTATAACCCAAAAAACTTCTACCTGAATCAAATACTGAGTTTCCGCTCCCCTGATGGCATCTCTCTCAAATTTATGCCAGTCCATGCAACAGCACATACCTTATTACCTATTATGCATTTTTGCATAATGCATTTTTGCATAATTCAAAAGGCTCTCCAATAGTAGCCAAATTTTTGGCAAAGTTTTAATTTATTGCCAAAATATAGTGTATCTTTACGTAAAATTAGAGACTCTCAAAGCCAACACGTTACAGATACGAAAATTGAAAAAATATTTTGAAGCTAAAAATAGTTTCAAAACGAGTGATGTTGCCTTGTTTTACAGAAAAACAGAGCACAACCTACCTCTAACAACGATAAATTGGCGAATTTATAGTTTAGTACAAAAGGGCATTTTAGAGCGATTAGGCAGAGGTGTTTTTAGAATCGGGAAGAATCGTGAATTTGTTCCTGAAATAACTTTACAGCAAAAATCACTTTATAAGAAAATTTTATCTCTATTTCCATTTTCTAATATTTGTGTTTGGAATACCCGTATTATCAATGAATTTTCTCTTCACCAATCCAATATAAATTTCACTTTCGTTGAAGTTGAAAAAGAAAGCCTGCAATCTGTTTTTTCAAATTAAAAGAAATTAAAAATAATGTATTTGTTGAACCAACAACCGAGGTAATTGATAACTACGTATCTACTACTGAAAACCCGATTATTGTTAAAACATTAATTACAGAAGCACCATTGAAAAAACTGGTTGGGATAACTACTATTACAATTGAAAAATTATTAGTTGATTTATTTTGCGATAAGGAATTGTTTTTTGCTTTCTAGGGAAAAGAATTACTAACAATAATAAAAGAGTCTTTTTCAAAATACTCTGTAAATCAGAGCAAAATGATGCGCTATGCAAGCCGAAGAGGAAAAAAAGAAGTATTAATAGATTACCTAAAGAAGGGGCAAATTACTGGCAATAATTACATATTATTGCCAAATTATAGAACATCATTAGTGTCCACTAAAAACACATAATCGTTCTTTGAAAATATTGAATATTTGATTGTTATAAAGGTTTTTCGATTAAACGGACCTCAATTTTTACATTTGCCAAACAAACTATTGTGCATATGTATGAAAAGAAATAT
>JAAZIA010000048.1 GCA_012510445.1 Bacteroidales bacterium
ATGAACTTTTATATTAAAAATATACCTAATTTAGCACAACAGTCACTGCACTATTGTTCCCGAAATTACTGCATAGACTGTTCCCGTTTCCACTGTAGTTCTTTTTCCCGAAATCACTGCACTTCTTGTTCCTGTTTACAACTGGAATTTGTTTCTTCGGATTTTATTCAAAGGGATCGCTGTATCTTGTCTAAAATCAGTAAAAAGAAGTAACTTTAAGCAGATTAATAAGATTGTCATGTACTACGTCGTGTTTTGATGTTCAGAGGGTATAAATTTACCCCGATAAAGGACGAGGGTAACCTAAATGTTTTCACAAAGTCAGTAAGTGCAATACGCAAATTAACTACGCTGTTTTGAAAGCGAATCACAACGGGTTTTATATTGATTCAATTTGGTAATGTACTGTAGATGAAAATTTCTAGAGCTAATAAATAATAAAACTGCAACAAATCGTATAATCATCTTCTTATCACTTTGCTTTGATCTTGGGCCTATTTTTATAGGAAACCAATAAGCAATAATAATTGCAACAGGTTAAGATAAAGAATTAAGTATCTTTGTAAGTAAGAATAAAGAACGAAAATGACAAAAGAAGAAAAAGAAAAATATAAAAAAAAATTTGAAGAAGCCTTAAACGAATTTGTTAAAAACTTGAGAGTCTATGTATCAACAGATACAGGAGAGTGGACTGTAAAAGGATTTATAGACATTTACAAGAACATTTATACTATTTCATCCGATACAAAAATCATTTCTAAAATCCTTGAAATTCATATTTTCCCTGTGATACTTCAATTTGCGGAGAAATATGATTACAAAATCATATTAGCTGAATATCAAAATTGGTATCCTGATCTTACTATCATTGACAAGAATAATGCAGATGTGAAATTTGCTATAGACATAAAAACAACATATAGAAGAGATTCCAAAACAGCAGGGTTTACTCTAGGGAGTCATGGAACATATTTCAAAGAAAGGGATAAAAGTAAAAATATACAGTTCCCATATAATAAATATTTGGGTCACTACTGTTTAGGTATTATTTATACTCGAGAAGAATTTGAAGACGACCTAGAAGAAACAAAAATTTCTCAAGTTCAAGAATTACGAAAAGAATATGGTGAAAATAATGACCTTATTAAAGAACGGCGAGTAACAGATGTTGCCAATCTGAAATCTTTAACTTCAGTAATCAAAAACTTTGACTTCTTTGCTGTTGAAAAATGGAAAATAGCTAGTGACAGACGTGGTTCAGGAAATACTGCTAATATTGGTTCAATTACTGATATTAAAGACCTGAAAGCAGGTAATGGTGTTTTTAGTAAGTTAGGGGAAGAATGGTTTGATGAATATTGGATTAATTATGGTTCAGCAACCATGATAAAAGATGGAAAAACTATAAAGATCAATAGTATTTGGGATTTCCTTGAATTCAAAGGGAGAAAAGACCTTTTTGAGAATGTTGTTTCAAAAGGGGCTAAGCGTAAAAGAAAAGATCAAGAGTGATGAAAGTAATAACACCACCAATTAAAAGCCAAGGTATTAAAACTAAGCTAGTACCTTGGATAAAAGACATTTTACCGAATGAAAAAGGAACATGGGTTGAGCCTTTTTTGGGAACAGGTGTAGTTGCATTTAATATGCGTTATAAACAAGCAATATTAAATGATACAAACCCTCACATAATACAATTATACCAAGAGATACAAGAGGGAACACTAACATCTCAAATGGTAAAAATATACCTTGAAAAAGAAGGAAATAAACTTAGAAATGCCGGCAATGAAGGTTATGATCATTTTAGATTTATAAGGGATAGATTTAATGACAACCCAAATTCTCTTGATTTCATTTTTCTTTCAAGAGCCGGATTTAATGGGATGATGCGATTTAATAAAAAAGGACATTGGAATATCCCTTTTTGCAAGAAACCAGAGAGGTTTGCTCAAGCCTATATAACTAAAATAGTAAACCAAGTTATCAATGTTTCTTATGTTATAAAACCTGAGTGGAAATTTTACAACAAACAGTTTTCAGACATCATCCCTTTAGCTAAAAAGGGAGATGTAATTTATTGTGATCCACCATATTATGGTAGGCATGTTGATTATTATAATGGTTGGACAGAAGATGATGAAGAGCTTCTTTTTAATCAATTACGAGATACTGATGCAAAATTCATTTTATCAACTTGGCATCATAACGATTATCGAAAAAATGAAATGATTAACAAGTTTTGGAGTAAATTCAATATTATAACTAAAGATCACTTTTATCATTCTGGTGGTAAAATAGAAAACCGAAGAAGTATTGTTGAAGCCGTAGTTTGTAATTTTGATTTGGGTGAAGAGATTGCAGAACACAATCATGGAATTGATGAAAAATCAAAATAGTTTTTAATGTGTGACCCTAATAAGAGCCTATTTATAACAATTTGTTTAGATGGTAAAATAAGTTCTTAAAGATTATATTTTGTTATGACACAAAAAATAAAAATATTCCATTATCAAAGTTAACAGTTAACATTGAGAATCTCAGATTTGAAATGATGGGTAATCAAAGAGAGGCAATTATTACAATGCTTGAAGACCAGAAAGATAAATGGGTTAGGCTTGCAGAAGATATAATTGAGCACGGAATGAATCCAGCAGAATTAATACTAGTTGTTTCTCACGAAAAATTAGAAAAGCAGTTTAATGTTCTTAAAGGAAATAGAGGGATTACATTTTCATGATTCTTTTATTCGAACTATTGGTGGGTATTCTGGCTACAGTGTACCACTATTCCGGAGCATAGTGTACCAGTTACAGTTTCTCACACTTATGGTGAAATTGTATAAAAAAATTCTTTCCAAAATCTATTTGTACAGTACCGGAAAAAGCAACATGGAAGATCTGCTCCTAGCTAATTGAGCAAAATCAAACTCTGTAAACTACTTGTAAAGTTTTACTACTACTTGAACAACTTCAGGCCAATTTCACTCAAATTGACCTAATTTTTACAAAAATCACATAAACTTGTACAACTATTTGAAAGAATTATGCTGATTTAGGTATATTAAATAGTTTTATCGAATGCTTACCTTCTTTCTCCGCTTTTTAAAAAATCGTTTCTTGTTATTTGTATCTGCTTTCCTGCCTTTTTCAATTTCCCAATCTTTCCAACGTCTTGCATGACGGATTTTATTGCGTGTAATGAAATAATGCGATTTGCACTTAAAACTCCAGTTGCCAAGAGACGGAGAAAGTGAAACGGTTTTGCCGTCAAAACGAAGCTCCCAATCAGTTGGAGAAAGTGGAGTTACAACCTCATTACCACAACCGCAGATACATTTATGAACTGCCGTACAATATTTAACAGAGATATACAAAATCCCTTCTTCAATTATATCGGGAATACACTCAATAAATTTATACTGTATAGTCTTCATGTATTAGTTGCCCTGTGTTTATTACAAATGTTGAATTATGCTCCTTTTTCAAATCCTGATAAAAACCACACATCTTTTTCCATTTAATAACCGCCATTAATGCGTTTAAAGCATTCAGGTCAGCAATTTGAATATTTGTTGCATATTCATTACCATCAGTTTCTGCCGCTCCTATTCTATTTGGGATATGATCATGTTTTTCAGGTGTTCCAATAGTAACTCTTAAAGTCCCGACAAGATTTTCGTCAGCCACATTTACACCAAGCCCAACATCAATAAAAGAAACGCCAAATTCTTTGAGTTTGGAAATGATAATACTTCTTGCTCTATTGTCATCAATGCAAATAAAAACATACGAAAGCTTTTCCAGTAAATCAATGTTTGCTTCTGTTATTTTTTTAGAAAATACATTTATCCCCCTTCGCATTTGCGAATAAATTGAAGCGTAATAATCTACTTTTTTCATTCGTTTATTCAAGGTTTCAACTGATACTGCACCAGGAGAACGAAACGCATTGTGTTGTAAAAATTCATCGCTATCAAAAAGTAAAACTTCATCAACAGGCGTTTTCGCAACGAAGTCCAACACATACGAACCTGTTCCACCTAACCCGACAATTCCGATTCGTTGCCCTTTAAACTTCTCAGTCAGTTGATTGATGTTGGCACGACTTGAATTCGAATCGGTGTAAAGAAAAACAGATTCTTCCTTGCTACATTCAAGCACTTTGAATGTTTGAATGATAACAGTATTATCAAGAGATTGTGCAGGTGTAGCAATTATTTTAGCATACTGCGTTACTTTATGATAATAATTATCATATCCGTTTTGCGGCTTGTTTGAAAAAGTAAAGTTCATTACAATTCCGTCAGCTATCTGTTGATTGGGGCTTGAATGTTGAATTGCCGTAATAATACTGCCGTCTTTGTTGCACGGTTGTTCCCCCATAAAGCCCATTACATGGGTGTCAGGTTTCATTGTGACGTCATTATTCAACGCAAGCGTTGAAATGAACTTGCCGTATTTGATCTGACGGCTACTGTTTACATAAGGTATATGATGGACAATCAAATGTCCACCTTTTACCTCAATCTCAAAGCCATCATCTATAAGTTGTTTTAAATCCCGACTACGATTTATCTGTGCAAGTAACATTGAAAATCATTCTATCTTTTACCAATACTTTATCGCTTTTTACCATAGAACCTTCAGGGTTTTCACATGGTCCTCTATCATAGGTAACCGTATAAACCTTGTTCGGATTTGGGTCATAATTTTCAAAAGTCAACACAACAACTTGTTCAAAAGTGATTGTCCTTTTTGTCCACTGCTTGGGTCTGCCATTTACGATAAGCGTAATCTTGTAGTGGTTGTCCTTTGAATAAAAGTGCTCTATTTCGGGACGAGCAAGATTTACCTTCTTATCATCAGGAATCGGTTCATCTTCCCAAGGCTTTTTAACTGAAAGAAATATTTCTTCATCTTTAGCGATATGCCCTAATCTTCGGATTTCAGCACCAGTAATGTATTGCTGATTCCATTCGTACTTCTTACCATTTATGGTAAATTCCAAAACACGGTTTCCGTATTCACCTTTCGGGTTTTTGTCTTTGTTTTTTAACATTTTTTTACATTATTTGTTTAACTTATATACTAAGACCGTTACTAAATTATCTTTGCATAACAGAACTCAACTACACTACTAAAAACCATTACTAACGGTTTTTAGTAGTAGATGTGTAGCAATAAAAAATGAACAGTAGTCAGGACTTAAATAACGAAGCAACAGAGGACCTTTTAGAATATATCCAATGGAAGGACGAGCCAGACTATTCAGAAATAGCGAAAGAAGCATTTAGAGTTTTCACGTTCCGTTATCAATTAGACCTTCTAAAGAAGCTTGTACCAATTTGTAATAAATGGGGATATGACGAACAAGTTGCTACGGAATTAGCTTATGGTGTTTTTGACCGCATTTGGAAATATCCAAAATTTGACCTCTCAAAATCAAAACAAAAGGATTACGATAACGCAATCACATTTTATTTATATGGGATTGCTAAACGACTTTTAGTTGATTACAGAAAAAGTGAAACAGAAGAACCAAATCCATTTACAGGTGACGAAGATATAATTCGTGATCTCCCTGACATAGAAATGTTGGAAGTTGAGAAAAAACACAAAGCACAATTACAAAAAGATTACGAACTTTTAAATGATGCTTTATCAAAACTTTCATCAAAGCATAAAATAATTTACCTTACATATAAACAGTACGAATCAATAACGAATGACGGTTATAATTTACCGAGACATTTAACAAAAAAATTACAAGATGAACTTGACCTAACGCAAAGCAGTATTCGTGTTTATAAGAAGCAGGCAATTGAAGCTGTAAATACACATTTAAAAATATATGGCTCAAAATAAAAAACATATTACACCAGAGAATATAACCGAATGGTTATCTTCTACGGGTTTCCTTTTCCCAAGGAACGAAGTTGAGCTTAAAAGGTTTGAAAAATTGTATGGTGATGTTGATTTTGGCTTAACAGGGAAAGAGATTGACCCTGATAAAATCATTAATGGTACTTTTAAAGAAACAAGAATTGTGAAAATGCCAACTGACATCAATCAGGAAGAAATCAAACCCTATCGTATGGCAGCACGTAATGGAAGAAGTTTGCCCAAACACATTTTGGACAAAATCAAGAAAAACCAAAGCAAACCAAAAGATGATTCGTACAAGTCGGAAAACACAAATAAGTAAGTTAACAGAATATGTTGTTAATGAATTTTCAGACAAGAATCTTACTTTGCTTGATGAGATTGCCAAGTTTGAAAATGTTCCTATTTATTATGACAATTACGAAGATGCTTTTGACGGAATTTTGCTATATGATACGGACAACAAGGACTTCCATATTCACATAAACATTGACAACGGGAACAAGCACAATTCTAAACGTGGAAGATTTACACTTGCTCACGAACTTGGACATTTTTTCTTGGACGAACATCGTTTGGGTTTAAAATACGGTTTACTTGAACCACACGCTTCGTTTCATAATATCAATCACAAATCGGTAATTGAAATTGAAGCAGACTATTTTGCAAGTTGTTTGCTAATGCCTAAAGACAAATTCAAAAACTTTTCTGCAGAACACAGGAAACTAACAGGAAACAAAGAATTTTCACTTGATACAATTCTTGGACTTTCAAATAGCTTTCAAACAAGCGTATTATCAACTCTTATTCGGTTTGGAGAAATTGGAACACACGAAATATTTGCGGTTATCTCTAAAAACAATGTTGCTAAATGGTTTGTAAAAAGTAATGACTTTCCAAATTGGCCTTTTAAATTTAAAGTAGGTAACACTATTCCACAGACGACAGTTGCAGGAGAGTATTTCACAAAAGAGAACAGTAAATATACAGGAATAGAATCAGTATCAGTATCAGTGGACGACTGGTTTTACACACCTTCAAATGACAACAGAGCAGATAGGCAAATGTATGAGCAATGTTATTATTCAGACAGCTACGGCTACGTAATTAGCCTTATATGGTTTGATTAGTCAACGTATAAACCAAAAAATGAAAAAGAGCTTCCGTTTTTCTCTACAAAAAAATATTATTTAAAATCCCTTTCCTTCAAAAATTTTTAAACCAGCCAACTCACAGTCGATACGAAAGACAACAACTTGACAACACAAAAGACAGAACGTCAGCTACCAACAGCGGTTTGCAGCAAGCGAAGGTTTAGTGCTTCGTAAGACAATTTTTCGTAAATTTAAACTGTTCTGCTTCGTATGAAAGGTAGTACTAAAAGTTCCCGCCTTCGCTAAGCCTCGAATCGTTAGCGGTCATTGTAAAAGAATAGCAGCGTAATTGAATTAAAATTTGCAAGACCTGCACAGCCGTCAGAGTAGGAGAAAATCTTAAAATAACTATGGGACGTTCAACGACAAAACATCAACTCTCTGAACAAAGTGAAGAAAATTTTAACAAATTATTCACTATTATCAACTCAATGACCATAAAGGAACAAAAGAAATCATTCTCTTTCTAAGATAAAGATAAAAACATTTGCGACGTTTTAGTGCATTTGTTCGAATGGCACCAACTATTATTGAACTGGATAAAATCAAATTTATCAGGACAGAAATCATGTTTTTTACCAGAACCTTACAATTGAAAATCATATCCACAATGAACATTGAATTTTAGAATAAATACCAGACTACACCTTATCAGGAAACTATAACTCTTTTACAGACAAGGAAAATTATGGCAAAAAACAAAACAATAGAGGTTGAAGGAAATGAAATCACGATTATTCTTGATAAAGAACAAGAGTATGTCTCGCTAACTGATATGCTGAAAGCCAAAGACGGAGATTTTTTTATTTCCGATTGGTTGCGTAATCGAAATACAGTTGAGTACCTTGGTTTTTGGAAATCGGTTTACAACCTTAATTTTAATTATGGCGAATTTGCCATAATTAAAAGTCAGTAGGTTTGAATAGCTACAAGCTATGCGTAAAAGAGTTCCAACGTTTAAAAAGCGAAGAAAACAACCGCCTCAAATTAGAATGGAACTTGCAACGGACACTTGCCAAAGTAAACTACCAAATCCCCACCGACGCTATTAAAGAAAACCTAATACCAAAAGCAATCACGAAACAACAGGCAAGTTTTGTTTACGCCAACGAAGCCGACTTGCTTAATGTTGCTCTATTTGGAATAACGGCAAAAGAGTGGAGGGACGACAATCCTGACAAAAGTGGAAACGTCAGAGATTACGCTACATTGGAACAGCTTGTAGTATTGAGCAATATGGAGAGTATCAACGCATTGCTTATCCGTCAGGGACTACCGCAAGCCGGAAGACTTATTCAACTCAACAAAGTTGCCATTACGTAAATGAAATTACTACTTGAAAGCAACACAATAAAAAGACTAAAATAAAAACAACAAACCGCTAACACATGGTATAGTGTATGCGGGTTTCGGAGGTTTTTGAAGGTTTATGGCTCCTAAAAGAAATCGGTGTAAACTGATAAGTTACCGCTTCGTACTCCCGCACGATACCATACCATCACCTGTTATGTGTAATTTTACAAAAAAAGGAAAGAATTGAAAAAACGATTTGGAAATAATACCGCATATACTGATTTTGGTGATTTTATAATAGAAAATAATATTGAATTTGAAGCATTTACTTATACTTAAAATTATGATTGGTTTTAAACAAATTAAAGCAATACCAAAAACAGGAAGGGAAATACTTACAAATAACGGCTTAAATACTCAATATAGTTTGTTGGACTTTTGGCGGTGGAGTGTATCTGATATTTTGAGTAATGCAACCCGTGGACGATTTGCAGAATTTATTGTTGGCACGGTCATCGGACTAAATCCTGAAAATTTACGAGACGAATGGGGTGCGTATGACCTAACAACCGAAGATGGAATAAAAATAGAAGTCAAATCTGCCGCCTACATTCAGAGTTGGAATCAAAAAAAAATCTCAACTATTTCGTTTTCAATCAAACCAGCAAGATACTGGGATTCAGGAACAAATATGCTTCATGGAAAACCTAAAAGACATGCTGACATTTATGTATTCTGCCATTTGAAACATAAAGACAAAAATACGATTGACCCGCTAAAAATGGAACAATGGGATTTTTATATTTTGCCAACTTATCGACTAGATAATTATAAAAGAAGCCAAAGTTCTATTACAATAAATTCATTGCAAAAATTGACTGAACCAAGAAAATATGCAGAATTAAATTTTGAGATAATAAAAGCATATGAAGAACAAAAAAACACAGGATAGTATCTCATTCTCACCTGCCATTTTGCCAAGCCATTGCTGGTAGCAGTTTTTCGAGCTCCGTGCGAGTACGTGGATTGAGACATTGTCACAGATGAGATCACAATTTGTGATAGCAAGTCATATTCCAAGCAGATACGTATTTTGAAACACCATTCCGAGTGACTCCTCGCAATGGTATCTCAATGCACATAACCTTCCTTGTTCCGGGTTTGAATCCCTGCTCTATAGGAAGCTACCCTGGTATTGGAGAAGTTGACTTTTTTACAGGCAATAAATAATAGTAATTGCCCGGACCGCCATACTACTCCTCATATTTCCCTATCTTTACCCTATACATAAAACTACCACACTATGAACATCTGCTGGATAACCATCTACGTTAGGGATATGGAAGAGTCCCTGAAATTCTATACGCAAATCTTGGGATTGCAGTTGAAAAGATCGTTTAGTGCAGGCGGGGGAACAGAAATTTGCTTTTTGGACGGTAACGGAACAGACCTGGAATTGATTTTTGACCCCAACCGCAAAGAAGTAAGTTGCGCTGCTGATGTGTCGGTAGGGTTCCGGGTAGCTTCCCTTGACAAAACAATAGCCGATTTAAAAGAAAAAGGCATTACCGAAATCACCGGCCCTATAGCGCCCAACCCCTCCATCCGCTTTATCTTCATTACAGATCCAAACGGCCTTAAGATTCAACTAGCTGAGCAAAACTAATGCAATGTAAAACAACGCAATGCAATATTCAGTAATGCAGTGACTGTTGTGAATTCTATGATCTGGTCCTGTTAGAGTGCCCAAATTGTCAAAGATTTGAATAAATTTACTTTTTTAATAAAAAGAATATTATGAAACAGATGCTTTCTTCCTGCGGCTTGCTGTGCAACGAATGTGAATTCTACCCCGGACAATGCGCCGGCTGCTACCAGGTAAAAGGTGCCCCGTTCTGGGCAGCCGAACATACTGAAGAGCATATATGCCCTTTATTCAAATGCGCCGTAGTGGACAAAAAATTCACCGACTGTGGCCAATGCCCCGACCTCCCGTGTCCCCTGTTCCTGAGCATGCAGGACCCCAACAGCACTGACGAGGAACACAAACGCTCCCTCAAAGAAAGAGTGGCAAGGCTCTCTGCGAATTGAAGGTCGCAAATTGCGACCGGTTGCGAAGCGAAGGCGTAGCAACTGGGAGGTGTTTCCCGTTCTTTTGGTGCAGTGACCATCATTCTCGCACATAACTAATCAGTCTTTCAAAAGACTGTACAATTTCTTTTTCATCAGGTATTGCCGTAAAAGCCAATTGCGACAATTCGCTCTGATAAGTCGTTCGCAAACTTTCCCACAGAGTACGGAAATCAGTTATCAGGGGCGATTCCGAAACGGTTTTGGTTTGCCAACCTTCGGGCATGGCAAATGCTTCTTGATCGTGTGCATGCAACTCCGAAAAATCTGTTTTGAACTGAGGAGATTGCAGATATTCAGCACATTCTACATCTTGGATTAAGTAATATAAATCGTAAAAATGTCGGATTTTTGACGCTATCGCTTGAATTGGATTTTCCGAAAAAGAAAATCGTACAAGCGATACCAATTTCTCAATCATTGTTCGCCGTTTATTAAGCACATTCAGCGAAAAAGGCTGTAATCCATAGCGTTCAACGGCTTCCGTTCGGTTGGTTTCCCAGAGAAACTCCGTAATGAATGAAGTCATCCGTTGCTTAATATAAGGATAGGGATTGGCGAACGAATTGATTTCTACGATAATTCTAGTTGAAATTTTACCGTCTATGCGATTTGACACTGCCGAAGGATATTCAAAGATAGATTTGCGAAACATCGAGCCTTTGCTTGTTATCCCTTGTTCCACGATTTCGGTCAATCCTGCCGTAATTTCTTTATACTGCGAATTTTGGTTTTTAAGGCATTCCCGCTTAAACCCTCATTAATCATGGCAATATCGATATCTTCCGAAAATCGGTTGATAATCCGATACCCTTTCGATAGAGAAGTTCCCCCTTTAAACACCGTGTCTTCGATGTAATCAGATTGAGCCAAACGATTCAATAACAGCGCTATCCAGTAGTCCTTTTCGACAAATTCGGGCGTAATGCCGAAATGTGACGACGAGAAAGCAATCAGAGCCTTAAAATTTTGTATGTAGGTATGTAGGTATGTAGGTATGTAGTGTCATCGGATATGCCATTTTTTTTGAGTGGGTAATACTTCTTCTGAAATATTCAATTTGTATGACGATTGATGATTTAAACTTTTGTATAATAGGCTTGTATCTTCATCTTTGTTGATTGTTTCGAGTATCGCGCCCAACAAAGCTATCGTTGATGGATTGTATTTCAATGCCAATTTCTTAGCCATAGAAATATGATTGTCTGATAGTTGCTTAAATAATACCAAAAGACGGTTGCAAGTGTCATCGGGCATGGAATCGGGAATGATTTTGAAGAACCGCAAGCAATCCAACAGTTGAAGGATAGGAATATTCTTTTTCGTGATGGGATTGGGTTGGATGATGAAGCTGATGCGGTAATTGCCCCTTACGATTGGTTTTTTCTCTTTTCTCGTGCCGATTTGCAGTGTCGTTGTGGGAACTTGTGTTGTAAGACTAAATTTGTTAAATACGGAATAGCCCGTTAAGTAACCTATCGTTTTTCCGTTCTTTTCAATCTGGTCTTTTACCGTTTGGAAAGTATCGGGCAGTAACTCCCCAAATTCGCTGATTTGGGGTTTATAAAAACGACCTTTTGATAAACGACGAATTTGCCCTGACACAACCATATTGTTCAGAATTTTATTTGCCGAAGCCTGTTTGCCCACCTCTATGGGTAAATCAAGGGTGGTGAATACAAACCCTAATGGCAGCCTATTAATTGTATTCCTAATTATATCAGTCATTTATAATTCCATATTGTCGGTTGCAAAGATACTCCTTTTTCTTGTTTTTTACCGTAAAAACAAGAATAATTTGTTTCCCTTAGTTTAACAAATGAAATATGGGGGCTACTCTGTGAAATTTCAGGTGGTTTTACAGGGAGCAAACCCTTGGGATTTTTTTTCTCTATCTTTACCTTCAACATAGTACCATGCATTCCAACGAAAATCTGAAAAAATGAATATGAGAAGAATACTGGTTTTATCCTTAGCAGTCACTTTACTAAGCGTTGCAGGATTTTCTCAATCAATAGACAAAGCCAAATTAGACGCGTATTTTGATACCCTGGCAACCTACGACAAGTTTATGGGAAGTGTTGCCATAGCACAAGGCGACCGGTTGATTTATTCAAAGTCCGTTGGATTTACCAACGTAGAACAAGGACTGGAGGCGAGTGAAAATTCTAAATACAGAATAGGCTCCATTACCAAAACGTTTACGGCCGTACTCACGCTGATGGCAATGGAAGAAGGCAAGTTAAGTTTAAACCAAACGCTGGACACGTACTTTCCGGCCATTGGCAATGCCCGGAAAATTACCATGGAACACCTGCTTTACCATAGAAGCGGAATACACAATCATGTGGATAAGCTTGTTATGTGGAACCTCCACACGCAACCCATAACAGAAGAAAGAATGATTGAAATGATCATAGCACACGGGAATGATTTTGAACCCGATACTCAAATGGCCTATAGCAATCCCAATTACATATTGCTCACCTACATTCTGGAAAGAATTTACGAAAAGCCGTTCCCGGAGCTATTGGAAGAAAAGATTACCAAACCCCTTGGATTGAAAAATACCTACCTGAAAGGAAAAATAAACACCTCTATGGGCGAATCCAACTCGTACCACTCTATAGATGATTACTGGGTATTAGCCCCGGAATTAGATGTATCGCAAGGGGAAGGTGCCGGTGCTATGACATCCACCCCAACGGATCTGGTGGTATTCAGCCACGCATTATTTACCGGAAAACTGCTTTCAGAAAGTAGCCTGGCAAAAATGACAACCGTTAAAGACCGTTTTGGAATGGGGCTCTTTCAACTGCCATTTTATGACAAAACAGGCTTTGGACATAGCGGCGGCATTGACGGATTTCATGCCATTTTCGGATATTTCCCCACCGGAGACATTTCTATTGCTTACACATCTAATGGTTTAAACTTTAATGGGAATGATATTTCTATTGCCATGCTACGTGCTGCCTACGGGATGCCGTTTGACATCCCAGAATTTACAACCTTTCACATTACAGACGAAGAATTGGATCAGTACCTGGGCACCTATGCCAGCGAACAAATTCCCTTACAATTGACCATTACCAAATCCAATGGCATATTATACGGGCAAGGAATAGGCCAACCTGCCTTCCCACTGGAACCTACGGCAGAACACATATTCGAGTTCCAGCAGGCCGGCATTCTTCTGGAATTCAACCCCACCGCCAAAACCATGGTATTGAAGCAAAGCGGTGGCATTTTTCTTTTTGAAAAAAATAGTGCGACGCACTAAGCAGTTAAATCTCTGTGTCACAGCTGGTTACCAAAAACATGCCCTAGGAGCATGTTTTGAGTAACGTACAGTAGCTCAATAAATTAACCTCCGAGTGCGACGCACTCAATTGCTGCTACCGAAAAAGAAGGAGCTACAAAGCAGCGCTTTAAAAAATGTGCCAATGCCTTTGGCGCACCGCATTTGTAAAACGAGCAAAACATGGAATGCAAAGTGCCAAAATACGTACAAGTTCATTGAAAAAAGGGAGCTGATACCAAAAGGAAAAGGGGAACCTCGCACCCGAGGAGGGAGGACCCGATTGCGTAGCAACTGGGAGGAGTTCTTCGTTTTTTTGGTGGAGCAACTTATTGGTGCAGCGACTTATTGTTGTACTAAATAGTCAGTCCCTTGTGTTCTATCTAGTTAGTTAATTAACTCCGAAGGGTCGGAAGTGACAACAAATATTTCTTCTCTTGTTACGTACACACGTACAGTAGATTACACGACTTTTGTCAAAAATAAAGACTTCCGACCATTACATAAAATGGGTGAATTCTGTAAAGGTGGAAGTATTAATAAATGCCAATTTTTTTATTATGTGCACATTAACAGTAGTTTGCGGGCTTTTTCTAAAAACTGCAACTTCCTACCTTTACATATGTTGCGACAGCAACAACTTTGGCACATTTTAAATTTTGGCGCATTTTAGATTCAATCTAGCGCGCCAAGGCTTTTTGTAAAATTTACAACTGTCAGATTAGAAGGCAGATACGTAGACGCTATAAAAAGTGGCGCATTAGATTCAATCTAAGGCCCCAATCTGCAATCCCAGGAATCTGGGGTGATCTGCATTGGCAGCGATCTGCAGCAATCTGCGCATTGGCAAGGACCTGCAGGGCGCGGGAAAAGTTGTTATGCAGCTCCCACAATTTATTCTTATCTTTGCGCGTTACAAGAAAACGCACCAAAAGCACTTGGGTAAAAAGAAAAAGCAGCCACACCTTAACCGTGTAACTGCCTGATCTTTAAAAAGTCGGGGCGAAATGACTCGAACATTCGACCCCTTGCACCCCATGCAAGTGCGCTACCAACTGCGCCACGCCCCGCTTTTAGAGCCGCAAATATACAGAACTTTTATGATATTTATAAATTTATAAAAAAATAAAAACAATTACTATGGAAACCATCAAATGCCTGATTGCAGGAAGCGGACCCGCCGGATACACAGCAGCCATCTACGCTGCCCGGGCCAATCTGCAACCCGTATTGTACGAAGGAGTATTAAGAGGCGGACAACTGACCACTACTACAGACATTGAGAACTTCCCCGGGTATCCGGAAGGGATCAACGGATTCCAACTG
>JAAZIA010000049.1 GCA_012510445.1 Bacteroidales bacterium
AGGTTTTGCAAGTACTCGGAATCTCTTTACTTGATAAAATACCAATTATTGAGCTGTTTAACAGTGCTGAAAACAATGATGTCAAAGAACTTTTGTTTAACCAACAACTGTCCTTAAATTTTTAGTGGACAGTCATGATAAAACTCCTAAAATTTCTAAAAATTGAAACTTTTAGGAATTTCAACTTGTGGAGTTAGAGTTAGTGCGATTTTTTTGATTTACCAAATGAAAGGAATTAATCTATACCTAACGTCTTTACAATATTCCGAGTATACGGCCAGTTCTTTTTGTAAGGTAGTATCTTCATAATAGGTTCTGACAATAATCAAAACAATCAGTACAAACAGGGGGATTAGTGCAAGTACGGAACCCAGGGCTAATGGTAAGGATACGGAACCTAAAAACATTCCCAGGTATCCCGGGTGTCGCACAATTCTGTATGGGCCCGTATTTATCAGAGTATGATTTTTATCCTTTTGAATACGTACGGCACCTTCAAAGAAAGGATTGTGCAGCATGGGCCATGTAGAAAAGATTGCTGAAATTATGTACAGAATAATGCCAACATACAAATAGTAGAAAGGCATTGTAGCTGAAAGATTACATCTTTGATCAATTCCGGCAATAAGCGGAGTTATTATAATAGCAAACAGAAAGTAAGTCAGGATAATGTATTTATCAAATTGCTTTGTTCCTTCTTGCATTTTTACTCTGTCATGTAAGAGTTTAGGCGTTCTTTTTATGAGTATGACTCCTACGATCAATCCGCCAACAACGTATACAGCAACATACATCCATGCCCTCACATTGTTAATTGCTCCTGAGGCCAGAAAAAATACGAGGCTTGTTATGTTTATCCAGCGAATGGGTGCCAAAAAGGTTCTTATCACAGGTTTTGTTAATGCTTCTCTCATGTGTTATTTGAATCTTGATGTTTCTATTGCATGACGTACAACGGTACAAGGGAATACAGCTCAATATAAAGTTATGCTTTTTATATACCCATCCCAAATATTAGTACAACAAATTAGTGCGTCGCACTAAGCATTTAACTCGTTGTTTTATTGAGAGTTGCTAAAAACGTGCCTAGGGGCAATTTTTTAGCAGTCCGCAACAAATCAGCAACTTAACCTCCGAGTGCGACGCACTCAAATGTTGTTGCTTCCGGGGATGGCACCTAGGTCAAAATAGCTGCTTTAGGTGTTTTGTACTGTAAAGGTAGGAGGTAATAAAAAACGCTGAGGCCCTTGTTGTGTGCACATATACAGGTAGTTATGTGACTTTCTTCGAAAATATTAACTTCCTACCTTTACGTAAAAACAGCAAATCATGTAAAGGTAGGAGGTAATAAAAAACGATGAGACCCTAGTTGTGTGCACATATACAGGTAGTTATGTGACTTTCTTCGAAAATATTAACTTCCTACCTTTACCTATGGTATTTCCCAAATTCAAACCCAAACCGCCCAATCATCAACCCAAACCTACCGAATTCAAAGTACGGCTTCCAATAATAGGAGTTTTACATAACTTTATGTAATTCAAATTATAACTAAGCAACTATGTAAACATTTTACATATAGATTTTTTACTTAAACCTTACAGTTATGAAAAAATTAATGACTTTGTGTTTTGTCATTATTTGCAGTACTGCTTTTGCTCAAGATAGTACTTTTAATGACACTATAATTAAGATTGATGGCGATCAAATTGTTGCAAAAATTCTTACGGTAAGCGAAAAAGGAATAACTTTTTCATATCCGGATGAAACAGTTGTCAATAGTCTTTCTAAAAATGTTATTAAAGAAATAGCATTATCCGGTGGGCGTAAAATATTCTTTAATACAGAACCGATTCCTGAAATTAATGGAAAAGATGATTGGGAAAAAGTAAAATTAACTTACGATGCTTCGGAGGTGGAGGGGCTCATAAAGAAAGAGGATATTGTGGTTTTTGCAATAAAGAAAAATAGCTTTCAGCCTGATTCGTATTTGGAATCTAAAGTAATTAAAGAAGCCAAAATACGTGCAGCTACCATAGGAGCTCCCATCCTTTATGCAATTGTTCCTGTGGCAAGCCAAAATGCTTTGGAATTTAGGTTTCTTGGTATTGCCTATGGATATAAATGATAGAAATTATTGCCAGAGATAAATTATTAGTATATGGAGACCAGAAACCAAATGAAAAACGGGGCGGAACCGAAAAGCCTTATGAGTAGGGATTTTTATAAAAAATAAGTTATGGAATATAAAGTAAAACCTTTTGTTGCACAGGTGAGAAGTTCAGAAGGATCGTCTGCAGTTGCACAACAAGTAGCTTCTTTTATTGAGCAAGAGGCAGTAGATGGTTGGAAATTTGTAAGTTGTGGGAATATTGATACAACAATTGCCGGTTCCGGCGGCTGTTTTGGACTCGGTTCAAAACCTTCTACATCAACTTCAATTATGGTCCTGGTCTTCAAAAGATGAAATGGTTGTTTTTGCTTTTCATTAAACTATATTGGAAAGTAGTACCAGAAAGTAGAAGACCAAATTGTCTTTTCAAAGAGACGTGTTCTCATTTTGTATATAAAGAAACAGTAGATAAGGGTTTTCACAGTGGACTTATAGCATTGCTACAACGTATAAAAAAGTGTAGGAATGGATACACATTATATACCAGTGAACAAGGACTCGAAATGAGGTTGGCTGATGGATCTGTTATAGGTGAAGATGAAATTTCACCTTATATCTTAGATTCTGTATAGTCGGAAAAAGAAGGGGGACCCGCCGTCAGGTGGGGAGGATTCTTCGTGCCGATACAACCAGACGATTCACAATGGCTAAGGATAGTAAGTGTCGCGAAATGATGTAGTACTGTATCTTGCTGAAGATCTGTTTATTGCCCTCTCTACAACAAAGCTGTTACTTACTACCCTTCACGGAAACAGCAAAAAAACGGCCTTTTTGCCGAAGGATAGTAAGTGAGAGGTGAGGGGTACTGCAAAATAATGATAAAAACAGAGATTGAAAAAAGCCAACCGGCAATTTAACAACCGATTGGCTTTCTTAGGAGCGGTCCGGACGGGACTCGAACCCGCGACCCCGTGCGTGACAGGCACGTATTCTAACCAAACTGAACTACCGGACCTTATTTGTTTGGGAGTGCAAATGTAGGTAATGTTTTTGAAACCGCAAAAAAACTGAAATGTACGTGTCCGTATTTCCTAGTTTTCTGAAAACTGGGGGTATTGGAAAAAGAATAGGCAGCCGGATGTTCCAGTACAATCAGCCCTTCGTTGTTAGCACCAGCCGTCGCTTCAATAGCACCAGCTGTCGGTTCAATAGCATCTGTCGCCGGAGTATCTGCTGCCGGCCCAAGAATGTCGGCCTGCATAATCTTTTGCGGCAAGAGCTCCAGGCCGGGCAGATCGTAAGGAGGGTCGGCAAATACAATGTGGAACCGGGAGGTGCAGATGTTAAGAAAATCAAAGACGTTGTTTCTGACAACGCGTACCCGGTCTGCAACGCCAAATGATTCTGCTGTTTTGCTGATAAAACGGGCATAAGCCGGGTCCATTTCTACGCAAACAACAGATGGGCATCCGCGGGAAGCAAATTCAAAGGCAATGTTGCCGCTACCGGAAAATAAGTCCAAAACAGATACGGCAGATAGATCCAAAGAGTTTTCCAGGATATTGAAAAGGCCTTCCTTGGCATAATCTGTAGTGGGATGTGCCGCAAAAGATTTAGGTGGTGTAAGCACTCTTCCTTTTAATGTTCCGCTAATGATACGCATAATGCCTTAAATGTATTAAGAAAATTTGAGTATAAAAACAGGCCGAGGCGGTTGCAGCAGTCGGGGAGGCAACGGTGGTGTTTGGAAGAGCAGTTGTGGCGGTTGGAAGAGCAGTTGTAGCGGTTGGAAGAGCAGTTGTGGTGGTTGGAAGAGCATTTGTGGCGGCTGGAAGAGCAGTTGTAGCGGTTGGAAGAGCAGTTGTGGCGGTTGGAAGAGCAGTTGTGGCGGTTGGAAGAGCAGTTGTGGCGGTTGGAAGAGCAGTTGTAGCGGTTGGAAGAGCAGTTGTGGTGGTTGGAA
>JAAZIA010000041.1 GCA_012510445.1 Bacteroidales bacterium
CTCTACATGGAGATCAGCCTTTTTTTAGAAATTTTTGCAAACGAAATAATACATGAAGATAATTAAGAAGGTCATCACTATGGATGATGGCCGAACCATCGAAATCGAAACCGGAAAATTGGCCAAGCAGGCCGATGGTTCCGTAGTAGTTAAAATGGGTGGTACCATGCTGCTGGCAGCTGTCACCTGTGCAAAGGAAGCAAGGCCCGATACGGATTTCATGCCGCTTTCCGTAGATTACAAAGAAAAATTTGCTGCTGCCGGAAGGTATCCGGGTGGTTTTATGAAACGCGAAGGACGTCCCTCGGATTATGAAATCCTTATCTCCCGCTTGATTGACCGGGCGCTTCGTCCCTTATTCCCCGAAGATTTTCACGCAGAGGTATTTGTGAACGTATTTCTGATCTCGGCAGAAAAGGACATCATGCCCGATGCTTTAGCCGGATTGGCTGCGTCGGCAGCCCTTGCCGTAAGCGACATTCCCTTTAACGGACCCATTTCCGAAGTTCGCGTAGGACGCGTTAATGGAGAATTTGTGATTAATCCGTCGTTCTGTCAGCTTAAAGAAGCCGATCTGGACATTATTGTAGGCGCTACCTATGATAACATCATGATGGTAGAAGGCGAGATGAAAGAAGTAAGCGAAGCAGAAATGCTGGACGCCATAAAGTTTGCACATGCAGAAATTAAAAAGCATTGCAAGATCCAAATGGAACTGATGGAAGAAACGGGGAAAACTGTAAAACGCGAATATTCCCACGAAGAAAACGACGAAGACCTGCGCAAAGCGGTTGAAGAGTTTTGTTACGAGCGTTGCTACACCATAGCCAAGTCCGGCCATGACAAGCACACGCGCACAGAAGCCTTTGATGCACTTAAGGAAGAGTTCCTGCAAACCCTCCCCGAAGAAGAACTGGAAGAGAAAGAAATGATGGTGTCGCGGTACTACCACGACGTGGAAAAACGGGCCATGCGCCAGATGATCCTGAACGACGGCATTCGTCTGGACGGTCGCAAACCGGCCGATATCCGTCCCATCTGGTGCGAGATTGACTACCTGCCCATGGCTCACGGATCTGCTGTTTTTACCCGAGGCGAGACACAGTCCCTCACAACGGTTACCTTGGGAACCAAGCTGGACATGAAAGAAATGGACGAAGTACTTATACAAGGTACAGAGCAATTTGTCCTGCATTATAATTTCCCTCCTTTCTCTACCGGAGATGCACGCCCAACACGTGGCGTAGGCCGTCGTGAAGTAGGACATGGTAACCTGGCACACCGTGCTTTGAAATCCATGGTTCCTGTAGGTGAGGCCAATCCGTATGCCGTACGTGTAGTCTCGGATATTTTAGAATCTAACGGATCTTCTTCTATGGCCTCTGTCTGTGCAGGCGCACTGGCTTTGATGGATGCCGGTATCAAATTGAAAAAATCTGTATCCGGTATTGCCATGGGACTTATTTCAGAACCGGGCGGTAAAAAATATGCCATACTCTCTGATATTCTGGGAGACGAAGACCACTTGGGAGATATGGATTTTAAGGTAACAGGAACCCGCGACGGGATTACTGCTGCCCAGATGGACATCAAAGTAGACGGACTTCCTTACCAGGTACTGGAAGAAGCTTTGGAACAAGCCCGAGTAGGCAGGTTGCATATTATGGACGAAATGGATAAAACCATCTCGGAACCCAGAGCCGATTACAAGCCACACGTTCCTAGGATTATTCAAATTACCATACCGCAAGACTTTATTGGAGCCGTTATTGGAACGGGAGGAAAAGTCATCCAAGAAATTCAAAAAGAAACCGGAACTACTATTACCATTACAGAAGACGGCGATTTTGGCATTGTAGATATTTTTGGTGAAGACAAAGAAGGTATGGACGCCGCACTGGAAATGATTAAACTCATCACCACCGTTCCTGAAGTAGGTCAGGTGTACGATGGAAAAGTGATATCTGTTCTGGAATTCGGAGCTTTCGTAGAAATCCTTCCCGGCAAAGAAGGCCTTTTGCACATATCCGAACTTGACTGGAAAAAAACAAACAAAGTAGAAGACGTAGTGAAAGTAGGCGATCAAGTATCTGTCAAATTGATGGAAGTTGACGAGAGGACCGGAAAAATGCGTCTTTCCCGTAAAGCCCTTCTTGAAAAACCCGAAGGATACGTTGAACCCGAGCGCAGACCTCGTCCCTCGGGCGGAGGCTCCCGCGGAGGCCATCCCCGTTCCGGCGACAGAGACAGGGGCGACAGAGACAGGAACAAACCCTACGGTAGAGGAGGCGGAAGCAACCGCCGGTAAACGCAACTTTAGAGGCTAATTGCAACCGCCGGTAAAAGCAACTTTAGAGGCTAATTGCAATCGCCGGGAAAAGCAACTTTGGAGGCTAATTACAGCCGCCGGGAAAAGCAACTGCAACCGTTGACAAAAGCAACTGCAACCGTTGACAAAAGCAACTGCAACCGTTGACAAAAGCAACTGCAACCGTTGGTATCGCCAAAACAACTGTTGGCAAAAACCAATACCACCGCCGGTGCACAAATAAACAGCTCCTTTTGGGAGCTTTTTTTTTGCCAGCACTTGAGTGCGTTCGCTAGAAGCCACATTGGAGTGCGTCGCACTCGAGGCCTAACTAACTGAACTACTGCGTGTTGTTGAAAACGTGCCCCTAGGGCACGTTTTGCGCAATTAACTATAGTCCAGGGAGTTGAGTGCTTAGTGCGACGCACTAATTTTGTGGGCCCCTGCAGGTAGCTGCAGGTAGCTGCAGTTTAGCCGAGTAGCTGCACTGCGCACGTTTGGCGCGTTACCTTAGGCACGTTACATTCAGTGTAGCACACCACTTATATGGTGCTCCAAAGATTTTTGGTGCGCCAAAGATTTTGGCGCATTTTAAAGTGCTGCTTCGCAGCTCCAATCATTTCTCAAATTGCTTTCTAGCAATTTAGGAAGAAATGGGAAGAGGTTGCCAGGCAACTGGAAGCATTCCCGGTTTTGGATGTGATCCAGCCTGCATATACGTAAAGGTCGGAAGTCGCTACTTTTGAAAAATAACATGTAACCTGCTGTATACAAGAGCATAATAAGGATACCCGTACTTTTTGTTACTTCCTACCTTTACAGTGCCAGACATTTACGGTACGGCAGAAACGTGTTCGAATGCGTTGGTTAGCGGTAGAAGTTCGTACGCTGGCTAGCAGCCTTATTGGAGTGCGTCGCACTCGAAGCTTAACTAACAGAGCTACTATACGTTGTTAAAAACGTGCCCTAGGGGTACGTTTTGCGCAATTAACTATAGTCCAGGAGGTTGAATACTTAGTGCGACGCACTAATTTTGTGGGCCCCGCAGGTAGCTGCAGTTTAGCCGAGTAGCTGCACTGGGCACACTTAAGTGGATGCGGAGCGGAGCGAACACACAACGCACTTAAGTGGATGCGGAGCGGAACGAACACACAACGCACTTAAGTGGCTGCGGAGCGGAGCGAACACACAACGCACTTAAGTGGCTGCGAAGCACACCTCAAAATTTGCTACAGTGACAGCATGTCATCGGGAGTATTTTTTATTATCTTTACGAGCATACAGAGTTCTAAAACCATGAAAAAAAAATATCTTATTTTATTAGCAGGGCTATTAGCCCTTATGCCAATAGGTTGCGGACCCAAACGTGTTTATACAAAAGGACCCGGTGAATATCCGGGAGATCCGCTGCAGGATTGCGCTCCTTCTCTGGTAGCAGATCATGAAACATACGGCAACATTGCCCGTGGTCGCATGGCATACCATTCTTCAAGCTACGATTATAACCTTACCGCTCAGCTTGTGACAGACGGTATCATAACAGATACCTACCCTTCATTTATTCAGGTTTCTACGCATCTGGGTACTCTTAAAAAGAGGGAAAGAGAATGGTTGTTTGACGGAAAAATAGATTCCAGATACAGAGTTCCGGGAGATGATGTTTTTCTTCAGCTGGAAATCGCCGGTCCTATTCCGGAATTTACAGAAATGAAACTGAGAGGTACATTTACTTATAACGCTTCCACCACCCGTAATTATCAAATTACCTTTTACGGATCTCAAGACGGTGAGAAATGGACACTTCTTAAAAAAGAACAAGGGCAGGGACTCCCCGGTTCTTCTCTTTACGGTCGTCTGCATCAATTCAACCTTATCTGCCCCGTAGTACAGCCTACATCGTTCCGATTTTACAAAGTAGCATTTCACGTACCTGGTGTAGAAGAATGGTCGTTCTCTGACTGGGACTTCTTTCTGGAAGGCGAACTCGTTCCCATCCTGCCCTCGGCAGATTTTGTGAGTGCATGGATGAGTGAAGGAACAGGAAAAGAGTGGTTGATGGTTGACTTTGGTGTTTCTGCTGCTATCGACAGCGTGGTACTCCACTGGATAAACAAAGCCATGGAAGGCAGTATAGAAATGTCTGATGATGCCAAAACATGGACTACAGCAGCCGTTCTCCCGGGAGGCATTAACCCTGTGGAAGTCATTCGTTTTGATGCTCCTGCTCGTGGTAGGTACTTGAAATTGCTTATGGAAGCACCTTTGAACAAAGCCCGTTACATAGTAAGTGAACTGGAAGCCTTTGGCACAGGGACCCTTGTTCCTGTACCAAAAGAGAGAGCCCTTGCAAAGGGCAATCACATGCCTCTAACCAAAGGCGATTGGCGGTTGCAACGCAGCTCGCTGGTAAAAGAGACAGGACAAATAGTTTCCAGAAAAGATTATATAGCTGCTGACACCTGGCCGGTAGCTACTGTTCCGGGAACGGTGCTTACTAGCTATATAAATACAGGAGCCGTTCCCAATCCCAATTTTGCAGATAACCAGCTTCAGATCTCTGAATCTTTCTTCCATTCCGATTTTTGGTATCGGACAACTTTTTTTGTACCCGAAGACTTCATCAACCAAAAGCTATTCTTGCATTTTGACGGGATCAACTGGAAAGCGAACGTGTTTTTGAACGGCAAGCAAATACACAGAATTGAAGGTGCTTTTGACAGGGCAAAAATCAATATAACAAAGGACATCATTCCCGGAGCTGATAATGTTTTGGCCGTACGCATTATTAAAAACAAGCATTTTGGAGCCGTTAAAGAACAAAATGCACAAAGCCCCGATCAAAACGGTGGAATCCTGGGTGCAGACAACCCCACGTTCCACGCTTCCATTGGCTGGGACTGGATTCCTACTATCCGAGGACGCAACATGGGGATCTGGGACAACGTGTACCTGACCACTTCCGGTCCTATCACTATAGAAGATCCGTTTGTTCAAACCCACTTATCTCTCCCCGACACTACGTTTGCAGATATCCGCCTGGAAGCTACTTTAAAAAACCATCAGGACATATACATTGGTGGGGTATGGGAAGGTACGTACAAGAATATCCCCTTCCGTGAAGAAGTAACTCTGGCCCCATTTGAAACGCGTACTGTATCTGCTACCATCAAGCTTCGAAATCCAAAACTATGGTGGCCCAAAGGGTATGGCAAACCGCATCTGTATCCGGTACATATGAAGTTTTTAACAGAGAGAACCGTATCGGACAGCCTGTCTTTCCAATCGGGGGTCAGGCAAATGGATTATGATGAAGAAAATGGAGTCCTGTCTTTGTACATTAACGGACGTCGTTTCATTGGACGCGGAGGCAACTGGGGTTTCCCTGAATCAAACCTCAATTACCGAGACAGGGAATACGATATAGCGGTTGCCTACCATGCCGATATGAATTTTACCATGATCCGTAACTGGGTAGGACAAACAGGACATGATGCCTTTTACGAAGCTTGTGACAGGCATGGTATTATGGTTTGGCAGGATTTCTGGCTGGCAAACCCCTGGGACGGTCCCATTCCGGATGACAACCGCATGTTTATGGACAATGCCAAAACTTTGGTACGTCGTATCCGTAACCATCCTTCCATTGCCATCTATGCAGGCCGCAACGAAGGATACCCTCCTCGGGCATTGGACACCTCGCTACGTTCCATGCTCACACAGCTGCACCCCGGCATTCATTACATTTCTCACTCCTCTACTGGTGTGGTAAGTGGTGAAGGCCCCTACCGTGCCCTACCCGCTGCAACTTATTTCACCTTGTTTGGAAAAGACCGTATGCATACGGAACGCGGCATGCCCAACGTTATGAATTACGAAAGCCTTAAGCGTACCCTCCCCAGCGACCAACTGTGGCCGCATAACGATATGTGGGGCTTGCATGATTTTTGCCTGGAAGGGGCTCAAAGCGCGGCTACGTTCATAGAAATGACAGAAAAAGCTTTTGGACCGGCACAAGATGCACGCACTTTTACAGAATATGCACAATGGATAAACTACGACGGATACAGAGCGCTGTTTGAAAGCAGAAGCGAATACAGAAGAGGGTTATTGCTCTGGATGAGCCATTCGGCTTGGCCTTCCATGGTCTGGCAAACGTACGACTACTATTTTGATCCTACAGCCGCTTATTTTGGCTGCAAGAAAGCGTCGGAGCCGCTCCATATACAGTGGAACAGCCATTTAAACACCGTAGAGGTAGTCAACTTGCATGCAGGAACACGCTCAAACCTGACGACTACAGCACGCGTCTTCCATACAGACGGCTCTGTTCACTGGGAAAAAGACACCCTTATCAACTCCCATGAAGACACAACTATCCCATGCTTCTCTGTAACGTTTCCTGAAACCCTCTCCGACGTACACTTTATAAAACTCACGTTAAAGGAAAACGGTAAAACAGTCTCCAATAATTTTTACTGGAGAGGCTCTGAAGAAGGCAACTACAAAGCCCTGTCGCAATTACCAAAAACTGCTCCACAAATACAAACAAAAATCAAACGTTCAGGAAAGAATTGGAAAATAACAGTCCGGCTAAAAAACAACACCCCTAATCCTTGCCTTATGATGCGTCTTCAGGTTGTGGGGCAGAAAAGCAGAGAGCAGATTTTGCCTGCTTTCTATAGCGATAACTTTTTCTCTCTTATGCCGGGAGAAAAAAAGAAAGTCCGTATTACGGTAAACAAACGAGACACCCAAGGGCAAAAACCTGATGTAGTCATTGGGGGGTTCAATTATGAGCAGAAAAAATAGTGCCCTACTGGTGCTAATCTTTATAATCGGCTGCACAGGAAAAGAAGAGTTAAAACTGTGGTACGACCGTCCGGCACAGGTGTGGGAGGCAACGCTACCCCTTGGTAACGGCCGGCTGGGCATGATGCCGGACGGAAATCTATCCCGGGAAACGATCGTACTCAATGAAATCTCTTTATGGTCCGGATCTGTTCAGGACGCCTCCAATCCACGCGCAAAAGAAGCCCTTCCTCTCATCAGAGAGCTTTTGCAGAAAGGACAGAACCACCTGGCACAGGAACTCATGTACGAAAATTTTGTGTGCGGCGGCGAAGGATCCGGGCATGGAAGCGCTGCAAACTTGCCCTTTGGCTGTTATCAGGTATTGGGTAACCTCAGCCTTTCCTACAGCCCCTTGCATGTACAAACAGACAACTCACAGAAGGAACCGCAAACAGATAGCTCACAGAGGGAACCACAAGCAGACACCTCACAGCAGGAACTACAAACAGACACCTCACAGCGGGA
>JAAZIA010000042.1 GCA_012510445.1 Bacteroidales bacterium
CCGCCCATGCCCTCCGGTTGGTACGTGGAAAGTTTCAGTTCTCTGGTACAGAACCTGCCGCCCGTTTCGGAAGAGGACCTTACCATGGCTGTGTCTCTTCTTGCCACAGAAGCAAAGGCGGCTGCAGGTGTTGTTGACCCGGCACTTCCCGTCTCGGCATACGATACTTTTATTCTGGAGCGGCTGCCCAAGGGTATTAAGACAGGATTGTTTACGCATGCACTTTTTGAGGAAATTGATTTTACAAATTCGGAAGGATGGGAAAAAGCCATGGATGATGCACTGCGCAAATACCCGCGATTGGTGGAGGAAGAAGACAAGGAGCACCTGCAGCGGTTGATGCAGCACGTATTGAACACAGAGTTGCCGGATGGGGTGGTATTGAATCGAGTGAAGCAGGAAGATAAGATTACAGAAATGGCTTTCTTTTATGAACAAAACGAGCGGTCGTTGAGGACCGGTTTTGTGGATTTATTTTTCCGCTACAATGGGAAATTTTATATATTGGATTGGAAGTCCAACCACTTGGGATATGCTGTAGATAACTATAATACGCTGGCAGTTGCAAGGGCGGTGGCAGCCAACCATTATACCTTGCAATACTCCATTTACACCCGGGCAGCCCTGCGCTATTTGCAGCAAAAAATACAGGACTTTGATGTAGAACGTGATTTTGGCGGGGTGTTTTATTTGTTTATCCGCGGCATGAGAAAAGGCAACACAACGGGGATTTATTATAAAAATGCTGCACAAGTACTAGAAGGAAAAGAAGATGTATAAAGTACCGGAGAAATATTGGGAGAAGACAGCGGAACAAGGAATTATTTGCCGGATATGTCCGCACGAGTGCCGTGTAAAAGAAGGCGGCATTGGGGTATGTCGTACGCGCATAAACAAAGAAGGGGAATGGTATTCCCTGGCTTACGGAAACCCTTGTTCTGCGGGGATCGATCCTGTGGAGAAAAAACCACTGTACCATTTTCTACCGGGAACACGCATTCTCTCCATAGCCACGGCCGGCTGCAATTTTCATTGCCTGAATTGCCAGAACTGGACCATATCGCAAACGGGCCCAAAACAGGCACGTCCTCAGTCAGACCAAGGTGCCCGGTTAGGCACAGGGGAATCACAGCAATACCTGATGTCCCCCAAGCAAGTGGTAGAGGCAGCCTTGAGAAACAACGCACCTTCTATTGCTTTTACGTATACAGAACCTACCGTTTTTTACGAGTACATGTTTGATACGGCCGTTTTAGCCCGTTCCAAAGGGTTGAAAACAGTGATGATATCTAACGGCTATATAAATCCTACTCCGCTGGCTGACCTTATTCCCTATCTGGATGCAGCCAATATTGACCTGAAAAGCCTGGATGATACAACGTACCGTAAACTTACGGGAGGACGTCTGCAACCGGTTCTTGACACGTTGCTGGCTCTAAAAAAAGCAGACGTTTGGACAGAAATAACCCATCTGGTTATTCCTCAAACAACAGACGATCCGGATCATTTCAAAGCCCTATGCCAATGGCTTGTTGACAACGGCTTTAAAGACAACCCTTTGCATATCAGCCGTTTCTATCCCAGCTATAAATTGGAACATCTGAGCCCCACTCCCATAGCGACTATGAACAGAGCCAGAGATACAGCCTTAGATGCCGGTCTTCAATATGTCTATGTAGGCAATATACCGGAAGACGGCGACAGCCACACGTACTGCCCTCAATGCAACCGGGCAGTAATCAAACGCCGCCGCTACACATTGCAGCAAGTATCTCTCACTAACGGCGCGTGCAATAACTGCGGCACACTCTTGCCTGGCGTCTTGTTCCGGCTGTGATTATGTTTTTACATGCAAATACATAATTTATTCATACCTTTGCAAAAATGGAAAAGACATGAAATCCTTTAAGTCAGAAATAATAAGCCGGATAGAGCTTTTCCCCAAAGGAAAGATATTTACCTTTGCTGACCTTGATTTTCCTATGGAAAAGTTTGCTAATGTAGCAGTTATCCTTTCGGATTTGTCAAAGGCAAAAAAAGTGGTCAGGGTAGAAAGAGGTGCTTATTACCGCCCTAAACAGTCAAGTTGGGGCTTGGGGGTGTTACCTATCTATCAAGATGAGCAACTGAATTATCTGACCCGGAAATTGGACGGCTATCTTACC
>JAAZIA010000003.1 GCA_012510445.1 Bacteroidales bacterium
AAGGTAGGAAGTCGCTATTTTGAGAAGAAAGCGCATAACTACCTGTGTATGTGCGCACAACAGGATTTTCGGTGTTTTTTATCACCTCCTACCTTTACATGATTTGACGTTTTTCGGTAAAGGTAGGAACCCGCTATTTTGAGGAGAAAGCGCATAACTACCTGTGTATATGCGCACAACAGGGGTTACGGTGTTTTTTATCACCTCCTACCTTTACAGTGGCTGGCATTTGAGTGCGTCGCACTCGGAGGTTAATATGCTAACTCTCTGCAAGTTACTAAAAACGTGCCCCTAGGGCACGTTTTTGATAAGTGGCTGTGGCACAATGGGTTGATTGCTTAGTGCGACGCACTAATCTGCTGCAATAAAAATCTTGTACAATGCATTGATTACGTCTGTTTGCACCGCCACAAAACCGTTATCCCTGCGTGGGATGGTGGTGTCAAAGCCGTTGCACAGTACGATAAACCCAAATTTCTTTTCTTTTTGGAAAAACATGGCCGAGTACAGACCGTAAGCGCTGCCGGTATGTCCAATCATAACTTCTCCGTCAATCAGACGGTCTGTTTTCTCCAGCGCAAAGCCGTAACCAAATGGAATGGAGCCGGTGTCGCCGGCAGCAGCAGCAGCATCGGCAGCAGCAGCATCGGCATCGGCAGCAGCAGCATCGGCAGCAGCATCGGCGGCAGCAGCAACAGCACTGGCATCAGCAGCATCCTCATCGGCAGTGCTGTCTGCACGGCCTCCGGCACTCTGCGGCGTTTGCATAAGGGCAACGCTTTCGGGAGTAAGGATTTCCACCCCGTTTAAAGTGCCGTCGTTCATTTGTACCAGAGCGTGACGGGCCAAATCCGGTGCACTTATTTTCATGCCTCCGGTGGGAGAAAAGACGGGCGCAGAATAGCCCATGATATAATTTTCAATTTCCTCTACCCTTGGACTATAAGCCTGAGGCGAAGGAACAAAGTCGCCGTCTCGGTATTCGTAAATAACTGCAAAACGTGTTTCATCCAAATCGTTTACATTGAATGAACCGTATAGCCCCAGAGGTTCTAAAATATTGTTCTTCACATACAAATCAAAACGCTCACCGGAATGAATTTCCATCAACGTTCCCAGTAGATTAAAGCCTAAATTGCAATACTGATACTCCGTGCCCGGTGCATATTCATTGAACGAAGCCGATACGTCTTTGTTCGCCCCCTGTGGATTGATTACATCAAGAGAAAAATACCCGCCCTTATCGCTCAAACTGGAAGTATGCGACAATAACATTCTGTAAGTAAGTGGTATTTCAGGATGAAATGGGTTTCTGAGCGGAAACCCCAGTGCGTTTTCTACGTTATCATCCAAGTCAAAACAGCCGGCTTCGTATAATTGCATAACAGCAGTAGCTGTAAAACTCTTAGAAATAGAAGCAATGCGCATAAGATCCGTTTCCAAAAGCGGTTCTTCTGTTTCCAAGTTTTTATATCCTGCCGTTCCTGTATATACTACCTTATTATTTTTGATAACAGCAACAGAAAAACCTGCTGCGTTCAACTCTGTTCTGAGCTCTTCTAAACATAGATTCGCTTTTTGTGTAGTCCCGCATGTGCAGGACACCAGCAACAGTACCGTTGTTGCCAAAAGAATTGTTCTTTTCATGGTATTGGTTTTTATCATTCCTATAAAGATATAAAAATCTAACTTTGCACTATGTATGTACGACCAAAAAAAGCACTGGGACAACATTTTTTGCACGATTCTGCCATTGCTCGGCGCATTGTCCAAGCCTTACTTTCGCATTGGCCCCTACCCATGGATAAAGCCGAGGCGCTGCTTGCAGCAGAAGAAGGAACAGTAGCAGCAGAAGAAGCCGGAGTGTCATGTGTAGATGCTGATACTTGCAGCCTGTGGCCTGTCGTAGAAGTGGGGCCGGGAACGGGTGTGCTCACAGCCCTGCTGCTGCAGGAGCCGGGTTTGAATTACCACGCGGTGGAGCTGGACAGAGAAGCTGTTGAGTTTTTGCATAAAACGCATCCCCAATTAGGAGAACGGTTGCTATTAGGAGATTTTTTAAAGCTGCCGACAAATACTTTCCCGGAAAGATTTGCGCTCATAGGCAACTTTCCGTACAACATTTCTTCTCAAATATTTTTTAGGGTGTTGGATTTAAAAGACAGGATTCCCCTGGTTGTAGGTATGTTGCAAAAAGAAGTGGCCGAACGCTTCTGCTCCCCTCCCGGCAATCGCGCGTACGGCATTTTGAGCGTTTTGCTACAGACCTGGTATCGGCCCGAGTATTTGTTCTCCGTAGCACCCGGAGCTTTTACCCCTCCGCCTAAAGTGCAATCGGGCGTCATTCGCCTGACCAGAAACAACCGCACCGCGTTGGACTGCCCGGAAGACCTCTACCTGAAAGTCATCAAAACGGCCTTCAACCAAAGACGCAAAATGTTGAGCAACAGCCTAAAGCCGCTGCTCAAAGACCTGCCGCGTAACGGCGCTCAACAAGACAACACATCTATAGACGGTCTCCACCGCCGCCCCGAGCAACTGAGCGTAGAAGACTTCATAGCACTCACCACGCAGATAGCCACCCTGTAGTGCCTTGCACCCAGCCTGTTTCTGCGCAACCAGCCTCAAGATGGTGCGCAAGAAAGCAAGTAGCGTTTTATAACACATTGACACTTTGTGATTTACAAAGGCGGTCAAAAAACGTTGCGCACCATCTTGAGGCTGGGTGCGCAAGAGATCGGGCGCGTCAATTTTTCACGCAACGGACGGAAAACCCATAATCCTTATACAATCCCACACGACTTACTCCGCTATGGTAATATTCTAAAGCCCTTTTGTAAGCAACGTCCCCGGATTTCTGGGTAGAGGTCCACCAATGCACATAAGTTCCTCCATGGAGAAATTGACCTATGGCACGATCACGCATACCGGCCGGACGTCCTGTAAAGCCACTTGAGTTTGTAGCATCTGTATTTCCGTTAGTCCAGTGTTCCCGGCCCGTTTCCTTCATTTTAGCCCCTATTTTTGCAGCTTTGGCTCTGTCAACAGCTTCTCGATTTGCCTCTTCTTGCGTCATACCCAAGTGCATTTCCAGTTTTTTCCACTCTGCATCACTGGGCAAATGCCAACCTTGCGGACAAACACCCCGTACCCCGCTGGGGCTGGAGCTGCTTGTCACGGCTCCATCCATGACAGCCGGCCAATTGTATAACACACCGTAGGTTTGGTACATATTGACGCCGTTTTCTGTATGTGCTTTTGCAGCTGTTACATTAGAGCCGTCATATCCGTATATATAACAATAGGGACTTGTCAGGCTTCCTGTCTTTGGCCCTGCCAACGAAGCCGTATTGGGCAGATACCTCAGATTCTCAGCCATCCAGATTTGATTGCCAATTTTTACCGTTTTGTACACGTTTCCGTCACGGGCATCTGTAAAAGTACCCGTTGTTCCGTCCGGTAAACTAGGGTTGTCTTGCGGATCACATGCTACAAGCATCACTCCCGCAACGATTAGAAAAAGCCATTTTTTCATCTTTGTCGTCAATTTT
The DNA here is from genome assembly GCA_012510445.1 of Bacteroidales bacterium. Taxonomy (GTDB): domain Bacteria; phylum Bacteroidota; class Bacteroidia; order Bacteroidales; family UBA932; genus DMER64. Next base: position 3,552 of record JAAZIA010000003.1, read on the forward strand.
ATTTAACATTTTTGCGCACCCAGCCTCAAGCTGGTCAATCTTTCACACAGCGAACAGAAAGACCTTCGTCCTTACGCCAGTAATTATAAAACAAGATATTATAACTGTTTTGTAAGTACCATAACCAGGCGTGGTCGTAGTTGAAATCAAAAACTTTATACTCGGTAGCACTCCACCAACTGACATGGATACCCAGATCGCCAAAAGTCCCATAATCAAAACGACTTCCACTCGGAAGGGCAGAAAAACCGGATTTATTTTTATATTCAGGGCAATCGTCATTTCCAACAGCTCCTTCCTCTTCTGAGCTTTTCCAACCATAATCCGTTGCCATGGATTTTCCAATTATTTTAAATTTATTTTCTTCCCATCCAATGGAGCCATCGTAATTGTGCCCGTTATCAGCCAAATAACACTCTAGCTGTACCCACTCTGCCTTACTAGGCAAATGCCAACCATCCGGACATACTCCCTGAACCTGACCTTGTGCTGTTGCCTTGGTTCCAACCGGTAAAACCCCATCCGAGTCAATTGTAGTCGTAGCGGCCGCCCAGTTGTACAAAACACCGTAGGTCTCGTATATATTGACGTCTTCATAGGTAAAGGCCTTGGCTTCCTCTACGCATGAACCATCATAACCGTAAACATAATAATATGGTTCTGTTTTACTTCCGTCGATAGGTTTGTTGACAGATGGTAAGAATTTTAGATCTTCTGCCATCCAAATTTGACTACCGATTTTTACCGTTTGGTACACGTTTCCGTCACGAGCATCTGTAAAAGTACCCGTTGTTCCGTCCGGTAAAGTATCCTGTGAGTTAGGATTTTCTTGCGGACAACATGCTATCAGCATCACTCCCGCAATGATTAGAAAAAGCCATTTTTTCATCTTTGTTTTCTTTTACACTCTAAATGTAGTAAAGAACCTTTTAACAGCTATTGTATTTTCAAAAATTTTTCGGCAAAAGGCGGTTATTGCTGGTTCATAGCCTCTACGGGGTCCATGCGAGCGGCTTGCAGTGAGGGGATAAAGCCGGCTACAAGGCCTACAACGCCCGATACCAAGACTCCGCGCAGGATGTTGCTTACAGACATGGTCAGTAGGAAGTCGTAACGGTTGCTAACAAAAATGGCCAGCCCCCATACAATCAAAATACCTATGACACCTCCTACAAGGGCCAGCAAAGCGGCTTCAAAGAGGAATTGCGTAAGCACAAAACTACTTTTGGCTCCCATAGCCTTCTCTATACCAATAATATGCGTCCTTTCTTTGACGGAAACAAACATGATATTGGCTACCCCAAAAGCCCCTATCAAGATGGAAAAACCACCTATAACCCAACCGGCTATGGCAATGACACCAAAAAGCTGGGAAAGGGCATCGTCCAGGAACGACATTTTATTTAAGGCGAAATTATCGTTCTGAATAGGCTTTAGACGGCGCACAGCGCGCATGTTATTACGCAATTGTTCCATAAACTCTTCTTCGTCTGCCTGCGGGTGCTTATGAACTACAATGGTTGGAGAAGTTCGTCTGAGGTCTATAAAGTTCCTAACGAAAGGAAGGGGAATAATAATGGCATCGTCGTAGATCACGGGATCGAACATAGATTCTCCTTTTTTCTTGATGAGCCCTATAACCCGTACCGTATATCCCCCAATCTTTATGTTGTTGTTGACAGGGGTGATCCCGTCCGGAAATAATTCTTCTGCCACGTTGCGACCTATAACGGCCAACGGAATGTTCTCTGCTGTTTCTGCTGCCGTAAAATAACGACCTTCATCCACCTCAAAGAAAGAAATTTGGTTCCAGTAATAGGTTACCCCGTACAAAGGAGTATTTCGTAGTGTGTTTCTGCCGTAGGCTACACTTGCGTTGGTGATGGCGGCAAGTGCTATTTGGTCTGCCAGGGTAACGTTTTTCTGGAGGAACAAGAATTCTTCGTATGTATTGTTAGGACGTTGACGAAATTCCCACCATTTGATTTCTTCACCCGAGGTAAACGCATCCCAAGCCATTTTATCTATATAGACCACGTCTGTCCCCAAAGAAGAAAACAGCTGCCTTACGTTTTTCTCCAGACCTTCTATGGCTGTAAAAACAGCCACAATAGAAAATATGCCTATGGTTACTCCCAAAAGGGAAAGAAACGCCCTGAACTTGTCGCCTTTTACAGAATCGTATGCAAATACAAAGCTTTCTCCTAAAAGCTTAAAAAATATATTGGCGCTTTTAATGATTCTTTTCATTCTTTTTGTCCTATTTTTCTTTTCAATTCCCTTAAAGCATCAAAGGCTTCTAAGGGCGTTAATCCATTGAGGTCCAAAGACTCTATGTCTCTTTTAAGTGCCTGCAACAAAGGGTCTTCCAGCTGGAAGAAAGAAAGCTGTTTGGGTCTTTCTAAAGAGGGAGGCTGTTCTTTTTTTGCTTCCATATTCTTAAGGATTTCCTGAGCTGTAAGTATGACTCTGCGTGGCATTCCGGCCATTCCGGCTACATGAATCCCAAAGCTGTGTTGTACGCCTCCTGTAATCATCTTGTGTAAAAATAACACCTTTTGGCCACGTTCCTTTACGGCAATGTGAAAATTCTTTACACGAACGTACTGCTCTGCCATTTGGTTTAGTTCGTGGTAATGCGTAGCAAAAAGTGTTTTTGCCCGAGCCCCTGCTTTTTCATGCATATATTCTACAATGGCCCACGCAATGGATATTCCGTCGTACGTACTGGTTCCTCTACCAATTTCATCAAAAAGAACAAGCGATTTATCGGTAATGTTGTTTAGAATAGCGGCAGACTCTAACATTTCTACCATAAAAGTAGATTCCCTGCGAGCTATGTTATCGGAAGCACCCACTCGGGTAAACAGTTTATCAACCAAGCCCAGGGTGGCTTCTTCTGCCGGTACGCAAGAACCAATCTGGGCCAGCAGTACAATAAGCCCGGTTTGACGCAGCAGCGCAGATTTTCCTGCCATATTAGGGCCCGTAAGGATGATGATTTGCTGGGTACTGTTGTCCAAATAAACGCTGTTAGGCACATATTTTTCACCGGGAGGCATGATGGTTTCCAATACAGGGTGCCTTCCTCCGCGAATATCTATAACGTCTGTTTCTTCCAGTTTCGGACGGACGTATTTGTTTTCTTCTGCCAAAAGAGCAAACCCTGCCAAACAATCCAGACCGGCTAAAATACGGGCGTTTTTCTGAATAGGACGCACGTAGGAATGAATTTCGGTTATCAATTCGTTAAAGATCTCTTGTTCTAATAGAGCAATGCGCTCTTCTGCTCCCAATATTTTTTCTTCGTATTCTTTTAGCTCTTCTGTAATGTACCTTTCTGCACTCACTAACGTTTGTTTTCTGATCCAAGAAGAGGGCACTTTGTCTTTATGGGTATTACGTACTTCTATGTAATACCCAAACACGTTGTTAAAGCCTATTTTTAAAGAAGTGATTCCTGTTTCTTGTGCTTTTTTATGCTGCATCTCTTGCAAGTATTCCTTGTTGTGAGAAACAATATAACGCAGCTCGTCCAGCTGCGGGTCAAAACCGCCTGCCACTATTTGCCCCTTCCCTACTTGTGCCGGCGGGGCTTCTACCAATGTGCGACGGATGGTAGTTACCAAAGGGTCGCATCCGTCCATACCGGCCACTTCTTCTTGAACAACCTTGGCCCGAGGCCATTGAGCAAGTAAGGTTTTTATTTTATGGGCCTGCTCCAGGCCGTAGCCCAGTTGAACCACTTCGCGCGGGTTGATTCTTCCTGCCGAGGCTCTGGAAATAAGTCGCTCCATATCTCCCGTCTGTGCAAGTAACTTGCGGAGGGTGTTCGCCTCTTTTTTTTGTTCCCTTAGCACAGAGACAGCATCCTGGCGTTTTTCAAGGGCCGCCTTGTCTTGCAGGGGCATCACAAGCCACTGACGCAACAGTCTGGCTCCCATAGGAGATTGTGTCTTGTCTATGACCTCTATCAAACTGGCTCCTTGTTGGTGATTTTCAAGACGCGGGAACAGCTCCAGGTTGCGTATGCTGTATTTGTCCAGCCACATAAGGTGCTGCGGGTCAATTCGCTGCAATGTACACAGGTGTTCGTAACTGGCATATTTATTGGTTTCCAGGTAAAAGAGCATAGCCCCTACTGCAGATAAGGCCAAGGGCAGCTGTTCTGCTCCAAAGCCCTTCAGGCTTTCTACCCCAAAATGGGTTTTCACTTTTTCTTCTGCCGCCTGAGGAACAAACGCCCAAGGATCTATGGTGGAAAAAAAGACCGAGTTCTCTGTTCTGCTTTTCCAATGATTTTCCATGCCTCGGCATAGTAAAATTTCTTTGGGAGCGTACTGAGCCAACAGGCTGTCTATGTAGGTAAGGTTGCCTTGTGCAATCTGAACGGTCCCGGTAGAAATGTCTGTAAAAGCAATACCGGCCTCTTCTGCTCCCGGCCCCTCTATATGGATGCTGGCCAGGAAATTATGTTCTCTTGCCTCTAACAGTTCAGGGTTGTAGGAAAGTCCCGGTGTTACTACCTCTGTTATACCCCTTTTGACTAATTTTTTAGCCAGTTTAGGATCTTCTAACTGTTCACACACGGCTACTTTAAAGCCTGCACGTACCAATTTAGGAAGATACGTATCCATGGCATGGTGGGGAAAACCGGCCAATTCAACAGACGCAGCAGCTCCGTTGGCACGTTTGGTGAGCACAATTCCCAAAGCCTTAGATGCCTTGATGGCATCTTCACCAAAAGTCTCGTAAAAATCCCCAACCCTAAAGAGCAACAACGCATCGGGATGCTCTGCCTTAATGGCAAAGTACTGTTTCATCAATGGGGTGTTTACGGGCTGTTTTGACATGGCCGGTAAAGTTAATAATTTTTAGGCTTATAGGCAGGTGATCACTAATTCCGCCTTTATATGCCGGCCCTAAATAAGTACGCCTGGGTTTGAGCCCCATATGAGTTGCATCGGGCTCTAAAAGAAAAGGAAGCCGAACCACTTTTACATAGACTAATGACTGTTGTACAGAAGGACTCACTAAAAATTGGTCTATGCACTCCCATGCTCCCTGAAATTTATACGTATCACCGGCAGATACGTTGGTAAGATGCTCCGATTCCAAACGACGGATGGCTTGGGCTTTTGGAGAGTCGTTAAAATCCCCCATAACTATTATACCGGCACCGGGCCGTGCAGTCATAAGACTATCCACAGCCAGTTGTAGCGTTTCAGAGGCTTTCATACGCATAGCCTTAGCTGCAGAGCCTCCCAATTTAGAGGGCCAGTGGTTTACAAAAAAATGGAGCGTATCCCGTCCCTTGTACACTCCTTTAACATACAGTATCTCTCTGGTGGCTGCGGGAGTTCCGTCTTCGTGCGTAAGGGCATAAAACACTGTTTTAAGCGGGGTAAAAGCTTCTTTCCTGTACAAAAGGGCCACGTCTATGCCTCGGTGATCGGGAGAGTCTCTGTGTATGATACCGTAATCTAGAGGGTCCAAAGGTGAATCCGTTACCAACCGATGCAAAACAAAATAGTTTTCAATTTCACAAAGCCCAATAATACAGGGAGCTTCCCACGTACCATCCTCTTGCAAGCCACAAGCAATAAGTGTTTTGGCAATGTCGTTACGTTTTTTTAGGAATTTTCTCCAGGTCCAGGAGTAATACCCTTGTGGGGTAAAATCCCCATCGTTAGTTGAAGAGTCGTTAAACGGATCAAAGTAGTTTTCCACGTTCCAGAAAATCACAAGGCAAAGGATGGCACGTATCATAAAAGAAAATTACCTCGGGTGGACGTATAAAAAAGGACAATTCGTAAAAATTTGGTAAATTTATAATCCTGTAAAACAAAAGACATAGATATGGCACTTAAATGTGGGATTGTAGGACTTCCCAATGTGGGAAAATCAACGTTGTTTAACAGTGTTTCTTCCGGAAAAGCGCAGGCTCTTAATTTTCCTTTTTGTACCATAGAGCCTAACCTGGGCTCTATTCCGGTGCCCGATACCAGACTGGAAGAGCTGGCCCGTTTGGTACAGCCCCGGCATACGGTTCCGGCTACTGTAGATTTTGTGGATATAGCCGGATTGGTAAGAGGGGCTAGTAAAGGAGAGGGGTTGGGTAATCAATTTCTGGCCAACATAAGAGAAACAGACGCTTTGTTACATGTGTTACGATGCTTTGACAGTCCTCACGTAGTGCATACAGACGGATCTGTTGACCCTGTGAGGGATTTGGAAGTGGTAGAAACAGAGCTTCAAATCAAAGATTTGGAAACCGTAGAAAACAGAATGGCTAAAGTAGAAAAACAAGCCGTGGCAGGAGGTGACAAAGAAGCTGCCAGAATGCTTGACTTGCTGGAACGGTATAAAAAAGCGCTTGGCGAGGGGCAGAATGCCCGAAAGGTGATTCCTGCCAATCATCAGGAAGAGCAAATGGCACACGGACTTTTTTTACTTACCAACAAACCTGTACTTTACGTTTGCAACATAGATGAACAATCTGCCGTAAGCGGCAATCCATATACACAAGCCGTAGCAGAGAAATTGGAAGAAGATAAAGAGCCTTTCCTTATAGTGGCTGCACAGGCAGAGGCGCTGATTGCAGAAATGGAAGACCCGGAAGAAAAACTGGAGTTTCTAAGCCTGATAGGACTTGAGGAATCGGGAGTTTCGCGTCTTATACAAGCCGCCTATAAGTTGCTTACGCTGGAAACCTTTTTTTCCTACAATGATACTGAAGCCAGAGCCTGGACTTTTCGTAAAGGAACAAAAGCCCGACAAGCTGCCGGACTGATTCATTCAGACTTTGAACGTGGGTTTATTCGTGCAGAAGTGATCAAGTTTGAAGATTTTTTACACTACGGATCCGAATCTGCCTGCCGTGAAGCAGGAAAAATAAGTGCAGAAGGAAGAAATTACGTAGTACAAGACGGGGACATCATACATTTCCTGTTCAGTCCCGTTTAGCCCTTAGAAAAAATGAGCGCGTCTGTCATCTACTTTGGCACTTTCTTGCAATACTACGGGCACCATCTGTATTTGGAAGTTGGCCATAGCCAAATTCATCATATGGGCATCGCTTTCCGAATAGAACGCTCCGTCTTGCCGTTCATCTACACGAAACACATATACTCCCATTTCTCCTTTAACAGGGCCTGACAAGGCCTGTTCCGGAGCTGCTGAAACGGCTCCCACAAACTTAGCATCTGTTTGAGCAGAGGAACCAAAAGCTACACCTGTCTGAACAGAAATGGTACGTCCCGTTGCTTCTGCCCAAGACTCAAGCGATGTATATCGGCTAAGCTCTTCTTTTGTTTGATTGTAGAGGCGCTCCATCTTTTTTTCTGCCGTGAGCTGAACTTCTATCTCGGCTTGTTTTTCTTTAAGAGTAGCCGTCCCTTTTTCGTGAATTCCGGTAACGGTGGCTACAAAAAAATATTTATTGTCTACAGAAATTACGGGAGACACATCGCCTTCCGAAGCAGCGAACGTCCAACGCACCAATTCCCTCATGTGGTCGTATCCGGATATACTTTTGGCATCTTCCGGAACACCCATAGCAGGGATGGCATAGAGGCTTTTGGTTTGTAGTTGTCTGTTAAACTCCTCTGTGTTTTTGCTGTTTGAAGATAAATCGTTGGCCCGCGAATAGATGGTTTGATACGTCTCTTTACCTGCTACAGCCTCTTTAACAAGAACGGCTAACTGGACTTTTTTATGCAAACGTGTTCTTTCTGTAACTTTTACAATGTGAAGTCCATATTGGGTTTCCAGCAGGTAGGGCTTATTTAGGGTGGCTTCAAAAGTAGATTCCATGCCCGGGATTACGTTGTGATCAAACCAGCCAATAACCCCGGGATCTGTATTGGGATTCCGGTCTGCAGAAAACTCTAAGGCAAGTTCTGTAAAACGACCGGGAGCGCGGTTTAAAATATTCATAAGGCTGTCTCCAAGAGCCGTTGCTCTATCCGGCATGTCTTGTATAAGTATGTGATGGACAAAAACAGAGTCCGGCAATCGCTTACTATTTACAATTCTTGCTGCGCGGAATACATCTCCTTCTTGATAGATAGGCAACACGTCACGCGATGTGGCATTAAACGCGAAGCTGTCCAGTTTGGCAGATATGGAAAGCAATTCATCCTTTTTGTAATAGTGTGCATCTAAAGGTTTATCTGAGTTGCGTGCCAAAAACTGCCTTACATTTTGTGTAGTGGTAAACTCGGGATATGCTTTTTCTATTTCTTCTTGTGCCAAAGACACGTCTTTTACAGATGGTATAACGGGAAATACTACGTATTCTATATCCCTTGTGGCTTCTTGTTTATACAAATGCTTGTGCTTGTCGTAATACTGACGAATTTCCTGCGGAGTAACTGTTATGGTAGTATCTCTTGCAAAAGAAATGGGTATCAACGCAAAGCTTACGGTAGAGGTCTGGTTGCTTTCTTCCATACTTCTGCGCAACTCTACCGGGGTTTGCATGTTGCTTTTAGAAAGTAAGGCACTGTACTTACTAAACATCCTGTCTGTTTCCATATTGTCTAACAGGAAGTTCCAGTACAGAGCGGCTATGCCGTTGGGTTCTGCCGTTGCGTTTTGTACAAATTGGGTCAAACGGCTGCGATCAAACATTCCCTCCTCGTTATAGAAAAGAGCATCGTTCAAAATAACGGGCGAAATATCCCTGCCCTGAACCATATCAAACCTTTCTTCGTTACCCAACTGTATACCTGCCTTTTTTATAGAGGGCATGTACACCAGGTCTTTCAAAAAAGAATGCCAGGTGCCTTGTTCAACAGCCTCTTGGCTTTGTTCGTCCAGAGCCGATGTGCCTGTAATGGCTTGTTGCAGGTTTTTAAGCTCTTCCAGTCTTTTGCTGTATTCCATATAGGTAATGCCTTGTCCGCTCATCTTTCCCACATCGTTTTTGGAAGAGAACATAGACACGGCAGATTGCAATGTGCTGGGGTCAATAATAAATGAAATTAAGGCTATAGCTATAAGTACAGTAATGAATATACCCATCTGTACCCGTATTTTTTCCAGAACTGCCATGGTGTTTTTTACTTTTTTTAATCTATAACAGGGCGCGAAGTTAATTCTTTTTCTTCATTGGACAAAGTGTCCTGCTGCACGTACCCGTATGAATCGAATGGTTTTAGGATTTTTGCATTGGTGGCTCTTTCATCAGATTCCATGCCGTATCCCTGCGCAAAAAAATCCGGGGAATAGAGCCGTACGTAGCAATGCGTATATATAGTTTTCTTTTGCTGGTCCCAGTACAACGTATCTGTTTCCATAGTCTGCTCTTTTAACAGATTTTTTATAACCACATGGCCGGTAGCTACCCAAATTTGCTCTTCTCCCGTACGATGCATGGCCCTATCTGCTGTGATGATGGTTTCCATTTCACCTTCGGGAGTGTATGCTTCTACAAGAAAAGAATGGGGAAATACTTCGTAAGGATCGTCTCCGCGTGTATATTTTTCCATATACGGAGCCGTTAACCGTCCTCGAACTATACCATCCTCTACTTGCCACCCTTCCATGTTTTCTACTTTTTGGGTGGGAATGCTGTCCGGGTTATGCAATGAACCCACCGTTGTCACCCTGTTCTTACAGGAGACAAACATGGCAGCAAGGGAGCATCCCAATGCTACCATAAATCCTGCCCATGTATTTTTGTTTTTTATCGTAACGTTCTTACAGTAGTAGTTGCCGAAAGACCGTTTGCTCTAACAGAATAGCTGGACCCTTCTTGAAGATCATGCATAAAGGCTTCTTCTGCTGCCGGGAAATACTGTCTGTAAGTGGCTATCAGACGGTCACATTCTTCTGCCAGGGAGGAATCTGCTTGCTTGGCCCGCAAAAAATAATCTACAGCAACCCAGAAATTGGCACGGTCATCTATTTCCGGCATATCGCTATTCCGTACTTTAGCAATGGCCCAAATATGACCCATAAGCAAGTAAGCTTTGCCTCTGAGGTCTTCATTAAAGGTAAAGGATTTTAAAGCGTGCTGTGCGGCTACGCTGCTGTTGTTCATCTTTTTAAAGCAGAACGTACCCAGTTCCATCAAATAATCTCCTTTAATTTTATCGTCTATGGAGTCCGATTCAATGGCCATTTCCAAATACTTAACAGCTCCTTCGTTATCGTCGCGAGCAGAGTACAGTCTGTATAAATAATACGCAGAGTTGTAGGTGGGTTCCATTTCATAAAGCCGCTCCACAGCTTTTAGAAAGAGGTCCGAGGTTTCACAACCCGCATTGGAAAGCAGTTGAACCACACGCCTTACGTAAGATATTTCTTTTGCGTTCTGATCAAAACGAGGCCCAAACAAAGCCAACAGGTTGTCGCAATCCGCTACTCCGCAAATGGCAAACAGTGTTTCAAAGCTGTTACGTGCTTCCTCCAAAGCTTCGCTGGGAGCAATCTGTGATTTCATATCAAAAATGCTGCTGATCTGTTGGTACACTAGTATAACCTCTTCCGGACTCAGCTTGTTTTCTTTGAACAAAGAAGTGGCGTATTGCATATTAAGAACCAAAATGTTTTGATCTGTATTTTCCTTTCCAAAGGCAACTACGTCTTGAAGGGCTTGGAACACTTTGGTATCGTCTTCCTTGTAGTAGGTAATCATGTCGTAAGCCTTAAACGTATGTGCACTCAGACAAGATTTAAAAGTCGGAAACTTTTCAATCCTGATATCATACATCAAAACAAGGGAGTCAATCAGCTCTTTTCTGCGACCCGGATCGTTCGTTTGGTTGATCAGGAATTTTATAATGTTTTGACCATCCTGATATAAAGCTTGTGTAACCCCAAGGGGGCATTTTTCTAATGCTCCGCGCCACGATGGAAGAGCTTCTCTGATGTTCCCGTTCTTGTAATACTCTTTGTAAAAATTCAAATACCTAACGCATTCTACACTGTCTTCCGGTGTCGCTCCAAACCTTCCGGATTGCGCATAGCTTTGAGTTACGAAAGCGAGCATAATCAAAGAAAATAGGATTCCAATCTTTTTCATTTTTTATTGTGTTTAATTATATCTGTGTTTCAAAAACCATATATCGTGCAAATTGAAGTTCAAAATTAACATAATATACCGTTCTCTGATCAAATTGTCTTCAATACTTCCACGTTGACCTGCATCTACAGACACTCCAATGGAGTTATACCAACGGAAAACAGGCACAGAAAAACCAAGAGTAATCCCCATGGCATCTACTTGCTTTCCGTTAAGTACCATGTAAGACCTGTCGTAATAAGCTCCTACCCGGTAAGTCAATCTGCGCATAAAATAGCGAATGCTGTACCTATCCGGAACTATTTCAAAACCGGCTTTAAATGTTCTGCTGATACCCGGTTCAAACGTAATACCGGGAGTATAGGCAAAATTTGACTTTTTCCAATCTGACTGTGTGTAATCCATTCCAAAAACCCAACTGTCTTGTTTACGAACAGAAAATCCTACCGTCCATTCCATAGGGATGTACATCTGAGACTCCTTGTTTACCACAGAATAAACGGTGTCTATAACCGAAGACTTTTCAACCCTTGCAAAACGTGTAACTTCTCCTCTCAAAGCTCCGGCAGGCTGAAAGGTAGCTCCCAAAGTAAACGAGGTTCTGGGGGTAAAGTTTCCAAAAACCTGTGCGCCCACTTGAGCTCCAAACGATCCTATAGCAATGTCGTACCCTGTTTTTAACGTTCCGTACAGTTCCGGCGAAGTAATAGATACGGCATTCGTGTTCTTTTGTAAGTTGCCAAAATAATACATGCCCTGTACACCCACGGCCAAGTGGCGGAAAAAAGTAGCCGAATAAGCCGCAAAAACCTGATTGATACTCCCCTGCCCAAACTGATAATACCTGAAAGCCCCTATAGTTGCTAAAATATCTTCTCTTTTTTCCTCTTCAACAAACCGATACCCCACATGACTGTATGGAATGAGTCCCAGTTGCATGGCCGATGTTTTCCAAACAGGAAAGGACATAATGATATGGTTCATGCTTAACGCATTGTAAGCAGAAGTCCTGGCAGCATCTTGATTTACATAATTGCCCTGCATGAGCCCAAAATCGAGCATAAACGATAAAGAGTCCCGTGCCGAGGCAGAAGCCGGATTCAGGTAATTGATAAAGCGGTTGTCGCGCAACCCAACGCCTATTCCTCCCATGCCTCTGTTAAGACTGGTACCCGGACGAACCAAATCTCCCACTCCAAACATGGAATAAGGAGTAAATGTACCGAGCGATTCCATGACCTGCGCTTGTGACTTAAAAGTTCCTGCTGTTAAAACAAGCAAAGATAAGGTCAAAAATAGGATTCCTTTTTTTCGCATAGCTTGCAAATGTCGCACTTTTTCAGGGTTTTGCAAATATTTTTAAAAAATTATAAGCCGCTTCTATGCTCTTAACTCCTAAAATTTTTATAAATAATTTATTTTTTCGCTCCTTAACCTGAAAATTTTTAGGGTGTGCCGTTATATACTGTAAAATATTGGTAAAGTATTCCGATTGAAAATATGTTGATTCCGGGTTTGAAATAAAATATGCAAGCATTATGCCGTTTTTTAAAACAATGCGTTCAAAACCCAATGTTATGGCCAGGCGTCTTACCCGCACCACATACCCCAATTGCTTGAGTGGCTCCGGTAGGGGGCCAAAACGGTCTTCCAGAGCAGCAAAGAATTTCTGAAGTTGTTGCTCGTCTTTCATAGCATCCAATTCTCTATACAGTCTGATTTTTTCAGAAACATTAGAAATGTAATCGTCGGGGATCATGACTTCCAGATCTGTTTCTATGGTGCAATCCAAAGCCAGAACCTCTTTGGAGGGGGTAACTGTTTCACGAGATTCAAGGCGAAGTTCTGCCATGGCCTCTTCCAGTATGCGATGGTACGTTTCAAATCCCATTTGGGCAATAAAGCCGCTTTGTTCGCTGCCCAATAAGTTTCCCGCCCCCCTAATGTCTAAATCTTGCATGGCAATGTTAAAACCGCTACCCAGCTCTGTAAACGACTCCATAGCCTGAAGCCTTCTTTTGGCATCTTCTGTAAGAGGAACGTGTTCCGGAACAAGCAGGTAGCAATACGCTTTTCTGTTGGAGCGCCCTACCCTTCCTCTCATCTGATGAAGATCACTCAATCCAAAGTGATGCGCTCTGTTTATGATGATGGTGTTGGCATTAGGTATATCTATTCCGTTTTCAATGATAGAAGTAGATAATAATAGGTCGTAATGGCCGTTTATAAAGTCTAGAAGCACTTTTTCCATTGTTCTTGGAGGCAGCTGTCCGTGGCCAATGGCTATCCTTATTCCGGGATGAATTTCCTGCAATTTTTCTGCCATCTGTTCAATATCCCTGATTCTGTTATGCACAAAAAACATCTGTCCGCCTCTGTCCATTTCTCTATCTATGGCTTTTCTTATAATTTCTTCGTCAAAAAACTGCAGTTCTGTATGAATGGGAAGGCGGTTGGCCGGGGGTGTTTGTATGATGGACATATCCCTGGCTCCCATTAGTGAAAACTGGAGGGTACGCGGAATAGGGGTTGCCGTAAGGGTTAACGTATCTACATGTGTTTTGATGAGCTTTAATCGCTCTTTTGCAGAAACGCCAAATTTTTGCTCTTCATCAACCACAAGAAGCCCTAAATCTTTGAATATTACATCTTTATTAAGCAGCCTGTGCGTTCCTATAAGGATATCCACCTTCCCTTCCTGTACTTGCTGCAGTATGGCTCTGGTTTGCGCAGGAGTTTTTAATCTGGATAAGAATTCTGTGGTAACCGGGAAATCTGCCAATCGTTCCGATACGGTATGGAAATGTTGTAGCGCCAAAATAGTGGTAGGCACCAACACGGCTACTTGCTTTCCGTCTGTAACGGCTTTAAAAGCGGCCCGGATAGCTATTTCTGTTTTTCCAAACCCCACATCTCCGCATATTAACCGATCCATGGGATACGATTGTTCCATATCGCTTTTTACTTGTTGCGTTGCCAGCAACTGATCCGGTGTATCTTCATAGATAAAAGAAGCCTCCAGCTGATGTTGCAAATACGTATCGGGGGAAAAGGCAAAACCTTTGGCTTTGGTTCTCTCTGAATAAAGCTGTATAAGGTCTTTTGCAATGTCTTTGACTTTTTCTTTCGTCTTTTGTTTTATCCTGTTCCAGGCTCCCGTCCCCAGTTTGTTTATGCGTGGCGGTTCACTGTCTTTACTCTTATATCTGGCTATCCTGTGTAAACCGTGAATGCTTACATACAAAACATCGTTGTCGCGGTACAGAATTTTTATGGCTTCCCGGACCTTATCTCCCGTTGTTGTTTTCACAAGACCTGAAAATATGCCTACCCCATGGTCAATATGCACCACGTAATCTCCCGGCGTAAAACCAAAAAGATCGTTTATGGTAATTTGTTCGCTTTTTTCAACGGCACGTTTCAGGTATACCCTGTGAATACGTTGAAAAATCTGATGGTCTGTATAGAAACATTGCTTGCTGTTGTGGTCTGTAAACCCTTCATGTAACGATATTTTTTTATACTCCACAAAAGGCAACGTACATCCCAAGCTTAGGAAAATATCTTCTAACCTTCTTATTTGAGTATCGTTTTTACACAGCACAAAAACGCGGTAGCCCATTTCCTTTCGCTTGTTTATGTCGTTCACAAGCAGTTGGAAATTTTTATTAAAAACAGGTTGAGGAGAAGTATTGTATAACACGTGAGGCATGTCTTGCAGCACCGGATAAAGTGCCATTACAGGAATGTCCCCGGGTATTTCTTGAAAATCTGCTGAAAAAGACCAAACAACGGTATCCTCGGCAATTTCATCTAGTAAAGGATTCTCTCCTTTTAATTGTGGAACTACGCAAATTTCATGGCGTTCTTCTATGGACAACTGGGTATTTTGATCAAAAACCCGGAGGCTTTCCACTTGGTCTCCAAAAAAACCAATCCTGTAGGGCCTATTTTCTGAATAAGAAAACACGTCCAAAATGCTCCCTCTTATAGCAAAGTGACCCGGTTCACTAACGAAGTCTTTTTTTTCAAAACCTTCACTAAAAAGGTATTCTTTTATGGCCTCGTGGGTTAAGGTCAATCCTTTATAAATGGTAAGTGACTCTTTATTAATGAGTTTTCCTGCAGGAATTCCTTCATTCAACGCTTTTGGATACGTAACCAAAACTAGGTTTTCTTTTTTTGCTCCGTGGCTTGCTACGGCCCGCAAGGCTATGGTACGTTGTACATGAAAAGAGGCGTCGGGTCTGGCTGTTTTTCCGGTACCTCTGTAGGAAGCCGGAAATAAGAAAACTTGATTATCCCCTAAAAGCACAGACAAGTCTGCAGCAGCATACGTAGCTTCTGTTGAGTTTTCTTTGATAACTACGTGAATTTTTGGCGGACTTTGTTTACCTAAAGACAGTAAAGGGAAGTAAACAGAAGAACCGGCAAGGCCTTTTAAGGGAAGCAGAGCCGGACTACGGTCGGCCGGAGGTTTGCTTATAAATGAAAGTATTTCCTTTACATCAAAGTGAAGCATATACCCGTCTGATTCTTTCAGAGATATCCCGATACATTTGCAAAACTCTGTTTTTATCGAGTTTTTTACCTGTTAACCCTTCTTTTTCAAGAGATAGTAAGATTGCATTGTATCTTTCAAACAATTCGTTTTCCAAAGAAGAAAGCCGTTGCATAAAACCGGTACCTTCGTTATTATAAATAACAGAAAAATGCATATAACGCGGTCCGTTTCCTCTGGTTATGGGAAAAGCACGGTGTTTTAAAGTAACGGCCCATTCGCATAAAGGGGACTGATTCTTTTCTCCTTGTCCTAACAGCAAATCAAACTGATTTTTTCCCATTTGTACCCATAAAGGAATGGCTACTCCGGCCGGAGGATACCCCATAACTGTCCACATAATGGTCTCTAGAGGATCTTCTCCTTCTTTAACTCCTTCTATGACTATAGAACAAGTACTGGAACGGCGGGGAATAAAATCTTGATCGGGAAACCATCCGTTTGCTTTTTGAGGGCTAAAAGCAGGGTCGCGTAAATCCATTCCTAAAAAAGCATGGTAAAAAGAACGGGAAGCTTCTTCAAAAATCCAACGAGGAGTAAAACCGCCAACAGTTGCTTTTTTCTGAAACAAGTCTACTGCCGTTTGGTATCGCATATACCCCATTCCTTCGTTGATCCTTCCCGTATATGAAAAGTTGGTATAAATCAAATACCCACCGGGAGCCACGGAAAGATCGTTTGCATCTACTTTAATCCATGAATGATTATTCACCTCGTAATAAGCCGCTCCTCCCATAGCATCTATTACTCCAAAATTGGCTTCTACCCGCATAGGCCTTGTTAACGTGTCTAACAGTCTTTCAAAATCTGCCAGGCTGGCGCATATTTCCAAAGCCCTGTACATCAGTTTTCCTTCAAGGTCCATTTCTTTTACATGGTCGTCTTTCAAGTTGTAAGAGGCCGTGTTCATTATGGAAAAACCTGTACTGTTGGTACCTGCCCATGCCACTCCTCCTTTGTCGGGAGCATTTACGACTCCCAAAAAAGCATATTTTCCCGTTGTGAAATAGGCTATACGGTTTTGTTCTTGTCCCGTGTCCCGGTGTTTCCACAAGAGCGGCTTTCCGTTGGCAGTAACTTTACCTGTTATAATAGCAGAGGTACAAGCGGTTGAGTAGGAATAAAACAAGGTAAAAATAACAATGAAAATAACGGTAAGAACACTTCTTTTCATAATTAAAATATGGTTTTTGATGCTGATGATATTACCCCCAAGTGTTCGTACGCCAATTGAGTAGCTTCCCTTCCCCTGGGTGTTCTTTGTAATAATCCTTCTTTAATCAGAAACGGTTCATATACTTCTTCCAAAGTGCCTACTTCTTCACTCACCGCTGTAGCTATAGTTCCTATACCTACAGGGCCGCCTTTGAATTTATGAATGATGGTTGATAGGATTTTATTATCCATCTGATCCAATCCCCTCTTATCTATACGTAAAGCATCCAGGGCATATTGAGCGATTTCCGTATCTATGGATCCTGTTCCTTTTACTTGTGCAAAATCTCGTACCCTTCTTAGTAAGGCATTGGCAATACGGGGTGTTCCACGGCTTCTGGAAGCAATTTCTTTGGCTGCCTTTTCTTCTATTTCTACAGAAAGAATATGGGCTGAACGTTGTACTATCTTCAACAATACAGATGCATCATAATATTCCAGATGGCACTGAATGCCAAACCTGGCTCTAAGAGGCGAGGTAAGTAATCCGCTGCGCGTTGTAGCCCCTATAAGGGTAAAAGGCTGCAGGGTCAATTGAACGGAACGCGCTCCCGGGCCTTTATCAAGCATTATGTCAATCGTAAAATCTTCCATGGCAGAATAAAGGTATTCTTCTACAACAGGGGAAAGGCGATGAATTTCATCGATAAACAAAACATCGCCTGTTTCCAGCCCCGTTAGCAAACCTGCCAAATCTCCGGGTTTATCCAGAACAGGCCCCGAAGTAATGCGCATCCCTACCCCCAATTCATTGGCTACTATATGAGCAAGAGTGGTTTTGCCCAACCCCGGAGGTCCATGAAACAGTACGTGATCCAAAGATTCTCCCCTAAGCAAAGCGGCCTTGACAAATACTTTTAAGTTATCGGTGATTTTTTCTTGTCCGGCAAATTGAGTGAATTCTCCGGGTCTTATCTGTTCTTCAAAATGCAGGTCGGTATTTTCTTCGTTCCTGTGCAGGTCAAATTCTTCCATGAAAGAAAACTATAATAATAAATATATTTCTTTAAAAGGTCTTTGTTGTTAATGATAGTTTGTTAATATGTTAATAAGAAACTTAACTACTTATTATTCAATTATTTTATCTATAAAAAAGGCATTTTGTATGTTAATATCTTAGTTGATAAAAAAAGATAAATCATAGGTTATGCACAAATAAAAAGTTATTCACAATTGAGTGTTTTTTATGAAGATAAAATAAACACGTTGTTAACAACAAAAAGGGCGGTTATTAACATAGTAAATACAGTTGTTTTCTTTTATTTTTCTATTTGTAAATCTTGTAAATAGTAAATAAGTGTTTCGTTTCCTTTATCAAAAACCAGGCGCAGAGAAAGGAAAGGAGTGGGGGGAATAAAATAACAACCGCCATTATTCCATAAACTAGCAGCACGTTCAAAATGAACTCCGTCTGTGGAATATTCTATGTGAGCAAAGTCTACAATGTCAATATTTACAAAAGTCAAGCCCGTTTGAACTTGAATTCCCGAGGAATGAACCAATTCTTCAAAATCAAACTGTACGTATTGTCCTTCTTTAGGGGGACCAAAACAAAAAGAATAGGTAGAAGGGTTGTAATCTGCCAAGTTAGAGAGAGGAGTTCGCGGATTGACCATAATGTTACCGGACACTTTTACAGGCGGTCTTAAATACCTGCTTTCCGGCAAGTGAGCACGTACTGTAAGGCTTTTAATATTGTCTTTAAAAAACGCAGCAAACCTGTATTGTCCCGGAACATCCGTTTGGATGGGCCCTTGATAAAGTGTTGAGCGGGGAGTAGGATCCGATCCGTCACGTGTGTATCGCAGTGTCATCCAAGGGTATACATTAGCTGCACAAATGTAACCGTTCACATAATCTACGGAAGGAGGAGGAATCCTAAAGCGGATACCCATGTAATACAACCGTTCAAAGTGCGTTTCTCCCAGACGGGTATTAAAGCAATCCCAATCTTTACTCTCTCCCGGACTCCAGGCCGTTTCTGACAATGCGGCAAGTCTGGGATACGTTTGGTATTCTGCAATACGCGGTGGGGTATTTAATAATTCCGACCACAATCCGCCTTGAACTCCCAATACTTTGGAAGACTCTTCTTCTGTTAGCCCGGCCGTTACAATGGGATCGAAAGAATAGACTTTGTCCACTTCTGTAATAGAAGCCCAGGTCATACCTCTTTCTGCCAACGTATGTTTCATATCCAGATAACAATAATTGGCCGGCTGCGCAATGAGCATGTACCCTCTTTGAGCCGCTTCTTTTATTTTCTTTTCGTTCTGCCACGCATGAATCACTGTTTTTTCACGATCCAGCTCACCGCCGTCCATGATTTCATTCCAACCCACCATGGTTTTACCAAATTTGTTTAGAATTTGTTGCATGCGTCTAACAAAATACGATTGCATTTCAATGGGTTCTTTCAAGTCATTTTCCTTCATGAATTGCGTACAACGCGTACAACTAGCCCATTGATTGACTACCACCTCGTCTCCACCAATATGAAAGAATGGTGAAGGAAACAGCTGAACCATTTCCGCTATGATGTCTTCTAACATTTCATAGTTTTTTTCATAGGAAGCACACCATACGTTGTTGCTCACCCCTTGAATGCTTAACTCTACTTCTTCTGTAAGGTCACACAAAATTTGAGGATACGTGGCAATGATGGCTTTTGAGTGGCCGGGAAGGTCTATTTCCGGAATGATTTCAATGTTACGGTCTGCAGCATAGGCAACAATTTCGCGAATTTCGTCTTGTGTATAAAAACCGCCGTAACGTATGCCGGCATGACCGTAAGAGGAAGGTATTACCTCGTTGGGACCTCGCCAGGCTCCTTGGGTGGTAAGTTCCGGGTATTTTTTTATTTCTACGCGCCACCCTGTATCGTCTGACAAGTGCCAATGGAAGCGGTTGAGCTTATGCGCCGCCATCCAATTAAGGTACTTTTTTACAAAATCAACCGTATAAAACTGACGGCTTACATCCAGCATCATCCCTCGGTAAGAAAACCTGGGATAGTCTTTAATCCGAACGCAGGGGAGGGTTACCTTATGAGCCGGGAAGTATTGGTCGGGCTGATAAACAGGGCTGTAAACATAAGGCGGAAACAGCTGTAACAACGTTTGGAAAGCGTAGAAAAACCCGGCAGGGTCATTGGCTCCTATCTGAATAAGGTTTTCAGACACCGCCAGAGTATATCCTTCCGCCGGCAGGCTCTTGTCTTTGTCTAAAATAATGGCTCGGGTTGTAGGACGTCGTTTAACGGTTTGTAACGTTATTCCGGTGGAGGGTTGGATGGTTTCTGTAAAAAACGTCACCCCCTTGCCGGCCATAGAGGAAACAGAATTATGAATAAACAACGTGGTGTTTTCATCAAAACAAAAAGAGCCTTCAAGGTTCTCCATCATGACCGGTGCCGGAATCAGATGGATGAAAGAAGATAAAAATAATACAAGTAAGGTTTTCATATGAGTTTATAAATTATAGAAGGTGCTATATTACAGAGGGTACAAAAGATAAGCTTTCCTTTTTTCTTTAAATTGTTCCAATTCATCTTGCCACTGAGCGGCTATTTCTTCTGCCGTGGCTCCTTGTCTGATCATAGGGCGAACGTAATCTACACCCACCAATTTTTCAAAATAAGGGGTAAAGAAATCTTCATCCATGCCTATGCTTTCCTTCAAGTTATAGTAAGCATCCATAACGTAAGAAAGATCAAAGCCTTGGGACCATACTTCTTCATTGGAAGGATACTCTCGCAGATCAACACCGTAACATAAGTTTCCTTTTTGCGGTGGATTCTGTGCTCCCGGAACGGGAACGGGCGTAAAGGAAAAATCATAGCCCGTCATGTTAGGGTGCCCATATACCTGGAAAGGAAACTCTGTGCCTCTGCCTAAGCTTACATGTGTGGCTTCAAACAGACAGATGGAAGGATATAAGTATATAGACCGGTTGTTAGGAAGGTTGGGTGATGGTTTTAGCGGCAATTGATAATGTGTGCTGTGCGTGTAATTTTCACAAGGGACAACCAGAACTTCTGCTTGTAAGCCAGCCGGAAGCCAGTTCTCTCCGTTGATCATTCCGGCCATTTCACCCAAGGTCATTCCATGGACAACGGGTATGGGAACAATTCCCACAAAAGATTGGTACTTCATGTCTAAGACAGGCCCGGAAACAATATGCCCGTTGGGGTTGGGGCGATCCAAAATAATCAAAGGTACCTGATTGCGCGCGCAGGCTTCCATCAGGTAATACATAGAAGAAAGATAGGTGTAAAAACGAAGGCCAACATCCTGAATATCAAATACTACAACATCCAATTGTTGTATAAGGCTGTCTGCCGGAATAAGAGTAGCGCCGTATACAGAAATTACCTGAATTCCCGTTTCTTCGTCTAGGTGGTCACCAAAACGCGATCCCGCGTCTGCATGGCCGCGAAACCCATGTTCAGGACCAAAAATCATGCGAATGTCTACCCCTAGTTCTACCAAACTGTCCACAAGGTGAGTTTCTCCCAGGGTCGCGGTGTGATTGGTCATGATTCCCACCCTTTTTCCTTCTAAAAGAGAAAGGTATGCTTCTGTATTTTCTGCACCGGTGCGCAGAGCGTGGCTTTCTTTATGTAGTCCGCAAAAAGTGAGGAACAAAGAAAAACCAACAAGTCCTATGTAGTACAATTGTTTCATCCCACTAAGTTAGGAAAAAATTGCATCTCGGCATTGTTTTGTATTTTTGTCAAACAAACCCTATCGCATGAAAAATAAACTCCAATCAGGCATACCCGATGGGCTTCTCCAAGAAAAATGGACAAATCATAAAGAAACGCTCAAAACGGTGGCACCGGCCAACAGAAAGCATTTTGATATTGTAGTTGTGGGTGCCGGTTTGGCAGGCGCCTCGGCAGCAGCGGCTTTGGGTGAACAAGGATACAGGGTGAATGTCTTTTGTATGAACGATTCTCCCCGGCGTGCACATTCCGTTTCTGCACAAGGCGGCATCAATGCAGCCAAAAACTACAGAAACGACAACGACTCTGTATCCCGCCTGTTTGTAGACACCCTACGCGGTGGAGATTACCGCGCCCGCGAGGCCAATGTGTACCGATTGGCCGAGGTCAGCAACTTGATCATAGACCATTGCGTGGCGTTGGGTGTGCCTTTTGCAAGAGATTATGCCGGATACCTGGACAACCGCTCTTTTGGAGGAACCCAGGTAAGCCGCACCTTCTACGCACGGGGACAAACGGGGCAGCAATTGCTCTTAGGGACTTATTCGGCGTTGAATCGGCAAGTGGCTGCAGGAAATGTTATCGTTCGCAGCCGACAACAAATGATGGAATTGGTTACCCATAACGGCCGAGCCATTGGCATTACGGCCCGCGATATGGTAACGGGCAGAATAACAAGTTACCCGGCCGACGCCGTGATTTTGGCTACGGGAGGATACGGCAACATGTACTATTTGTCTACCAACGCCATGTTGTCCAACGGGTCCGCATTGATGCAATGTTGGAAAGAAGGAGCGTACTTTGCCAACCCCGGCTTTGTCCAAATCCATCCCACCTGCATACCGGTCACGGGGGACTACCAGTCCAAGCTTACTCTTATGAGCGAGTCACTCCGCAACGACGGCCGCATTTGGGTGCCGGCCAAAAAGGAAGACGCAGCAGCGCTCCGTGAAGGCAAAATCAGACCTTCCGATATTCCCGAGCAAGACAGAGATTATTATCTGGAAAGGCGCTACCCGGCGTACGGCAATTTGGTTCCGCGTGATGTGGCTTCTCGAGCCGCTCTGGAACGGTGCGACAGCGGCTTTGGTGTCAACCCTTCGGGCCGTGCCGTTTTTCTGGACTTTACGTACGCCTTGGAAACGCAGGGCTGGGAAGTCATTGAAGAAAAATACGGCAACTTGTTCCAGATGTATGAAAAAATCACAGATGTAGATCCGCGGAAGGAACCCATGATGATTTATCCGGCCATCCACTACACCATGGGAGGCTTGTGGGTAGATTACAACTTGATGACTACCGTAGAAGGGCTTTTTGCCATTGGCGAGGCCAATTTTAGCGACCACGGCGCTAACCGCCTGGGCGCCTCGGCCCTTATGCAAGGCCTGGCAGACGGATTCTTTATTTTGCCGTACACGCTCCCCGATTATTTAGCCGGCTTGCCAAGAAAATCCGACCAACAAGGCACTTCTCAAGCCCAAGGCCTCATGAGAGATTCTGTGCAGCGTGTCAAGCAAACCCTTGCACTTTTGGCCGGCATGAAGGGAAACAAACCGGTCGATTATTTCCACAGGAGGTTGGGCAAAATCCTTTGGGAGAAAGTAGGTATCAACAGAACGGAAGAAGGTATGAGACAGGCGCTTCC
>JAAZIA010000043.1 GCA_012510445.1 Bacteroidales bacterium
CTTGTGCTTGCGTTACTGCGTTGCTTGTGCTTGCGTTACTGCGTTGCTTGTGCTTGCGTTACTGCGTTGCTTGTGCTTGCGTTACTGCGTTGCTTGTGCTTGCGTTACTGCGTTGCTTGTGCTTGCGTTACTGCGTTGCTTTCTTGTTTGCGTTAATTTTCTGCAATAGGTCTTCCCGTGGTTCTATGTCGTACGCTTGCTGCCAGTACACAATGGCCATAAGGGGTTCGTTAAGCGCGTGCAAAATATCTCCGTAATGTTCCAGGATTACAGCACTTTCCTTCCCTCCGTACGCCAAGGATTGCCTTAAGGCGGTTTTGGCCTCGGCAGTGTTTCCCAGTTTGTACAATATCCACCCGTACGTATCTAAATACGTAGCATTGTTAGGCTCTTTGTCAACGGTTATTTGACTCATAGACAGAGCTTTTTCCAGTTCTTTGTCTTCCAATGACAAATAGTATGCATAGTTGTTCAGAACGGGCAGGTTCTCTTTATCCAGACGCAATACTTGGTCGTACATTTTGTAAGCTTGCCGGCTGTTTCCTTTTTCCTGGTACAAATCTCCGAGTAAAGACAAAGTTTGCACCCGGTTGTTTGTATCCTCTTTCTTGAGCATACTTAAAATACGTTCAAAACGTTCTACGGCATCTTCTAAACGCCCGGTCTGCCACAAAGCCAACCCATACAAACTGCTAAAATCAATGTTGTCCGGAAAGACCTCCAAAGCACGTTCCCCGTATTCACACAACAGTGGCCATTCTTTCAAGAAATATATAAGCCCCAAAGCCTGGTACCAGGCATTGTAATCTATGGGATGGTAGTCTATGTTGTCTTTTACCGTTGTAATGGCTTGCCGGGGACGTTGTGTACGAACCAGGTACCCTGCATACATATATGCCAGGGTGCTGTCTGCCGGATGAGCACTGCGTATGCTCATAAACAACGTGTCTACCTGAGGTTGGAAAGTAGACACAAATCCACGCGATTCTAGAATTTGCTCCAGATAATCTGTCTTCATACGAGGCTCTATTTCCGACGAGGCAAGAAATACGTTTATGTTTTCAAAGTACAAATCAAACTGTCTTTTCATGCGATACATTTCTGCCAATCCAAAAACAGCCGGCATAAATGTGGGCTCCATTTCAAGTGTCTTACGGTAATATACCCCGGCACTGTCTATTTTCCCTTCTCCGGCTGCTATATCACCTAAAACACTCAAAATTCTTGGCGAGGGGTTCTCTAAAGAACAAGCTCGCAACATAGCGGCTGCCTGTTCTGTATCTTCTTCTGACAATAAGTTAAAACGCAGCAAAATACTGGATTCTGTTACTCCGCTTCTATCTTCCAACGTATCTAAAAGACGTAACGCCTGCCCGGACTGGTTAGTGTTCATATACAAGCCTATACGCTCATACAGCAGCTCTGTTTTGGACGGATACTCTTTCCACAGCGCTTCGTAAAGCATGCCAGCCTTTTTGTAATCTCCCAAAGCCATCATCATCTTGGCCTGTTGCATACGGTACCAATAATTATCAGGTTCCAACTTAAGGGCTCTTTGCAGGTATTTGTCCGCCTTGTCCCATTGGTTCTGATAAGCGGCAATTTGTGATAAGTGGTAAAAAGCAGCATCGTTGTTCTTATTACGAGCTACCACACGGCTAAAGCAATCTTCTGCTGCCGTAATCTCTCCCAGGTAAAACCATTTCATTCCCTGATGAAACAACACTTCAGATTCTTCTGCTGCTACTTGCGCCCTGTAGCCGCAAGAGCTTGCAATAAGGAGGGAAAGAAACAGGAAAAATAGTCTTCTCATGACATTATAATAGGGTTCTCATGACATTATAATAGGGCAGGAATTGCAAAGTTATCATAATTCGTACAATTCAATTATTTATTCTACTTTTGTTTACTCCATAGTTTTCTTATACTTCCATGCAACATTCCGGCTCAAAATTTCATCTAAATAAAGACACTCCGGAAAGTGACCTGATTGCTGCCTGCAAAAAAAAGGATGCAGAAGCACAGAGAGTCATCTATGAGCGTTTTTATGCCAGAATGCTTGCTATTTGCCAAAGATACACAGGCAACCGGGAAACAGCCAAAGACATTACACAAGATGGCTTTGTAGTGTTGTTTGACAAAATTGGAACGTACGCCGGTATTGGCTCTTTTGAAGGGTGGGCCCGAAAAATTTTCGTTAACTTGTCCCTTTCCTATTTACGAAAAAAAGACACCCTGCGGTATAGTGAGCCCATTGAAAACACAACCGGCAAGGCACTAACCTCGGGATTTATCTTGGAAAAGATCTCTGCAAAAGATATAATGAATTGCATTGAACAGATGCCTCCCGGGTTCCGTACCGTTTTTAACATGTACGCTATTGAAGGGTATTCTCATAACGAAATTGCCAAAATACTGAACATAAGCGAAGGTACGTCACGCTCCCAATACTCCAGGGCCAGGGGGTGGTTACAACAAAAACTAAAAGATTTACAATGACATATTGTACATTTTGAAATGAAAAAACTGCATCTCATAGGAATGATTCTGGTCATGGTGTTTGCAACCTGGTCTTGCGAAGACACCATACCGTTCCGCTACAAGCCGTCCCAGCCGGACAGTTTGGCTACGCGTCAGATTCCGCATGCTTTTTTCATTGTCAACGGTACCATACTAGACTCTGTAACACAAGAATCCATTCCGGACCTTCCCATCACACTACGCTCAGAAGAGCCTTTGCTTACAGACGAAGAAGGTGCTTTTTCTGTACAAACCGTGGCTTTCCCTACCTCACAAGAATTCCGTCTGTTAATCAATCCGTACGGAGAACATTACAACCCGCTCTATACTCCCGAGACGTTATACATTCATTTCGTTTTACCCACTTTCCGCCTTACACAAGACGATATACTGGAATACGGTTCTTATTTTTTTGGGAGTACTTATATGACCGTTACAAAAACTTTAACCCCGCTGGTGTATGAATAACAACCAATTGTTTGACAAAGAGATTCGCGAAAAGCTGTATCATTACTCCGTCCCGGGGGAAACGGGCCATTGGGAAGACCTTACCCTGCGTATGGCAGGGCGCCATGCCTTAAAGCGGCGCAGAAGGTGGATGGTTCCGGCAGCTGTAGCTGTGGCTGCAGCTGCTGTCCTGCTGTTGTTCCTGTTTGTTTTTGTTCCTTTTACAGGACGTCTGTCTTCTCTGCCTCTACATACATGTAAAATCATTACTCCACCAGTAGGAATAGACGTTCTTTTAGCTAAAAAAGACATCCCCCATATGTATTCACATGCCCGTCTGGACTTGTTGCGTAAGGCTTCTAAAGTACCGGCCGTATCGGAAGTGGGCAGGATTCAACTTCTGGCTCCCGTACCCAAACCGGTTATTGCAGACCCAAAACAAGTAGCCACGGAACTTTGGCCGGCTGTAACAGAACTCCGGACGGCAGCGGCAGAACTTGCAGCGGCAGAGCTGACAGCGGCAGAGCTGGCAGCGGCAGAACTGGCAGCGGCAGAACTGGCAGCGGCAGAGCTGGCAGCGGCAGAACTGGCAGCGGCAGAGCTGGCAGCGGCAGAGCTGGCAGCGACAGAACTTGAGTTGGCCGCAGCAGAACTAGCAGCAGATAAAGAAAAAGCGGCCAGGGCTTTAAAAACACAAGGTCAGGATTTTGCAGGGTTCTTTCCCGAGCATCCTTCCAAGGTCTCTCGCATTAATCAAAAATGGATTACCGCAGCCAACTTTTCATACCAAGGAGCCATAAACGGCACCTACTTGTTCACGCCTTCCACCTATACTACCAAATGGGAAACACCGCTGAGCTTGGCAGCCAGCGACCTCTCTAACCTGGGCATCCCCGATTACATGGCCCCACAGTTTGATGAAGACGATATGAACCGCATTTCGGCTCATTTCTCTACTCCCATGTCTGCAGGAATTAATGTCCAGAAAGAAATTAACAAATGGCTTTCTGTAGGGTTTTCCCTTACCTACACGCTGCTGCGTGGGGAGTATCAGGTGCATACGGCAGACAAATCGTACATTGTAAACCAGAATACACATTATATAGGCATCCCCGTAGGTGTTTACCTAAGGGCAGTAAACACCCGATCTCTTACGGTATATGCCGTAGGCGGCGGTGCTGTTGACCGAGCCGTAGCCGATGAATACATGTGCCGCCTAAACGACGTAGCCACCCGTCAATTCAGCCCTGTAAGCGGCTTTCAATGGTCTTTATACGGAGGGCTGGGTATTGAATACAAATGGTCAGAACTGATGGGTATCTACATTGAGCCCTCTGTCTCTCACTACTTTGATAACAACCAACCCAAAAGCATCCGCACCATTCAACCCACTCAATTTAAAATGGAAGTAGGCATCCGATTCCGGATTTAATCACTGCATAATCACTGCGAACTGTAGTTTGCAAGCCATAGCTTGCGAGCTGCGAGCTACAAGCTGCGGTCTGCGAGCCTCAGAAATTAGTGCGTCGCACTAAGCACTTAATCCCCTGTGTTATAGCTGATTGCTGAAAACGTGCTCGGGGGGTACGTTTTTAATAACTCACAACTAATCAGCAAGTTAACCCCCGAGTGCGACGCACTCAAAATACCAAGCGCAAAAAATCTGCAGTAAACGCTTAGCGCTGTAAAGGTTGGAAGTAATAGAAAACGTCACTTTCCTCATTATCTACACACATACAGAGTCTTACGGACTTCTCGTCAAAAGCAGTGACTTCCTACCTTTCTGGAAAAGTGGTAATTCATGTAAAGGTTGGAAGTAATAGAAAACGTCACCTTCCTCATTACTTGCACACATACAGAGTCTTACGGACTTCTCGTCAAAAGCAGTGACTTCCTACCTTTCTGGAAAAGTGGTAATTCATGTAAAGGTTGGAAGTA
>JAAZIA010000044.1 GCA_012510445.1 Bacteroidales bacterium
GCGAAGCGGGCGGCAGCACCACCGTCGGTAATTCTGGCAATTCTGGTAGTGGGAGCAGCTCCGGCAGCGAAGCGGGCGATCGTTGTGCCTCGGCTTTTTACAAGCTGCGGCCGGAAGATCATTACGTGAGGGTGAAGATCACGCTGGCAGACAGTTCGCACATATATTTAAATCCTGTTATGCGAACCAAAGAAAAAAACGGAAAACCGCAAATGCCTCCGATACAAAAACGTCGCCTATTTACTATCTTTGGCACATGATCAAAAAAACGTTTGAACTAATAGGGTCTTATTTTCTCCTTATGAGACGCGTTTTTACCAAACCGGAAAAATGGCGAATTTTCTGGAAGCAATGTTTGGTAGAGACAGAAAATTTGGGACTAAGTTCTGTGCCTTTGATTGGTATTATTTCCATAGCTATTGGTGCCGTTTTAGTAATTCAAACGGCTTACAATATTAACAATCCGTTCATCCCTAAAATGTATGTAGGCTATATGGTACGCGAGAGCTTGATTTTGGAGTTTTCGTGTACTATGGTAGCCCTTATACTGGCCGGCAAGGTAGGTTCTAATATTTCATCAGACATTGGAACTATGCGGCTGACAGAGCAAATAGATGCTATGGAAATGATGGGAATTAATTCTGCCAACTACCTCATACTCCCAAAAATAGTTTCTGTCTGCTTGTTCAACCCTTTGCTTTTGTTGTTTAGCTTTATGGTTGGTATTTTGGGCGGCTGGCTGATTGTAGCCACTACGGGGATGATTACCCTTAGTCAATATTCTACCGGTTTGCGTTTTGCTTTTAACGGATATTACATTGTATACGCTATAATCAAAATGGTCTTTTTTAGTTTTATTATTGTGACGATAGCCGCTTTGTATGGATATTCACCTAAAGAAAACTCTCTGGAAGTAGGACGTGCCAGTACGCGTTCCATTGTTTCTATTTGCCTGCTGATTCTGATTACAGACCTTATGTTAACGCAGTTGATGCTTAATTAAAAATATTCAGGTGATACACGTACAAAACATATCTAAGTTCTTTGGTAAACAACAAGTTCTGAAAGACGTTTCTGTGAGTTTTGAGGAAGGAAAAACCAACTTGATCATTGGAGCCAGCGGATCGGGTAAGACGGTTTTACTAAAAGCAGTAGCAGGGTTACATTCCGTTGATAAAGGCAAGATTTTATACGACCATATAGATTTTACGGAACTAGACGAGAAGGAACGTAAAGAAACCCACAAGCAAATGGGCATGTTGTTCCAGGGAGCCGCTTTGTTTGATTTTGCTACGGCCCGAGAAAACGTTCGCTTTCCACTTGATTTTTTCACAGACTGGTCGTTGGCAGAAAGGAACGAACGGGCAGATTTTTGCCTGGAGCGTGTAAACCTGGTAGATGCAGGAGATAAATACCCTTCTGAACTGAGCGGCGGTATGCAAAAACGGGTGGGCATTGCCCGTGCCATAGTTATGAATCCCCGTTATCTGTTTTGCGACGAGCCTAATTCCGGCTTGGATCCCCAAACAGCTATTGTAATTGACCGCCTGATAAGCGATATCACGCACGAATACAACATGACTACCATCATCAATACCCATGATATGAATTCCGTGATGGCCATAGGCGAAAAGCTGGTATTCTTGTACAACGGCGAAAAAGAGTGGGAAGGCAGCAAAGACACCATCTTGCAGACCAATAACAAACCCCTCCGGGATTTTGTATTTGCCTCTGAAATGGCCCGCCTGCTGAAAACTTCTGACCGCTGAAAATTCTTGTTGGCGCACTTTTGGTGCATTTTTGCCTCTGAAGTGGCCCGCCTGCTGAACACTTCTGAC
>JAAZIA010000045.1 GCA_012510445.1 Bacteroidales bacterium
CGTCAAATCATGTAAAGGTAGGAGGTGATAAAAAACACCGAAAATCCTGTTGTGCGCACATACACAGGTAGTTATGCGCTTTCTTCTCAAAATAGCGACTTCCTACCTTTACCGAAAAGCGTCAAATCATGTAAAGGTAGGAGGTGATAAAAAACACCGAAAACCCTGTTGTACGCATATACACAGGCAGTTATGCGCTTTCTCCTCAAAATAGCGGGTTCCTACCTTTACCGAAAAACGTCAAATCATGTAAAGGTAGGAGGTGAT
Source organism: Bacteroidales bacterium (assembly GCA_012510445.1). Lineage (GTDB taxonomy): Bacteria > Bacteroidota > Bacteroidia > Bacteroidales > UBA932 > DMER64. The sequence goes on from JAAZIA010000045.1 coordinate 268, forward strand.
AAAAAACACCGAAAATCCTGTTGTGCGCACATACACAGGCGGTTATGCGCTTTCTCCTCATAATAGCGGGTTCCTACCTTTACATATGCACGTGCCGGCGCATATCAAGAACCTGGAATGACACCAAGAACCGGGAACCGGGAATGCTTCCGGCTGAAGACAATCGGTTTTAAAAGCGGAGATAATTTCTTACGGAACAATTTGACTACAGAGCCTTGCTGTTACTACTGCAAAAAAAAGATTGGTGCTGCGAAGCAGCCTATTATAGGCGCCAAAGGCATTTGGCGCACTACATTCAATATAGCGCGCCAAAAGCATGCACCTGCACCGAACTGCACCTGCACCGAACTGCACCTGCACTGAAGAGGGGAGCTGGCAAGGGAGCTGCCACCAAAAGGAAAAGGGGAACCTCGCACCCGAGGAGGGAGGGACCCGGTTGCGAAGCATCCGGGAGGTGTTCCCCGCTCTTTTGGTGTAGCGACCAGAAGCGTGCAGCGACCAGAAGCGTGCAGCGACTCTATCTCTTACAGGCCCAGTTCTTTTTTCTGGGCTGCATCTATGCCCGAGGGGGCGTCCAGCATGACGTCGCGTCCGGCATTGTTTTTGGGGAAGGCAATGAAGTCGCGGATGCTTTCCGAGCCTCCAAAGAGGGCACACCAGCGGTCAAAACCAAAGGCGATTCCGCCGTGGGGAGGCGCTCCGTAGCGGAAGGCGTCTATGATGAAAGAAAATTTTGTCTGTACTTCTTCTTCCGTCAACCCCAGCACGCGGAACATCCGTTCCTGGATGTGCGGATTGTGGATGCGGATGGAACCTCCGCCGACCTCGGTTCCGTTAATGACAAAGTCGTAGGCATTGGCGTTTACATCCATCAGGGCATGGCGGTCGTCGCTGAAAAACGCTTCCATATCTTCCGGTTTTGGGGCTGTAAACGGATGGTGCCTGGCATAAAAACGTTCCGTTTCTTCATCCCATTCCAGCAGAGGAAAGTCATATACCCAAAGAGGGGCATACGTTCCCGGCTCTCTTAATCCCAGGCGGTCTCCCATTTCCAGACGCAAGGTTCCCAGCGCTTCTTGTGTTTTCTCACGCGGACCGCTCATAACGAGCAACAAATCGCCGTCCCCGGCACCCATCAACTCGGCCCAAGCACTCAGGGCTTGTTGGTCAAAGAACTTGTCCACAGAAGATTTGTACCCCATCACGCCTTCCTCTGTTTTAGTACAACGGACATGTACCAGCCCCGCCGCACCTATTTGCGGGCGTTTGACCCATTCAATCAGCTGGTCCAGTTGCTTGCGCGTAGTATAAGAGGCTGCTCCCGGAACGCAAAGGCCACCCACATACTCGGCGTTACGAAAAACCGCAAACTCGGTGTCCCGCGTAAGGAAAGTAAGGTCGTGCAACAACATTTCAAAACGCGTGTCGGGCTTATCGCTTCCGTATTGCTCCATGGCCTTTTTATAGGAAAGCCGAGGCAAGGGAGTAGGGATATCCACGTTCAGCACAGCAGCAAACAGGTGGTGGGCCAGCCCTTCAAATTGAATCAGAACGTCCTCTTGTGTTACAAAAGACATTTCGCAATCAATCTGTGTGAATTCTGGTTGGCGGTCTGCACGCAGGTCTTCGTCCCTAAAACAACGGACTATTTGAAAATATTTATCAAAACCGCCCACCATCAGCAATTGCTTAAACGTCTGCGGGCTTTGCGGTAAGGCGTAAAATTGCCCCGGATGCATGCGTGAAGGCACTACAAAGTCGCGGGCTCCTTCCGGTGTAGATTTGATTAAAAACGGAGTCTCAATCTCAAGAAATCCGCAGTTACTTAGGTAATTACGCACCTCTTGCGCCATGGTATGACGCAGCCGCATGGCTTGTTGCAAAGGCATCCTGCGTAAATCCAGATAACGGTACCGGGCACGCAATTCCTCTCCGCCGTCTGATTCTTCTTCCAGGGTAAAAGGTGGAACTTCAGATGTATTTAGTATTTCTATGGCAGAGAGTTCTATTTCAATGTCCCCGGTAGGTAGTTTAGGATTTTTGCTGCTACGCTCCACTACGGTTCCGTGGACAGAAAGAACAAATTCCCGCCCCAAACCCTCTGCCACTTTTTTAACTTCTGCCGGTGAATCTTCTTTTACAACAAGCTGGGTAATGCCGTATCTGTCTCTTATATCAATAAAAGTCATCCCTCCCAATTTTCGTATCCGTTGTATCCATCCGGCTAGCTGAACCTGAAGGCCTGTATGGGAAAGATTCAATTCTCCGCAAGTGTGATTTCTGTACATGGCTGATCGTTTAAACTACAAAGGTAAGGAGAAAAAGGCTACCTTTGTGAGGTATGCAAAACTATTTAAACCTCCTGAAAGACATCCTGGACAACGGTACCGACAAAAAAGACAGAACCGGCACAGGTACCCGCTCCGTATTTGGCAGGCAGTTGCGTTTTCCTCTGCAACAAGGATTTCCGCTGTTGACTACTAAAAAAGTTCACCTTCGCTCCATCATTTACGAATTGCTTTGGTTTTTGCAGGGAGATACAAACATAGGCTACCTGAACAAAAACAGAGTTACCATTTGGGACGAATGGGCCGATGAAAATGGAGAGTTAGGACCTGTTTACGGAAAACAATGGCGTTCCTGGAAAACGGGGGACGGAAAAACTGTGGACCAGATAAGCGGTCTTATAGACGGGCTGAAAACCAATCCCGACGGACGCCGCCACATTGTAAGTGCCTGGAATGTAGGAGAAATAGATCAAATGGCTTTGCCGCCATGCCATACACTGTTTCAGTTTTACGTAGCTAACGGTACGTTATCTTGCCAATTGTACCAGCGCAGTGCAGATTTGTTTTTGGGAGTACCGTTCAACATCGCCTCGTACGCCTTGCTTACGCTCATGGTAGCTCAAGTTTGCGGGTACGCCCCCGGAGAATACGTACACACGTTTGGCGATGTGCATATATACAACAACCACAGAGAGCAGGTACTTCTGCAACTCTCCCGCACACCCCGCCCGTTGCCTGTCATGGCGCTGAACCCGCAACGCAAAGACATTTTTTCTTTTACTTACGAAGATTTTTGCTTGACCGGCTACAACCCACACCCGTCCATCAAGGCCCCCGTATCTGTATAACCCATGTCTATATAAATTGTTACACGCCCATGAAAACAGAAAAACCGTATGTATTATCCCTTATTGCCGTCATTGGTCCTAAAGGAGAATTGGGTGCCAACAATGATTTGCTGTGGCATATTTCCGAAGACCTGAGGCATTTCAAAGCCCTTACTATGGGCCATACCATCATCATGGGGCGTAAAACCTTCGAATCCCTTGGGAAACCTCTACCCGGCCGTAACAACGTAGTGCTTTCGCGCAGCGGCCTTACGCTTGAACAAGCACTGGCACAGGAAAAGGCACAAGCGGCTGACAGAGCCAAAACACAAGCCGAGGTGTTTATTATTGGCGGAGCCGAGGTGTACCGCCAAGCCATAGATTTGGCAGATCGGTTGTACATCACGCACGTGCAGGCTCCTCTTCCGGAAGGAGGGGCAGATGTCTTTTTCCCGGAAATTGACCTTAGTGTATGGAAAGAAACGGGCCGAGAAGACCAGCCGCGAGGAGCTACGTTTCCTTACCCTTTCTCTTTTGTAACGTACGAACGACGCCCAAAATAACAGCCAGCAGCAAGGCGCCCAGCAGGGCCAAGGAACTTATACGGGACACCAGAACGCCTGTGGTATAGGATGCAGGCTTATAAGTGAAGCGTATGTTATGGTTTCCGGCCGGCACCAGCAAGGTACGTGTGATAAAATTAGACCGCAAAATAGGAACTTCCACATTGTCAATCCATGCCTTCCAGCCTTTAGGGTAGAAAATTTCAGAAAAGACTACCACTCCGTCTTGCTCCATAGAAGCTTCGTATTCCAGCGTATTAGGTGAATACGACACCAACGTCACATCAGAAGCATCCGTGGCCGATGTACCGGGAGCATCCATGGCCGATGTACCGGGAGCATCTGTGGCCGATGCACCGAGAACATCCGTGGCCGGTATGCCGGGGGCTGCCGTTGCTGGAACGCCGGGAGGCATACCGGAGGCTGCGGTTACCGCTTGTTCCGGTGCTGTAGCAGCTACGGTCGTAAGCCATTCGGCCGGGGGGTTCTGCATAACGGCGGTGGTACGAAAGTCTGTTTGTGATAAGCTCTCGAGTTCTTCCAGCGTGGATTCAACAGTGTGGATATCGGATACTACCCAGGCGTTTCCTAAGGCATGCGGATTGGTTACGGGTATGGCCTGTGGCGATAGGATCACGTATTTTGTGTTCAGCAAGTTCATGACCGGCGTTAAGGTGTAGCTCCCTTGATAAGCAAACAACTCCCCCGCTTCTTCCATGGTTTGGCATTGCCCCAGTTTGTCTGCAAAGGACTGTATTTCCGGTATCAGATGCCTGTCTATAACGTCTTGGTATCTTTGTAATTTAGCAGCGTTGTATCCTCCTGCAGATTTATGAAAATAACTGGCTGTAGCATCTGAAAACGTACTTCCCGTTAAATCCAGTACCCTGTAATACAAAGCAGGGTCGTCTAAAATGTAGCTATCTGCCGGTCTTTCTTCAAACAAGTTTTGGTAATGGTGTTTTGTAACAAAATGAGAACTGTTTAAATAACGTTTTCCTGCAGGCAAGTAATCTACCAAAAGCAGAACACCCAGCAGGGCAACCACCCATCCTTTTTTTAAGCGTTTTCTAAGTGCCGGGAAAAAAATCAATGCCGCTCCCATAATCAAAAAAGCAGAGCGCAGTGCATCTGCTCTTAGCAATGTTTTACGATCTGCAACAAGAGAGGGGATTAATTCCCGCGGAAGCGACACGTCTGACGGACCGGTAAAAGATCCGGCCAAAGAGGGAAATAGCGCCAGCAACAGGCAGAAACCGGCGGTAATCCCGGTAGCCAGATACAAGCCTTTGCGCACTTTGCCTTCCGGGAGCTTGTTCTCCAGCAGGTACCATACGGTGTAAATCCCCAAAAGCGGTACGGTCATTTGCCAAATGACAAGGATCATGCTTACCGTTCGGAATTTATTGTACAGTGGAACGTATTTAAAAAACAACAAAGAGAACCATTCCAGATGGTATCCCCAAGAAAGCAGCAAGGCTAGTAATGACACCCCGCCCAGGGCCCAGGTAAGCGGACTTCTGATAAGGAGTAACCCCAGTACAAAGAGAAAAAGCATAATGGCTCCCATATACATAGGACCTGCCGTAAACGGCTGTTCTCCCCAGTATAGGGGCATATGGGAAATAATAGTACTCGCTTGGTATCCCATCTCGGAGAGTTTTTTGTACGTATGGGAGTCCCTGCCCAAAGCACCTACGGAAGAACCGCCCAGAAAGTTAGGAATGAGCATATTCAAAGATTCCTTCCCGGAGTAGCTCCATTGCGTTGCGTAATCTACTTCAAGGCCTTTTCGCGGCGTTTCTCCTTGGTCTGTTTCCAGCTCGGACCCTCCACGCATGGAATACTGTGTGTATTCATACGTAGGCAACAAATGGTTGGCAGAGGTGGCCAACCCCAACATGCCTCCAGCCACTATCAGCAGGGTAGTTTTGGCAAATCGCGGGACGGTGCGCTCTTTGATAGCTTTTACAAACAGCCCTACCACCACAAACAGCATGATGAAACCCAGATAATATGTGATTTGAGGATGGTTGGCGGCTACATGCAAGCTTACGGTCAAAGCAAAGAATAAAGCCCCCAAAAGAGGTTTCTTTCTATACGCATAGACTAGTGCAGCCAGCACCCAAGGCATGTAGGCAATAGCTATCATTTTTGTAACGTGACCGGCTTGTATAATCTGTAGGTTGTAAGAACAAAACGTAACGGCCACAGCTCCCAAAACGGCAATAGGCACTCCCGTTCCCAAAGCTAGAAACAGCAAGAACCCGCCAAGAAGGGATATCAACAAATAAGAAGCGGGAGCTGCTCCTGCTCCAAAGATTTTGTCTAACACCAACACATGGTTTCCTGTAGTGATTTTATTTATGGTAACCGTAGGCATGCCTCCAAACATAGAATTGGTCCAGAGGGCCTCGTCTTCATGAGTTTTGTTGTAGTCAGAAGCTTCTTTAGCCATAGCCCGCCAGGCAGTTATGTCTCCCTGGTTTAAGATTTTTCCTTGAAAAACCTGAGGTACGAACCCATACGATAAAACCAGAAAAAACAAGACGGCAGCCAACGGGGCAAGCCATTTTTTTAAGATTGTTTTCTGCATAATGTAACCGATTTCAAACAAAGGTATAAAGAAACAACGTATATTTGTGTAAAACCATTAGTAGCGTAAAACCTTTTCCTTATGAAGCGTGACGAGTTTTCAGGATTTTTTGGAGTCCTGGTAGCCACAGTAGGTTCTGCTGTGGGATTGGGTAATTTATGGCGTTTCCCTTACCTGGTTGGTCAGAATGGAGGCGCCGCCTTTATTTTGATTTACCTGGCCTTTGTGCTGATAGTCTGTATGCCCATTATTGTGTCTGAATTTATCATCGGGCGCAGAACTAACGCCAATACAGTCAAAGCTTTTCAAATTTTGGCACCGGGAACTCCCTGGAGCATTGTGGGGATTGTGGGAGTGGTGGCTGCGCTGGCCATTCTGGCTTTTTATACGGTAGTGGGAGGGTGGACTTTTGATTACTTGGTACGATCTGTAATGTACGTTTTTTCAAAACCCGACTTGTCTTCTTTGGAACAGCAGTTTACCCAAATGGTAACGTCTCCGGTGCGTCCTATTCTATGGACCATACTTTTTATGGGAGTAAATGCTTTTATAGTCATGTGCGGTATAAAGAAAGGTATTGAAAAATACTCCCGTATTATGATGCCTGTATTGTTTGTTATGGTAGTCATGCTGGTCATTCGTTCGCTCACATTGGAAGGAGCCCGGGAAGGGTTGGAATTTCTATTCAGACCGGATTTTTCCAAAATAAACACTAAAGTTGTCTTGGCCGCTTTAGGGCAGGCTTTTTTCTCTTTAAGCTTGGGTATGGGGTGTCTGATTACGTATGGATCTTACATTCCCAAACAAGAAAACTTAACTAAGTTGGCTTTTTCAACAGGCATTGCAGATACGTTGTTTGCCATATTGGCAGGTATAGCCATTATGCCGGCCGTATTTGCTTTTGGGATTTCACCGGAAGAAGGCCCTGGCCTGGTTTTTATAGTATTGCCCCGGATTTTTGCACAGATTCCTTTGGGCAATGTCTTTGCAGTAATATTCTTTGCCATTCTGCTCATCGCAGCCATAACGTCTGTTATATCGCTTATGGAAGTAGTAACGGCCTATATTTCGGAACGGTTTACCATAAAAAGAAAAATTACGGTAGCCATTGTCTCTGTTTTCGTTACCGTTTGTGCCTCTTTCAGTTCGCTATCGCAGGGAGTGTTGCAAGAGGTGAAAGTTTTTGGAAAAACCATTTTTGATTTTTTTGATCACCTTTCTGCTAACATCCTGCTTCCCTTGGGAGGATTATCTATAGTTATTTTTATAGGCTGGTATCTGAAAAAAGAAGTGGTGTACGACGAGTATACAAACCAGGGCACCTTAAAAGGCACCCTGTTCAATGCGTGTTATTTTATCATTCGTTACATAGCTCCCGTAGCGATTGCTGTGGTATTTCTGGATCTTATCTTACGGTAATCTTACGGTAACTCCCAGATGCCAATTTCCGTTGTATCCTAAGTCTTCCAGGGTAGTTGCCCGGCCGGTATTTTCCTGACTCGAGCCCATTAAACCTATTAGATTTCCTCCCGGAACAGGCGGCCCTTCACCGTCTGTCATCAACACCGGGTGTAGTTCTTGTTGAGTTAAGACCAAATTCAACAGCAGGCTGTGTCCTTCTTCCAGCTTGATCACATAACTTTCTGTAAAGAAATCTTTGACACTGTCCCACTTGCCCTCTTCTTTAATACCATCAATCATAATTCGTTTAAAATTATGTTCACTTTGCGAAACAAGGTTTGTTCTGCCCGGGATCACGTTTTCTATCATGATAACGTGTTTGGACAAATTTTCAATGAAGTCTATAAACTGCATGGGGTCAACAGACTGAGTAGAGCCGGTGTCTGCCTTTGAAATAATAAGAAAGGCTTCAAAAATCTCTTCAAGCTGGTCATCGCTGTTAGCAGCAATCAAAATAGAAGCTGTAGTATCTGCCGGACAAAGCATGATGTTCTCCAAAATCTTTCCTTTAAATTGACGAACGTACTGATTCTCCATATGAACCAAGGCAACTACATGGTCGTTGGGTGTGGGCGATGCAAACGGTCTGATACCTGCGTTAGGCTTGAATAAAGACATGGTTTGCGATGTAGAGGGCAAAGTGGAGATATTCTCTATGGCAATAGTATTCTTGCCCTCCGGTACGGTAATGATGGTATAAAAATCTTTAAGAATGCCGTAAGCTTCTGTTATGCGCACTCCATACGTGCCGGGTTCAATATCTTCAATCAAGACCTGGCCGGAGAAAGAACTTTGCCTGTCGTATTCTATTCCGGAAGCTTGCGCGTTGGCTGCCAAAACAGGGCGCGGTGTTGCCCCGGGTAGGGAACGTTTACCGGAACGCAACAGGTGTAAGTTTTTTTGAACTTCTGCACGGTAAGGCTTCAATAGGTGCGACAACCATTGGGCAGCCGATTGCAATACATCGGTCTGCGAGGGATCAATACGCAGCGACGTTTTTTTAGGAGCGGCCTGTTTTGCTGTACGTTGGGCTGTGTAGTGTGGCTGTGTTTCTTCCGATAGCTGCTTAAGGTACACTTTGGCATATTGCACCGGTTCGTTTTTGTCGTCTGTAAGAACTAAGGTGAGCCGGTTGTACAAAGGAGTAGTTACGGTTAATTCCGGACTGTAAGCTGTTCCCGCATTGCTTGTGGCATAAGCCTTCACGGTATACAGGGTGTTTTCATCAAGGTCCTTGAAAGAAACCTGATATGTTCCCGGACCGCTTCCCATCCTGCGACTAGTAGTATTTAATATGATGCCGCGGTCTGTTACCGGGTGGCTCCCCTGTCTTTCTACCGTAGCAGAAACGCTAATTTCATTGTACAACAACTTGCTGATTGTTATTTCACTTACGGTAGGCAAGACGTTTTCCACATCCAGAAAAACGTTGTTCTGCTGGCTGCGGATGTAGTGCGTGTTTGAGTTGTCTTTGTAGGCATCCCATTGCTCCCAACACGGATGTTCAATCAAGGCTGCCGGAATAGTATGCGTGAGCTGGTTTCCGTAAACAGACAAGCGTTCAGTGACTATGGGCAAACCGGCCCAAGACAGGGGAATGCCTCCTGTGAAATTACATTCGTGAAGGTACAGAGCCAGGCTTTGGGCGCTTGTGGTTAACTCTCCCAAAGCTTGCGGCAAGTCGCCTTTCAAGTGGGGGTTGTTATTGATTTTAAACGTATGCAGGTGTTTCCATCCGCTGAAAATTTCAGAAGGAAGGGACTTGCTCAACTTTGCATGCGAGATATCAAAGCTTTCCAGGGCAATCATTCCTGCCCATTCTTTGGGAACGGTTCCGTCTATTTCTGTATGGTCCAACTGCAGGTGGGTTAATTTTTTTAAATTCCCCAAAGAGGCAGGCAGAGGTCCTTCCAATCCCGTTTCCGAGGCTTTCAACAAGGTTAGGTTGGGGAGCTTTTCCAGTTGCTTTGGTAAAGTTCCTGTAACCTTGGGGTTGTTGCTTACATCAATGGTCTTTAGAGAAGTTAGTTCTCCAAGGCATGAGGGTAGCTTCCCTTTCAATCCGAATCCGCTCAGGTGTAATCCTACAATAGCACTATCTGCTACAGTTACGCCCTCCCATTGGTCTATATCCAGATCTGATCCCCAATGTTTCCCTTTTGTCCAGTGCACTCCGTCTAAAGCATCATACAAAGTCATAAGACATTCGCGTTGGGCGTCCGGTACTTGTTCCAATTCCAGAAACAAGCCGTCTTGTTGGGTACGAATACCGTGTATCTCTTGGTCTTGTTCTTGTTCCACCCATCTGTCCCACTTATCTTCTGTCCAGGACGGGTGTCCCTGAATAGATAAAGGAACTTGTTCTGTAAGTTTGTTGCCGTAAACGAACAGTTCGTTACAAACGTCCGGAAGGTTGCCCCATTCTTCCGGAATGCCTCCTTCAAAGCTGCAATTGTGCCAATGCAATTTCAAGGAAGAGGCGCTAGTTTCCAGTTGGCCCAAGTCTTTAGGTAAAGAGCCTTCTAAATGGGGGTTATCGTTAATTTTAAACGTATGCAGGTGTTTCCACCCGTTGAAAATTTCAGAAGGAAGGGAGCCCTTCAGTTTTGCATGCGAAATGTCAAAGCTTTCCAGGGCGGTCATTCCTGCCCATTCTTTGGGAAGCGGACCTTCTATGTTGTTATGGCTAAGCAACAACACCTTTAGCTTGTTGAGGTTGCCCAAAGATCCGGATAAAGGCCCTTCCAGGCCGGTGGTCTCGGCTTTTAAGGTTTCCAAGGCTGTCAGATTACCCAGTTCCCCGGGCAATGCTCCTGTCAATTCCGGATTGGAGCTTACGTCCAGGTCTCTCAGGTCTGCCAGGCTTCCCAAGCCGGCAGGAAGAACACCTTTTAAAAGGAAGCCACTTAGATCCAGCTCCGTTAATTTTTCCTCTTCCAGGGTAACTCCGCCCCAGGTGTCAATGGATTGATTGGTGTTCCAGTGGGTTTTCTTGGTGTCTTTCCAGTTTGCTCCGTCCAGGGTGTTGTACAGTTCCATAAGAACGGAACGGAGTTCGCTTTCTTTTTGTTCAAAAACAAAAGTTTGTGTCTGGGCAATTCCGGCATTGTCCCGGACTTCTACTTTTCCTGAACGAGGAGCTCCCGGATTGGAAGCTATCAGGAAATCCAGAGTGGCCGTGGACAATGCTCGGGTACCCGTATATTGGATCCAAGATTTGGCAGAGGCCTCTACTTCAACGGAATAATTTGTATTGTATTCCAATTGCAGGGAGTATGAACCGCCCCGGGCATCTACCACGTTGGTTCCTTTTAGAATTAATGTATTGCGTGCACTTTGTGTTATAGAGACGGAAGTCTGCATGGTTCCGCTTTTAACCGTTAGTGTTGCTGTCACGTCAGAGGAAGAGGTGGCGGCAACGGCTTTCAGTTGTAACGTGGTATTCCCCGATCCGGAAGACGGGCTTACAGAGAAGCCTTTACCGGATACAGAGGCAGTCCAGGAAATGCTGTTGGTAGAAAGCTGGATGTTTTGTACGCCGCCTTCCTGTGGGAAAGATACCGTTTGCGGTTCTGCTTTTATAAACGGTTCATCTTCACAACCGGTTGTAAACAACAATGCAGAAACAATAATAAAAGACGTAATAATTCTTTTCATACCACAAAGACGTTAAAACAATACATTTGGTTGCTTATATACTAAACCGGCTGCTTTATGAAATCAGTTGCTTTATTACTTTTTCTGCCAGTTCTTTAAAAGCTTTTCCTGCCGGGTTCTTATCGTTGGCAGAAGGAATACCCTCATCCCCACGCTCTCTCACACTTTGTACAATAGGTATTTCAGCCAGTACAGATAAGCCGTATTTTTCAGAAAGGTTTTTTGCTCCTCCCTTTCCAAAGATATAGTACTTATTATCCGGAAGTTCTTCCGGAGTAAACCAAGCCATGTTTTCAACAAGACCCAACACTTTTGTATTGAGGTCTTTATGGAAAAACATATTCAGGCATTTTTCCACATCGGTTACCGAAATTTGCTGAGGAGTAGTAACTATTATGCCTCCGCTCAAAGGTATTTCCTGCATTAGGCTCAGGTGGATGTCTCCCGTTCCCGGGGGTAAGTCAACGAGCAGGAAATCCAGCTCTCCCCACCGTGTTTGCTGCAACAACTGCTTAAGGGCATTGCTGGCCATAGGTCCTCTCCAGATGAGTGCTTGGTCCGGTTTTGCAAAATACCCGATAGACATCCATTTTACTCCGTATTTTTCAATGGGAACGAATACCTGTACGTTATCGTCCAAAGGTTCCACTTGTGGATGCTGATCTTGTGTTCCTGTGAGGGTTGGGACGGAGGGACCGTAAATGTCTGCATCTGCCAACCCTACTTTATATCCCTCTAAAGCAAGGGCTACTGCCAAGTTGACAGCCACGGTAGATTTGCCTACGCCTCCTTTTCCACTGGCAATGGCTATTACATGTTTAACGCCTGTAAGGCCATCTATCAAATCACTTGCTGCCGGCTCTTTTTTCTTGCCGGCAGGTTGCAGCGGCTTCATGGCCGCGTAATCTATTTTTGCCATACTTTACTTTTTAATATCCATTTCTTTAAGCAGATAACCTGCTTGGCCGTATTTATCCATGATAAACAGCACGTATCTTATATCAACGGCAATACAACGTTGGAGCTCCGGTTCAAAGATTACGTCACCACTCATAGATTCCCAGTTACCATCAAAAGCCAGGCCAAGAAGCTCTCCGTCTGCGTTGAGTACGGGAGAGCCCGAATTTCCTCCGGTTATGTCTGTGTTGGCAATAAAACCTGTTACTACTTCTTCACCGGGCAGGGCATACTGGCCGTAGTCTTTAGCGTGATAAAGTTGTTTTAATTTTTCAGGTACTACAAACTCCCAGTTGTCGGGATCTTCTTTTTCCATCACTCCTGTAAGGGTAGTGTAGTAATCGTAGATAACTCCGTCACGAGGTCTGTATGTTAGGACATTACCATAAGTCAGGCGCATAGAGAAATTGGCATCGGGATACATAGCTTCTTCTTTTTTCATTTCCATCATGCCGGCCATCAAATTCCGGTGCCCGCGGGCATATTGTCCGTAGTAAGGCATAATGGCCTGCTGGTATTCCATACTTTTCTCATTGACAGATTGTCCCAGTAACCAGGCCGGATCTTCCTGAACCTCTTTCCAGGCTTCTTCCCGCGTTGTTTCTTCTGCCATGCGCTCAATTAAGGCATCCACTTTGTCTTGTTCTGCAAAAAGCGTTTTAGCAAAAAGATCTTCTACATAAGTGTCTATATTGCCCGAGTAGTTGTTTTCAATGGTTTGGTATACGGTGGGGTGATATTCTGCACTTACTCTTTCTGCAAAAATTTTCAACATGGCTTTGGCTACCTTTACGTCTGTGGCCCGGTTGTAATTGGTGAAAAACCTGTTGGCTTGATTTTTAAGATTTTCTGCTTGTACAGGTCTGTCTGCACTCATGCGTCCAAACAACCGTGCTGCAAAAGCACTTACCTCAATGTTGCGTAGGGCTTCTGACAGGTAACGATTTACGTACATCATATCCCACTGCCCTTGAATGGATTCTTCAATGTCCCGGAGGGCTGTCCCGTATTTTTCACGACGTTTTTTCTTGGCTTGTACCCAGTTATTAAAGACAGCTTCTTCTTCTGCACGGCGTGCCCGAACGTTTAGCTTTTTAAACGTTTCGTTCATTCCGGTCCATTTTTTCCAGGCGTTTGTACTTCCGGAATATTTGCTGGCGTATTGCAGCTGAACTTTGGGGTCTGCCAACATATCTTCCAGCAGCACGTTCTGACGAATGGTACGTACCTCAATACCAATCCCGTTGGTCAGTTGTTCCTGACGGTCTACCTCTATAGAGGTCATATAGCGGGTGGTTGATCCGGGATACCCCAAGGTCATGACAAAATCTCCTTGTTGTACTCCTTTTAAGCTAACAGACAAGAAGTGCTTGGCTTGGTAGGGTTGGTTTTCCGGGGCATAAGCGGCCGGCTGGTTATCCGCTCCGGCATAAATACGAAACATGGCAAAGTCGCACGTCTGACGCGGCCAAATCCAGTTGTCTGTATCGGCTCCAAATTTTCCAATGGAAGAAGGAGGAGCTCCCACCAGGCGTACGTCTGTATACACTTTGTAGACTACAAAATAATATTGATTTCCTCCGTACATGCTGTACAACCTTCCCATAAAGTGTGGGCTTTCTTCTTTGGCCCTTTCGGCAAAATCTTTGTTAAGCCGAGCTTCTGTTGCAGAACGGCTTTGCTCTGTGGTACAGGTATCGAGTACGGCCAGTACCTCTTTGGTCACGTCGGTCATCCGCTCCATGAAAGTAACTTGCAAACCGGGTGCGGGTAATTCTTCCCCTCTGTTTTTTGCCCAAAAACCGTCTTGCAGGTAATTGTGCTCTACGGTGCTAAGCCCATGTATGGCACCGTAACCGCAATGGTGGTTTGTCAGCAATAACCCTTCTGCAGAAACGACTTCTCCTGTACAGCCGCCTCCAAAAATAACGATGGCATCTTTCAGGCTGGACTTGTTAATGTCATAAATGTCTTCTGCATTGAGCCTAAGCCCGGCCTCTTTCATAGATTTGATATTAAGCTGATTGAGAAGCGGTAGCAACCACATTCCCTCGTCTGCACGTATAGTTCCGCTCATAAGCAGCAACGCGCATAGGATGTAACTTATTTTTTTCATACGGTTTATTTGTTTTTTGAGTTGTGATTATCTTACAAAGGTAATTATAAATGATAAGAAAAAGATTTTCTATGTTGCAGAGTGGCACCGTGTTTTTTAAGGGCTATACGGTGTTCTTCTGTTGGGTATCCTTTGTTGCGGCCCCAACCGTATCCCGGAAACCAGGAATCCAGTTCTTTCATGTACCGGTCGCGGTAGTTTTTGGCCAGTACAGAAGCTGCGGCAATAGAGGCAAAACGTGCATCTCCCTTGACAAAGCATTGGTGTGGAATGAGGTTCCCCGGCAAAGGATCCTTTCCCGGGGGTAAGTACGGATAAAACCGGTTGCCGTCAACCAGAATAAATTCCGGCGTTATGGACAATTTGTCTAGTGCTCGGTGCATGGCCGTAATGGATGCTCGCAGTATGTTCCATCGATCCACCTCGGCAGCAGAACACCAGGAAACACCCAAGCACAGCGCGTGTTTTTCTATGTATTCCCCTACCTTAAGGCGCTGTTTTTCACTCATTTTCTTAGAGTCTTGTAACAGAGGATGGCTGAACCCGCAAGGAAGAATAACGGCAGCTGTAAAGACAGGACCTGCCAGGGAACCTCTGCCGGATTCATCACAGCCTGCCTCTTTTCTTCCCGCTATAAGGTGCGGAAACAAAGGGGAATACATATGTACAAAGGTAAAGGAAAAATGATTACCTTTGACGGCCTATATTAGGCCGAAAACAAATAAAACGTTTTATTGAATGAAAACTTATACAACAGAACAAATTCGCAACGTGGTTCTGATGGGAAATACCAAATCCGGAAAAACCACTCTTGCAGAATCCATGATGCTGGAAGGCAAAGTGATTGACCGTCGTGGAACCGTTGAAGCCAAAAACACCGTATGCGACAATACGGAAATTGAACAATTGTATCAGAGGTCCATTTATCCTACACTCTTTTATACAGAGTACGGAGATTTTAAACTGAACTTTATAGATACACCGGGCTCTGACGATTTCATAGGCGGTCTTATATCGGCTTTCCGGGTGGCAGACTCGGGCGTAATGCTTGTTAACGGACAGCATGGCGTAGAGGTGGGAACAGAAATTTTTTCCCGCTATGCAGAACAACACAACAAACCGCTTTTTCTGGCCATAAGCCAATTGGATCACGAAAAAGCCAATTGGGATGCCAGTCTGGACTCCCTTAAAGAAGCTTTTGGAAGCAAAGTATGTCCGCTCCAGTTTCCTGTAGAAACGGGACAGGCATTTGATTCTTATGTAGATGTGCTTTCCATGAAAATGTACCGCTTTAAAGACGACAGTGGTAATCGCGAAGAGCTGGACATTCCGGCAGAACTGACAGAGCAGGCAGAGGAACTTCATGCAGAGTTGATTGAGCGCGCTGCAGAAGCAAGCGAAGAATTGATGGAATTATTCTTTGAAACAGGAAGCCTCACACCGGAGCAAATCACACAAGGTTTGACTTTGGGATTTAGCAAATGCGAGATCATGCCTTTGGTTATTGTTTCCGGGAAAAAAGACATTGGCGTAAAACGCCTCTTGGAGCTCATAACCCTTATAGCTCCCCATCCGGGGCAGACAAGCGCCAAAACCGTTTCCGGAGAAGAAGTTCCTTGTGATGTAAACGGACCGGCCTCGCTGTATGTTTATAAAACCAGTCAAGAGCAACACTTGGGAGATATTGCTTATTTCCGTGTAATGTCGGGGAAAATCACAGAAGCCCTGGACTTGGTTAATGTTAATAACGGTAGCAGGGAAAGGATATCGGCACTCTACGTGGCAGCCGGAAAAAAACGTGAAAAGGTTACACACCTGGTTGCCGGCGATATGGGTTGTACCGTTAAGCTTAGAAGTGCTAAATCTAACCATACTCTTAATGCAGCCGGAAAAGATTGGGAATTTGAGCCCATTACATTCCCGCCTGCAAAGTTCAGAACAGCCATAAAGGCCAAGTCTGACAAAGACGACGAAAAATTGGGAGAAATCCTGAACAAGGCTTCTGCAGAAGACCCCACCATTGTGGTAGAATATTCTAAAGAGCTTAAACAAATTATTGTTAGCGGACAGGGAGAGCACCACATCAATACACTCAAATGGCATATCAACAATACACACAAAATGGAAGTGGATTTGCTGGCTCCCAAGATTCCTTACAGAGAAACCATTACAAAAATGGCAGCTTCCAGCTACCGCCACAGAAAACAGTCGGGCGGTGCAGGGCAATTTGGTGAAGTCCATATGCTAATAGAGCCTTACGTAGAAGGGGCTCCGGAAAATACCCGCTTTAAGGTAGACGGAAAAGAATTGGTGCTTTCCATTCGAGGACGTGAAGAACACACTATGGAGTGGGGTGGTAAACTGGTTTACTACAACTGTATTGTAGGAGGTTCTATTGACGGCCGTTTTATGCCGGCCATTCTTAAGGGGATTATGGAAAGAATGGAAGAAGGGCCTTTGACAGGGTCGTATGCCCGTGATATCAATTGCTATGTGTATGACGGTAAAATGCACCCGGTTGATTCTAACGAAATTTCCTTTAAACTGGCAGGACGTAATGCGTTCCGGGATGCTTTCAGGAAAGCAGGACCCAAGATTATGGAACCCATCTATTTAGTAGAGGTATTGGTGCCGTCGGATTGTATGGGTGATGTAATGAGTGACCTGCAGAACCGTAGGGCATTGATAGAAGGCATGAGCAGTGAAAAAGGATTTCAGGTGCTTAGGGCCAAAGTGCCCTTGGCAGAACTGAATAAATATTCAACCACACTCAGCTCACTTACTTCCGGTAGGGCAAGCTTTACCATGACACTTGCAGAATACACACAAGTTCCTGCTGATATTCAGGAAAAACTGTTGAGAGAATACGAAGAAGAAGAGAAAGACGAATAACCGTTTTTCCGTAACCATGATCAAAGCAGATTATATTACAAAGTCATTCGGCAGCGTGCAGGTACTGAAAGGAGTTTCTCTGGAAGTAGCACCTGCCGAAGTGCTTTGTATAACCGGGGCCAGTGGTGCCGGTAAAACTACTTTTCTACAAATCATAGGAACCCTTTTAAGGCCCGATATGGGACAGGTCTGGATTGCAGACACTCCCGTTATGGAGCTTAAGAAAGACCGGTTGGCAGACTTCAGAAACAAACATATTGGGTTTGTTTTTCAGTTTCATCACTTGCTTCCGGAATTTACAGCGTTGGAAAATGTGTGCATTCCGGGATTGATTGCCAAAGATCCCGCAGATAAGGTGCGGACCAGAGCAAAAGAGCTTTTGGATTTCTTAGGTATGGGACATAGGATGGAACATAAACCGTCCGAGCTGAGCGGAGGAGAACAGCAACGGGTTGCCGTTGCCCGAGCGCTTGTAAACCGTCCTAAAGTATTGCTGGCCGATGAGCCTTCGGGGAATTTAGATACGCGCAACAAAGAGGAGTTGCACCGCTTGTTCTTTCAGTTGCGTGATACCTACCGGCAAACCATCGTTCTTGTTTCCCACGACCCGTCACTGGCAACGCTGAGCGACCGCAGCCTGATCATGAGTGATGGCCTTATTTTGTGACGTGGAACCATTCCGTTTCAAATATTTTTCTCTACAACATCACCGTTCGGCCATGCGGCTGACCACAGACAGCGTGCTGTTAGGCGCTTGGGTACGGACAGGAGCCACAGCTCAAGCTGTTGTCCATATCACAACTCCCCAAACGGTCTTGGATGTGGGGACAGGTTGCGGTATTCTGGCACTCATGATGGCGCAGCGCTTTCAGCAAGCCCGTATCTATGCCATAGATATAGACGAACTTTCTGTGCGGGAGGCAAGAGAAAACGTCAGTCTTTCTCCCTGGCCGGAACGTATCTGCATTTTTGAAGGGGATTTTAGGAGTTTTGTTTTGCCCCATACGTATGATCTGATCATTACCAATCCGCCTTATTTTCGCGGGGCATTACTAAGTTCTTATGCACGGCGTACCAGAGCACGTCATAGCGACGACAGCAGCATAACGCATGAAGAGTTGCTCAAAGGGGCGGTACACAAGTTGACAGAAGATGGAGTTTTTGCGCTGATTTTGCCTGCAGATAGAGAAGTTGGTTTTCTTTCCATGGCCCTTAAAGGTTCGGTTCCCCTTTATCCGTCAAGAATTACACGGGTAACTGCCGGCAGCGCCCTAAGCTGTAACAACAGCACCCTTTGGAGCACTACGGATGAAGAGCCTACACGCGTTTTATTGGAGCTGACAAAAAAACAAACAACGCCCCGGATAGAGACGTTGCCGATGTATGATAAAGGCAGGGGTAAATACAGCCCGCAATATATGGCGCTTATAAAGGATTTTTACCTTTGGGCTTGAATTTACTTGTCTTTTTTCTCCAGTTGTTTGTTAATAAAATCCCTGAAAATTTTATTGCTAAACTGTTCTTCTGCAAAGTAAAATCCAGCTATTTTTTTGGCAGAAAGGACTTTTAAAAACTTTTGGTGGTATTCCAACCGTACCCGACTTTCTTCTTCAAAGGTTTGTATAAACCTTTCTAAAGCATTTTCAACGGAAGGCACAGGCTTTGAGGAATGGTCTTCGCCAAAGGAGCGTAGGCCGGCATCGCGATGATCACCGGCTAGGGTACGTCCTTCCGATGAACCTCTAGGATTTAAAGCTCGGTACATTTCTGTTTTGGCTTGTCCGCGTTTGTGCATTACGGCTTTAATTTTTCCGTCCAGTTCGTTATACAAGGGCCAGAATTTCTCGGCTTCCTCTGCCGTAAATCCTACTTTTTGTGTAATGAAAGCTACTTTTTGTGCCTGCAGGGCTTCACTGTAAGCTTTCCTGTCTTTATTAAACTTTTGTGGTTCCTGTGTTTCTTCTGTTGCTTCCATAGACGGCACCTGGATTTTTATACTTTGTGCACTTACAATAAGCGGGCACAAATATAAAAAGCAGAGTAATAGTAAACGCTTCATGGTAAATGTCTTACATCGTAGATTAAGTTCAAATCAAGGTGTACTGGGTCAAATCCCGGATAGTTCATATAGTCCATAAGGTCTTCTATATCCATATCTAATAAAAAATGGGATTCGTCATCTTCCGGAAGACCCTCCAACACCAAATCGTATACCTTACGGTGGTCAAGACCCCAGTAAGGCCACTCGCTAAGAATGGATAATTCTTCTGTTTGCAAGGTGTCTGTCTTGCCTTTGGTAATGGTTATCATCAACAAATAGCCCAGTCCAAACAGAAGTGCAAAAGCAGCTGCTAATTGCAGTTGAGGCAACAACAAACGCATAAACGACCGACCTTTTTCCTTGTCAGTTGCTTTTTCCTGAACAGCTGCCGAAGACCAGCGGGCTTCTACTTGTTCAAAGTAGCCCTCCGGAACGGTGAACGGGTTCTCTTTCAGGTGCGGGTTATTTAGTGTTTTGTTGCTCATTATTCAATCGTTAGACAGATATAAAATCAAAAGGTTTAAAGGAGTAACTCCCGCAGTGTTTTCTGTACTTTTGTATAGGCATGATGGTAAGAGGCCTTCAAAGCACCTACAGAGGTCCCTAAAATTTGTGACATATCTTCGTACTTTATCTCGTCAAAATAACGCATGTTAAATACAAGACGCTGTTTTGACGGTAAACGTTGAATGGCTTCCTGTAAAGCTTTCTGTATTTGATCTCCGGAAAAATAAGAGGTGTCTGCTTCCAGGCGTTCTTCAACCGACAGGTTGGTATAGGCCTTGTTTTTCTTAAGAAAGGTCAATACTTCATTGGTAGCAATGCGATACAACCAGGTAAACAACTGTGATTTCCATCGGAAAGAAGGCAGTCCGGTCCATGCTTTTATGAGGGTGTTTTGCAGCACATCGTCTGCATCGTCATGCGACAGGACCATTTTGCGAATATGCCAGTACAAACGCCGGCTGTATTGCCGTACAACCTCTTCAAAAGCCTGATTGTACAGCCCCTCTTCGCATAATTCCCGTAATTCTTTGTCTGACATCACCCTGTGTTAAGAGTTTACTTTTTTAACTCCAGTACTTTCTCAACAATACCTGCGGCATTTAGTCCGTAATGGTCCATTAATTCGGCCGGTTTTCCGCTCTGTCCAAAGCCTTCTTCCATAGCTACCATTCGCATGGGAACGGGGGAGTGCCTTGCTAGCAGACTAGCCGTTTTTTCTCCAAGTCCTCCTGTTATCAAATGTTCTTCTGCCGTAACTACGGCCCCTGTTTTCCGGGCCGAGTCCAGGATGGCTTTTTTATCCAAAGGCGTTATGGTGTGAATGTTGATCAGTTCTACGCTAATGCCCTGTTGGCCCAGAATGCGAACGGCCTCTAAAGCTTCCCAAACCAGGTGTCCTGTAGCCAACAGTGTGACGTCTTCTCCAGGATGCACAATCCAAGCTTTTCCTATAGTAAACGTGGCATCTGCCGGGGTGAAATTGGGAACGGACGGCCTTCCAAAACGCAAATACAAAGGTCCTTCCCACGCTGCCGCTGCCAGCGTTGCCAGACGCGTCTGGTTGTAATCGCAAGGGTTAACAACAGCCATATGGGGGAGGGCTCTTGTCAGAGCTATGTCTTCCATGGTTTGATGAGTGGCTCCGTCTTCTCCCAGCGTGATGCCTGCATGCGAGGCAGCAATTTTAACGTTGGCGTGTGAGTAGCAAACCGATTGCCTTAATTGGTCGTATACGCGTCCCGTAGCAAACTCGGCAAACGTCCCCACAAAGGGAATGTATCCTGTAATGGCCAGGCCGGCAGCCACTCCCATCATGTTGGCCTCGGCAATACCGCATTGAAAAAAGCGATAAGGGTATTGAGCTGCAAATTGTTCCATTTTTAAAGAACCGGTCAAATCTGCACATAAAGCCACTACAGCGGGGTTTTTGCTGCCCAGTTCAAAAAGTCCGGCACCAAACCCGGAACGTGTATCTTTATTTCCTATGTTTTTCATCATCTTTTCTTATTAAAAATCCCCTAACGTTTCCGGCAGCTGTTCCAAAGCCCGTAACTCTTCTTCTGCAGACGGGGCTTTCCCGTGCCATGCATGTGTTCCTGCCATAAAATCTACGCCCTGTCCCATGTGCGTATGCATTAGGATCATCATGGGTTTGTCTCGCGGCTGGAGCGAAGCTTTGTAAGCTTCACGTATGGCTTCCGGATTGTGTCCGTCACATTCCCGGACTGTCCATCCAAACGACTCCCATTTGGCCACCAGGTCTCCCAGGCCGGCCACGTCATTCACCGGTCCGTCAATTTGCTGCCTGTTCCAGTCTGTTATGGCAGTAAGGTTTCCCAGTTTGTTGTGTGCAGCAAACAAAGCGGCTTCCCATATTTGGCCTTCTTCACTTTCACCGTCTCCAATCAAGACGTACACTTTGTGAGGGTCTTGCGCCAGTCGTTTTCCCAAGGCTGCTCCGCAGGCAACGGAAAGGCCTTGCCCCAACGATCCGCTGGCTACGTGTACTCCGGGAAGTCCTTCTTCTATACTGGGATGCCCCTGTAACCGGGATCCCAACTTGCGGAAGGTGCTTAATTCTTCTATAGGAAAATAACCCATCCTGGCCAGCAAACTGTAATACAAAGGCGTGATATGGCCAATGGAAAGAAAAAACATGTCTGTGTTTTTACCGTCACGCCTCCATTGGGCGGGACTTTGTTGCAGGAATTCTGCAAAAAGTAAGGTTAAAAAATCGGTGCTACTGAGTGAGCCTCCGGGATGTCCGCTTTTGGCAGCTGTCACCATCCGTATGATGTCTCGGCGTATTTGTGATGTAAGGTCTGAGAGGGGGGGATTCTTTTGCTCCATGCTGTCTGAATTTGATTATCCCACAAAGATAAAAATTATATTTACCTTTGTCCCACCTATGAAGAACATCAGAAATTTCTGCATTATTGCCCATATTGATCACGGGAAGAGTACTTTGGCAGACCGCTTGTTGGAGCTAACCCATACGGTAGATGAGCGTGACATGGAAGCCCGGGTTCTGGACAGTATGGACCTGGAGAAAGAAAAAGGGATTACTATAAAATCCCATGCCATACAATTGGATTACGAACATAACGGAGAAAAACACATACTGAACCTGCTGGACACACCGGGACACGTAGATTTTTCCTATGAAGTATCCAGGGCTATTGCTTCTTGTGAAGGTGCTCTGTTGGTAGTGGATGCTACACAGGGAGTTCAGGCCCAAACCATATCTAACTTATACCTGGCCATTTCGCATAACCTGGAAATAGTACCGGTGCTGAATAAAATTGACATGGAATCGGCTATGATAGATGTGGTTCAGGACCAAATCATGGATCTTTTAGGGTGTGAGAAGGAGGAAATTCTGCACATAAGTGCCCGTACAGGAGAGGGTGTTTCAGAATTGCTCCATGCCATTATTGAGCGCATTCCGGCACCGCAAGGAGACCCCGATGCACCGTTGCAAGCCCTCATTTTCGACTCTGTTTACAATTCGTACCGAGGCATTATCGGCTACTTTAGGGTTATGAACGGGTCTATTAAACAAGGCGATAAAGTTAAGTTTTTTAATACCGGGAAAGAGTACGATGCAGACGAGGTAGGGATTCTTAAAATCAAGATGATCCCAAGGCAGGAGGTACATACGGGAGATGTGGGGTACATCATATCCGGGATTAAAACAGTATCCGAGGTGAAAGTGGGAGATACCATCACTACGGTAGAACGTCCCTGCCAGAAAGCCATCGAAGGGTTTGAAGAGGTAAAACCTATGGTCTTTGCCGGTCTGTACCCGGTAGATACAGACGGCTACGAAGACCTGAGAGCGGCGTTGGAAAAATTACAGCTGAACGATGCTTCGCTTACTTATGAGCCGGAATCGTCTCTGGCCCTGGGCTTTGGTTTTCGTTGCGGATTTTTGGGATTGCTCCATATGGAAATTGTCCAGGAAAGGTTGTTTAGGGAATTTGATTGTGATGTAATCACTACCGTTCCTAACGTTTCCTATAAAGTATATACAACGCAGGGAGAAGAATCGGAAGTGCACAACCCTTCCGGGCTGCCCGCAGTAACATTGATTGACCGTATAGAAGAACCTTATATAAGGGCACAGGTTATTTCCAAATCGGAGTATTTTGGTCCTATAATGAAACTTTGTCTGGATAAACGTGGTATATTGCTTAACCAACACTTTCTGACTTCAGACCGGGTAGAGCTTACTTTTAAGATGCCTCTTTCAGAAATAGTGTTCGATTTCTATGATAAACTTAAAAGCGTTTCGCGCGGTTATGCTTCTTTTGATTACCACATAACCGGGTACGAACAGGCAGACTTGGTCAAATTAGATATCCTTCTGAACGGAGAACAGGTAGATGCCCTTTCTAGCCTTATCCACAGAGCACACTCCTATACGTTTGGCAGACGCATGTGTGAAAAGTTGAAAGAATTGATTCCGCGTCAACAGTTTGAAATTGCCATTCAGGCAGCTATTGGTGCCAAGATCATTGCACGAGAAACGGTAAAGGCTGTAAGGAAAGACGTGACCGCTAAATGCTACGGAGGAGACATAAGCCGTAAACGCAAACTGCTGGAAAAGCAGAAAAAAGGGAAGCGCCGTATGCGGCAGATTGGCAACGTAGAAGTGCCGCAATCGGCCTTTATGGCCGTCCTCAAGCTGGACTAAACCGGTTCTACTCAAACAAAACAGTCTTATTCAGATCGGGCAGTGCTACTCACGCCGCACAGTGCTTTGCTACTCAGAAACATGGAGGTTTCTGAGGGCTCTTCTCACTTTTCTGTCCATTTCTTTTGCCACAACGGCCGTACATATCATAAATATAATACTTGCAAAGCCGACACCTGTGAAAACCCCACTCAAAAAATCAGAGACAGGATAGAAGTACCAGTGTTTGAGGCATAAGATGCAGGCTATGGAAAAAGCGAGCAGCCGGGTGAAGAAATATTGTAGTTTATGAGCAAACCTTTGTGCTTTCAGGGTGCGTACCAGCTGCTGCAAAGCGTGCTCCTCAGAGCCCATCACATGTTCTCCTCGTCGGCTGCGCAGGTATATCCAATACCGGCTACGAGCCGCTACTTCTACCCCCGATTCTTTAAGAAAATCTAAATACCCTTCACGGCTGCCGGCGTAAGGATCTTTTTCTTTCAATTCCAGGTTGTATTCCCAGGCGCCGGGGGTGTCTTTCTCAAAATAGTAAAACACATACCTTATTTTAAACAACATCCAGCCATCAAGAGCCATGTCGTTTATCCAGGCTTCTTCCTTTTCGAAATTCCATAAAAAGAAGGGTTTTAGAACGCATTTTTTTTCCATCATCTTATAGATTATAGATTTAAAAATTTTTCTCCGTTTGTAACAAGCTCTTGCAACCTTCTCCACTCGGCTTGCACCACCTGTTTGCCCTTAGAGGTAATGATATACTCTTTGCGCCGGCTGTCTTCTTCCACGGGCAGGGGTTTGATCCACCCTTTCTCAAGCATAGTGGAAATAGCTCCGTACAACGTGCCGGCAGACAAGTTGAGTCTGCCGTTTGTCAACGTTTTTGTTTCTTGCATAATTCCGTAGCCGTGCAACGGGCGGTGCAATACCAGTAAGGTATAAAAGACGGCTTCTGTTAAAACTATACTATTCATGTTAGCTATAAAGAGCTCCGATATATCGGCGGCCGATACAAAGGTAGTTAAAAAAAGGAGACAAACAAATTTTTATCTCCTTTTCTAATAAGGTGTGAGGTTAAATGGATTTAACGATATTTTGCAAATTCAATATCTTTTGCGGCTTTTTCAGCCAGTGCAGGTACTTTGTTGATTTCTGTCATCAGTTCCCTGACTTTAGAAGCTTGTCCCTTGCGTGCAGCAATAACGGCTTTTATGTAGTTGCCGCTTGCACATTTGCAGGTTGCCATAGCAGCTTCTGCTTTGTCCAGGTTGCCGTTAAGCAGTTGGGCCAATGCACCGTTCATATGGGTTTGACCGTCCAGCTTAGCCAAGGCTTCTTTGTATTTTCCATTTAGGATATCAAGAGCTCCTTGGTTGTACTTGGCAGTTTCACATCCGGATTTAGCAAAATATTCGGCAGCTTTTCCGTAATTTCCTTTACGCATTTCAATAACTCCCAGGTTGTTAGCAACCATGGGGTTGGATGCGTCGCACTTAGCCAGAGCAGCAGCGGCCTCGTTTACCTTCTTTGCGTTCAGGTAAGCCACTGCCAGGTTGTTGTAGCCTCTGAGCGAGTTGTATTTCTCGGCAGCTTTCTTATACAATGCAATCTTGGTATCGTTGTCATTGGTAAGGGTGGCAGCGTACAACAGCGCTTCTTCATTCATAGCTTCCATATTGCCGGCTGTCAGTTCAATCAACTCTTCGTCAGAATAGTTGGTAAACTCTACGTTGGCAATCAAACGTGCACGACGCAGCTTGGGCAATACTTTGTCTTCCAGGATTTTATAAACGGCAGACATGTTTCTGATTTCACGTTCGCGAATAACAGGGTCTGTGTACATAGACAGTACGCGCAGGATCAGATCCTTATCACCCAGGTCTGTTTGGCTGACCAATTCTTGGAATCCTTCCCAGTCTTCCCCTTTGGTCTGCAAGCTCAACTCTCCATCCGGTTTGATTCTGCGGGTAATGGACTGAAACGCTCTTTCCGCACTCTTCATACGGTTTTCCGAGAGTTTTTCGTTGAAATCTACAGGGCCTTCCGGAGAAGCATAGGCTATAATATCTGTGCCTTTAATGACCCTTCTTTCGTCTTCAGGTAAGTTTTTCAAGAATTCCTGGAACTCTTTGATCTCGGATTTTGTTAATTCACGGGCCCTTACTTGCGCAGAGTTCTTTGCGTACATAATGTTTGTTTCTTCTGCTTCCATAATCACCTTTTGGTAATTATCGGGAATGATTACAGGCGTTCCGTCAAGCTCAACCCATTTGTAGGTTATGTTTGCACCGTCAGCAATCTTATAGGCTGCAGGATATGGCCATACGTTGTCTTTATACAGAACAGCACCACGCAGCTCAAGATGTGATTTGGCCATGCCTTCTACATAGTCAAACTGGATTTTATGCTGAATACGATCTCCGGCAACAGGAATTACGTTGTAGTTATCCAGGATTTTTTCTCCCTGGAGTCTGAGTGCCTGTGCGGCTACTTCACCACCTTCGTATACTAATACAGGTGTAATTTCCAGCATGGCTTTGGGGTGGAAATACCCTTCGGGGAAATTTAGGGTGTAGGTAACATCAATTTTATCGGCTATAACTTCAAGGATTTCCGGCTGGCAAGATTTCTCAACGTCATCTGCGTATTTTACCATGTCCTTTGGGTTATTACAAGCCATAAGCATCACACCAAAAACGGCAATGCCCAAAAAGCGCAAAAAAGATTTTTTCATAACAAGTTGATTATTATTCATGTTTCAAGTTAAGTCAGGGAAGTAGACACTTGGTTTAGCTTACAAATATAGGACAAAATTTATATCTTTGCAAAGATGGATGTTACTGGAATTAAGCAAAGATTTGAAATTATTGGAAACAGCCCTTTATTGGACAGGGCGCTGGATATAGCTGCTCAGGTAGCCACTACGGATCTCTCTGTTTTGGTTACCGGTGAAACGGGTGTTGGAAAAGAATTTATTCCTAAGATTATACACTCCTACAGCATAAGAAAACACGGTCACTATTTTGCTGTCAACTGCGGAGCCATTCCGGAGGGCACTATAGATTCGGAATTGTTTGGGCATTTAAAAGGATCTTTTACCGGAGCTCACGAAGACAGGAAAGGGTATTTTGAAGCAGCAGACAAAGGCACGCTTTTTCTTGACGAGGTGGCAGAACTACCCTTATCTACGCAAGTACGCCTGTTGAGAGCTTTGGAAACGGGAGAGTTTATACGGGTGGGTTCTTCTACGGTACAGAAGACAGATGTACGCGTAATAGCTGCTACCAACGTGAATCTGCACCATGCCATTAAGTCGGGGAAATTTAGAGAAGATCTTTATTATAGATTAAATACGGTGCCTATTACCGTTCCGGCATTGAGGGAACGTCCCGGAGACATTCACTTGTTATTCCGGAAGTTTGCGGCAGACTTTGCAGAAAAGTACAAAATGCCGGTCATTCGTCTTACTGACCAGGCACGTAACGTATTGGAACATTACCGATGGCCGGGCAACGTAAGGCAATTGAAGAACGTAGCTGAACAACTGAGCGTTTTGGAACAAAACAGAACGGTTACGGCAGAAACCTTACAACGATACCTGCCGGAAGACAGCCCCCTGCACTTGCCGGTGGTATACGACAAAGCCGCCCGCGGCAGGGACGACTTTATTTCCGAGAGAGACATTCTCTACAAAATTCTCTTTCAACTGCGTTCAGAAATGGACGACTTGAAAAAAAAGATGGACCTGATACAGCAGACAGATTTGACACAACGTACAGACCTGATGCAACGTACAGACCTGATGCAACGTACAGATCTGATGCAACAGAAAGATTTGTATCCTGCGTCTGTTTCCGGTACTATGTTATCCCATTCGGTACACGAGCACAACAATGGTGAAGAGGAAGTGACGGAAGGAGAAATCCT
This sequence comes from Bacteroidales bacterium, assembly GCA_012510445.1. Taxonomy (GTDB): domain Bacteria; phylum Bacteroidota; class Bacteroidia; order Bacteroidales; family UBA932; genus DMER64. The sequence goes on from JAAZIA010000045.1 coordinate 28,289, forward strand.
GCCCATAGAAACGGTAGAAGAAAAACAAGATCTTTCTTTGAATTCTTTAGAGAAAGAATTAATCACAAAAGTACTCCAAAAGAACAAAGGACACCGCAAATCCACGGCTAAAGAACTGGGCATTGCAGAACGAACTTTGTACCGCAAAATCAAAGAATATGAAATTGAATAAATTGCTGCTCCTGCTCCTTTCGCCCTTATTGCTCACACAGTGTTGGTGGTACTCTTTTTCCGGTACCTCTATTCATCCTCAAGCACAAACCATCAGTGTTTCGTATATTGAAAACCGTGCAGAACGCATTAACCCGGCACTGAGCAATACGTTTACAGAAGCTCTAATGGACAAATACACCAAGCTCACCCGGCTTTCTGTAATTCGTGAAGACGGAGATTATGCCGTTGATGGTTATATTACAGGATACAATATGGCACCCATTGCCGTAACGTCAGACGAGGTGGCTTCTATGGCAAGACTTACGGTAACAATTAAAATCATATTTCAAAACAAAATGGATCCTTCAGAAAACTTTGAGAGAGACTTTTCCGGATACGAAGATTACGATTCTACCATATCGTTCGATGCTGCCGAAGGGGGCTTGGTAGACGCCATAGTAGAAAAAATAGTAGAAGACATTTTCAACGCCACCGTAGCCAACTGGTAAAACAAAAAAATCATGGATACTTCAGTTTTTTACAAACAATACGTAAACGCAGCACCGCAAGAGCTGGCCCCCAACGGATATGTACTTCAAGACCTGGTTCGTCGTTACCCTTGGTTCTCCCTAGGGTACCTCCTGTTATTCAAAGCGCTCTGCGGCATGGGTGGTGACGCCAGTCTTTCCCAATCAGAAAAAACAGCCGCCTATATCTACTCACGAAAGAAACTGTATTTCATACTGCAACAAACCAGAAAGGATTTTGAAACACTTGCCGAGGAAGAGTTTTTCACCCTGGACGTCCCAGAGCAAGAGCCCATTTTAGACACAGGAGCCGCCGCAGACAAAACCCTATCCGCCGCCGCAGACAAAACCCTGGCCGCCGCCGCAGACAAAACCCTGGCCGCCGCCGCAGACAAAACCCTGGCCGCCGCCGCAGACAAAACCCAAAGCCGAAGTATCGGGACGGCTTCTCTTTCCGATGCAGGTCCTCTGGAATTTGTTTTGGACATTCCAAAGAATCGTACTTTTTATCCAGGAGCGGATTATTTCGGAAAAGAACAAATGGCTTCTGTCTCGTTAGATGTAACTACGCCCATAGATCGTTTTATAAGTGAGAACCCCCGGTTTACGCAAGCACTCAAAAGAGCGGGAGAGAATCTGGACACCTCAGAACAAGATGCACCGCCGGCACTCAAAGACGATGAATTTGTAACAGAAACCCTTGCAAAGATTTACGCTGCGCAAGGTTACCATAAATTAGCCATTGACTGTTACGCAAAACTTATTTTGCTATATCCGGAAAAAAGCGCTTACTTTGCGTCCCTTGTAGAAGAAATCAAACAAAAATCCAATAATTAAAAATGTATACAGCAACCGCCATTCTTATTGTTATAGCAAGCATATTGCTAACCCTTGTTGTTCTGGTACAGAACTCTAAGGGAGGCGGACTGGCAGCCAATTTTGCAACAGGTAACACCACATTTGGCGTTCGTCAGACGGCCGACTTTTTGGAAAAAACCACATGGACCCTAGCCATTACCATTTTGGTATTGTGTCTTTTGGGTACTACTTTCATATCAACAGGAAAAGCGAAGAAAGCTTCTGACCTGGAACAACGTTTGGAGCAAACTCAACAAACCCCCGGCCTTCCCCAATTCCCGGTAGGAACGGAAGACCTGCCACTCACCCCCGTTGAATAAGATACTTTAGATTCAATCTAGCGCGCCAGAGTTTTCAGCCACTGCTGTATTTCTCTGGCAACTAGCCATTTGCTATTTTTGCAAAAAGGTTGGCGCGTTAGATTGAATCTAACTGCGCCAAAACATTGCGTACCCACACCCACACTTTAGTGCGTCGCACTCGGAGGTTAATTTACTGGTTACCTGCAAGTTACCAAAAACATGTATAGGGGTACGTTTATAGTAATCGACTATAGTACGGCCTTCAAATATAGTGCGCCAAAAGCTTTTGGCGCTTTTTAAAGCGCTGCTTTGCAGCTCCTTCTTTTTAACGCAGCATGTGCATATGTAAAGGTAGGAAGTCACTGTTTTCAAGAAAAGAGGTCTAACTGTCTGTATATGCGCACATAGCAAGATCGGCGTCAGTTTTTCTTACCTCCTACCTTTACACGATTTGCTGTTTTCCTGTAAAGGTAGGAAGTCACTGTTTTTTGAGAAAAGTGTATAATTACTTGATTTTGTGCGCATAACAAGGACAGGTGTGTTTTTTCTTACCTCCTACCTTTACACGATTTGCTGTTTTCCTGTAAAGGTAGGAAGTAGTTGTTTTTTGAGAAAAGTGTACAACTGCTTGATTTTGTGCGCATAACAAAGGCAGGTGTATTTTTTCTTACCTCCTACCTTTACACGATTTGCTGTTTTCCTGTAAAGGTAGGAAGTAGTTGTTTTTTGAGTAGGCACTTTAGATTCAATCTAGCGCACCAGAATTTTCAACCACTGCTGCATTTCTCTTGCAACCAGCTACTTGCGGTTTTTGCAAAAAAAATTGGCGCGTTAGATTCAATCTAACTGCGCCAAACTGCGCCAAACTGCGCCAAACTGCGCCAAAACTGCGCAAAACTGCATCCAAATGCAGTGGTGCTTTAATCAAAGCCTTTAATGGTGACTTTGCGGGAGCTCGATTTACCAAATTCGTGGTAGATGGGTTTGCGTACGATGATCACTTGGTTAGCGGGAACGTACAATCTTAGGGAGCCTATGGTGCCGTCCCAAGGATGGGCTTTGTTAATCTGGTACGAGGGGATGGTCATCACATTGCCGGTTAAATGAAAAGCGGGTGTTTGTTTTTCTGCCGTTTCCAGTGCATCTGATTTTGATTGACCAAAGGAGCGAGATTTCAGCAATACAGACGGAGTCTCAAACTGGGACTGTCGTACAACGGTTACAGGCGGAAATATGACCACATTGGGATCTTTTCTTTTGCCTTCAATCCATCCCAGTTTGTAAACCGCGTTGTCTGCTTCTATCCAGTAGCGCTCAAACAGAAAATCTTCCCTTGCATCCAGGTCTATGAATAAGGTGTCTGAGGTTAGTTCAATAGGTATGCGTTCTTCTACAGAGGCGTGCTTTTTGAAATGTGAAGCTCCACGGGAGCCGGTTACAATCAGACCAACCAGTGCGACAAGCCAAGTGAAAAACATAATACCGCCAATCCATCGAGGGCCTCTTATGTTGAATACCAGAACAGAGCCGAGGTATAAGAAGCCCAGTACGGGAATAAGAACCGTGAGCATACCAAACACCTTGAACCAGAAGATGCTACCTGTAAAAGCCACTAGGTTAAACAGTGCAGTAGGAAGGAAATTCAGGGCAAATCCCGTAACGGAAAAGGCCAGAACCAAGCTTATTAATACAGCAGAGCTGCCTATCAGAAAAAACAACCCTACAATCACTGCAACTACTCGTAGTAAAATATACCACGCCTTATTTCTGCCGGAAGAGCTATACGAAGGATGACGGTAAGAATCGTAGAGGCTGTGTGATGTTCCATAGCTTTGTGACGGCTCGAAGCTGCGAGGTGCACGAGAGCTGCGAGGTGCACGAGAGCTGCGAGGTGCACGAGAGCTGCGAGGTGCACGAGAGCTGCGAGGTACACGAGAGCTGCGAGGTGCACGAGAGCTGTATGCTGCACGAGAGCTGCGAGGTACACGAGAGCTGCGTGGTGCACGAGAGCTGCGTGGTACACGAGAGCTGTATGTTGCACGAGAGCTGTGTGCTGCACGAGAGCTGTGTGCTGCACGAGAGCTGTGTGTTGCACGAGAGCTACGCGATGCTCGGGCAGAGCTGCGTGTCCTGTCAGCTCTGCTTACACGCTGTAACCCTCTTGCAGACAGCGGTTCCCCGCGCATGGCATATTTTTCTTCTACGGTGCGTGCTGCCGGTATGAGGATCCACATAATCAAATAAATTATAAAGAAGAACCCTCCAAAGTTGAAAGTAAAAGTACCCCGACCAGAGATAAATTCACCGTAGTGAACAACAGAAGGTAAAAAGAGCAAAACAGCATATACCAGGCGGACAATCACCACGTCTATATTAAAATAGGCAGCCAGTCCCGAACAAACTCCGCCAAGCACTTTGCGGTCTATGTTCCGATACAATTTCTTAGGTGGAAAGGGGGTATCGTGGTATGTACTGCCAGTAAAATCAGAGGCTCCGCTTTCTTCTTCTATAACTTCCAGCGGTCCCATAATTTCTAAAACTTGGTTTACTATGTCTTTAGATACTACATGTTCTCCGGCATGGGTGCGTTCAGAAAGAAGCTCGGCAATACGCTCTTCTATTCCGTCCACTATTTCCATCCCTCCTTCCTTGCCGGAATAGTACCTGCGTAAATGGTCCAGATATACTTTTAGAGTGCTATAGGCATCTTCCGACAGCGTAAAAGGTATCTTATTGATACTTACCCTGATTACTTTTTTCATTTTCTTAAAATCTCAAGTGTTTCTACCAATTCTTTCCAAGCCTTGTCCATTTCCAGAAGTACGGCTTGCCCTTTGTCTGTGAGGGAGTAATATTTACGAGGAGGTCCTTGAGTGGACTCTTCCCAACGGTACGTAAGAAGACCCTGATTTTTCTGCCGGGTCAATAAAGGGTACAATGTCCCCTCTACCACTATAATACGCGCCTCTTTCAGTTTGCCAATCAATTCAGAGGCGTATGCGTGTTTTTTTTCTAAAATGCTAAGGATGCAATACTCCAGTACGCCTCTACGCATTTGCGATTTAATGTTTTCAATATTGTTTTGATTCATAACGGCTCTTTTTAGTTGATTAAGGTTCTTAGCGATGCTTGCTATAACGACGCAAATTTTCAGCAGTTATAGGGAGTCCTCGCATTTCCAGTTTTTCAGAAGCTGTTCGTGCTTTTGGGACGGCAATCCAAAGAATAATATAAATCCAAAACCCTGCACTTCCCATGAAGAAAGAAGCTACTGCCAGTACGCGTACCAGTACGGGATCACAATTAAAGTAAGCAGCCAGACCGCTGCAGACTCCTCCTATTACAGAATCATCGGGATTTCTGTACAACCGTCGTTCCGGTTTTTCGCCCAGACCGTCGTAACGTTCGTAATCTGAATACCCGTTACGACGTTTGGCCCTCGCCGTCCGTTCCTGCCTTTCTTCCCGCGCTGCAGAATCGTTAGGGTATCCCAGTTGTCTTATCACACGCTCTACTACCTCTAATGAAACTACCTCTGTTTTGCCTGTAGTATATTCAAAGAAAAGTTCGGCAATGCGTTGCTCAACGTCTTCCATAACTTCTGCCGCTTCTTTACTATCCATTTCACTACGAAAGCGTTCCAGGTAAAGATCCAGCCTTTGGTATGCATCTTCTTCTATGATAAAGCTGCTTTTTCCAATGCCTACATTCAATACTTTTTTCATAATTTTCCTTTAATAAAAATTCGCATTCAGAATAATATGCGACAAAGATATATAAAAAAATTGATACCTTGTACCACAAGGTACTGAAATATTTAAAAAATCTTAAAAGAAACCTATATATGCCTATCTTTGTAGGCTATGGAAAGTATTAAACAAATTTTCAAAATAGGAAACGGTCCTTCCAGTTCTCATACCATGGCTCCTCGTTGGGCAGCCTTGGAATTTGCCTCAAGAAATCCGGAAGCAGCCGCTTTTTCTGTGACTTTGTACGGCAGCTTGGCGGCTACCGGAAAAGGACACTATACAGATAGGTCTTTAGAAGAAGCTTTTGCTCCCAAACACGTAGAGATTTTTTGGGACTACCATACCGTACTGAAACAACATCCCAACGGGATGGAGTTCAAAGCACTGGACCAAGAAAAGAACGTTTTGGACACGTGGCTTACCTTTAGTATTGGCGGAGGAGACCTTTCAGATACGGGCAAAAGAAAAGCACATAAAACCATATATCCTCTGAATAAAATGGCAGATATTTTAACGTACTGTCAAGAAAAAGGGCTGCATTTTTGGGAATACGTAGCCATGCACGAAGAGGAAGATTTATGGGATTACCTTGACGAGGTATGGCAAACCATGAAAGCTGCCATACGCAGAGGCTTACAAAACGAGGGAGTACTTCCCGGACCGCTCCACCTGGCGCGCAGGGCTGCTTCTTATTACATCAAAGCACAAGGTTACAAAGGTTCTATGCAAAGAAGGGCTATGGCTTTTTCGTATGCCCTTGCCGTAGCAGAAGAAAATGCAGAAGGCACAAAAATTGTGACAGCCCCTACTTGCGGCAGTTGCGGAGTAATACCTTCTGTACTGTATTTAAATCAAACTTCCTACAATTTCCCGGAAAGCCGTATATTACGCGCCCTTGCTACTGCAGGGCTTATTGGGACGCTTATTAAGCATAATGCTTCCATATCGGGGGCCGAGGTAGGTTGCCAGGGAGAGATTGGCTCGGCCTGTTCTATGTCAGCCGCAGCAGCCGTACAGCTTTTTGGAGGAAGCATTGCTCAGGCAGAGTATGCAGCCAGCATAGGCATGGAACATTTTTTGGGGCTTACTTGTGACCCCATTCACGGGTTGGTTCAAATACCGTGTATTGAAAGAAATGCTTTTGGAGCCACCCGTGCCATTGATGCCAATATGTACGCTTTACTCTCTGACGGTACACATAGAGTAAGCTTTGATACCATTATAGAAGTGATGAAAAGAACGGGTCACGACCTGCCTTCTATATACAAAGAAACGTCGGAGGGAGGGCTGGCCATTGTGTCTAATACATGATTTTTTATAAATTTACAAAAAATAGTATCAGTATTAAAAGTTAAAAGATTATGAGTCAAATAGTAACGGATGATAATTTTAATTCGGTAGTATTAAAGTCAACGGTACCTGTTTTGGTTGACTTTTGGGCTGAATGGTGCGGCCCCTGTCGTCAGATTTCTCCCATGGTTGACGAATTGTCACAGGAAATGGAAGGAAAGATCTTAGTATGCAAATGCGATGTAGATCAGGCTACGGAAGTGCCTGCAAAATATATGATTCGCAGCATCCCTACCTTGCTTTTCTTTAAAAACGGAGAGCTTGTCCACAAGATTGTAGGAGCTACCAATAAACAGACCATTCAAGAAAAATTGAATTCTCTAATAAACGAATGATATGAAAAAACACGTGATTACGTTCGTACTTTTGTTAGGACTAAGTACGGCAGCCCTGGCACAGGGCAGCTTTGTAGTAAAAGCAGGATTAAACTTCAACAAACTCCAGGATATTCAGGTAGGTAATGCAGAAGAAGCGTGGCAAGCCCAAACCGGATTTCATGCGGGAATAGGTGGTCAATACAGAATTCCGCTTATTGGACTTTCCTTCCAACCGGAAATTCTATACAGCCGTGTGCGTACAGATTTGGTAGGAGCCCCGGTAGGTCAGGATTCTTACGGCTTTAGGATTGATTACCTTGAGGTTCCCTTGAACATGCAGTTGGGAATCAATATACTTTTCCTGCGTCCCTATGTATTTGCAGCACCTTACGTAAGGTACGCTCTGTTTAAAGGAGACCTGCTGGAACATGTAGACTGGAAGAACCTTAACCGGCTGGATTACGGATTTAGTCTGGGAGCCGGTTTAGAAATCTGGAAATTACAAATCTCGGGGAAATACAATTGGAGCTTTGGAAAATTGGCAAGAGGCGGAAGCTTACGTATTGATACGGATGATTGGAAGCTTGGGAACTCCAATATGAGAGGATTTGAATTATCCGTTGCTGTTCTCTTTTAATACATGAAAGATGCTATGGATTGGGTAAGGCAGTCTCTGGGGGCTGATTGGATGGCTTTTGAAAACATATTAAAAACAGCCCTGGACACTCCGCATGCTCTACTAACTACCATAGATCAATACATTCTTAACAGGCCCGGTAAACAGATAAGGCCTGCTTTGGCTTTGTCTGCAGCAGGCGTATGTGGTACTCCGGGCCCGCTAAGCCATGCCGTAGCTGCCATAGCAGAAATGATTCATACGGCATCGCTCCTGCACGACGACGTGGCAGACAACGCTCAGACACGCCGTGGGAAAGAAAGCGTACAAAAACAGTTTGGTCCGCGAGCGGCCATTATGTTGGGGGATTTCTGGTTGGCCAGGGCTTTGCAAATTTTAATACAACATAATGGAACTCACTTGCTTCCCCTGTATGCCAATGTTATTGAAGACCTTAGTGAGGGGGAAATTTTTCAAATGGAAAAGGCGAAAACATTGGATATAACGTTGGCAGACTACTATACTGTCTGTAAAAAGAAGACGGCTTCTTTGTTCCATGTGTCGGTCATGTCCGGCGTGCTGTCCGTTCCCAATTCATCAACAACAGAAACTTATCGTCCCTTTTTAAGCCGAGCAGCCTACCATATGGGTATGGCTTTTCAAATTAGGGACGACCTGGCAGATGTAACGCAAGACCTTGCCGAGGCAAAAATCACCTTGCCTCTCTTAGGTGCCTTGCGCCAAGCAGGAGACGAACGTTTTAGACCGCAAGTAATTCTGTGGATACGCAGTTTGGAAAAAGAAGACCTTACGGCCCATGATCAACTGATATCTTTTATAAAAGACCATAAAGGAAGAGAGTATGCCCAAAAGGTATTTAATCACCATAAAGAACAGGCCCGGGAACGGATCGGTCACCTTCCCAACTCTGTTTGGAAAGAGTGCCTGCTAACCATTTCAGATATGTAACGGGTTATTAAATGAACAGCATACAAAACTTCTTTACTACGCAAAGTGTTTCCTCTACTTTGCTCTACTTGAGCCTTACTGTCTTTACCGGAGCCTTGCTTGGGAAGATTAAGTATAAAGGCATTGGCTTTGGGGCGGCGGGTGTATTGTTTACAGGCATACTCATTGCCCATTTTGGCGCTCCTATAGATGTACAAACGTTGCACTTTGCACGTGATTTTGGACTCATTTTCTTTGTGTACAGTATAGGGCTGAGCATGGGACCGCGTTTCTTTTCTTCATTCAAAAAAGACGGTTTGCTACTGAATATACTGGCAGTAGTCATAGTGTTGGGAGGGTTTGGGATAGCTCTTTTGATTTATCGCTTTACCGGTATATCGCGTATTGCCGTTGCGGGGATTATGTGTGGCGCAGTAACCAATACACCTAGCCTGGGGGCTGCTCAGGAGGTGCTTGCCGGTCAAGGGGCAAGTGAGGCTGCCATTGCTCAAACAGGCATGGCGTATGCCAGTACTTATCCGTTTGGAGTTTTGGGAGTTATTCTTTCTATGGTGTTGCTAAGGGTATTTTTTAAGATAAAAATAGACCGTGAAATACAGAAATGCACAGACTATCCTAACGGGGCTCAAGCAAAGAAAGAGACTTGGGAAGCTCCTAGTATTCTCTTGCTTTTTCTTGGAATATTTATAGGAGTATTGGTGGGCAGCATTCCTATCTTTTTCCCCGGTTTGCCGGCACCTGCCAAATTAGGACTTGCCGGAGGCCCTTTGTTAGTGGCCATTCTTTTGGGGCATAAGGGACGCATTGGTAAAGTGAATTTTCACATGAGTCCACAAGTCATTTTTTTTATGCGTGATCTGGGTATTCTTCTCTTTCTCTCTTGCGTAGGACTGCTTTCCGGTGGGACGTTTGTAGAGACTATACTAAGCGGAGGATGGCAATGGATGCTGTACGGGACTGCCGTTACATTTATTCCTGTTATGGTTGTAGGTGTTATTGCCCGCCTAATGAAAGTAAATTACCTTAAAATATGCGGTATGCTGGGAGGGGCCACGACCAATCCGCCTGCATTGGATTTTATCAATGGTATTGCTCCCGTTCAGGCACAGGCTGCGGCTTATGCTATGGTATATCCCCTGGCCATGCTTCTTAGAATTCTTCTGGTTCAGGTTTTTATTCTTGTAACGTAGCAATACCTTGCCCTGTCTTTATTGAAAACTTGAGGTATGTGATGGGCTTTCCTTCGGCAAGAAACATTTCTTCGTAGAAGGTACGCACAGCTATCAGAGGGTCTGTACTTTGGCGACCGCTGCCGTAAATGTCAGTGTCTGCCTCTAACAGCTGCATCCCCTCCCACTCTTCTACTACTTGTCGCGTATAATCGTGCAATGGGCGACTGTCTGTTTTCAGGTGGATGATGGCATCCGGTTGTAGAAAGGTAAGGTATCTATTTAAAAACCCGGGCGAGGTCAACCTTTTCTTTTCTTTTTTAGGCTGAGGGTCGGGAAAAGTAATCCAGATTTCCGAGACTTCTCCCGCAGCAAAAAAGCTTTCAATCAGTTCAATACGTGTGCGAATGAAAGCCACGTTTTCAATCTTTTTTTCCAGAGCTGTTTTGGCCCCTCGCCACAGACGAGCCCCTTTTATATCTATACCAATGAAGTTTTTTCGTTTATGATGCTCGGCCAAGGCCAGGGTGTACTCGCCTTTTCCACATCCCAGTTCCAGAACAATGGGATGATTGTTCTTAAAGACTTTTTGAGTCCAATGCCCCTTGAGTGGATAATCTTTCCGGTACACCTCCTGAAAAGAAGGTTCATATAAGTTTTTAAAACCTTTGTTTTCCTGAAACCGTTGCAGTTTATTTTTCCCCATTCTCTTGCATTTTCATAAGGATGCCTGCTTTAAGCAACCCTCGTAATGAGGCTTGCGGCATATTATGTTCCATCTGCCAGTAAAAAACAGAATCGCTTGCCCAAATTCCGTCTGTATTGACGGGAAGCCTGTAATCCAAAAATTGGCCCGAACGGAGGGCTTGTTGCGGAAGCAGCGGTAACCACAACGTGTCTGTGGATGGTTGTCCGCGGGCAGAAGAAAGTGCCTCGGGCGCGTATGTTAGTACAACAGACAGGTAATCGTAAGGATATTCTTTACTTACCCTAAGGTCCAGAAAGACACAATAGCGGGTATTAAGTTGTGGTAAAGACAGTTGTAGGGTAAGCTTATGCCCCTTTTCCCAGACAGCAGGAACAACCAATTCCCTTTGAGCAGAAGAGGGAGCAGAGCAACCGGTATGCAGGAACAACAGGCTTGCTAAAACGGCAAAAAACCATTTATGATTTTTAAGAAACATTTTTTCTTTGGCCGGATTTTCTTCTTTTGTTTCTGCCCTTACTCTTACTCTTGCTTTTCTTATCAAAACGCGTGATGCTCTCTTCTCCTGCTGAGGATCTGAAATTGTTCTTTTCCTCTATGGCCTTATCTTTGATGCGGAGCGAAGGTACTTTTTCTCCTTTGTTGTTGGCGGCCAACATCTCTTTTACTTTTTTGGCAGGTACCGGCTGCATATTGGCCATGCTTTGTTTGTCGTAGCTAAACCACATAGTACCTTTAAGCACATCTGTCTTAACAAGATAAATGAGGCCGTCTTCTGTTTCTATGGGATGGGTAACTTCCGGAATTTCTTTTAAAGCATCTATGTAAACAGGAGTCTCGTAATCTATGCAGCATTTAAGCTTGGAACATTGGCCTGCCAACTTTTGCGGATTTAAAGAAAGGTCTTGAATTCGGGCTGCTTGTGTAGTGACAGAATTAAAATCTGCCATCCAGCGACTGCAACACAATTCCCGTCCGCAAACTCCAATGCCGCCAATCAATCCGGCTTCTTGACGCGCACCAAATTGCCTCATTTCTATACGAATACAAAACTCAGAGGCAAACAACTTAATGAGCTTTCTGAAATCAATCCTTTCGTCTGCGATGTAATAGAAAATGGCTTTGGTTCCGTCTCCTTGGAATTCCACATCTCCAATTTTCATTTGCAAATTCTCCGAGGCTGCAATTTGTCGTGCACGAATCATCACCTGATATTCTCTGGCAATGGCCTCTTGCCATTTTTCAAGGTCCAGCAGTTTGGCTTTCCTGTAAATTTTTTTGAACTCGTATGTTTCCGGATTCAAGTTGTGGCGTTTCATCTGTTTTAAAACAAGAGGACCTGCCAAGTCTATAAACCCAATATCATGTCCCGTAGTCGCTTCTACGGCAACCAGGTCGCCTACCTTTAAGGGCATTTGGGAAGCGTTTCGGTAATATCCTTTATGGGTATTTTTAAAGCGCACCTCAAACAGATCGTCACACTTAGGATCTTGTAAGCCTTCCAGCCAATCATAGGTGGCCAGTTTGCTGCAACTCTGTGTCATATCACACCTAAGGTCTCCCATAGGTGTTCTTTCCACCAGGCATCCGCGTGAACAATCGTATACTATATTTTTAGTTTCCATGAGTCTGTTGTCTATCTCTGCAAAGATAGGAAAAAGTCAAAAGCCAGTGAACAGAAGAGTATTCTTGAGTTTACGTTGCGCTCCAGCCTTAAGGCTGCTGTATTTAACCGATCACATACGCTGGTGAAGAAAGTATCCGACATACGGTCTGCGTATCGTTGTGCTTTGGTTTGCCGGGCAGGGTCTACCCAAGCCAGTGAGGGAACCCCAAGAAAGACCATATAATATTGTCGGAGAATTTGCAGCGCATAGCTAATGAATTTCTTTTGTTCTTCTCGTCCCAAGTTAGCCATTTCTTCTGCCCAGTCAATAATACCGGCAGGCTTTCCGGCTAGGCACAAGTCCAGTAATTTTTCAAGTTGCATATACCCCTCATCGGAAGGAGGAATTTGCCCGGCGGGAGGTACCTGAATATGCATGCAACGGCTCCTTATGGTAGGAAGCAATTGATCCGGTCTGTGACTTACCAGCAGAAAGTATGTTCCCGGGGAGGGCTCTTCTAAAATCTTCAGCAACTTGTTGGCTGCTGCCGGATGCATACGTTCGGGCAACCAAATAAGAATTACCCTGGATCCTCCTTCAAAAGGCTTGTATTTAAGTTTATGTAATAGGTTGGCTGCCTCGGCCACTCCAATGAGTCCCTGTTTGTTTTCTATATCAATTTTTTTGTACCATTCCTGTTCCGTTATCAGACTGTTTTCAAGCAAGGCTTCTCGCCACAAGCTTAAAAAATCATCCGTTACAGGAGCCCTGCCGGCAGGTACGGCAGCCGAACGATTTACCGGAACAACAAAATGAAAGTCGGGGTGAACAAAATTATGGGTTTTACGGCATGCGTCACATGTCCCACAAGCTGTATTTTTACCTTCTTTATGGGAACAAAGGATGTATTTAGCCAGCGAGAGGGCCTGCGGTAAAGCACCTGAGCCCTCTTCTGCACTAAATAATATAGCGTGAGACAAATTGCCTATTCGCACTTCAGTTCTGTTTTGATCTTGTATTCTGCGATGGATTTAAAGTTGGGATCGTTTAGTATTTTCTTGTAATAGGTACAAGCGTTTGCTTTGTCTCCTAAGCCTTCATACACAACGGCCAAACGGTAATATGTAGTGTTAATGTCTTTGGCATTGAGGTCTGCATTCATAACCTTTTCCCATGAGGTAAGAGCTTGTGGGAAACGTTTCAGTTCCATGGCAGCCAAGCCCAACAATTTGTTGGCCTGTACATTGTCTGCAAATTCGGCAGCTTTTAAAGAAGCTTCGTATACTTGTTCCCATTCTTTATTTTTCTGTGCCCCAACAGCTTGTCTTAAGAAAATGGAAGCCAACAACCGATTAGCATTGGCTTCTTGTCCCAATTGTGCGGCGTTTTGTAAAGCCGCAATGGCATTTTCTTCTTGTCCGCTGTTGGCGAAAGCTTGTCCCAGGCGCAGGCAGGCAATACCGTTGGAAGGATCCAGCTCAAGTACTTTGTTGTAGTTTTCAATAGCGTTTTCAAAATCTTTCTTTCCAAAAGCTTCGTTAGCTATAATGTAATACACTTTAGACTTAAGGTCGTTTACTTCTTCCGGAATACCTCCTTGACCGTATGCAAAAGCCGTTTCTGCTGCTTTGTCCAGAAAAGGAAGCGATTCCAAACCTTTTCCACCGGCAGCCAGTTCTTTGGCATGGCGTAAATACAATTGAGGGATGAGGTTTTTACAATCTGTCACCACAGAAATACCGTCTTCACCCAAGGCATTACCCAAGTCAAGAGCACGGTTTAAATGTTCAATAGCAGTGACATAATTACCTTCTTGTGCGGCTGTTGCTCCCAGGTTATACGCTTCAATGGCATCGTTAAGGTCTTGTGCCTGCAAAAAACCTGTGCAAGCGACCACAAGCAAGGTGGCAAATAAAATCCTGATTTTTTTCATTTTTCGTTACCTTAATTTTTGTAAGAGTTATAATTAACTGTTTTTCAAACCAACAAAGGTAGAGCTTTTTTTATACCTTTGCAATGGAACCAACTGTAATTTTTAGGATATGAAATGGCGTAGTCTGTTTGCGGGATTGATTCTTTTTGTAGGGGCAGCAAGTGCCTGCCCGGCGTGGGGATCTTCTGCAGTACCATTAGATGGAAATTTTCGTACCGGTCAACTAGCCAATGGACTTACGTACTTTATTCAAGTCAATGATCTACCCAAAGGACAAATGCACTTTGCTTTGGTTCAAAAACCAGTAAGAAAACCTTTTTACCGGCAAGTGCTTCTCTCTCCTTCTCATGTAAAAGAAGGAGTAGCTCAAATGGAAAGGGTGCTCAGAGAACAGTTGATTACTTCTCCTAAACAATACAGGCCCCACCTGATGGGTGTCATTATAATAGGTGCGTTCCATGCAGATTCTGTAGAGTCTTTGGTACGTACCCGGCTAAGTGATTTGCCGGCCACAGTGGATGTTATGCAGGCCCAGAAAGTGCCCGATGGAGCAGACTCTGCTTTTGCTGCTAAAGCTTTTTCTGCCACACCCTTGCCTCCTGTTTGGCAGGATGGGTGTTATCGTATGGAAATTTCATTCCCCATTCCCGCACTTTCCAGAGAGCTGCGTGCAGGAAATGAGTTTTTTGTTATGGATTTCCTAAGGCATGTCATGCTCTATGCGGCTAAGGGGCCTTTGACGTATCCGGCCCAAGTTTATGCTCATAGGGATATGGTTTGGGCAGCCCGCGTTCACCCGGACAGCCTGACAGAGGCATTCAGCCGTCTGGCTCGGGAGTGTGTACGACTGGCGCGAAGCGGGGTTTCACAGGAGATGTTTGATTTGGCCGGGGAAGATTACCTGCGTAGGGAAACGTGGCGCTATAAAAACAGTAAGGTACGTACCAACCGTTTTATAGAACAAGAATGTATACGCCATTTTTTTGACGGAACGCCTATGGCACAAGCTGCCTGGAGGTATGGATTTGTAAGTCGTATGGTGCCTTATGTTACCCTTAACCACGTCAACCAATATATAAGAGGGATACTTCTTTCTTCAGAACCCGGTATTTTTCTTTACCCGGCCACAAGTGCGGCCGACAGCCTGATGACCCCTATAGAGTACCTTCCCGCAGCGTTGCAAGAGGAAAGGGTTCGCTTAGAAGAGGAGCTTGCCGGAATATCCTTTCCCTTTGAAGAGGATCGGCTTATGGAACTCTCGGAAAGGATTTTGGATATTGACCTAAGGTTGCAACTGGATAGTTTACAGCGCAGCCAGGTGATTCCGGTTATAGATGCAGACAGTCTGCAAGCATTATACAGTAAGGTAAGGTATACGCAAGACAGACCGTTTGTACCGGAGGATATTTCTGTTTCCGAGGATTTGTTACATAGTGGAGAAGTATTGCGCTGTATTCCTGTGGCGCACCACGATGTTTCTGTATGGCAGCTTTCCGGAGGTTCACTTTTGTATGTACGTCCCGATACTTTGCAACAAGGCAGAATATACTTTGCCGCTGTAGAAAAAGATCCTATCGCATTTTCATCTTACGTGCCCGGAGAAGGGTTCCGTAAGTATTCCGGACCGCTTTTGTGGAAACAAACTACACAAGGGTTGTTATTATACAATACTACCACTCCGGATTCTTTACATACGTTTTTACAAGAAGTGGCACGGCAAATAGAGAAAATAACAAGAAACCGGGAATATCGGCAAGGTATGTGGAGCGAAAGAGAAAAACACATACAGTCTGCCAGAAACTTATCCCGCAACCTGTTGCTTGACAGTTTACGCGTGATGCTTTTTGAAGACCGCTCACCCGGGAAAGATGCCGTACCCAAAGGGTTTGATTTTATTTGTACCGGAGATGTTCCCACAGACTCTCTGTTATCATGGGCAGAAAAATACCTGGCCGGTATTCTGTGTACAAAAGGACATACTCGGGAGCCTGTTGCACAAGGCGAGGGCATACGTAGGGGTATGCACAATCAAATCATTCCTTTTCCTAATCCGGCTGCAGAAAGCAAGGCCGCACGTCTCTACTCGGGCCCTTGTCCTTATACACTAGAACAATATGTCTTGTTGCAGATGCTGGAAAGGCTGGTAGAACAAAGCACAGACGGTGCTGTATCTATTCAGTCTTCTTTGGAATATCATCCGCGTGGTCATTACTTCTTCTATATGGGCTTTTCCTCCGATGCCAGAGATCTGGCGTACAATCGGCACCGGCTGGATCAAATTCTGGCCAACCTGGCAGCTTTTGGCCCCACACAAGAGCAATTGGAAAAAGCACGTCACTCCCTATTGGTAGAATACAAAGAGAACCAACTGGATGCTGCCTGGCATTGCCGTATGCTGGTTGGGTACAGCCGTAGTGGAAGGGATTTTGTGACAGGGTATGGTAACATGCTTCAACAAATAGATACTGCTATGGTGAGGGATTTTGTAAGGCAAATTATGGAATACGGAAACGCGGCTTCATTGGTGCTATCGGGTGCAACAAATGAAAGGGAGCATACGTCTTATGTAAAAAATCCGTAACTTGCACCTCCTTAATGTGACTTTGAAAAATAAGAAACTTATGTTACGCCATTTCATACAACGGATGAACTCTCCACTAGCTAGGGTAACCCTTCTTTTTCTTGCCTTTCTTTTGAGCGCATGTATAAAGCCCGGGAGTGATGAGATCTTGGTAACTCCGTACACTAAGATAGATTTCCCCGCATCAGGAGAAACGAGCGATTTTGCTATTTCTTCCAATTTTCTTTGGACTATTGAAATATCAGATACTTGGGTTACTATAAATCCCATGAGGGGATACGGAGACCGTAATGTAACGGTTACGGCTGCACCCAATACAAACCTTGCTGCCCGTGAAGCTACTTTTACCATTTCCGGAGAAAAAGCCGTAAGAGAAATAACCGTCACGCAAAAAGGAGAGACTCCGCAGCTTACGTTAGACAGTATGCAAAAAACAGTACAAGCTGCCGGAGATACGGTCTCTGTGGGAGTAACTACCAATTTGGAGTTGCAAGTGACTCCGGATCAGGGATGGATTTCCTTTACAGAAACACGGACCGTTACCACAACACGTTACGTATTTACTGTGGAACCCAATACGTTGCTGGAAGCCAGACAGGGAAGCGTTCTCTTTAAACAAAAAGACGGTTCGCTTTCTGCCGTACTTAGGATAACACAAGACGCAGAAGCACCCGGTATAGAGGTAGAGACTAAAACAGTGACGGCTACAGCAGAAGGAGGAGCCTATAAAGTAACGGTGGTATCTAATATAGAGTGGGAAGCCACTACAGAAACGCCCTGGATAGACTTGACCGGAACAAAACTTATGCAGCCCAAAGATTGCGAGTTTACCGTAGCGCCAAACACACGGGTAGAAACAAGGGCAGGTACCATATATATTTGGGCACCGGAACATCCGCAACTGGGACAGACCATTGTAACCGTAACACAGGAAGGAGCAGAGCCTCTGGCAGAACTCACACCGCAAATCTTGGAAGACATTCCGGCGGAAGGCGGCATATATACCGTAACGGTAGAAACTAATTTTCATTGGCAAACAGACCTTTCCGAAACAGCCGGATGGGTAACCTGTGAAGAGCAGCCGAATGACCAACTGCGTATTACCATTGAAAAGAACGAAAGTGTACAGCCCAGGTCCACCACATTGGAGGTAGTGGAAAAAGGCGGTACCTATAAGAAGACACTCATTATAGAGCAACAAGCAGGAGAACGTTTTCTGGAGCTGCCCACACAGTCAAAAATGCCCCAAGCCTCTGCAGCGGGAGGGGTATTAGAGATTCCCATAACCTCTAATGTACCTTGGAAAGCCACTGTTTCTGAAACATGGTTGACTGTTATAGAAACCAAATCTAAAGAGACAACTATACTTACGTTGCAGGTAGATCCCAATGAACAAACAGAACCGCGCCAAGCTGCACTTACTGTTATTACAGAGGATCAATCTGAGATGCCTTTATTAGTAGCTCGCATCATAAGACAGGAAGGCGCGCAACCGCACATTACAGCACAAACCGATACGTTACAAGTTCCTTCTGCCGGCGGATTTTATGAAATTCCCGTACAGGCCAACGTTCCCTGGAAAATATTTACGTATCCTTCTTGGTTGGAAGACGTGCTTAGTGTAACTACGGAAAGACATGACGGAACCCTTTCTTTCACGGTACTTCCCAACAAACAAACTGTTCCACGGTCTGCCAAAATTGAGTTGGTTTCTACAGACAACCGTTTGCGCACAGCACTTGTGATAGAACAAGCTCCCGAACAGGTGTTTGTAAACGCCACCTTGGATGCTCCTGATTTTCTGCATAACGAAGGAGATGTATTTACCTTAGCCGTAGAGACTAATATACAGGCAGAGTATGTGCTGGAAGCTCCTTGGGTGGTTCAGAAAACAGTGAAAACCGAAGACAGAACCACTACCTGGACTTTTGAGGTTTTACCGGTGCCCACAGTAAACAGCCGAACGGCAGTAATACAAATACGTAAAGTGGGTACAGAGCAGGTGTTTGCCACGTTCAAATTGACCCAACGCGGAGCACGCGTTGCCCAAAGGGATAGTTTGGCCCTAGTAAGTTTCTACAACAAAATGCATGGCGAAAATTGGAGAGACACCTATTTATGGATTATACAGCTTCCCGTAGATTCTTGGCCGGGGGTGGTGTTGGAAACAGCCGTACGCAACGGAGCTCGTTACGTAAAGGAAATAAGTTTGCCTAATGCTCGTTTGCAAGGTTCCATAGGGGACGGACTGGAAACAGATCCGCTAGCAGTACTCAGTTACTTGGAAAAACTGGATTTATCCAACAACGAAAAGATAACCGGCTGGCTACCCCTGTCGTGGAGAAACTTAAACAATCTGGAAAAGTTAAACCTTGAAAGCTGCAACATTGGCAACTACATCCTTTTTGGGTACAACATCCCTGCGCAATATGCTACAGGGCTACGGAGCCTAAAATCTTTAGTCCTGAAAAACAACTTGCTTAACGGAGAAATACCACGTGAACTTCTTGATCATCCGTATTTTGAAGAATGGGATTTTGAAAAGAACATACAACCGCAAAAAGGAAGCAACCTATTGACTTTACCCCCAGGGTCGGAAGAACCCTGATTTCGCAGGGTTTCTAACAAGTTTTCAACAAAAATTATTTTGCGGTTTCAAATTATCGTTTAACTTTGCAATTATATATACCGTAACGGGAAACAGATAATTGATAACTATAAACTTTTGTTTAACTTAAAATTTTTAATGCATGAAAAAATTTTTTAAATGGAGTGCAGCCTTTTTAGTATTAGGTGTACTCGCTGTGGGCTGTATTAAGAACGAGCCTAGCAACGGCATAGAGGCCATGCGTAATGCAAAAGCCTCTCTGTTAAGCGCTCAGGCCGAACTTGAAAAAGCCAAAGCACAGGTAGAAATTGCTCAGGCCGCTGTTTTGCAGGCCCAGGCAGGCTTAATAGATGCAAACGCAGCCATTCTTGCAGCTCAGAAAGCTGCCATAGAGGCAGAAACAGCATGGCAGAAAGCTCTTACAGAATTCCATAAGGAAGGCTGGGAAATAAGAATAAAAGAGATGGAAGAAGACCTGCGCGCCAGGCAGGCAGAAACAGATGCACTTGTTGCTGCATTTGAACTGCAAATAGCGCAAATGCAGGTAGAACTGATTAATGCACAGCGTGCTTATGAGGCCTCTCTGCTGGCTTTTGAACGTTGGAAACTAGCCAACATAGATGCTCTTGCACAAGACCTCATTGATGCTCTGGATGCTCTTACTCTTCAGATTCAAGGTATTATTTATGAGTTGGCAGAAGCACAGATTGATTTGAACTATGCCAAGGCGGAATATTTGTGGTACATTCAGGTAGAATATCCGGAAGACATATCCCACATAAGGCAACAGTTGGAAGCCAACAAACGTCGCCTTACCTGTGAAGTGGATTACTTGGAAGGTGTTGTAGCCGCTTACGATGCCTTGTACAACAACTACCATGGTGAACTGGACGGTATGATTGCAGAATTCCAGGATATGATTACCATGTTCCGTGCAGGAATTGCAGAAATGGAAATCAGATACATTGAACTGCAAGAAGAATATTTCTGGTTCAATGATGGTCCATTAAAAGCAGCTCTTGCAGCACTTACTAAATCAAGGAAAGTTGGTATCAAGGGCGTATTTTCCGATGGTGGCAGCGATCCCAACATCCACGTAGGAAACGGAAATTACGAAATTACTGCTCCTTGGGTAGGAACTCCCAGTATGTTTCTTATAATGAAAAGAGATATGCGTGTAATTGAAGATACACGTGCAGAGTTTAACGACCAGAATTCAGGACTCATTGAAAGAAACTTGAATGCCAAGAAAACGGCTGCAAACAATGCGGTCAAAGCTTATGAAGATAATTGGAAAAAATGGCAGGAATACTATGACGGAGCCCGTATAGAGACAGGTCATACCGGCGCTTTGTACACTGCATGGGTAAACGCATGGAACGCGTGGGATGCAGACATGAAAGACTACAACGCCCACCTGAACACGTATGACAAGATGTATACAGAGGCCGAAAAATTGATAAGGCTCTTTATGAAATACATGAACGGTTTTCTGAATGAAGGCAACCTCACAGTTCCCGGAAGTGCTACTATTTCAGAGATTTTAGGTGGAATTGACTTTAACGCAGGCACCCTGGCTCAATATGTATTTGGCGTAAACGCACAGGCGTTCATAGACGTTGTGAATACCATCATAGGCCTGATTAACCTGCCTACAGAAATTGATGCTATTGTAACGCAGCTGAAAGGCCTTATGGACGGAACTCACCACGACGGATATCCTCCTTTCTGGGAGCACGCCACTGCTTGGACATACAAACCTACTCCTGTAGTATACGGAGACATCATGCGTAGCGTTTACAGCAGACAAGATAGAGAGCTTACGCAAATCACTACCAATGACTGGTATTCATGGCTGTTCCTATATTGGCTGTTTGAAAACAGAACCGTTGAACTGGGTCTGGATGGACCTAATGGAGGTCCTGTAATTACCATAAATCCGGCTCCCTACACAGATGCTGCAGAACAGGTACTGTATGACTTCTTTGGAAAATTAAACAAAGCCAAATATGACGCCTATATGGTTGGTACTTCTACAGCAGCTATTGAAAAAGCCGTTAAGGCCTATTACGATGCAGTAGAAGGATTGGGAGATCTTGAAACAAAAATGTTCCGTCCTTTCAATAGGGAGTGGTTTGCTTATAAAGGAGCCGCTAAATTTGAACGGAGCGATGTGGTTTATACAGTAAAACCTGCCTTGACAGGAATTAAACCGACTCCTTCCACCTATACACCTATAGCGTATAACGATTCGCTTCTCCTGAATGAAGAGCAACCCGATCCAATAAATGTAAACAATTTCTTCTTTGTTCTGGAAGCCTATAAAGATCAAACAGGCCCCATTCCGTCACTTGACTTTGACATTACTTATTTGGACAAATACTGCAACCTGTGGGTTGAATATGCAGCACTGTTGGCTGCTGGTGAAGATTGCGGTAAGCAGTGGTCCCAGTGGGTAGGTGATATGAGGCTCTGGAAATGGGCAGATAGAGCTACTTATTCCAGTGGTCACTATTTCTACGCCATCTATCTGGACCGCGATTACAGGGCGTATCAAGATACCTGGGACCGTGTGGATAATGGCGAATACGCCGCTCTCTATGACAAGATTCAAGAACTGTACGACACAGAGTGGGCAAAATATGAAGATGCACAAGATCTTGCCGATGAACTGCAAGACCAAGCAGATGAGCTTGACGACGAATTAGATTATATTGAAGCAATGATTCCCACGTATGAGCTCCTTATTGTATACTACGAGGGCTGGATTGCTCAGGCACAATGGGCACACAACGGAGGCAACGTGGCAAATGACGGATTGCTGAGTGCGTGGAATAAAGCAAAACACCGCTTGATTGCCAGACAGAACGAGCTGAACAGAGTACTAACAGCTCTTGAGATTCTGGATCAAGAATTCCTTAACGAAGCTCCCTTGTTCTTAGCAGAAATTGAAGCTATCCTGGATAGAATTGAAACTCTGCAGAAGCAGATGGAAGCTTTAGAAAAGTTACGTGATAAACTGCTGGCAGAATATCTATAACATACGGATAAGATTTGCGTATAATGATTAAAAAACTTAGCATATTTCTGATAGCTGTTCTAACGGTTGCGTCTTTAGGGGCGCAACCGGCGGAACGCTCCGGAAGTGCTGTATATGCTCCGCGTGCAGGGCAAGTGCAAGTCTCTGCGGTGTTGGGAAGCAGTCTGTATTTTGAATTCCTGGATAACCTCACGCCCTTGTTGCCCGGCTACTTGCCCGGTGATGAATTAGGTATAGACCCTATGGGGTACTCAGTGGGGTATTACCTGCAAATGGGAAGTCTGAATAAAAATTCAGCAGCCAATATTGCCGGAATTCAAGCCAAACTGTTTTTGACAAACCGCTTGGCAGTGCACTCTATGTTTGCTATGCAAATAGATGTCACCCCGCAACGCGATTATATAGAAGGCATAGATCTGGATAGTCAGGGATTACTGGATCTGGGGGGCATACAGTGGGTTGAAGGCAGACTGACCAACAAATACCTTGTAAATGTTGGAGCAGATTACTACTTCAACAACTGTAACGGCAGGCTGTTTCCCTACGTTGGTGTGCTGGGAGGTTTCCAACACGCCAGGGTACAAGCCTACCTTCCCTATACCGGGATAGAAATTCCGGTAGGGAGTGGCCAAACAGACCCCATTGAACTCTATGCACTAGACAGACGTGCCGGAGAAGCATATGCAATATCCGGAGCCATTACGGCCGGCGTGGAATACAATTTCCTTCCCGGTATGAACATAGCTCTTGAGGTACGCCCTTTCAATTATTACTATTCAGCAGTCCGTATGTATGCAGATGGCCAAGAATTTAATGCCTATGAAATGCAATTTAAATTCTTTGCTTTTCCGCAACTGAAGATAGGATTCCGTTTTTAGTAATCATTGAATATTCTTATAGAACCGCTCCTGCAAAGGGCGGTTTTTTTTTATTACCTTTGTAGCTCAAACAGAACATATATGAAAAAAATGGTAGTACTGGCTCTGCTTATAGCAGGGATCACAGCTTGCAAGAGTACGGCAAACGTTCCTCATCTGAATGTAGAATTGCCCAAATCTTTGAAAGAAAATAAAGAACTCAAAGAATTTGTGTTGGAAGCACAGAAAGAAGCCAATGAGCTGGCGGTCGGTTGTGTTAAAATGCATGCAGAAGCGCTTCCTTTTCTGGAGGCAGATTTTGATGCATTAGATGAAAAACAACAAGTAGCCTTGGTGAAGCTGGATTATGATTACGTAGAAATGTGGTATAACTTCAACGTTAAATCTACAACAAGGGCTTTTAAAATCATGCAATACATGCAGGACAAGAGCCGATTGCCCCAAGAAATCGCAGACCTGGGGAAAACTATGGCGGTTGTAAATCAATTTGTACAGGAATTGAAAGATACGTACGGAGAAGACCTTAGGTTAGATCCGTATCCGGTGACAGATCCGGAGTCTGAAGTTCCGGAGTTGTTGGAAGTAGAATAGTGGTTCTGGTTTCAGATAAAATTATAGTCAGCGAAAGTGTGCTTACTGAATACTTTTGCTGCCATCCCGCACTTTGTAAAGGTTTTTGCTGCGTGGAAGGAGATAGCGGAGCCCCTCTCACCCCGGAAGAATGTGTTTTACTGGATGCAGAATGGCCACGTTTTGCACATTATATGCAACCCAGTGGTATAGAAACCATTAAGCGTCAAGGTGCCTGGGTTATAGATGTTGAAGAAGATGCCGTTACTCCACTGATAGACAAAGGAGAGTGTGCCTATGCCTATTTTAACGACAGCGGCACTTGTATGTGTGCCATAGAAAAACATTGGACAGTACACCAAGCTCCTTTGCGCAAACCCAACTCCTGTTGGCTGTATCCCATACGGGTACAGAAATTATCTAACGGGTCTATAGGTCTTAATTACCACCGCTGGCATTTATGTCAACCGGCCAGAGAGTTGGGTACAGAGAAAAAAATGCGTGTCTTCGAATTTTGCAAAGAACCTCTTATTCATTGTTTTGGAGAAAAGGTATATCGCGCCATTACTATGGCTGCAGACAATTCTCTATAATACGGTCGGCTATAAAGAATAAAGACGGAGGGATGAGTATTCGTTCATCTTCTTGAATGAGCACTCCTTCTCTCATTAGTGAATCTATTCGGGAAAGGAACACTTCTACGGCACGGCGGCCTTTGCGAGCCTCCAGTTGTTCCAGTGAAAAACCGGCAGTAGTACGCAATTGCAACATTATCCACTCGTTAGATACATTGCGACGGGTAAGGTAATCGTGCCTGCGGTAGGGTCTTCTTTTACGCAATCCGTTCATATATTTACTTATATGATATACATTGGCGTACCTGTTACGTCCGTTAAAGGAATGTGCAGAGGGTCCCAACCCCAAGTAAGGTATGCGTTGCCAGTACCGGCTGTTATGTATGGCTTCTTTTCCCGGACGGCAAAAACTGGAAATTTCATACTGTTTGTACCCGTGGGTTTTCAACGTTCCTTGTAAAAAAGTATATTGTGCAAAACAAGTGTCTTCCGAGGGAAGAGTGGCTTGTTGTTCCCACAAACTGGGAGGATCCAAAGAGAGCTGATAAGCCGATATATGCTCCGGTGCCAGTTCAATGGCTTGATGTAGGGTTGCCTCCCACTGCTCCATAGAAAGGTCCGGGAATCCAAAAAGCAGGTCAATGTTAATGTTTCGGAACCCGGCCTGGCGTGCAGTCCATACTGCCTCTATAGCTTGACGGGCTGTGTGTCTTCTGTTCATGGCCGCTAAGTGGTCATCATGGAAAGACTGAATACCTATGCTCAATCGGTTAATTCCCATTTCCAGCCACGCCTTACAATATTCCGGTGATATATCGCACGGGTTGGCCTCTATGGTAACTTCTGTTATTTCATTACCAAAAGACTTTATGTCATCAAGAATTTGTTGCATAAAGGGTTGTAGTTCTTCTAACGGACAAAGGCTGGGAGTTCCACCACCTATATATAAGGTTTGGTTTTTGCTTAACAAAGGAAGCCACTTGTCACGCTCCAAAAGCCATTCTTTTCTAATGGCATGCATGACATCGGGAATGAAAGTAAGTTTTGTACTGGAATAAAAACTGCAATAAGAACAAAAGCTTTTGCAAAAGGGGAAATGAATGTAAATCAAAATATTAATTAATTAACGTAATAGAATATCCGCTGTCCCAATTTTACCGTCTACCGTATAGAGCTCTGCTGTATAAACGCCGCGAAGGAAACCAACACCTCCAAAAAAGATGCAAAATTCTACTTCGGCTCCCTGATAATCAATTTCACGTACTGCAGAATAAATAAGCTGTTCTCCGGCGGCATTAAAGACACCTTGATCCGGGTTGGTCAGTAAAATACCATCCGGTCCTTTAATACGCAGGTAAATGTATCTGGGTCCTTTAGGAGCAATAGCGTTTTCTATAAGGCTTCCACAGACCTTAAGTTTTGAGATGCGGCTGGAACGTTCAGACTCCCTTCCTGTTTCTGTGATTCCGGTCATAACAAAATCTCGTCCCTTCAGTTGCGCCCCAATCTCTACCTGACGGGCGTATTCTTCTGTTGTGGTCTGAAGCTCCTGATACTGTCTGGTGGCGCGTGTGGCTTCTTCCCGAGCTTGTGTTGCGTCTTTACGCAATACCAAGGTTAGCGTGTTAAGGGAGTCTATCTGGTGTATGTAACTGCGCATGATGCTACGCAAGGTTCCCAATTCCCTTTCGTATTCACGCATGCGAGTGCGATTGGTAGCTTCTGTTTTATTTATACGCTCAATGAGCTGGTCTATTTTCTCTTTTTCTTCCATAAGTCGCAGGTTTAGCGTATCGTTGGTAGTGCTCAAAGAGTCGTATTCTGAACGCAGCCGGACCATTTGTTGCGTAAGGTCATCTTTTTCCAGATTTAGTTCTTTGATCACACCACCGCGATCAATCCAAATCCAGGCAAGGGCTCCTGCCAGTAGTACGGCTAAGGAGGCCAGTACAATGACAATGGTTTTGAGTTGTTTTTCCATAAGTGAAAATATTAGTTCATACAAAAGTAGTAAAAAAGCAGTACATTTGTTTAGTTAACTTAATGAATACATACTATGAAAGGCTTTCGTGCATGGGTATACTTACGCCGTGTAGCTAAGTATATTCTTTTTTATACTCTTTTTATCTTGGCTCTGTTGGCTATTGTTTATTTTACAACAAAAGACCCGTCTATTACTTTTAAAGAACTGATTTCTCCCCAAAGTAGGAAAGATCTGATTTTGCTTATCATTGCCTTTTCTGCTGTGTATCCGTTTATAGGATTTGTCAAAAAAGATGTACACGTTAATAAATTTACAGAAGAAGACAAAGAAAAAGTTTGTCATATGGCTGCCGAGGCAGGGTTCTTTTTGGTTTCAGATGAAAACGGGCAAATGATCTTTAAGGCACGTCGTTTTGGCATGCGGTTATTCCGTGTTTTTGAAGATAAGATAACGTTGGATTACCATGAAAACCCACTTGTTATGGATGGCATGCGCCGTGATGTTCAGCGCATTGCACGTCATATGGAATACTACTTTAGGCAAGTAGAGAAGGAATAAACAGGCAACGTAGTACAATCAGCGAAAAAACGGCAAACAATACGGTAGAATATACAAGAGCTAAGGCTCGCCATATGGGTAACAAACGTTTGTTGCTTAATCCCAGGGTCTGGAAAGCAGACCAAAAACCGTGGTTAATGTGTAACCATAAGGCTGTAAACCAAATGAAATAACAAACTGCCATAAGGGGAGTTCCCAAGTGATGAGTTACTAAAACGTAACCGTTTTGAGGATCTTGCCCCGTCCATTGTTTCCATTGCATTTTTGTCCAGAACTGAGACAAATGCAACACTAGGAAACCTAAAATGATAATCCCCAAGATCAACATATTGCGCGAGGTCCAATGTCCAAATCCCAAGCCACGTGACTTATGTCCCCCGGCATAGCTTGCCGGGCCCCGAGCTTTTCTGTTGATGAGGGTCAGCCAAAGAGACATTCCAATATGCAGCAGAAAACCTAACGCAAGGACAGGGACCATTACTTGTATAAAAGGGTTGGTTCCCATAAAGTGTGTTACAGTATCGTACGCTTCTTTTCCCCAAAGTAAGGAACTGTTGGCTGTTGCATGGAGCGTTAAAAACAGGATTAAAAACAACCCCGTAAGGCTCATGGTCACTTTTTTAAGAATGGATGATATCATGTTGAACGGCTCTGTAAGGCAAAGATACACGGAATTTTATATATCTTTGTGTACCATCAACAGTTAACGTATGAAGTATTCTTCCATTTTATTAAAACTGAGCGGTGAAAGCTTGGGCGGAAAAGAAGGACAGGGGTTGGACCCTGCTACGTTGCAAAGTTATGCAAAAGACATTGAGTCTCTTGTGAAAAAAGGAGTGCGGGTGGCCGTTGTGGTTGGCGGAGGGAATATTTTCCGTGGACTGCAGGGAACAGGCAAAGGGATGGATCGCGTACACGGAGATCAAATGGGTATGCTGGCCACTACCATCAACAGCCTGGCTTTGGCAGGTGCTCTGCATGATTGCGGGTTGAAGGCCTTAGTATATTCGGCTACACTTATGCCTGCTGTAGCCGCGTATTACCGCAGAGACCAGGTAAAGGAACAAATGGACAATGGAACCGTTGTTTTGTTGTCCGGCGGCACAGGCAACCCGTTCTTTACTACAGATTCTGCAGCTGCTCTGCGTGCTGTAGAACTGGGGGTAGATGCCGTATTTAAAGGAACACGGGTAGATGGGGTGTATAGTGCAGACCCGGAAAAAGATCCCCTGGCCACCAAGTATGATACGCTTAGCTTTGATGAGGTTTTGCAAAAAGAATTAAAGGTTATGGATAGTACGGCCTTTACTTTATGCAGGGAAAACCATATGCCCGTTGTGGTATTTAATATGAACGTCCCCGGTAACCTAATTAAGGTAATAAACGGGGAGCCTATAGGAACAATAGTAAAATAACAATACAATATGGAAATTAGTGATGCACAAATGGTACTGGAAATGGCCAGAGAGAAGATGACAAAAACAGTAGAGTACCTGGAAAACGAACTGGCCACTTACAGGGTAGGGAAAGCCAATCCTGCTATTTTTTCCGGAGTGACCGTAGAGTATTACGGTACGCCTACGCCTTTGGCACAAGTCTCTAGTATTTCTGTTCCCGATGCCAGAACCATGATCATTCAACCTTGGGAAAAAACCTTGATACCTCTTATAGAAAAAGCCATTATGGCTGCTAATCTGGGGTTTACTCCGCAAAACAACGGAGAGGTTATTCGTATTTTAGTACCTCCGTTAACGGAAGAACGTCGTAAAGAATTGGTGAAAAGAGCCCGGGCAGAAGGAGAAAATGCTCGAATAAGCATTCGTAATGCACGTCGCGATGGGGTGGACCAGCTTAAAAAGTATCAAAAAGAAGGTCTTTCAGAAGATACTGTTAAAGACACAGAAGGTTTAATACAAAAAGAAGTAGATGCTTTTTCCAAACAAATAGAAGAAATTCTAGTAGCTAAGGAAAAAGAAATTATGACTGTGTAAGCCTAAAGGAATCATGTCATAGCGGCAATACCGGGAAGCTCTTTACCTTCCAAGTATTCCAACATAGCACCGCCTCCGGTAGAAACGTAACTCACTTTATCTGCATACCCCATTTGGGTAACGGCAGCTACAGAATCCCCTCCTCCTACCAGAGAGAAAGCTCCGTTTTGGGTAGCTTCTGCCACATAAGTTACCAATTGCAATGTGCCATTGGCAAATGCAGGTATTTCAAAGACACCGGCCGGACCGTTCCATAACAAGGTTTTAGACTGTAAGATTACTTTTTTCCAGACCTTTAGTGTTTCCGATCCTGCATCTACTCCCATCCATCCATCCGGGATGTTGTCCACAGGGCATGTGACGGTTTCAGCATGAGGGTCAAGCGAACGGACTGCCAGTACATCTGTAGGCAGGTATATTTGTACGCCTTTTTGGGCTGCTTTGTTCAAAATGTCCAGCGCCGTATCCAGCAAATGATCTTCACACAGAGAATTGCCAATGTTTCCGCCGCTGGCTTTGATAAAGGTGAAAGCCATACCTCCACCAATAATCAGGTTGTCCACTTTGTTAAGCAAGTTTTTGATGATGCCCATTTTACTTGATACCTTAGCGCCTCCCAAAAGGGCGGTTACCGGCTGAGCGGGGTTGTGTAACAGGTTATCCAAGGCTTGTATCTCGGCAAGTAACAGATATCCAAACATTTTATCGTTAGGGAAATGTTCCGTAATGAGTGTGTTAGATGCATGGGCTCTGTGGGCAGTTCCAAACGCATCGTTAATGTAACAGTCTGCATAAGAAGCCAGAGTGGCTGTAAACTTCTTTTGGCTTTCCGGCAGGCTGCGTGGTTTCCCTTCTTCCTGGGCATAAAAACGCAGGTTTTCCAAGAGCAACACTTGCCCGGGTTGTAATGATCGGGCTATTTTTGCGGCTTCTTCTCCCATACAGTCGGGAGCAAAAAGTACAGGAACCTCCAGCAGTTCTTCAACGGCAGGAAGAATATGGCGTAGCGAGTATTTCTCCTCGGCCTTTTTTGGACGTCCCAAGTGAGACATTAGAATAAGTGATCCACCACTTTCCAACACCTTTTTTAAGGTGGGGAGGGCTGCACGTATGCGAGTATTGTCGGTAACGCGGTATTCACTGTCCAGAGGAACGTTAAAATCTACGCGTACCAAGGCACGTTTGCCTTTGAAAGAGTAGGTATGGATGTCTTGCATTTCTATACGTATTAAAACAAGGTAAAGATATAAAAAATGTATCTTTACCTTATGCAAATAGTAAGCCCTGTATCCCGGACAGATTACCGGCTGGAGGATTGTGGGGATGGCGAGAAGCTGGAACGTTTTGGCCCTTACCTAACCATTCGTCCCGAGCCCAATGCTACTTGGGCTCGTTCAGAACCGCTTGAGAAGTGGATCCAACGGGCGCACCTATACTATCAGGCGGGAAAGGGGCAAGGAGTTCCCGGCAGAGAGGACAGCGGTACTTGGAAAAAGTTGAAAAACGTTCCCCGTGTATGGAACATACAATATAAGGATCTTTTTACACTACAGGTGGGGCCTACGGCTTATAAGCATGTAGGAGTTTTCCCGGAACAGGCCTGCAACTGGGATTTTATTTACGACAAAACGGAACAGGTTAAAAAACAATTAACAAAAACTGGAGGGAACGCCTCCGATGCCGTTCCGTGGGTACTCAATTTGTTTGCCTATACGGGGGCTGCTTCGCTTGCAGCCAAAGCAGCCGGAGCAGAAGTAGTACATCTGGATGCTGTACGGCAGGTGATTACATGGAGCAGAAAAAACATGGAACTGAGCGGTATGACAGGCATCCGATGGGCAGTGGAAGATGCCCTTACGTTTGTAGAGCGAGAAGTACGACGAGGAAACAAATACCACGGCATTGTCTTGGATCCTCCTACGTACGGATATGGTCCCAAGGGAGAAAGATGGAAACTGGAGGAAGGTATTCATGCTCTTTTAGAAGGATGTTCCCGTATTTTAGAAAAAGAAAGTGCCTTTTTGGTGTTAAATTTGTACACTCCGGGGTACACGGCTACTAAGGCCGGTCATTTAATAAAAGAGTTTTTCCCGGGGAAAGGAAAACTTACCATGGGACAGCCGTCTTTGGAAGATGCTTATGGCAAGCGGCTTTCCTTGGGAGCATTTGCAAGGTTGGAATTATAAAAAATACATATTATGAATTGGTTGGCTATTACATGGGATGTAAATCCAGAAATTTTTTCTTTTGGGAAAATAGGGGTTCGTTACTACTCTTTGTTTTTCATCATAGCGTTTACCATCGGGTATTTTCTTTTTAAATACTTTTTTAAAAGAGAAGAAATAACTACAAAATTGCTGGACCCGTTGTTGTATACTTTGGCATTGGGCACATTGGTGGGAGCCCGTTTGGGGCATTGCCTGTTTTATCAGCCCGATTATTACCTGGCTAATCCCATTGAAATTTTGTACGTATGGGAGGGGGGGCTGGCATCGCACGGTGGGGCCATTGCCCTTTTGTTTGCCATGTGGTGGTTTGCCCGCCATTACGGACGCAAACACAACTTCAGTTTTTTGTGGATTATGGACCGTTTGGGCATTACCGTAGCCCTCGCCGGTTTTTTTATTCGTATGGGAAACCTTATGAATTCAGAAATTTACGGGAACCCTACCGATTTGCCGTGGGGTTTTGTATTTGTGCGAAACGGAGAAATCCTTCCCAAACATCCTACACAGTTGTACGAAGCGTTGTCTTACTTGCTCCTTTTTGGCGTGTTGCTGTTCCTGTACCGTAAAAAGCTGCCTAAACTTAAAGAAGGAACGCTCTTTGGAATTTTTTTGGTAGTATTGTTTGCTGCAAGATTTTTTATAGAATACATAAAAGAACCTCAGGTACCTTTTGAACAAGGTATGGCACTTAATATGGGGCAAATTTTGAGTATTCCGTTTGTTTTAGCCGGAGTGGCCTTGTTGTTGTACAGCATTTTGCGGGGTAAACCGGCCCTTAGAACTGCAGGGGAAGAACAACAGAAAGAAAAAGAGAAACCTTTGCCATTGAGTGGAACACGCGGGACGTATTGAAATTTTTAAAAACATGGCAAAAGCAAAATCCGGGGTAGTGATCAGGAACAAACGGGCTTCCTATGAATACGAACTCTTAGATACGTATACGGCAGGTATTGTTTTAGTAGGAACGGAAATTAAATCCATCCGTGCCGGCAGGGCGTCTTTGGCTGATGCGTATTGCTATTTTGTAGGGAACGAGCTTTTTGTTAAAAACATGAACGTAGCGGAGTACGCTCAGGCATCCTACAACCGTCATGAACCGGAACGTGACAGGAAGTTGCTTTTGACCCGTCGCGAATTGAACAAATTGTACAGGGCTACCCGTCAGAAAGGATTCACCATTGTGGTCACTAAACTCTTTATTGCAGAAAACGGCTATGCCAAATTGACCATAGCCCTTGCCCGTGGGAAGCGCAAGTATGATAAGCGTGAATCCATTAAGGAAAAGGACATGCAAAGAGAGGCAGACCGGATGGCCCGCCTCTGATTGTCATACGTCTTCACCCCTTGGGAAAAGGAACAAAGATAGCAAGAGCCAGTATGAGCACAACGGCAATAAGGCTCCCTATGATTCCCCACATGGGGAAACCCATAGATTCTAAAGCGGCCCAAAGCCCGTTATCTAAATATTCCAGATACCATTGTCCGGGTGTTGATAAAATGATATTCATCGTCTTAATTTTTTACAATAGATGCATTATTCATCCATAAGGTTGCAGCAAACCAGGTTTCTGTCTCCGTAAGCATTGTCTACACGTGTTACTATGGGCCAAAATTTATGCTGTGCAATCCACGGTAGCGGATAGACGGCCTTTTCGCGTGAATAGGGATGTGTCCACTCGTTGCCGGTGGCTTCGGCTGCTGTATGAGGAGCGTTTTTCAATAAATTGTCTTCTTCTGTCCCATAGGAAAGGTCTTTGCGGGCCAGACCTTCACATTCTTCCATAATGCTGAGCATGGCTTCTGCAAAGCGATCCAATTCTTCTTTAGATTCGCTTTCCGTGGGTTCTATCATTAAGGTTTCATACACCGGGAAAGAAAGGGTGGGGGCATGAAAACCATAGTCCATCAAACGTTTTGCTACGTCTGTAGCATCTACGCCATATGTTTTGGCAAAATGACGCAGGTCTATGATACATTCATGAGCTACATATCCGTTTTCTCCTGTGTACAAGGTGGTGTATTTGCCGGCTAGTTTGCGAGATAAGTAATTGGCATTCAAGATGGCATATTCAGAAGCACGCTTAACCCCTTCTCTTCCCAACATAGTAATGTAGCCGTACGTAATGGGAAGCAGTAACGGGCTTCCGTAAGGAGAGCCGGCTA
This sequence comes from Bacteroidales bacterium, assembly GCA_012510445.1. Classification (GTDB taxonomy): domain Bacteria; phylum Bacteroidota; class Bacteroidia; order Bacteroidales; family UBA932; genus DMER64. Next base: position 61,721 of record JAAZIA010000045.1, read on the forward strand.
CAGTATTTCCCCCTCCGCAATCTACCAATGGGTGACCCGGCAGGTACGGTTCCAATGCTTTGGTACAGCAAATGGGGCCTACGCCCGGGCCGCCTCCACCGTGAGGCATGGCAAATGTTTTGTGCAAGTTCAGGTGGCATACGTCGGCTCCTGTAATACCGGGATTGGTAATGCCGGTTTGAGCGTTCATGTTGGCCCCGTCCATGTATACCAGTCCCCCATTGCGGTGAATGGTTTCTGTAATCTCACAGATGGCACTTTCATACACTCCGTGAGTAGATGGATAGGTAATCATTATACAAGACAGGTTTTCTTTATGCTCTTCTGCCTTTTTACGCAAATCTTCCACATCTACGTTTCCTTGCTCATCACAAGCCACAATAACTACCTTAAGGCCGGCCATTATGGCGCTGGCAGGGTTTGTTCCGTGGGCAGACGAAGGAATAAGTGCAATATTTCTGTGTTCTTCTCCTTGCGCTTTTTGGTAAGCACGAATGACCATCAGTCCGGCATGTTCTCCCGAGGCACCTGAGTTGGGCTGCAGCGAGCAGGCATCCAGACCTGTAATTACAGACAGTTGATGTTCCAGCTCTTTTATCAATTGCAGGTATCCTTCTACTTGCCAAGAAGGGGCAAACGGATGTATGGAATTCCATTCAGACCAGCTGAGTGGCATCATTTCTGCCGCTGCATTTAGCTTCATAGTACAGGAACCTAGGGGGATCATGGAGTGAGCCAAAGAAATATCCCTTGTTTCCAACATTTTGATGTAACGCATCATCTCTGTTTCTGAGTGGTACGTGTTGAATATGGGTTCCCTTAAGGCAGCCTGCTCTCTTTCCATAAATGCGGGAATTTGAAGAGCCGGCAATTCTCCTTCTATATCAATATCAAAAACACGCAACACTTCTTTCAGCTCTGCCGGGGTGGTTAGTTCATCAAAAGAAATCCTTACCGTATCTTTGTTGGGATAGAAGAAATTAATCATAGAAGCTTCTGCAGCAGCCCGTATACGCTCTGTATCTACTCCCGTAACTTCTATGGTGTCAAAAAAATGTTTGTGTTTTATTGTGATACCTTGCTTTGTAAATGCCTGTGCTGCTGCGTGGGCATAATTTCTGCCGTTTTGTGCAATGTTTTTAATGCCGTCACTGCCATGATACACAGCGTACATTCCTGCCATAGTAGCCATCAGAGCAGTTGCCGTACAAATATTAGACGTGGCTCGTTCGCGTTTGATGTGTTGTTCCCTGGTTTGTAAAGCCAGCCGGTAAGCTTGGTTGCCTAACCTATCAACAGAAAGCCCTACAATCCGTCCCGGCAGGTTGCGGCGGTATTTTTCATCGCAGGCAATGTATCCGGCAGTAGGTCCACCAAAACCCATGGGCAAGCCAAAACGCTGAGCACACCCTGCTGCTATGTCTGCACCCCAAGCGGCCGGCTCTTTAAGTACGGCTAAAGACAACAAGTCACAGACAGCGGTTACCATCAGTTGCTTTTCATGAGCCTCTTTACATAACGCACTGTGATCACATATTTTTCCATCTGCTCCGGGGTATTGAACTACCACTCCAAAAATACGGGAAGCATGTTTTTCAAGGGCGTCCAAGGGGTTGCTTTCCAAATCTTCCGGGATAACCTCTATGCCCAGCCCCAATGCCCGTGTTTCTATAACGGCCAGCGTTTGGGGAAATACATTCTTGTCAACCAAAACGGCGTTTCTTCCTTCTTTAACAAAAGCTCTGGGACGCAGGTCTTGCATCATGCGCATGGCTTCTGCCGCAGCGGTGGACTCGTCAAGAAGCGAGCTGTTGGACAGGTTGAATCCTGTTAGGCTGCATATCATGGTTTGGTAATTGAACAAAGCCTGAAGCCTTCCTTGTGAAATCTCTGATTGATAAGGAGTATACGAAGTGTACCATGCCGGATTTTCAAAAATGTTCCGTAACACAACGGGAAAACTTGCCGTGCCGTAGTAACCCATTCCTATGAGCGACCTGAAAGGCAGGTTTTTAGCTGCCATGGCTTTTAAGTGTTTGGTAAATTCATACTCACTCAACCCTTCTTCCAAAGGCAACGGTTCCTTCATACGAATGTTTGCCGGAACCGTTTTCTCAATGAGTTCTTCCATAGATTCAACCCCTACAAATTGCAGCATTTCTTGTATTTGCTCGGGACGGGGCCCCATGTGTCTTTCTGTAAATGATCGTGCCATATATGATGTTATAAAATTATTTTCAATGATTGGTTGCGTCTAATTTCAGCAAAATAAACAAAAGTAATGTAAAAGTCCATAACGAAGAACCTCCGTAGCTTATAAACGGTAGGGTAATTCCAATAACGGGGGCAATGCCAATAGTCATTCCAATGTTAATGAAAATATGGAAAAATATACAAGCAGCTACGCCGTAACCGTAAATGCGCCCAAACGGATGCCGTTGCCTTTCAGATATTTGTACAATACGAATAAGTAAAAAAGCATATAAGGAAAGGACAAACAAGGTTCCTAAAAATCCCCATTCTTCACCAATAGAACAGAAAATAAAATCGGTACTTTGTTCCGGAACAAAATTGTATTTGGTTTGCGTTCCTTGCAAAAAACCTTTCCCGGAAAACCCACCCGATCCAATGGCTACTTTGGATTGATAAACGTTATAACCGCTACCGTATATATCATCATCAATACCCAAGAGCGTTTCTATGCGGGCTTGTTGGTGAGGCTTAAGTACTTTGTTGAATAAATAGTCAACAGAAAAGACAAATAGTACACAAGCTATAAAAACAGGGATCAGTATTTTAAGGAACGTTAATTTCTTTCGGAAGGCAATAATAAGTAAAATTACCGACAGCACGGCCGTGAGGGCCAAAAACCATTGATAACGTGCCATATGAGAAAATAAGTCAACGGAAAAAAACCGCAATAGCAGAGGAATAAGGAAATAAACTCCGGCAAATGAAGCCAGTATAATAAGTGCCGATCTCTTTTCCCGAGATTCCAAAAAACCTATAAAAAAACTAATCCCCAGACAAAGCCAAAGAGTGTGAATGGGTTCCCATAAGATGGACAAGAGGAAGAGTACAACAGCTACAATGCCCATAAACGGAACCCATCCGGAAAGTCCTTCCCGGTATAGGACAATGATAAAAGCAGACATTACTATAGCCAAGCCTGCTTCTTTTTCCAGTACAATTAGAACTGCCGGCAAAAGGATAAGAAAAGCAGCTTGCAGCAGGCCCCTGCTGCTTTGGATGTGAAAGTGGGGACGGCTCATGACTCCTGCCAATCCAACAGAAACAAACACCTTAGCCATTTCTGCAGGTTGAAACTGGACGGGCCCCAACATAATCCAGGAACGGGATCCACTACGCTCTACCCCCAAAAACAGGACGGAAATTAACAATAAGATTCCCAGGAAATAGATGAGGTTAGAGTATAACAAATACGTTCGTGCCGGAATAAGCAAAACAATGAAAGCAAGAAGCCAGGACCCGAGTATCCATATCAATTGCATTCCGTACCGTTGCGTAGTATCAAAAATGCGGCTGTGTTCCGGGTCATAAACGGCAGAAAACACACTCAACCAGCCAACAAACACAAGGACCAGATAGGCAGCTATTGTCCACCAGTCCAAGTTTTTAACAAACGTATATTCTCTTCCTCTTCTCATTCCAAATGACGGCTTACTAAGTCTTGTTCCAAAGTTCTTTCGTACAACCATGTACGGGACGGATGAACCTCTCCCGTTAGGTATTTTTCAACCAGAAGCGATGCTACGGGAGCCGCTTGTGAAGCACCAAAGCCCCCTTTTTCTATATATACGGCTACGGCTATTTTAGGGTCTTCTTTTGGAGCAAAACAGATAAATACAGAGTGGTCTTCTCCGTGGGGATTTTGTGCAGTACCTGTTTTACCGCATAACTCTACTCCCGGAATGGCTGCCAGACGGGCCGTTGCTCCGGAGCCTGCAGGAGCGTTTACGGCCTGGTACATACCTTCTACCATAGGGGCAAAATGTTCCGGGTCAACCAAGGTTTGGTGTTGTTGTATCCGGGGCTTAAAGAGCGCATTTTCCGGTAAGTTTTTTATCAAATGCGGTGTGTAATAATGGCCTCTGTTTGCCATGATGGCCGCTAAGTTGGCCAGTTGGAGCGGGGTGGTGCCAATTTCTCCTTGTCCGATAGATAAAGAAATGACCGTAAGTGATCTCCAGCCTCGTTTCCCATAAAGTTTGTTGTATAAATCGCTCCCGGGTATAGACCCGGTGAGCTCTCCCGGAATATCAATACCCAAACGCGTACCAAAACCAAAGCTTTTTACATAGTCTTGCCATTTATCCATAGATTGGGCAATGTTTTCATAAACGGGATTGTCCAGGATGTTGCGTAGGACATTACAATAATAAGCATTGCAGGACATCATGACAGACTGTTCCAGGTTGGCAGGCGACGGGTGAGCATGACATCCAACGGTAAGTGACCCTACATGGTATCCCATGTAGCATGAAAAGCGCGTTTCGGGTACAATAACCCCTTCTTGTAATGCAATAAGGCCGTTGACCAACTTAAAAACAGAGCCGGGCGGATACGCAGACATAAGGGAACGGTTAAAAAGCGGCTTCAAAGGATTCGATATGATTTGCGAATAATAAGCGCCAAAATGAGTTAGGTATTGTGTGGGTAAACCGGGGGAAGTAATAAGGGTTAGGATTTCTCCGTTGGTCGGATCTAAAGCAATAACAGAACCCACTTTGTTTTTCATGAGTTCTTCTCCAAACAATTGCAGAGAGAGGTCAATGGTAGTTACCAAATCTTTACCGGGAACGGATGCTTTGTCATAGGATCCTTCTTCATAGGGCGATTTAATGCGGTTATGAACGTCACGTAGGAATATGGAGTATCCTTTTTCTCCTTTTAGCCATGCTTCATAGGATTCTTCCAATCCTGTTTTTCCTATATAATCGCCGGCACGGTATTCCGGGTTTTCATCCAGAAAAGCCCTGTCTGCTTCTACTATATATCCCAATAAATTTCCGCAGATGTGGGAAGGATAATTACGTACGCTGCGTGTTTGCACAGAAAATCCGGGGAACTTATAGGATTTTTCTAAAAAATGCGCATACTGTTTATTACTCACTTGTCTTAAAAATGTAACAGACTGGTATCCAATAAGCTGCCTTCTTTTATCTACCTCTGCTAGTAAATGTTGCAACCGTTCTTTGCTTAGATTAAAAATGGAACAAAAATCGGTTGTGTCAAAAGACTTAAGCTCTCTGGGGGTAATAAGTATGTCGTAAGCCGCACGGTTTTCTGCCAGTAAATGGCCGTTACGGTCATAGATCAGGCCTCGCGAAGGATAAATGATTTCGTACCTAAGCACGTTGTTGGAAGCTGTTATTTTATACTCTTTATTAATAAGCTGAAGAAACACAAGACGGCCGATAAGCAAAAGCAGGCATGCAATAAAGAAAGCAAGGATGATGTTTTTTTGTCTGACTCTCTGTTCCATAACCTCTACCTCCTTTTCTCAAAAAATGTTTTTTTGAAAAGCAAGATCAAGAGGGTACTCAATAATAGGCTACCCAATAGACGAGCCAGGGTATGCCAAAACTGAATAAAGCTTAAAGCTTCTAGAAAGAAGTATACAGTATGATGGACAGCTACGCATAACAAAACAAACAATGCAAAGCGCACAGTTCCAAATTGAGTAAAACCGGGGACAGTAACATTATCTAAATCCCCTTTGACGGTGACGGCTTTAACCAAGCCGTTCCTGACAGCAGCAGCAACTACAAAAGAAGAGGTGTGCAATCCCATCACACCTGCTCCCAGCAAGTCCAGAAGAAAGCCAAAGGCAAAAGCCCATAACATTAAGCTGCCGGTAGAATACGTACAGGGAAAGAGAAGTAAAAAAAGAAGGTACGGCATGGGGTATAGATACAGTCCCAGATCCAGTGGCTCAAACAACAGAAGCTGACCTATTAAGATGAGCAGAAAAAACAATGCGTATCTTATGCTGTTACTCATAAAGCCTCTTGTTCTTTTTCAGTAATTATGCGCAGCTCTTCTTCTCTGCTCCCGGAAACCACTTGTACGTACCGTAAGGTTTTAAAGTCTTGAAACAACTCAATTTCAAGCTCTAATGAAGTTCCTTGTTTTAGACTGGAAGACCTGACGGTTCCAAGAGGAATGCCGTCCGGAAAAAGTAAAGAAAACGGGCTGCTGACCACTGTATCTCCTGTTGATACCTCTGTATGTTGTGGAATCTCTGAAAGGTGTATTCTTTTGTAATGATTTCCGTTCCAACGTAACGTTCCAAACGTTCCCGATTTTTTATGTTCTGCTGTAAAACGCTGTTGTATATTAAGTAAGGAAATCACCATGGAGTAATGCTCTGTAACGTAGGAAATAATACCTACAATACCGTGCGATCCTATAACTCCCATATCCGGTCGGATTCCGTCTGCCTGTCCTTTGTTAATAATAAGGTGGTTGTGGCGTTGGTTGACCGAGTTCTTTATGACCAGGGCGGGAATGAAAGAAAACGTATCGGAAGCAGAAAGATTTCCTTCTTTTTCTGCACGCCAAATATGTTCCAGAGCAGAAAGCCTGGCGAGTTCTGCCTTAAGGGCAACGTTTTCCCTGCTAAGTTCATCGTTTGTAATCCTGAGATTGGTGAAGGCTATCCAGGAAGAGCGTTTATCCCAACATTTCACCTGCCATTTGCGTACTACGTTTAAGACTGCATTTTGTTGAAAATAACTGTTATTAACAAGCAAAATAATAGCTGCCGACTGCAATGCTACGAACAGCAGCAGCACCAATATTTTTTTTAGCAAATAAGGCAGGCCTGCCATGCACAACCTCTGTTTTTATCTGAGTAAAAATGGGAAATTCCCAATGTTCTTCAAGGCAATTCCCGTTCCTCTTGCTACGGAGTGAAGCGGTCCCTCCGATATGTGGAACGGAATGTTAATTTTATCTTGTAAACGTTTATCAACCCCACGCAGTAACGCTCCCCCACCGGTTAGGAAGATACCTCTTTGTACGATGTCTGAATACAGTTCCGGTGGAGTTTGTTCCAAAACAGACAACACAGCTGTTTCTATCTTAGCCAAAGATTTGTCTAAACAATGGGCTATTTCCTGGCTGGTTACAGAAACTTCAACCGGAAGGGCGGTCATTAAATTGGGGCCTCGAACCAGCATAGGGTCGGGTTGTTCATTCAGTTCCGACAGTGCAGAACCTACACTAATCTTGATATCTTCTGCCGTACGTTCTCCAATCTTGATGTTGTGCTGGTGCCGCATGTATTGTTGGATTTCCTGGGTGAATACATCGCCGGCTACCCGTATGCTTTGGTTGCATACAATACCTCCCAGTGCAATCACGGCAATTTCTGTAGTACCCCCGCCAATGTCCACTACCATATTGCCTTCCGGAGCCGTTACGTCTATGCCAATCCCCAGGGCGGCGGCCATAGGTTCGTAAATCATATATACATCACGACCCCCGGCATGTTCAGATGAATCGCGCACGGCACGGATTTCTACTTCTGTGCTTCCGGAGGGAATGCAAACGACCATCCGCAGGCTGGGCATAAAAAACTTGTTCTTTGGATTGATCATTTTAATCATGCCTCGGACCATTTGCTCTGCCGCATTAAAATCGGCTATAACCCCGTCTTTCAAAGGGCGCACGGTCTTGATGTTTTCGTGGGTTTTCCCCTGCATGAGTCGGGCTGTTTTTCCAATGGCCAGAGGTTTTCCCGTATTTTGATCAATGGCTACAATGGAAGGCTCATCCACTACAATTCTATCGTTGTGAATAATAATGGTATTGGCGGTACCCAGATCAATGGCCAATTTTTGGGTTAAAAAAGAAAAAGCCATAAGGTTGTATCTAGTGTTTAAAATGGCGTATTCCTGTATGGATCATAGCCATGTAGTGGTTGTTACAAAAATCAATACTTAGTTGGTCTTTTACAGAACCGCCCGGTTGTATAACGGCTGTTATACCTTCTTTGTATGCCAGCTCTACACAGTCCGGAAAAGGGAAAAATGCATCCGAAGCCATTACGGCACCTTGCAGAGAAAGGTTGTTTTCTTTAGCTTTTATGAGGGCTTGCTTAAGGGCATCTACACGCGAAGTTTGTCCCATACCTGCCGCTAGCAGCATGCCGTCTTTTGCCAGGACAATGGCATTGGACCGGGTATGTTTTACTAATATGTTGGCAAACAGCAGGTCTTTCATCTGCTGCTTTCCGGGAGCCTTTTGGGTAACACGAAGGTTTGAAAAATCCTGTTCCGTTATAGTGTCTGTATCTTGTATTATTACGCCTCCCAGTAAGGATCGGAACTCTTTTGTTGATAAAGAAAGGTGTGGATCATATACCAGAAGGATTCTGTTTTTCTTCTCTTTAAGAATCTCTTGTGCTCTTGGTTCAAATGCGGGAGCCAGAACAATCTCCAGAAAAAGTGTGTTCATTTCTTGGGCCAGAGCTTCTGTTACGGTGCGGTTGGTAACGGCTATTCCCCCAAAAGCGCTCAGGGGATCTGCTCGTAAAGCTCGTTTCCAGGCCGTGACAAGGTCTTTGTGAGTGGCACACCCGCAAGCGTTGTTATGTTTGAGGATGGCAACCGTAGTTTCTTCAAAATCAGAAATCAGCTGTAGTGCTGCCTGAGTATCCAGTAAGTTGTTGTACGAAATTTCTTTGCCATGCAATTGTTTTGGGAAGTTGTCCCGGTCATTGAAAAACAAAGCCTGTTGATGCGGGTTTTCTCCATACCGCAAGGTTATGGGCTGGTTGTCCAGACAGTAACTAAAGACAGGAAGTTCCATGTCTTGGTTGAAATACCGGAAAATTTCCGAATCGTACTTGCAGCTTATTCTAAATGCATGCGTTGCAAAAACTTTTCGCTCCTGTAATGTAGAGCCGACTTTACCGGATTGCAGCAAGGCCAACAGGATTCCGTAGAGCGACCTGTCAGGCACAACCAATACATTTTCATAATTTTTGGCGGCGGCTCTAAGGAGCGACAAACCCCCAATATCAATTTTCTCTACGATCTCTTCGTGAGAACGGTTGTTTGTTACCGTTTCACTAAACGGATACAGGTCCACAATAACCAAATCAAAAAGAGGGGTGTCCAGACGCTCCAGGTCTTTTTTATCTGCCGAGTGATCACGTCGTGCCAGTATTCCTCCAAAAACTTTAGGGTGCAATGTTTTTACACGTCCTTCCAGAAGGGCCGGGAACCCGGTGAGTTCTTCCACGGATATAGGATTTGCTCCCAATTCTTGCAAGTAAGTGAGCGTTCCTCCGGTAGCATACAATTGAACGCCGGCTTGTACCAATTCATGGATGACAGGCTCTAATCCCTCTTTGTGATATACAGAAACAAGGGCATTGCGGATAAGTATGTCTTTTTTGTTGTCTGTCATTGTTTAACCCAAACCTGGCGCTCAATCGCCTGATCTAGAGAGATTAGTGTTTCTGTTTGTATAACCGAGGGTATGTTACGTATAATGTCAATAAGTACTTCCATCAAGTGGTCGTGGTCACGACAATACAATTTAAGCCACAAAGCATACTTCCCGGTTACAAAATGACATTCTACTACTTCAGAGATGCTTTTGAGTGCTTCAATCACAGTGGGGTATTGATTGGCTTGAGCCAACTGAATGCCCACAAAAGCACACACATTCAAGCCCAGCGTTTTTGGTTTTACAAGCAATCGGGAACCTGTAATTATTCCCAGTGCTTCCATTTTTTTAACCCGTTGGTGAATGGCCGCTCCCGAGACTCCGCACTCACGTGCAATTTCAAGGAAAGGCATACGGGCGTTCTTAACCAGAAAAGCCAATATCTTCTGGTCTGTGTCGTCAATAGGGTACTTAGACATAATAATTTTTCGTTAGATGCGTAAAGTTATGAAAAATTATTAGACTTTTGATAGTAAAACAGCCATTTCATAGGGATTTCCCCCCTGCATGCCATTACGTATTCGTTGACAGAGCATGCTATGTAGCTTGGTTTGGCAGGGTACTTACTATTTGGAAGTTCCATCCACCATCGACCGCTTTTTTCTGATTGAAAAAAAATGAGTTCCTGACCGTCCTCTCCCATCTGCACGGCCTTTTTTTGGAACCCTTCCGGGTTGTCTGCCGGGTGTTCGTTAACAGATACAGCTAACCCTTCTGTCAAGTGCCAGAGTACTTGAGCCGTCAATTGTGCCGCTTGTGAACCTTCCGGACAAGAGGCCGGATATCCATAGATAACGGCCATACGGAAATTACGCGACAATCCCATATAGCGAGCCAGGGTACATATTTCTTCTGAATACAGGCCGTTGGGAGAAGTGCAAATGCCATCCGGTAAATCTGCATGGCGGACAGAGCGCATGTCTAAAAAATGGTGTGTTGCCTCGCGAAGCAAAGGCTCTGCAGCCAAAGGGTCCTCTCTGAAATCACCCAGGCGTAAGGTTTCCATACCATGATCTGCCAAAGAGCCCATAAAGGCAGGTTGTGTAAAATAGCGTTGAAAACCTATCCAGGAAAAGTATTCGGGAACCGGTTTTTCACATAGATCTTCCAGGAATCCGGGTGTTTCTTTGCCACGCGACACCAGGCTAACGCGTTGTTTTCCTTGAAGGAACGCATGTGCTTGCGGAGTGTTGTCTGCGTATAATACGATAACGGGAATATTCCCTTTTTCAGCTGCAGCTAGCACAATCGGTATTTTGTTAAGCAACGGATCTTCTGTATAGAAAACGCGCTCGTGGCTTTGCCGGTACAATTTTTTTAATACTTTATGTACACCACCGGCGCTGCCTGCAAAGACCAGGAATGCTGTACAAGACGGCATGTTTTCACAAAGGGCCTCTGCAGAGAGATGCTCCAATGGAAATAAACAATCATTTTTTACCCTTTTTTGGCTCATGTTCTTTCTTTTGAATAAGGGCCCGGCAGTCTTCAAGGGTCAAGTTTTCCGGGTCTGTTCCTTTAGGAATTCTATAATTCTTTTTGTTGTATTTGATGTAAGGTCCGTAACGACCTCGGAGTACTTGTATACCTTCTTCCGGGAATTCCAAAACGTATTTTTGTGCTTCACGTTCTGCAGCTTGTTCAATAAGCAAGATGGCTTTTTCCAGCGATACGGAATAGGGATCGTCCGTTTTGTCCAAGGATACATTTTTGCCGTCCCATTTCACATAAGGACCATAACGGCCAGTAGTCACAACAACGGTGCTTTCTTTATACAGGCCCAGCTCACGGGGCAAGCGAAACAGCTGTAAGGCTTCTTCCAGTGTAATGGACTCCAGCAGCTGGCCTTTGCGCAATCCGGCATACCGTTTTTCCGGGTCTTCACGATCTCCCAATTGGGCCATAGCTCCGTATTTGCCAAACCTTACCAATACCGGTTTGCCGGAAACCGGGTCTGTACCCAGCAGCCGTTCTTCGTTATCGGGACGCGTGGTTTCCAATGCTGTATCTAATGTTTTGCGGAACGGACCGTAGAAATCGTCCAGCATGTGATTCCAGACCCGTTTCCCCGAGGCTATAAGGTCAAAATCTTCTTCTACCCTGGCCGTAAAATGATAATCTACTATGGAAGGAAAATGTTCGGTAAGAAAATCATTTACCAAAATGCCTATGTCTTCCGGACACAGCTTCCCCCTTTCTTCTCCATATTTTTCTGTACGCTCTTTCTCTGTAACCTGCCCCTCTTTAAGTAAAATTTCCAGATACTTGCGTTTTTTACCCGGCCGATCTGCTTTGATTACGTAATTTCTTTGCAAAATAGTAGAAATGGTAGGTGCATAAGTAGAAGGACGTCCAATGCCCAGTTCTTCCATTTTCTTGACCAGACTGGCTTCTGTATAACGGAATGGGGGTTGTGTAAAACGCTGTACGGCAAGTATGTGAGATGCGTCCAATGCATCGTCTTTTTGCAAAATCGGCAACCTTCCCGTCTTGTTATCGTTGTTTTCCTGCTCCTCGTCAACAGACTCTCTATATACCTTCAGGAAACCGTCAAAAACAATTACCTCGCCGGTAGCCGTATACGCTTCTGTTGTTTTGCTGTCTTTTATGGTAATTTGTGTTTTATCAATTTGTGCATCTGCCATTTGTGAGGCCAGCGTTCTTTTTCTGATCAGTTCATACAGTTTTTGTTCTGCTGCGCTGCCTTTGATCTGGGTTGTTTCCAGAAAAGTAGGTCGGATGGCTTCGTGAGCTTCTTGGGCACTCTTAGATCGGGTAGCGTACTGTCGGGTTTTACTATATTCCGGACCATACACTTCTGTGACAACTTTTTTGGCTACTCCTAAAGCCAGTTTGGAAAGTTGTGTAGAGTCGGTACGCATATAAGTAATGTGTCCCGATTCGTACAGACTTTGAGCTATGCTCATGGTTCTGCCTACGGTAAAGCCCAATTTGCGGGCAGCCTCTTGCTGTAAGGTAGAAGTAGTAAAAGGTGGAGCAGGACTTTTGCGTCCTTTTTTCTTCTCTACTTCTGTGACAACATATGTGGCTCCGATGCTAGAGGTAAGAAACTCCAACGCCTGTTGTGCAGAAGAAAATCTTTTGTTTAACAGCGCTCTGAAAGGCTCTGTATCTTTTGTTGGACAAGTGAACAACCCTTCTACCCTAAAAGAAGAAGAAGGCTTATATTGTATAATCTCCCGTTCACGGTCTACTACCAGACGTACGGCTACAGACTGTACCCTTCCGGCAGACAGTCCCGGCTTTACCTTTTTCCAGAGAACAGGGGATAATTCGTAACCTACCAATCGGTCCAGGATGCGGCGTGCTTGTTGGGCCAGCACCAGATTCATATCAATGTTCCTGGGATTCTCAACGGCTTTTTGGATGGCTTCTTTAGTGATTTCGTGAAAAGCAATACGCCTGACCTTCTCATCAGGAATGTTTAGCGCTTCTTTTAAATGCCATGCAATGGCTTCTCCCTCACGGTCTTCATCAGAGGCAAGCCATACCAATGAAGCCTCTTGAGAGGCTTTGGTAAGCTTCTTTACCAATTCTTTTTTTTCCGGGGCTACCACGTATTTTGGGGTAAATCCCTTATCAAGGTCTATTCCAAGTTTGTTTTTAGACAGGTCCCTTATGTGACCAAAACTTGATGTAACCTCATATCCTTCTCCCAGCGCCGCTACAATGGTCTTAGCCTTTGCCGGCGACTCTACAATAACCAAGTTTTTCTTCATACACGTTCTAATCAGACTTTGCAAAGTAAGACATAATATAAGGTATATTCCAAATATTTATATGTAATTTTGCTCCATTACATGTTTGCTATATGAAAGAAAAAACAAAGAAAACAATCATTAAGTGGCTGTGGATCATAGTGCTGACTTCTTTGGTGGGCCTTTCCCTTATGCTGTTTTTGGTAGGCGCGTTTACCAATATCCCCTCTTTTCGTGTCTTGGAAAATCCGCAAACCAACCTGGCTACGGAACTTATTTCAGAAGACGGAGTGGTTATTGCCACTTATCATATAGAGAACCGTTCCTATGTACAATACGAAGATTTACCCATAGCGTTAAAACAAGCGACCATTGCTACGGAAGACATACGGTTTTACAAACATTCAGGTATAGATTTCAGGGCATTGGCCAGAGTAGCCGTAAAATCCATTTTGCTAAGGCAGTCGAGTGCAGGAGGAGGAAGTACCATTACCCAGCAAGTGGCTAAAACACTATACCCCAGAGATACTACGCAATACCGTTTCCCCGGGGGTAATGCTTTTAAAATGCTGGTTATTAAAATGAAAGAGTGGATAACAGCCGTAAAACTGGAGCGTAACTACACCAAAGAAGAGTTGCTGACCATGTACTTGAACTCTGTCTTTTTTGGCAGCAATGCTTACGGTATTCGAACGGCCTCTTCTACTTTTTTTGATAAACATCCTTCGCAGCTGAATGTAGAAGAAGCGGCCACATTGGTAGGTATGGTAAACAAACCTACTCGTTATAACCCCGTTTTAAATTACGATTATTCTTTGCGCAGAAGAAATTACGTACTCTCGCAGATGAAAAAATACAAGTTCCTAGACAGGGCAACAGCAGATTCTCTTATGGAGTTGCCTATTGTACTCAACTATTCTACACAAGACCACAATGCCGGCTTAGCCCCCTACTTCCGGGATATGTTGCGAAGGGTAATGGCGGCCGGTCCTCCCGAACGAAAAAATTATACATACCAAGAACATTATCTGGCAGACCTGGATATGTGGGAAAACGATCCTCTGTACGGATGGTTGAATAAAAACAAAAAGCCCGACGGATCTGTGTATGATCTGGACAGGGACGGACTTAAAATTTACACTACTATAAATGCCCGTATGCAGTTTTATGCCAATCATGCAATAGAAGAGCATTTGGGTACGTACCTTCAGCCTACTTTTCAACGCGAGCTGAGGTACAAGAAAAACAGACCGTTTTCTGACGATGTTCCGGAGGAAATTAGAAATTTAGTGATAAGACAGGCCATTCGCTGGAGTGACAGGTACCGAAATATGAAAGCCATCGATGCTACAGACGATGATATTGATCTGGCCTTCCGCACAAAAACCCCTATGCGTGTTTTTTCCTGGAATGGTAAAGACGGGGCGTATGCCACAGATACGGTACTCACCCCGCTCGATTCCATTATGCATTACAAATCGTTCCTACGAGGGGCGCTTATGGCTATGGAACCGGCTACAGGTCATGTGAAAGCTTATGTAGGAGGTCCTAATTACAGGTATTTTAAATACGACAATGCACGCCAGGGAAGAAGGCAGGTAGGGTCTACCATCAAGCCGTTTCTATACTCACTGGCCATGCAAGAGGGTTGGACCCCTTGCGATCAGGTGGTAAATGTGCCGCAAACGTTTATTGTAGGAGATACCACCTGGACACCGGAAAGTGTGGATAGAGAGGAGTGGATTGGCAGACGTGTTACTTTAAAATGGGGGCTTACCAGAAGCAGCAACAACATTTCGGCTTACCTTATGAAACAATTTGGACCCGAGGCCATGGTGGCCATGAGCCATAAACTGGGGATCAAAAGTCACCTGGACCCTGTGGTTTCTTTGTGCCTGGGACCGGCAGATTTACGGCTGTTTGAAATGGTAGCCGCTTACAACACCTTTGCCAATAGGGGGGTGTATGTGGAACCGTTTTTGGTAACGCGTATTGAAGACAACAGCGGTAATTTGCTGGGAGCCTTTAGTCCCCGTAAGCGAGAAGCCATAGGAGAGCACACAGCCTACCTTATGATCAACCTGTTGCAGGGAGTAGTTAACGAGGGAACGGCCATTCGAATAAGGGCCTTGTACCTGCCTTCCGGGGCCATTGCCGGAAAAACAGGAACAACCAACGACCAAGCAGACGGATGGTTCATGGGGATTACCCCTAACCTCACAGCCGGTGTTTGGGTGGGAGCCGAGGACAGGCAAGTGCACTTTGAATCGCTTGCTCTGGGTGGAGGTTCCAATATGGCTTTGCCCATATGGGGAATATTTATGAAAAAAATTATGAACGATCCGTCCTTGGGATTTTCCGAAGAAGATGTGTTCCCTGCTCCTCCGGGATTTAACATCTCTTTGGACTGCGATGGTTCCGATCAGGATCTGGATTGGCAACAACGTCGTAGTGACGGTTTCTTTAACTGACCATGAACATTGCTTTGGTGTACGGAGGAAGTTCCTCTGAACGTGAAATATCCATTTTAAGCGGGAAAAATACAGCAAAACACTTGCTGTCCCCGGAACGAAACGTATTTGAAATAGACATCTATAACAGCAGTTGGAAACTGGTTGCTGTGAACGGAAAAGCTACGGTGCCTGTTCAAATAGACAAAAACGATTTTACCCTGCAGTGGGAAGGAGAAAAAATCTCTTTTTCTGTGGTGGTATTGATGATACACGGTACACCCGGAGAAGACGGCTTGTTTATCTCTTATTTGCAGATGTTGGGTATTCCTCATACGGGATGTTCGGCCGGAACAGCTTTGTTGACGTTTGATAAATATGCGTGCAAGAGTGTTTTGCGCCCGTTGGGTGTTCGTATGCCAAAGGAAGTACATGTTACAAAAAGGTCATGGAACGACTCTTGGCAAGACCGGGCTAAAGAAGTGCTGGGCCCCTTACCTTGGTTTGTAAAACCGGCGGCAGGAGGTTCCAGTTTTGGAATTTCCAAGGTATGTACCATGGCAGACTTGCTGCCTGCTGTAGAACGTGCTATGCAGGAAGATCGGGTGGTATTGATAGAAGAGTGTATTGAAGGAATAGAAGTAACCAACGGAATGATGAAAACGGCTGCCAAGGAATTCATCTTACCGGTAACTGAAATTGTTTCTCACAGCGCCAGCGGCTTTTTTGATTACCCGGCCAAGTACAAAGGAGCTTCCAGCGAGATTACACCGGCACGTATTTCTAAGGAAATGACCCAACTTGTACAAAACACTACTTCTGTTATATACGATGCTTTGTTATGCCGAGGGGTAGTACGGGCAGATTATATTTTACGCGGATCAGAGCTGTTTTTCCTGGAAGTAAATACCGTTCCCGGTATGACAACCCAAAGCCTGGTTCCACAAGAAATAGAAGCCGCCGGTATGACCTTAAGGGAGTTCTTGGATTACATGATAGAATTTGCCGTTAATGAACATAAAGATTTTTAAAGAATACGCTGCCATTCGTCTGAAAGATCAGTACGAGGCGCCGGCACTGCAGCTTTTTATAAGCAGTTTATTGGACGGAATAGCGTCTATACCCGGCTATTGGTATTACACCCATGAAGACTATTTGCTTGGACCGGAAGAGCTTAGACCTTTAATGATAGCGGTAGATCAGGCGGCAGCCGGAAGACCGCTCCAGTATATTTTAGGACAGGTCACTTTTGGAGGTTGCCAAATTCAGGTAGACGAACGTGTTTTAATACCGCGTCCGGAAACGGAACAATTGTGGCAAATGGCTGTATCGTTTGCTAACGGTACGGTATTGGATGCCTGCACGGGCAGCGGTTGCCTGGCCATTGCTTTAAAAAATGCCGTGCCACATACCTCTGTATTTGCTTTTGATAACAACTACGATGTTCTGGAAGTGGCCAAAAAAAATGCACTCTTGAATACAACAAACGTACGGTTCTTCCAGGCCGATTTGTCAGATACAGAAGGGATGTCAACAGCTGCTAATCGGATGGGCCTGACCGGAGGGGTTGTTAACTTGCTGGTTTCTAACCCACCTTATGTAACGGAAAAAGAAAAGGAACACATGAAACACCACGTGTTAATCTTTGAACCCGACGAAGCTTTGTTTGTTCCCAATGAAGACCCTTTGGTACATTATCGGCATTTGGCAGACGTAGGGAAACATTTTTTACGTCCGCAAGGTGTTTTACTCGTAGAAATTAACGAGGCGTATGGAGAAGAATTGTGCAGGTTATTTGAACAAAAAGGCTATACGCAAATTCAGTTGCATAAAGATTTTCACGGAAAAGATCGTTTTATTCGAGCCCGAAGGGAGTTGTAAAAACAAAACTTTAGTATATTTGCAGAGCCATGAAACAAACAGCTATGATTAACAGATGGTGGTGGCTCGGAGGAAAATCCTTCCGCGTGGCATCTGTGGCATAGTCTGAACATTCAACTTTTATTAACCTTTTAGCCCTCTTGCAACGCAAGGGGGCTTTTTTATTACAAAAACGCATGAAAACAACTAAAAAATTTCTGCTCCCCGACCATCAGGTCCCCAAAGCATGGTACAACGTACTGGCAGATTTACCGGCGTTGCAACCTATGTTACACCCTGCTACCCGGCAACCTTTACAGCCTTCAGATCTGGAGCCTCTTTTTGCCAAAGGATTGATAGAACAAGAGTTCTCTAAAGAACGATGGATAGTGATTCCGGAAGAGGTTCGCACGTTGTATAAAATATACCGTCCCAGCCCGTTGGTTAGGGCCAGTGGTTTGGAAAAAGCATTGGATACACCGGCTAGAATTTATTTTAAGAACGAAAGCGTTTCTCCCGTGGGTTCTCATAAGCTGAATACGGCATTACCACAAGCTTATTACAACAAGGTGGAAGGCGTTAAGCATCTGACAACAGAAACGGGAGCCGGTCAGTGGGGGACTGCCATAAGCATTGCCGGAAAGCATTTTGGACTGGATGTAGAAGTTTTTATGGTACGCTTAAGTTATGAGCAGAAGCCGTACAGAAAAATAGTAATGCAAACGTACGGCGGTAAGGTACATGCTTCTCCCGGAACAACCACAGAAGCCGGACGGAAGTTTCTGGCCGAAAATCCCAATACTCCGGGAACGTTGGGTATGGCCATTTCCGAGGCGTGTGAAAGGGCTGCAACCCGCCCTAACTCAAAATACACCCTGGGAAGTGTACTTAACATGGTTATGTTGCACCAAACCATCATAGGGTTAGAGGCAGAACGCCAATTCCACTTGGCTGATGATTACCCCGATACCATAATCGGATGTTTTGGCGGCGGCTCCAACTTTGGAGGAATCAGCCTGCCGTTCTTACGTCACCAGCTGGCAGGCGAAGCTACGTTTGATTTTATTGCAGCAGAGAGTTCCGGATGCCCCAAGCTTACTAAAGGAACGTTCCGTTACGACTACGGAGATACAGCGGGACTTACCCCTCTTATTCCTATGTATACCCTAGGGGCCGATTACCAACCCGATGCCATCCATGCCGGAGGCCTGCGGTACCACGGCGCAGGAGCCATCATGAGCCAATTGTTGAAAGACAAGGTAATAAGAGCCGTTGCCATAGATCAGCACAGGTGCTTTGAAGTGGGTACCCTCTTTGCCCGGGCAGAGGGCATTATTCCGGCACCGGAATCTACCCATGCTATTGCGGCAGCCATTGACGAAGCCCTTAAGGCTAAAGAAGAAGGCAAAGAAAAAGTGATTCTGTTCAACTTGTCCGGTCACGGGTTGCTTGACCTTTCTGCCTACGAAGCCTTTAATAACGGAAAACTATGATGTTATAATTGTTTAACGGGCGGCTTCTACTACATGGCGGAAGAGTGGCAACAACGCGTGATCTCCTTGTGATACCGGTCCTTCCGGATGGAATTGCACGCCAAGTACATGGGGATTACCCATCATTTCTATGGCTTCGGGGACTCCGTCCTTGGCATACGCACTTATTATAAAGCCCGGAGCCAGGTCTTTTACGGCTTGGTGATGGTATGAGTTTACGCGAAACGTGTTGTCTTTTTCCAATACGTCTTTTAAGAGATTGTGCAACACCGTTCCTTCTGTGACCGTGATGGTATGCGATCCGTATTCTCTGGGAGCCCTCTGGTTGTGCTTCACCGGTGTGTCAGAACGTACCTGAGAAGGAATGTCTTGATACAGTGTGCCTCCAAAAGCCACATTCAAGGTTTGTTCTCCTCGGCAAATGCCCAATACGGGAATTCCTTGTTCCACAGCCGTTCTGGCCAGGTGGATATCAAAAAAATCCCTTATGGGAACAATGGCTCCCATGGCAGGAAGAGGCTCTTCTCCATACCAACGCAAAGGGTCCAGGTCTTCACCCCCTGTAAGGATAAGGCCGTCTATGGCCTCTACCATGCGCAAAATGATTTCCGGGTCATCTGTAACAGGTAGGACTACAGGAATTCCGCCTGCTTTTCTTACGGCAATGATGTATGTATTGGGAACAGAGTTTTGTCCCGTTTCGTACGTAGCCGATAAACCAATGATGGGTGCTTTTTCTTGTACAGCCGGCTCTTTACTCTGAGCATATATACCCCCTGTAAAAAGGGTGATGAATAGAATTTGGATAAAAAGTGTGCGTATCATATGTAATTATCTTTACTATTTGTTCATAAAATTAAAGATAGAATAAATTATCTTTGTACTATGGGTAAAGTAAAAAAAGCATGGTTTTGTAACAATTGCGGAACCGAATCTGCTAAATGGCTGGGCCGATGCCCGTCTTGCGGGGAATGGAACACATTTGTAGAAGAAATAATACAAGCACCGCCTACTGCCGGGAGCAGGTCTACCGGAGCAAAGGTGTCTACAGGAGCCCGTGCCATTCCCGTTGGACAGATTTCCACACAGGATCAGGAGCGGATCTCTTTGCATAATGCCGAGCTGGACCGTCTGCTGGGAGGCGGCCTGGTTCCGGGGTCAGTTATCCTGATTGGCGGAGAGCCGGGTATAGGAAAATCCACCCTTAGTTTGCAAATTCCGTTGCACGCCCCGCATTTGCTTACGCTGTACGTGTCGGGCGAGGAATCGGCCCGTCAAATCCGTATGCGTGCCGAGCGTCTGGCACCCGCTACCGTTGCAGCTTCTGCGACTCCCGCCGCCCCTGCCGACAGTCCTTCCGCCGCTCCGGCCTCTGCAACCCCCTCTGTGGGTGCCGACAACTGTCTGGTACTGTGCGAGACCATGTTGGAGAACATTTTGGAACGTGCCCGTGAAATCAAACCGGCCTTACTTATTATTGACTCCATTCAGACGGTATATTCGCAACTGCTGGACTCTTCGCCGGGCAGTGTGACCCAGGTTAGGGAATGTGCCGCCACGCTGTTGCGCTATGCTAAAGAGACCCATACTCCGGTCATTTTGGTGGGACACATTACAAAAGACGGCAGCATTGCAGGGCCCAAAGTCCTTGAACACATTGTGGATGTGGTGTTGCAATTTGAAGGGGACAACACCCATACGTACCGGATGTTGCGCAGCTTTAAGAACCGATACGGTTCCACGGCAGAGTTGGCCATTTTTGAAATGACACAAACGGGGCTGCGGGAAGTGAAAAATCCTTCGGAAATGCTTATTCCCATGCACGAAGAAAACCTGAGCGGCATGGCAGTAGCGGCTATGGTGGACGGTACGCGTCCGTTTTTAATTGAAACGCAGGCACTCGTGAGTACAGCTGCCTACGGAACACCGCAACGCTCAGCTACCGGGTTTGATATCCGCAGGATGAACATGCTCTTGGCCGTGCTGGAAAAACGGGCAGGGTTCCGCTTGGCCACCAAGGATGTGTTTTTGAATATGGCCGGGGGCTTGAAAGTCACCGATCCGGCCACCGACCTGGCTGTAGTCAGCGCCATCCTTTCCTCGGCTTTTGACCTGGCCATTCCAGCCCGGTGGTGTTTTGCGGCAGAAGTGGGTTTGAGCGGTGAAATCCGTCCCGTGCCTCACCTGGAACGCAGGATTGCCGAGGCCAACCGACTGGGGTTTGAAAAGATCTTCATCTCTTCATACAACGCCCACACCCATATTCCCAAAGGCACACGCATAGAAGTTGTGAAAGTAAGCGGAATGGGAGCACTGGGCAAG